>NZ_JALBGV010000122.1 GCF_023006505.1 Neorhizobium sp. SHOUNA12A
AATCGTCGGCACCGCCGGCCTCGCGCCGACGCTGGCTGCCGCGGAGCGCGGCGCCGATATCGCGCTCGCCAACAAGGAATGCCTGGTCTCCGCCGGCGAACTGTTCGTCAAGGCGGTCACTGAGGGCGGCGGACGGCTGATCCCGGTCGACAGCGAGCACAGCGCCATCTTCCAGTCGCTCGAAGACGACCAGCACCACGCGGTCGAGCGCATCGTGCTCACCGCCTCCGGTGGACCCTTCCGCACCTGGACGCGGGAGCAGATGGCGGGCGTTACCGCGGATATCGCCCGCGCCCACCCCAACTGGTCGATGGGCCTGAAAATCTCGATCGGCAGCGCCTCGATGTTCAACAAGGCGCTGGAGATGATCGAGGCGAAACATCTCTTCGATCTGCGCCCGGACCAGATCGAGGTGATCGTCCATCCGCAATCGGTCATCCATTCGATGGTTGGTTATGCCGACGGCTCGGTGCTGGCCCAGCTCGGCTGTCCGGACATGCGTACCGCGATCGGTTATGCGCTGACCTACCCCAACCGTTCAACGCTCGACGTTGAACGGCTGGATTTCGCCAAGCTTGCAAGGCTGGATTTCGAGGCACCGGACGAAGTCCGTTTCCCGGCGCTGAGACTGGCACGCACGGCTCTGGAACGCGGTGGCGTACAGGGTGCAGTGATGAACGCTGCCGAAGAGATCGCCTTCCACGCCTTCTGCGCCGGCCGCATCGGTTTTCTCAACATGGCCGATATCGCCGAACAGGTGATGGATGAAATGGTGGGCTATTCGCCCGCAGCGACGATGGATGAGGTTTTCGCGGCCGATGCCGAGGCGCGGCGCCGTGCCGGTGACATCATCGCGCAAAAAGAAATGGCCGCGTGAGCGCGGCCATGCGTTATTCGGATCTTTGTTGATCGTTCAAGCCACGTGCCGCGCCAGCGCGCAACGCGACCAAAGCTGGTGCAGCGAGCCGACCAGGTGTTCGATATCGGCGTCGCTATGCAGCGGCGTCGGGGTGATGCGCAGGCGTTCGGTCTTGCGCGGCACGGTCGGATAGTTGATCGGCTGCACATAGACGCCGCAGGTGTCGAGCAGGATATCCGAGATCCATTTGCACTTGGCCGCATCGCCGACCATGACAGGCACGATATGGCTCGGGTTGTGCATATGCGGAATGCCCTTCTGATCGAGCATGGTGCGCAGCTTGCGGACGCGGTCCTGATGACGGGCGCGCTCGAACGGGCTTGCCTTCAGATGCCGGATCGAGGCAATCGCCCCGGCTGCCAGCGCCGGCGGCAGGGCGGTCGTGAAGATGAAGCCCGAGGCGAAGGAACGGATGAAATCGCAGAGCGCAGTCGACGCGGCGATATAACCGCCCATCACGCCGAAAGACTTGCCGAGCGTGCCTTCGATGATCGTCAGGCGGTCCATCAGGCCTTCGCGTTCGGCAATGCCGCCGCCGCGCGGGCCATACATGCCGACCGCATGCACTTCGTCGAGATAGGTCATCGCGCCGTATTTATCAGCAAGATCGCAGATTTCCTTGATCGGCGAAATGTCGCCATCCATCGAATAAATGCTTTCGAAGGCGATCAGCTTCGGCGCATTCGGATCGGCTGCCGCCAGCTTTGCTTCGAGGTCGTTGAGGTCGTTGTGCTTCCAGATCACCCGTTCGCACTTGGCGTAGCGAATGCCTTCGATCATCGACGCGTGGTTCAGCGCGTCGGAGAAGATGATCAGGCCGGGGATTTTCTGGCCGAGCGTGCCGAGCGTCGCCCAGTTCGACATATAGCCGGAATTGAAGATCAGCGCCGCTTCCTTGCTGTGCAGGTCGGCCAGTTCCTGTTCAAGAACCACATGATAGTGCGTCGTGCCAGAAATATTCCGGGTGCCTCCCGCACCCGCGCCACAGTGATCGATGGCTTCTTTCATCGCCTCGATCACGGCGGGGTGCTGGCCCATGCCGAGATAATCGTTGGAACACCAGACGGTCACTTCCTTCGGACCATCGGGAGTATGGCGCGTGGCGCGGGGAAAATTGCCGCGATGCCTCTCCAGATCGGCGAACACCCGGTAACGGCCTTCCCCATGAAGTCCGTCCAGTTCGCTCTTGAAAAATGCCTCGAAGTCCATGCTCACACTCCAGAACCTACCTCGGTTTTGGTTTCAGCCACGCTTTTCGTCAACCCCGAACCGCGTGAATAGAACCAACCTGCGGCAAAAGGCCCGCTTTTTTTGAATTATTCCAATAAAAAGGTAAGCGATTTCGAAAATGTGAGAATTGATCCACGTCAAGCAGCAAAAAGAAGAGCGGCCTCACCGCTCTTCCAGGCTTTTCACCTGTGTTCTCGATTCGCCTCAACCGGCAGACGCCACCGCCCTTTTCGCCATGACCTTCACCAGGTTGGCGCGGTATTCCGCGTTCGCGTGCATGTCCGCCATCAGGTTGGAGGCGTCGACCGCGACATTGCTCAGCGCATCTGCCGACCAGTTCGAACCAAGCGCCTGTTCGAAGCCGGGATGACGGAAAACGCCCGATGAGCCGGCGCCCGTCACCGCGACACGCACGCCGCCGGCGGTTTTGGCGACAAACACGCCGGTCATTGCAAAACGCGAGGCCGGATTGTTGAACTTGGCGTAGCCGGCCTTTTCCGGTGCATTGAAGGTGACCGAGGTCACCATCTCGCCCTCCTCCAGTGCGGTCTCGAAGAGACCGATGAAGAAATCGTCGGCCGGGATCGAACGACGGTCGGTGACGATGGTCGCGCCGAGCCCGAGCAGACCGGCGGGATAGTCCGCCGCCGGATCGTTGTTGGCGATGGAACCGCCGATCGTGCCCATGTGACGCACATGCGGGTCGCCGATATGGCCGGCGAGCTTGCAGATCGCCGGACAGATTGCGGCAAGCTCACGCGAAGCGGCAACGTCCGCATGCGGCGTGGCAGCCCCGATCGTCACCTTGCGGCCGTCGATCGAAATCCCGCGCAGCGTCGAGATATGGCGAAGGTCGATCAGGTCGCTCGGCGCGGCGAGCCGCTGTTTCATGGTGGCGATCAGGGTCATGCCGCCGGAAAGGTATTTGCCCTCCTCGTTGGCGGACTTGAGCTTGACGGCCTCTTCCACCGAGGATGCACGATGATAGCTGGTAGCGTACATGTCTGTTCTCCTCAGTGAGCCGGATGCAGTGCCTGCCAGACCTTCATCGGGGTCGCCGGCATGGTGAGTTTGTTATGGCCGATCGCATCGGTAATGGCGTTGATCAGCGCCGGCGGCGAACCGATGGCACCCGCCTCGCCGCAGCCCTTGATGCCGAGCGGATTGCCCGGGCAAGGCGTGTTCTGGTGCGACAGCTTGAACGACGGCAGGTCGTCGGCGCGCGGCATGGCATAATCCATGTAGCTTGCCGTCAGAAGCTGGCCGTTCTCGTCATACTGCACGCTCTCGAGCAGCGCCTGACCGATGCCCTGGGCAATGCCGCCATGCACCTGACCCTCGACGATCATCGGGTTGATGATGTTGCCGAAATCGTCGGCCGCCACGAACTGGACGATATCCGTCTCGCCGGTATCCGGATCGATCTCCACCTCGGCAATGTAGCAGCCGGCTGGGAAGGTGAAGTTGGAGGGATCGTAGAAGGCCGTTTCCTTCAAGCCCGGCTCCATGCCCGAAGGCAGGTTATGGGCGGTGTAGGAGGCGAGCGCCACCTGGAACCACGGCACCGACTTGTCGGTGCCTGCGACCTTGAGCTCGCCGTTCTCAATGACGATATCCTCCTCGGAGGCTTCCATCAGGTGCGCGGCAATCTTCTTCGCCTTGGCCTCGACCTTGTCGAGTGCCTTGACGACCGCCGACATGCCTACCGCGCCGGAGCGTGAGCCGTAGGTGCCCATGCCCATCTGCACCTTGTCGGTATCGCCATGGACGATGTTGATGCTTTCGATTGGCACGCCGAGGCGGCCGGCGACGAGCTGCGCGAAGGTCGTTTCATGGCCCTGGCCGTGGCTGTGGGAGCCGGTCAGCACCTCGATCGTGCCGACGGCGTTGACCCGCACTTCCGCCGATTCCCACAAGCCGACGCCGGCGCCGAGCGAACCGACCGCCGCCGACGGCGCGATGCCGCAGGCCTCGATATAGCAGCTCATGCCGATGCCGCGCTTTTTGCCTTTGGCTTCGGATTGCGACCGCCGGGCGGCAAAACCTGCCCAGTCGGCGGCCTGCATCGCGGCGTTCAGCGAAGCTTCGTAATCGCCCGCGTCATAATTCATGATGACAGGTGTCTGGTGGGGGAAGGTGCGGATGAAATTCGCCCGGCGCAGTTCCGCCGGCGAAACGCCGAGTTCGCGCGCCGCCGTCTCCATGGTCCGTTCCAAGAGATAGGTCGCTTCCGGACGGCCGGCGCCGCGATAGGCGTCGACCGGCACCGTATTGGTATAGACGGTGCGGACATTGGCATGGATCGCCGGAATATCGTACTGGCCGGACAGAAGGGTCGCATAGAGATAGGTCGGCACGGCCGAGGAGAACAGCGACATATAGGCGCCGAGATTGGCGATCGTATCGACCTTCAGCGCCGTGATCCGGTTGTTGGCGTCGAAGGCCATCTTCACCTTCGAGACGTGGTCGCGGCCATGGGCGTCGGTCAGAAAGGCCTCGGTGCGGTCCGATGTCCATTTCACCGGCACGCCGGTCTTCTTCGACGCCCAGAGACAGATGATCTCTTCCGGATAGATATAGATCTTCGAACCGAAACCGCCGCCGACATCAGGCGCAATGACGCGCAGCTTGTTTTCGGGCGCCACATTATAGAAGGCACTCATCACCAGTCGCGCCACATGGGGGTTCTGGCTGGTTGTGTAGCAGGTGTAGTGATCTTCCGCCGTATCGTAGATGCCGAGCGTGGCGCGCGGCTCCATCGGGTTAGGCGACAGGCGGTTGTTGAGGATCTCGATTTCGGTGACATGCGCAGCCGTTGCAATCGCCTTGTCCACCGCATCCGGCTCACCGATCTGCCAGTCGAAAATCAGGTTGCCGGGCGCTTCCGGATGGATCTGCGGCGCGCCGGAGGCAAGTGCCGCGACGGCCTCGACCACAGCCGGCAACTGCTCGTAATCGACGACCACGGCTTCCGCGGCATCGCGGGCTTCACCAGAGGAGTCGGCAACCACGATCGCGATCGCATCGCCCACATAGCGCACGGTATCGACGGCGAGCGGATGCCAGGCGCCCATCTTCATCGGCGTTCCGTCCTTCGAATGGATCATCCAGCCGCAGATGAGATTGCCGATGCCATCCGCCTGCAGCTGCTTGCCGTCGAGCACGTCGATGACGCCCGGCATGGCTTTCGCCGCGGTCGCATCGATGTTCCTGATCTTCGCATGTGCATAAGGACTGCGGACAAAATAGGCATATTTCATGCCGGGGACGGTCATGTCGTCCGTGTAACGGCCCTTGCCGGTCAGAAAACGCTTGTCCTCTTTGCGAGTAACGCGTGCACCGATTCCTTCAACACCCATGTTCATCTCCTCCCGAGATGGTGATTGGTTTTGGTTAGTGAGTAGGAATTAGTCGGCAGTGAGCGGTTCAAGAGCGGAAACGCCGTGTGAACCGCTGCTCACTAACGACTACTGACCACTCACTCCGCGGCCTGCCGGCTGCCAGCCATTTCGGCATCGGCGGCAAGGATCGCCTTGACGATGTTGTGGTAGCCGGTGCAACGACAGATATTGCCTTCGAGCCCGGCACGGACTGTCTCTTCGGTCAGCGTCCCGCCTTCGCGGTTGATCAGGTCGACTGCCGTCATCACCATGCCGGGCGTGCAGAAGCCGCATTGCAGGCCATGATGCTCCTTGAAGGCCGCTTGAACCGGATGCAATTCGCCCTGGCCGGCGAGACCCTCGATCGTCGTGATCGTCGAGCCGGATGCCTGCACCGCCAGGATCGAACAGCTCTTCACCGAATGGCCGTCCATATGAACGACGCAGGCGCCGCACTGGGTCGTATCGCAGCCCACATGCGTGCCCGTCAGACCAAGTTTTTCGCGGATGAAATGCACGAGCAGGGTGCGGTCCTCGCACTCGCCGCTCATCGCGCGGCCGTTCACGGTCAGCGTCACTTTCGTCATATGATCCTCCTCATGTCCCTCCCGGACATGCCCGACATCATTTGCTTTTTTACTTAGGGGATCAACCGCTACTTTCTACGGAAACGGCAATAATTTGACCGGCCACCGGTCAAGCCATCGTCCTCCGATCTTCTCGGATTTCGAGTAACTATCGACAATTCAAACAAAATCGGCGCTTAAAAATATTGAGGTCATATGGACTCTTGTGCGCCGCGACCTATTGTTCCCATTGATGGCTGTTGAATTGACCCGCGGAAACGTTCGGAGTCTGCGAGACGGCCGGGCAAAACAAAGAACAAACAGGAGGATCTCATGAGAAAAGCCTTGGTGCTTTTGATGGTCGGCGCTTCGCTCGCGAGCTGCACGGCAACTGAACAGGGCGCCGGCATCGGCGCAGCATCCGGCGCCGTGATCGGCGGCCTCGCCACCGGCAACGTCCGCGGCGCAGCCGTAGGTGCTGCGATCGGGGGCGTTTCCGGTGCCTTGATCGGCTCTGTCGCCGAACAGCCGGGTCAATGTTACTACCGCGACCGGTATGGCCGCCGCTATATCGACAGCTGCCCGCGCCGTTACTGATAACCGCGTGGATTGCAGAAAAAACTGTGGCCCCGGAGCACTCTCCGGGGCTTTTTCTGTCATGAAATCATTGCGAAGAGCGATCGGGGGTACCCGGCTTCGTCTTTTGCAGTTAGATAGTTCGCTTCGTCGGACGCTATGACGGCTTCCAGCCGGGGGAATCCACAGCAGTTTGCGTATGCGGAACGAAAACACTGGGCGGACAGAAAAACGGAGGTTGAGGGAGGCAGGCGCAGCTGCGATGCTTGCCGCTATACTTCTTGTTTCCCCGCCGCTTTCCGGCAAGGCTTACGCCTTTAAACTCTTTGGCATCACCCTGTTCGGCGGCGATGAAGACAAGGTCGAGGTCATCGATCCCGTCCGTTACGATGCGACGCTCCAAACCGGCAGCGCCGATAAGGATCTCAAGAAGCGCCTCGAATCGGCGGCTTCCCTGATCACCGACGAAAAACAGCCGGTCTCGGGCGACCTCGGGGTTATCATCAAGGCACGCGGGGACCGCGACCGATTGATCGCCGTGCTTTACGAAGAGGCCCGTTACGGCGGTACCGTCAACATCTCCGTCGCCGGCACCGATATCGACCGCCTGCCGCCCAACCCCACATTCGACCACGCGGCTCCCGTGCCGGTCACCGTCAGCATCGATCCCGGCCCGGTCTTCAAGCTCGGCTCGGTTCGCTTCGAAGGCGATGCCGCCGGCCACGATCCGGGAAAATACGATCTCGTCGCCGGCGGCAAGGCCGGTTCGCGGCTGATCCTGAAGGCGGGCGAACAGCTTCTGGTCGATCTGAAGAACGAAGGACGACCGCTCGCGAAACTGACCCGTCGGCAGGTGACGGCCGATCACCGCACCGACACGATCGACGTCGTGCTCGGCGCCGTCGGCGGCCCGGTCGCGCCGTTCGGCACCGTCGCCGTCAAGGGATCGCGCACCGTCGATGCCGCCTTCATCAGCCGTTATTCGCGGCTCGACAAGCACGGACAATATTCGCCCGAGCAGTTGAAGAAGGCGAACGACCGCCTGCGCGAACTCGGCGTCTTTTCGAGCGTGACGATCCATGAGGCGGAGAAGCTTGCACCGGACGGTTCGTTGCCCCTGACAATCGAGGTATCGGAAGGTAAGCACCGCTATTTCGGTTTCGGCGCCGAATATTCCTCAATCGACGGCGCCGGTCTCGAAGGATACTGGGGCCACCGCAACCTCTTCGGGGAAGCCGAGTCGCTGCGCATCGAAGGCAAGGTGTCCGGCATCGGCGCCACAACCGACGTCACCACCTTCGACTATTCCGCCGGCATCATCTTTACCAAGCCCGGCGCTTTCGTGCCGGAAGCGACCTTCGAATCCCGCCTGGAAGCCAAGAGCGAGACGCCTGACGTCTACGAGGCGCAGACCATCATCTATTCGGCCGGCATCACCTATGAGCTGAACGAGACCGACAAACTCAAGGGCGGCGGGGAAATCGCCTATATCGATGCCGACGATGCCTTCGGCAACAATCAATATCTCACCCTCAGCCTGCCGATCAGCTTCGAGCGCGACGCGCGCGACAACAAGCTCGACCCGACCAAGGGATATTACGCGACGCTGTCGGCCAAGCCGAGCTACGAGCTGATGGACGGCACGATCTTCTCGTCGTTCGAGGGCTCGATCTCGGGTTATCTCGGCCTCGGGCAGGAGGATCGGATCGTGCTGGCTGCCCGTCTGGCCGCCGGAACACTGGCCGGCGGAAGCGACCTTGAAAGAATCCCGGCGACACGCAGATTCTTCGCCGGCGGCGGCGGCGGATCGGTACGCGGTTACGCCTATCGGGAAATCTCGCCCTATAACAGCGCCGATGAAGCCACGGGCGGGCGTTCTTATACGCTGGGATCTTTCGAAGTGAGGGTAAAAGTGTCAGAAAATATAGGCATTGTACCTTTTGTCGACATTGGTACGGTATCGACCGGAATCGTGCCCGATTTTTCTGATATACGTGCTGGCGCAGGGATCGGCGTGAGATATGCCACGCCTTTTGGACCGCTGAGATTGGACGTTGCAATTCCGTTGCAGCGCTATGACGGCGGTAGCCAGTACGGTATCTATGCGGGCATAGGACAGGCATTCTGAAAGGCAGTGAAGGGTAGCGTTTAAGGCATGATGCTGATGGTACGCCTGTTGAAATGGATCTTGAAGGCCGCGCTTGGCGTGGTCGCGATCCTATTCGTCATGGCCCTGGGCGTTGTCCTTTTCGTCGCCCTCACCCCGGTCGGCGGACGCGTTGCCGCGGACCGGATTTCCGCCATCGTCTCCACGCCTGACCGCGGCATCTCTTTCACGCGGCCGGAAGGCCTTCTGACCGGCGATCTGCGTATCGATGCCCTCACGTTGTCCGACGACATGGGCCCCTATGCCCAGATCGGCGGCATCAAGATCGACTGGTCGCCGACATCCCTGGTGACCGGTGTTTTCCGCGCCGAGCACATTTCCGCAGACACCGTCAATTTCATCCGTGCACCGCGGCCGCCCAAAGCGCCCGCAACGACGCAGACGACGAACTCCTCCGGGTCGCCATTGCCCGTCGGGATCCGCGTCGCGCAGATCGACCTGCCGGACATCAATCTCTCCCAGGCACTTTCGGGACGGGATTTCTCACTTTCGGTGAAGGGATCGATCGATGCGACCGGACCGGACATTTCGCTCGACCTGCAGGCAACCCGCAAGGACGAGCCGGATGCCAGGGCATCTGCCGACGTGGTCTACGCGCCGTCCGAAAATCGCCTGACGCTCAAGGCTGCCGTGTCCGAGCCGCAGGGTGGCCTGCTCGCCCGGGTTCTGCGCCTACCCGGCACCCCGGCGGTCCAGCTCGCCCTCGATGGCGAAGGACCTCTTTCCGACTGGGCCGGCAAGCTGCAGGGCAGCGTCGGCGGCACTCCCGTCATCTCGGTCGATGGCAAGCATATGCTGGTCGCAAACGGCAGGCACAGAGTGGAGGTGACCGGCGGCGGTCAGCTCTCGACGCTTCTCCCGCCCGCCTTTCGTCCGCTGTTCGGCGGCACGACCGATATCAACATCGCCGCAGTCTATGCGCCTTCCGGCCGCGTGGATATCGAACGCGGTGATCTCACCTCCGGCGCCGTGAAGATCGCTGCCAAGGGGGCCTGGGACCAGACGGGCGACAACAGCCTCACCGCCAGCCTCAACGGCGTAAAGGGTCCGGTCGACTTCGTCTGGCCGATCAACGGGCAGGAGAGCCGCTTCTCCTTCGAAAGCATCAACTTTACGCTGACCGGCGCGGCCACCTCGGCGCGCTTCAACGCGACGGCTGCGCTCAACGCCGCGGAACTGCCGCAGGGGCGCTTCGGCCAGATCCGCCTGCAGGCAGAAAGCGAAGACCTGAACCTCATCAACCGCTCCGGCAGCATCCGCAGCCGCTTCACTGTAGCCCGCACGCATTTCACCAATGACGACCTCGACCGGGTGATCCGCGGGCCGGTGACGCTCGATGCGCCGCTAAGGCTGGCGCCGCCGGCGATCGGCCTCGATGCAGCGACCTTCGACAGCGGCAATGTCAACGGCACCCTGTCCGGCGCCTATGATATGTCGAAGCAGGCGGTCACCGGCAATTTCCGGGTTTTCGCCAATCCCGCCGTTCTGCCGCCGGGGCTGGTTTCGAAATTCGACGGCAAGCTGTCCGCCGAAGGTTATGTCAACATGGTGAGCGGCGGCCGCGTCAGCCTCGAGAACTTCGTGATGCGGTCGAACGCGATCGAGGCGCATGGCAACATGCTGCTCGAAAACCAAACCGTCACCGGCCGCCTCGCCGGCCGCGTGCCGGATCTCAAGCGCTGGCTGCCCGAGGCCGAAGGCGCTGCCGGTTTCGATATTTCCGCCAAGGGGCCGCTCGCCGCAATGGGCGTCAGGGCCGTGGTCAATTCCGCCGACGCCCGGCTGGTCGGCCGCAAGCTCCAGGACATGAGCTTCATCCTCGAAGGCACCGCCGATCCGAACGCCCCCAAGGGCAAGCTGACCGGCACGGGTTCGCTCGATGGCCAGCCTATCCGCGTCAATGCCGACGTCGCCTCCGTCCAGGGCCGCACCAGCGCGCCGGCGATCACCGCAGAGATCGGCCCCAACAAGCTCTCTGGCGCCCTGAACTTCTCCCCCGCCTTCCTGCCGGAAGGCCAGCTCACCTTCGATTTCCCGGATGTCTCCCTGCTTGCGGCGCTCGCTGCCCAGCAGGCCCAGGGCGATCTCAAGGGAACGGTGATGTTCAGCAATACCGGCGGCAAGGCAGGCGCTGCGATCCGGGCATCCGGCAGTGCCCTTCGCCGCGGCACAATGGAGATCGCCCAGCCGAACATCGATCTTGCCATTCCCGACATCAAGGCGATCGCGGCCGAAGGCACCGTCCGCGCCACCCGCATCGGCGCCGGATCGGTCGGCATCAACGACGTCAATCTCGGCGTCAGCCAGGGCGGCAACCGGACCAACTTCAACCTCGCCGCCCAATATGACAACGCACCCCTCACTGCGATCGGCGATATCCAGAGCGGTTCCGATATCTCGGTCGGCATCGAAAGCTTCACCGCCGCGCCCCGCAGCATCGCAGTCCGGCTTGCCGCGCCGACCCGCATTGCGGTCGCAAACGGCGGTGCGCGGCTTGCTGACCTCACCATCGCAACCGGCACCGGCAGCGTCACCGTCAACGGCACAGCCGGCTCGGCGCTGGACCTGACCGCCAATATCAAGGCCTTGCCCGCCAATCTCATCAACGCTTTCGTGCCCGCGATCAACGCTGCCGGCACGATTTCCGGCACGATCAACGCCACCGGCGCCGCATCTGCCCCTGCCATACGTTACGATTTAGAATGGAGTGATGCACAGCTTCGCCAGTCGCGCGACGCTGGCATCAGTCCGTTTCGAGTCCAAGCAAGCGGCAGCTTCGCCAACGGGACAGTCACATTAGACAAGACGCGGCTGACGGGCTCCGGCGGTCTCGACCTGTCCGCCGCGGGCAAGGTTATCCTGAAGGACGGCATTCCCGCGCTCGACATAAACGCCCGCGCCAATGCCGTGCCCGCCAGCCTGGTCAACGCCTTTGCGCCGGGCCTCGACGCCCGCGGCACGATTTCCGGCACGGTGACTACGACGGGAACCCCGCAAGCCCCGGCCGTCCGTTATGATCTGCGCTGGGCCGATGCCGGCGTCGCGCAGACCACCTCCGCCGGGGTCGCTGCCTTCAACATCACCGCCGGCGGCACGTTTCAGAACGGCACCGTCACCGTCGATACCCGCCTTTCGGGCGGTGGCGGCGTCTCGCTGTCGGGCGGCGGCTCCGTCTCGCTTGCGGGCGAAAAGCCGCTCAATCTGAAATTCAGCGGGAAACTGCCCTTCTCCATCCTTGCAGGGCAGATGGCCGCTCAAGGGTTCGTGCTGGAAGGCATCGGCAATGTCGATCTTGCGATCGGCGGCACCGCGGCAGCGCCGGCGATCACCGGCACGGCATCCTCCTCCGGCGCCCGCCTGGTAGATGTTCGCCGTAACCTCGCCCTGACGGATCTCGCCGCCAATGTCGCCTTCGATGGCAAGAGCGCCAATATTTCGAGGCTCACGACCAAGCTCTCGGGTGGCGGCACGGTCTCGGTCCAGGGCTCGGTCGGCATCACACCCGGCTCCGGATTTCCAGCCGATCTCAGGATCACGCTTGCTCAGGCATCCTATGCCGACGGCACGCTGTTTGCTGCAACCACCGACGGCGCCCTGACGATCACCGGCCCGCTGACCTCC
The DNA here is from genome assembly GCF_023006505.1 of Neorhizobium sp. SHOUNA12A. Taxonomy (GTDB): domain Bacteria; phylum Pseudomonadota; class Alphaproteobacteria; order Rhizobiales; family Rhizobiaceae; genus Neorhizobium. Next base: position 12,460 of record NZ_JALBGV010000122.1, read on the forward strand.
GGCCCCATCCTCGGTGGCAAGGTAACGCTGACCAAGGCTGCGATTACCGTGCCCGCCCGCCTGCCGACTTCGCTTTCCGCCATCGATATCCGCCACCGCAACGCACCGCCCGACGTGCTGCGGCAGATGGAAAAGCTGCGCCCGAAGAGTGCCGGCGGCAGTTCGAACCCGATCGCGCTCAACCTCCAGATCAGTGCGCCGAACGGCATTTTCGTTCGCGGGCGAGGCATCGACGCCGAGCTCGGCGGCGACCTGACCGTGACGGGCACGGCGGT
>NZ_JALBGV010000123.1 GCF_023006505.1 Neorhizobium sp. SHOUNA12A
CGGCTCCCAGGAGGCGGTGACGCGCGGCTGGAGCTGCCCGCGGGTGAAATCGGCGAGCAGTCGTTCTCCCGCCTCCAACGCTTCGGCTGGCAGGAAGGGTTTTCCGTCGCGGTCCTTCATCCGGGCGATCGTGCCGAGCGGTGATTCGGTCAGGTTACGGCGCACCGGCTGGCGGGCGCCGTCGATCTCGGCGGAGGTCACGACGATCTCGCCATGCTGCTCGACAAAGGCCTCTTCGCCCATCACCAATGCCCGGCGCAGGAAGCTGGATGCCTCGATACTTGCGGCGATCCGGCCGCTTTCGGAAAGCTGCACCAGCCCGAGCGAACGGGCTCTGGCGATTACCGCCTGCGGATAAAGCCGCTCCTCGGCTCCGGTGAGGCGGACTTCGGCGCCCTCCCCCGTCTCGATCGCGCATTCGCCGCGGGCAAGCTGGCGGATCAGGCGCAGGAGATGCCGTTTGAGGTCTGGAATATCTGCCTTGCCGCTCATGGGCTTCCCGATCGCCTCAGTCATGGGCTACCGCCTCCGACAGGCCGAAAACGGCGGTGACGATGCGTTCGACCGCCGAGACGAACTCGTCAAAGGCCAGGTCGTCGCGGCGATCCTCGACCACGTGGCAGGCATGGCCGACGGTGGTGCGGTCGCGGCCGAACGCTTCGCCGATGTCGCTCATCGAAATCTGGAGCGCTACATGGCAGACATACATGGCGATCTGGCGCACATGGCAGGATAGCCGGCGCCGGTCGCGGCGCAGCATCACCCGGTCGCCGAAGAGCTGGACCAGTTCGCAGACCATCTGACGGACGATGCGGCAGACGCTCCTGAGCGGCAGGCTGGCAGGAAGCCGCGGCGTACCGGCAGTCGCATCCATTGGCACCGGCGGGGAAAATCGCGCCGAGGACGGCGGGGCGGAAGGCTCGGAATATCGCTCGAAAGGCATGACAACTCCTCAATAAATAGGAATTAATTCATACACCCTAGAGCAAAAGCGGGGACGCTGAAAACCGCCTCTCCGCAATTATCAGCTGAAATCGTTGATGATTTCCGCAAGTCATGGAAAGATAATGGGATTTTTTTCCTCACACCTTGCCCGTGACCAGGTCGCTAAAAAGGAAAAACCGGGCGTACGGTCGCCCGGCTCTTTATCCGCATCTGTGTTTGATGCCGAAATCACCCGCCGGTCGCTGGCGCGATCGGTCCTCATCGGGATGGTTTCAAATCCTCCCGGTGTCTTTGCCGGGCGTTGGCCCGGCTCAGACCTTGCCGCGCTTGCGGCGCTGGCCGAGACCCATTTCCTTGGCGAGCCTGGAACGGGCTTCCGCATAGGCGGGCGCCACCATCGGATAGTCGGCCGGCAGGCCCCACTTCTCGCGATATTCTTCCGGCGTCATGTTGTAATGGGTCATCAGATGCCGCTTCAGCGACTTGAACTTCTGCCCGTCCTCCAAGCAGATGAGATAGTCGTCTTCGATCGATTTCTTGATCGGAACCGGAGGCTTCGGCTTTTCAATGGCCGCTACAACCGGTGCCGGCGAAGAGGTGTTGCTCAACGCCGTATGCACGTCTGCGATCAAGTTCGAAAGATCGCTGACGGGCACCACATGGTTGCTCACATAGGCCGCCACAATATCTGCGGTCAACTCCACCAGCAGATCGGGGCTTTTGCCCAATGCGATGTCTGTCATTTCCTGTCTCCTGTTTAAGTGACTGGCTGGCCCCGCGACCTCCGCGACACCTGCCCGTTCGTAGAGCTTCTCGGAGCGAAACCATTGCCCGACCGCCGTCTTGCGACCGAAGCCTACCCCTAAGCTCCATGCGGAAAAGAAAACGGTTCGCACCGGATATTGCGTTCGATTAAAGCTTGCCCAGGTCCGTGATCGACGTTTATCGTTCCTCAATCCAAAGAACTTGTCGACTTCACCGAATTGACGAGGGAACGCCTAATCTGAAACAACATCTGCACTCTACTTGTAACGAAGTACCACTGCTTCGCTTTATCTCCAAGTGCGATTTTCGCGAGTTACCAGCCTTTCTGCGGCCTATATCGCTCCCACGTCAGCTTTACTGATGAATAGATGAGCATTTGCTCAGTCAAGACAGGGTTATAACTCGTCCTCGACGGGATTATATTCGCTTATCGTAATCCTTCATTTCATCTCGGACTGACTCAGCGTAAAGTGGATATCCGATCTTATGTGCTGCCATAGCGAGTAGATGCGCCGAAATCGGCGCGGTCAGCACGAAGAAGAAGAAGCCTGCAAGGGCTCTTGCAAATGTCGGCAGATCGCCCGCATGGACGCCGACCGCCAGCAGCAGCAGCCCGGAACCGACCGTGCCGGCCTTCGATGCCGCGTGCATCCGGGTATAGAGATCCGGCAACCGGTTGAGCCCGATTGCCGCCACCAGTGCGAACCCGGCGCCGCCAAGCATCAGAAGGGCGGTTATCGTGGCCAGCAGGATATCCATCATTTCTTTGCCTTCCGCCTGACGGCCGGTCCGGTGCCGGGCGGGCGCCTTGTTGCAGATTTACGGCGCGGTTCGGGCACCGATGCCGTGAATGTCTTCATCATGTCCGGCCTCGGCGTTTCCCGACCGCCGCGCGACAGGATGAAGCGTGCGAAGGCGACGGTCGCCAGGAACCCGACTAGGCCGAGCGAGATGGCGATATCGATATAGAGCGAGAAACCGGTGCGGATGGCGATCAGGGCGATGAAGCCGATGACGATGCCGGTCAGCATGTCGAGCGCCACGACCCGGTCTGGAAGCGTCGGCCCCCTGATCACCCGCCAGACCGTGAGCAGGAAGGAGACGCAGAGCACCACGAGCGCCAGCCAGACCGCATAGGAGACGATCATTTCAGCCGTCGTCATCGGAACGCCTCCATGATCTTGCGTTCGAAGCCGTTGGCGATATCCCGTTTCGTGGCCTCGACATCGGAACAGTCGATCGCGTGGACGAACAGCGTCTTGCGGTCCTCGGAGACATCGACCGACAGCGTGCCCGGCGTCAGCGTGATGAGGTTGGCAAGCAGGGTGATCTCGAAATCGCGGGTGACGGTCAGCGGAAAGGCGAAGATGCCGGGCTTGAGGTCCATGCGCGGGCTCATCACCAGCACCGCCACTTTCCAGGCAGACAGCGCCAGCTCCTTCAGGAACAGGGCGAGCAGCGACAGGATGCGGCCGAGCCGCCGCCAATAGCCGCGGGCGCCCATCTCGTCGCGGACGATCCAGAGCGCCAGCGTCGACAGCACAAAACCGAAGATCAGGTTTTGCAGCGTCGCGCTGCCGGTTACAGTGACCCAGACGACGGCAAATACCAGAGACAGGATATAGGTGATCATCGTGCTGTCCCTCCCGGGAAGACCGAATGGATATAGGCCGCCGGTTCGCCGAGCCCCTCCGCCGCGGTCTGGGCCAGATCGAGCAGCGGCTCCGGCAGCAAGCCGAAAAGGACGACGAGCGCCGTCAGGCAGCCGAGCGGCAGGGCGATGTGCCAATCCGCCGGGGCGGCGGCCTCCGGAACAGGTTCGGGCTGCGGCCGCCAGAAGGCAAGCAGGAAGACGCGGGCGAGCGCCAGCGTGACCAGGAAAGCGGAGACGAGGATCGCCGCAGCCAGCCACCAGGCACCGATATCGAGCGAGGCTTTCAACAGCGCCACCTTGGGCCACAGGCCCGACAGCGGCGGCAGGCCGGAAGCGGCCAGAAACAGCAGGAAGGAAGCGCCCGAAAACCACGGCGCCCTCCGGTAAAGCCCGCCGAGGCCGGAGAGTGCCCAGGTGCCGCCGAGCCGGCCGGTTTCTCCCGACACCAGATAAAGCGCGGTCATGGTCACCACCGAATGCAGCGCATAGAGGATGGCGCCGCTGACGGCCGCCGGCGTGCCGATCGCCACGCCCGCCATCATGTTGCCGATGCCGGCAATGACCACGTAACCCACGAGCCTGCGGATATCGTTCTGCGCCAGCGCGCCGAGCGCACCGACCAGCATGGTGAGCGCCGCCGATATGGCAACGACGAGGCTCAATTCCTCGCGCTCGACCGGGAAGAGCATGATGGTGACGCGGATCAGCGAATAGATGCCGATCTTGGTAAGCAGACCGCCGAACAGCGCCGACACCACCACCCGGGGCGTGTGATAGGAGGCCGGCAGCCAGAAATTGACCGGAAAGGCGGCGGCCTTCATGGCGAAGGCGAGGATGAACAGCGCCGTCAGCGTCGTCAGCGGCGCGGTGCCACGCAGGCCCGCCGCCTTGCGGGCGATATCGGCCATGTTGAGCGTGCCGAAGACCGCATAGAGATATCCGACCGCGATCAGGAACAGGGTCGTGCCGATCAGGTTGAGGATTGCGTATTTCAGCGCCCCGTCGATCTGCTCCGGCTCGGAGCCGAGGATCAAAAGGCCGAAGGACGAGATCAGCAGCACCTCGAACCAGACATAGAGGTTGAAGATGTCGCCGGTCAGAAACGCGCCCGTGACGCCGGCCATCAGCAGCATCAGGAACGGGTAGAAACCGTAGCGCCGGCCGCTCGCGTCGATATCGCGCAATGCGAATATGCCGCCGGCAAGGGCAACGATCGCCGCGGCGAGCGCCATGACCGCGCCAAAAAGGTCGGCGGTGAACGCAATGCCGAAGGGCGGCAGCCAGCGGCCCATCACCATGGTGACCGGGCCATGGGTCCAGACGCGCCAGAGCAGGCCGGCGTCGAGGATGACGAGCAGAGCCAGGCCGGCAATCGCGATGCCGCCATGCAGGCGGACGGACTTGCGCACCATCATCAAGACAGCACCGGAGCCGATCATCAGGGCGACGGGGAGAACGACCAGCCAGTCGGCAAGCGGCGGAGCGGCGAGGACGAGGGCTGCGGAGAGGTCGACGGAAGGAGAGGCCATCAGTGGATGTCCCTCACGGTGTTTCCGGCTCTTGAAGTTGGCGTCCCTTGCCCCGCTCGGACGGCTATCGTCGAAGCAGGGATACCCCCCTCTGCCCTGCCGGGCATCTCCCCCACAAGGGGGGAGATCGGATGGGGCAGATGCCCTGCCCAAATCCCACCAAGAGACTGAGCGAGGTGCTGGATATATCGGTGGATCGGGATCGACGCATATCGCTCGATAGGGAGCGGGGGGCTGTCCTCCATCCGATCTCCCCCCTTGTGGGGGAGATGCCCGGCAGGGCAGAGGGGGGTGCCGCGGCTTCGGTAGTCGGCTGAAATACCGCGGCCCCGATACCCCACAGCGATACCCCGGCCTCGATAACCGACAGGGCAGAAATGGATATCCGGCGGAAAACGCAAAACCATCCCCTCAGTACCCCAGCGGCGGAAGCTGCTCGTCCCGCGGTTCGGCCAGCCGCATCTCGTCGGTATCGTCGGTGCCGAGTTCCTGGTAGGCGCGGTAGGTCAGCACCAGCAGGAAGGCGAAGAAGGAGAACGAGATGACGATTGCCGTCAGGATCAGCGCCTGCGGCAGCGGATTGGCGGCGTTCGACGACAGCGTGTCCATGCCCGCGGGGATGATCGGCGGCACTTCGCGGGTGAGCCTGCCGGTGGTGAAAAGCGTGAGGTTGACCGCATTGCCGAGCAGCACCACGCCGAGCAGGATGCGCACGGTGTGCTTCGACAGCAGAAGGTAGATCGCGGCGGCAAAGAACAGGCCGATCAGGATCGAAAACAGCGCTTCCATCAGTCCCCTCCCTCCGCGTCCGAGCCCGGCTCCTGTTCGAGCGCCAGCGCAATCGAGGTGATCGCCCCGACGACCACCAGATAGACGCCGATATCGAAGGACATGACGGTGGCGAGCGGCACTTCGACCTCGAAGACGACGGGATAGACCCAGAGCCCGGTCATGAACGGCACGCCTGATACGATCGAGACCAGGCCGGAAAGCGTCGCAAGCAGCAGTCCGGCGCCGGCGATCGCCATCGGATGGAACCGGATCGCGCGGCGCACCGCAGGCACGCCGAAGGCGATGCCATAGATCGCCAGCGCCGACGCCGCGATCAACCCGCCGATGAACCCGCCGCCGGGCTCGTTATGGCCGCGCAGCAGGACGAAGACGGAGAACAGCAGCATCAGGGCGGTGAGGAAGGGCGCGACGGTGCGCAGGATGAGAGTGTTCATGGATGAGCACCTTGCACGTTGGTTGCCACCACCTCTTGGAGGTTGAACAAGCTCCGTTCCCCTTGCAGGTCGAACCCTGCCAGCCCCCCTCTGCCCTGCCGGGCATCTCCCCCTCGGGTGGGGAGATCGGCTGGGCGCACCAGCATCGCTCTCACCGGAACGTTTGAGATGGCCGGAATCTCACCGCGATTCGATCTCCCCCCTTGAGGGGGAGATGCCCGGCAGGGCAGAGGGGGGTAAACCACACCCGTCAACGCCGCGTCTCCATTTTGTCGTCCGCAACCTTTTTGCCCGCCCTCACCCGGATCAGCGCCAGCACCGCGAGCGCCGTCACCATTACCACCGCGATCTCGCCCAATGTATCCGTGCCGCGGAAGTCGACGATGATGACGTTGACGACGTTGGCGCCGTGGGCGACGGTCTTGGAATAGGCGTTGAAGAAGTCGGTGAGCAGGGTGTCGAACGGCGCCTCGGTCGATTTCAAGAGGAGCAGCGTGAAGCCGAGGCCGCAGGCGACCGCGATCGTCCCGTCGAAGAGCGTTTGTCCTAGGGGCCGGTGGTCGCGGGGCGAGAGCCGCAGCCGCGTCATTACCAGCGCCAGGATGACCACCGACAGCGTCTCGACCATGAACTGGGTGAACGACAGGTCCGGCGCGCCGAACAGCAGGAAGATGACGGCGACGGCAAAACCCTGGATGCCGAGCGAAACGATCGCCGTCAGCCGATCCTTTGCACGCAGCACGGCGATAAGGCCGATCACCGCGATTGCGAAGAACGCCGCCTCCTGGACCAGCAATTGTTTCGGCCACATGGGCATTGCCGGCAGTTCGCCGAACAGGAAGGGCGGGACGAGCAGCGTCACGGCCAGCAGGATGAAGGTGGCGGTGATGTAGATTTCCAGCCGGCCCGGCTGGACGAGACGGGTGACGGCACCCGAAAGCCGCACCAGGCCGGAGACGAAATGATCAAAGCCGCGGTCCGGGCCGGGGCCAAGGCTTTCCACCGCCCGCACCATCAACGCCCGCAGGTCCGTCAGCCGCCAGAAGGCGAGTGCGCCGAGCAATACGGTGATCACCGACAGAAGCAGGGGCACGCCGAGATGCGGCATGGTCGAAATGTCGATGACGATCTTCTGGGTGGTGATCGCGCTTGCCATCGGCGAGGAGACGTATCGATGCGCCAGGCCGGAAAAGAGTGCGGCTGCCAGGCCGAGCACGGACAGAACCACCGGGCCGAGCCAGAGCGTCACCGGCCCTTCGTGGGCATGTTTCGGCGTCTCGACATGGGGACCGAGAAAGGGTTTCAGCGCCACGGCGAAGGCAATCGCGAACATCAGCGCATTGCCGATGACGGCGAGGCCCGTGAAAAACACGGCGCGCGGATTGCCGGTGGCGAGTGCCGCATAGATCTCCTCCTTGGCGAGGAAACCGAAGAACAGCGGCAGGCCGCCCATCGAGAGCGCCGCCAAAAGCGCCGCGCCGAAGGTGACCGGCATGGCGGCGCGCAGGCCCCCGAGCTTGGTGACGTCGCGGGTGCCGGCCTCATGATCCACCGTGCCGGCGACCATGAACAGCGCGCCCTTGAACAGCGAATGGGCGACGAGATAAAGCACCGCCGCCTCGACCGCATGGGCCGAACCGAAACCGGTCAGCATGACCAAGAGACCGAGCGAGGCCATGGTCGTATAGGCAAGCATCAGCTTCAGGTCCGTCTGGCGGACTGCCAGAAACGTGCCGGCAATCAGCGTGATACCGCCGAAGAAGGGCAGCAGGATCATCCAGGCGGGCGTTTGCCCCATGACCGGGTTCAGCCGCATCAGCAGGTAGACGCCGGCCTTCACCATGGTTGCCGAATGCAGATAGGCGGAAACCGGCGTCGGCGCTTCCATGGCGTTCGGCAGCCAAAAATGGAACGGAAACTGCGCCGACTTGGTGAAGGCGCCGGCGAGCACCAGCAGCAGGGTTGCGAGATAGAACGGGCTCTGGCGCAGCCCGTCGCCAAGATGCACGAGCAGCGAAAGCTGGGTGACGCCGGTGATGTTCCAGAGGAAGACCAGGCCGGCGAGCAGGCAGAGCCCGCCGCCGCCGGTGACCACCAGCGCCTGAAGCGCCGCACGCCGCGCCGCCTCCCTCTCGTGATCGAAACCGATCAGCAGGAACGAGGTGATCGAGGTCAGTTCCCAATAGACGAACAGCATCAGAAAACTGTCGGAGACGACGAGGCCGAGCATGGCGCCCATGAAGGCGAGGATGAAGGCCATGAAGCGCCCCTGCCCCTCATGACCCTTCATGTAGCCGCCGGAATAAACGACGATCAGGGTGCCGATGCCGGTGATCAGAAGCGCGAAGGTGAGCGACAGGCCGTCGAGGAACCAGGAGAAGGAGAGGTTGAAGCTCGGCGCCCAGGCATAGCCCCCGGTCACCACTTCGCCGGCGGCGATTTCGGGCAGGAAGGTGCAGAAATGCGCAAACGCGAGCGCCGGGGCCGCTGCCAGAACCCAGGCGGCCCTATCGCCCAGACGGCGGGTGAGGAAGGGCGCCAGAACCGAAGCGAGGAAGGGAAGGAAGAGTGCGAAGAACGTCAACGCCGGCGCATTGGCAGCCATGTCATCTCCACGCTTCAGAAGTCCCATGCCCCCGACCGTTCGGAGGCAGGAGATTTTCTATGGGAAACATGTCCCCGCCTCAAGCAGAACCGGACGAAACACACAGAAACGCGAGTTTTCGGGAATTTGATGGCGAGGGCCGGCGATGCTTGGCGGCGGCGGCTTTGCGGCATGATCGTCATTGCTGGCGTCGCAAAACTGCTAATTCTGCGGCCGGCCGAGCTATGTTGGGTTCGCGCTCCCGGCTGGTGCCTGGCCTATGCTTAGGCAACGGTTCGGCGTCATGCCTCAGGCTTCACTCAGCCGAGAATTTCACCGTCACGCCGCGCTGCCGAAAGTAGGCCTGCATCAGTTTCCTGCCGGAACGATTGTTCTGCACGAGCTTAGCCGGGTCGAATACGGCCTCTTTCAAACCCGCCCGGGCCATCGCCGCCTTGAGAGCCGCGATATGCACGTCGATGTCGGCGTTGTTCGCCTGGAGCGATTCATAAATGCGGCCTGTTGCATCTGCTACGGTCGGTTCGCTCACTATCTCACTCCTGTTGTTGTTTGGCTGGCGCTTACCACATTTTTTCGGCCTGACCTTATTGTGGTGAAAAATGCCTTCGTCAATGTGCGACGCTAGATTGGAACATCGCGTCCGCTTTCGAAGATGTGATACCCGAGGCAGGCCATGGGGAAACCGGCATCACGGCCCGGATGCTAGGGCAACAATGCGCCAATAGGAGACATGGCGCCACCCGTCGATTATGGTCATGTTTCGACCCGTAGAAGACGGTAGCGGCTGATCTATAGTCTCCCGTAAGCAGTCATCCGCGGGACAAGCGGCACTTCCATTGGCGGACCGTATTGGAGAGCTCAATTGCAGACGGACGACCCTCCGACCTACCGCTTTACCGCGAAAGTCCATATTCATCATAAAAGCTCGCCAGGGATCACGATGGCCTACGTCATCGACGCCCAAGGCCTTTCGGTGACGCAAGGACGGTCCGTCAGACTCGTCCCATGGACTTCGTTTCGTTTCCTGCACCTTCACGTTACGAGTGGGGTCGGCACCACTGGGTTTCCAGTCCACAGCGCGCGATTGCGGACGCTCTTCGCATCAAGGGAGCTATCCTCGCTGGATTGGCAGGGAGAGACAGGCCTCGATCGATCCGCCGACTACGTTCGGTTCATGGAAGAACTGATTCCGTTTGCAGTCGCCCGTAACCCGCGTCTCCGCCTTCGATACGGCGGTGACCCTATGATGGAGGCGGCGGCCCCGATGGTGCTGACCTTCTTGATCCTACCGTTCGTCTTTATCCCACTTTTGATCTTCAAACCGCTCGGTGCTCTTGCTGCTGGTTGGAAAAAGCCGCTTGGCAAACTCGTGTTTGGGGCAATCAGCACGAGTTTTGGTGTAGTGCTGAACATGCTTCCCTGGTCCAGCGGTAAGCCGTTCAAGGCCGACGATCTGCCCATCGCAGAACTCCCGCCGAGATATCGGCAAGGTGGCGTCTGAAGACGTACCGATATGCCTGCGACGAGCTTCGAGGGTGAGACGGACGGCAGCTTATCGGTTGACGATCCTTCAAACCAGACTGTCCGAAAACCACCCCATCTCAGGCATGGAGTGATTGGTCCCAAATGACCGGTTTGGGCCAGAAACAGCCACACCGACATCCGCTCTCCAATCGCGGACTTTTCCTTCGCCGCCTCGATGCCTATCTATGGGGAAACGAAAGGAACCTTGCGATGTCCGATGTGATCACCCCGAAAGTCCAGAAGACCGATGCGGAGTGGCGTGAGCTCTTGACGCCCGAGCAGTACCGCATCCTGCGGCAGGCCGGCACCGAACGCGCCTTTACCGGTCCCTTCTGGAACAGCCATGAAAAGGGCCTCTACAGCTGCGCCGCCTGCCACGAACCGCTGTTCGTCTCCGACACCAAGTTCGATTCCGGCTGCGGCTGGCCGAGCTATTTCGAGGCGGTGAATCCGGAGGCGATCACCGAAATCCGCGACGTGTCGCACGGCATGGTGCGCACCGAAGTCCGTTGCAGCAATTGCGGCGGCCATCTCGGTCACGTTTTTCCCGACGGCCCGCCGCCGACCGGCCTGCGCTATTGCATCAACGGCCATGCGATGGATTTCGAGGCGATGAAGTGAAGCAAAACACCCGAAGCGCCGGCGATCCGCCGGCGCTTTTTTTATTCTCAGTAATCTTCGCTGATCTCGAGCCAATAGCCGTCCGGGTCCTGCAGGTAGATCGACCGCACCCCATCGGCACGGGTGTAGATCCTGCCCTCGTTTCTGGCCAGATCGCCGTATTTCGTGCCGGTTGCGGCGATGTGGGCGACCGCGGCGTCGAGGTCAGTCACGGCGATGCAGAGATGGGTCGACATGGTGACGTAGGTTTGGCCGAAATCGCCTTCGATCAGATGGATCGACTGGTCGTCGCCGATGCCGAACCAGCGGATGTTCGGCTTGCGCGCCTTGCACTCGATTTCCGGCAGGCGCAGGACCCGATGATAGAACTCGGCGCTGCGGGTGAGATCACGAACCATGATGGACAGGTGGTTTATGCGAAGCGACGCGGCCATGGTCTCCTCCAACAGCACTCGCGGGACCGCCTGACGTCAGGTCGGGTCCTTGTCGTAGACGATGATCCCGGGCGGCAACTGCACCCAGGAATGCCGACGGTAGTCATAAACCGAATGCGGGGCCTCGGGAAGCCGGGATACCCTGTACGTTACGCCGGCAGTTCCACCGTGAACGCAAAGCGGGCTTTTTCGCCCGGTGCAAGGACCACGCCGTAGGGGCGTTTCGCCAGGTCGTCCGAGCCGCCGAGTTCGGCCGCGGTGCCGTGCCAGGGCTCGATGCAGATGAAGGGGGCGCCGGGTTTCTGCCAGAGCGCCAGGTTCGGCAGGTTCTCGAAGGAAAATTTCAGCGCGGGACCGCCCTCCGCGGCATAGGTCAGCCCCTCGCCCGCCCCTTCCGGGAAGATCATCGCATCTGCCTCGAACATCGCATGGTCGAGCGTCAGCCGCCCGGCGGTGAAGGGCGACGGCAGCTTTTCCGGCTTGACCAGCCCGCCCTCCAGCCGCGTCAAAGCCGGTTCGGCGCCGTTGTCGAGGGTGATTTTGTGGGCCTTAGCCGCCGCGCCGGGAATCGGCCAGGCAAAGGCCGGGTGGAACCCAAGGCCGAAGGGCATCGGTTTTTGATCGCGGTTCTCGACTTCGGCCGCGACCGTCAGCGTCCGGCCATCCAGCGAATGCTCCACCGCCAGCAGGAATTCGAACGGATAGACGGCGCGTGTCGCGTCGGAGGCGGCGAGTTCGTAACGACAGATGGTTTCGCTCGACGAAGCAAGCGTAAACTCGCTGCGGCGGGCAAAACCGTGCTGGCCCATCTCGTAAGACTTGCCCTCGACGCTGATCCGGTTTTCCGGCGCCTTGCCGACCATCGGAAAGAGAACCGGGGAGCGGCCGTTCCAGAAGGCGGCATCGCCGTTCCAGAGAAACGAGCGGCCATCCGTCGCCGCCAGCGCCTGCATCTCCGAGCCGAGCGAGGAGATGTCGACGGTCAGGTATGGGTTGGAGATGCGGGTGACGTCGGACATGGCGGCTCCTTCTGGTTCCGGTTCGCAATCATGCCCTCATCTTTGCGCGCCAGAGGTTTCGGTTCAATGACGCGTGCGGTCTTTTCGAGCGTCAGACGGCGCCAAGCCAGTTCGGCTCAGTCTTTCGCGACCTCGCCCGCATATTGATCGTCCGTCACCGCGCCCAGCCATTCCGCGGTGCTGCCGTTCAGCGCTTCCTGGATGGCGATATGGGTCATGGCGGTGGTCGGGGATGCGCCGTGCCAGTGTTTTTCGCCGGGCGGGAACCAGATCACGTCGCCGGGCCGGATGGCCCGGATCGGCTCGCCCCAGACCTGCGCCAGGCCGGCGCCGGCCGTGACGAGCAGCGTCTGGCCGAGCGGGTGGGTGT
>NZ_JALBGV010000124.1 GCF_023006505.1 Neorhizobium sp. SHOUNA12A
GACAGCGCCCAGATTGCGCTCGAACAGGCCCGCGCCAATCTCGTCGCCGGCCAGGCCGCGGTTGCCTCGGCTCAGGCCAATATCGGCCTTCTGCATGCGCAGCGCGACGAAGCGGTCAACACGATCCGCACCCAGGAGCTCGCCCGCGACCAGGCCCAGCGCGATCTGAACTTCACGGTCCTGAAGGCGCCTTATGACGGCGTCATCGGCAATCTCTCTGTCCAGACGGGCGATCTCGTCTCGACGGGCAAGCGGCTCGCGTCGTTGGTGCCGCTGACCGAGCTCTATATCGAGGCGAATTTCAAGGAAACTCAGCTTGGCCATCTGCAGCCGGGTTCCAAGGTTCGCGTGCATGTCGATGCCTATGACGATCACAACATCACCGGCACGGTCGTGTCGATCGCGCCGGCTTCCGGTGCCGTCTTCTCGATGCTGCCGCCGGAAAATGCGACCGGCAACTTCACCAAGGTCGTGCAGCGCGTTCCGGTGCGCATCTCGATCCCCAAGGAAGACCTGGAGCGTCAGCATCTTCGCGCCGGCCTGAGTGTCGTCGTCGACGTCGACACCCGCACTGCGCCTGGCATCGGCGCTGTCGCTGCCAAGTAAAGAGAACCAAGGAGAGCGGCCATGGCAGGAGCAACAGCCACGGCGGGCGCATCCCCTATGGCGATGCCCGCCGACCAGCCGATGGACAGACGCAAGCTCATCGCCTTCTTCGCGATGGTCTTCGGCATGTTCATGTCGATCCTCGACATCCAGATCGTCTCGGCTTCGCTCGCGGAAATCCAGGCCGGCCTTTCCGCCGGTTCGGATGAAATCGCCTGGGTGCAGACCTCCTACCTGATCGCCGAAGTGATCATGATCCCGCTGTCGGGAACGCTGGCGCGTATCATCTCGACGCGCTACCTCTTCGCCATCTGTGCCGCGGGCTTTACGCTGTCCAGCATCCTTTGCGCCACCGCGACGAATATCGACCAGATGATCGTCTACCGCGCCATCCAGGGCTTCATCGGCGGCGGCATGATCCCCTCTGTCTTCGCTGCGGCCTTCACCATCTTCCCGCCGTCGAAGCGCAGCATCGTGTCGCCGATCATCGGACTTGTCGCGACGCTCGCGCCAACCATCGGCCCGACGGTCGGCGGGTACCTTTCCAATTCCTTCTCCTGGCATTGGCTGTTCCTGGTCAACGTCATCCCCGGCATCATCGTGACGGCCGTCACCTTTACGCTGATCGACTTCGACAAGCCGCAGCTTCAACTGATGAAGAAATTCGACTGGTGGGGGCTTGCTTCCATGGGTGTCTTCCTCGGCGCGCTGGAATACGTGCTGGAAGAGGGCAACAACAAGGACTGGTTCAGCGACGACAAGATCGTCGTCGGTGCGGTCCTGGTCACTGTTGGTGCGGTGGTGTTCTTCTGGCGGGCCTTCAAGGTCGAGTTCCCGATCGTCGATCTCCGAGCATTCAGCAACGCCAATTTCGCCTTCGGATCGCTGTTCTCCTTCATCATGGGCGTCGGGCTTTACGGGCTCACCTATCTCTATCCGCTTTATCTCGGCCGCATCCGTCATTACGATTCGCTGATGATCGGCGAGACCATGTTCGTCTCGGGTATCGCCATGTTCGTCTCCGCGCCGCTCGTCGGGAGGCTATCGAGCAGCGTGGACCTGCGCATCCTGATGGCGGTCGGTTTCGGCGCCTTCGCGATGGGCACCTACCTGATGACCGGCATTACCGCCGACTGGGATTTCTACGAACTGCTTCTGCCGCAGATCCTGCGCGGGTTCGGGATGATGATGTGCATGGTGCCGATCAGCAATATCGCGCTCGGAACGCTCACACCGCAACGTATCCAGGGCGCTTCCGGTCTCTTCAACCTGACGCGTAATCTCGGCGGCGCAGTCGGCCTTGCGATCATCAATACGGCTTTGACCCAGCGCTCCGACGAGCATTATGCCCGGCTTTCGGAGCATGTGAACTACGGCAATCCGGCTGCGCTGAGCTGGCTCGACAGCGTCGGCGCCAATTACAATGCCTTGGGTCTCGACGGCGGCGCCGTGGCGCTCCAGAAGATCTCCGGCATCATCACCCAACAGGCCCTGCTGCTGTCCTTCATGGATGTGTTCTTCATCCTGACGGCGCTGTTCGGAAGCCTGATCTTCTTTGTCTTCCTCATCGCCAAGCCAGGCCGCCCCGCGGGCGCCGGTAGCGGCGGGCATTAAATTCCAGCATTCCACCGCCGGGAAGAGGGCCGCCACACACGTGACGGCCTTTTTCTTTGGCGTCCAGCGTTGTTGAAACACGTACCTCAAATTTTGATTTACGTACCTCAGAATTTCCGCTAACACGGTCGGCGGAGGAATTCATGAAGCCCACAGTTCATGACATCGCAAAGATTGCGGGCGTCAGCCTTGCGACCGTCGACCGGGTTCTCAACGGCCGGCCGGGCGTGCGTTCCGTCACCCGCGGCAAGGTGGAGGAGGCAATCGCCTCGCTCGGTTATGTGCGCGATCTCGCCGCCGCCAACCTTGCCAAAAGCCGGACCTATTCCTTCGTCTTCATCCTGCCGGCCAACGACAATTCCTTCATGATCGGCCTCACAGAGGAGGTGCGCGGCGCGGTCGCCCGGTCCAGCTTCGAGCGCACCGATATCCGCATCGTCGACGTACCGCCCTTCGATCCTGACGCGCTGGTCGCAGCCCTTGAGGCCGTGCTTGCCGAAAAACCGGCGGGCGTCGCCTTCGTTGCGATCGACGCGCCGGAAGTCCGCGCTGCCGCCGAGCGCCTGCGTCAGGCCGGCATCCCGATGGTGACCTTGGTCTCCGACCTGCCGGATTCCTCCCGCGACCATTATGCCGGCATCGACAATATTGCAGCCGGCCGCACTGCGGGCAGCCTGATGGGGCGTTTCCTCAACGGGCCTTCCCTCGGCGAACGAGGGGCGACCGTCGCGGTGCTCGCCGGTTCGATGCTGGTGCGCGACCATCGAGAGCGGCTGGAAGGTTTTTCGACCGTGATCGCCCAAGCCTATCCGAACGTCCGTATCCTGCCCGTCCTCGAGGGCCGCGACGATCCGGTGCTTGCCGAGACGATGATCGCGGAGGCGCTGCGTCGTAATGCGGACATCGCCGGCATCTACAGTCTCGGTGCCGGCAACCGCGGCCTCATCCGCGCGCTGCAGGCGGCGCACGGCCCCAGCCGGCCGCTCGTTATCGCGCACGAACTGACCGCCTCGACCCGCGCAGCACTTGCCGACGGCACCATTGACGCGGTGCTGAACCAGGATGCGGGCCACGAAGTCAGAAGCGCCATCCGCGTGCTGAAGGCCAAGGCGGACGGCCTGCCGGTGCTCGCCGCCCAGGAACGCATCCGTATCGACATATTCTTGAAAGACAATCTGCCCTGAAGGGCGGAGCATTAGGAGAAACACCATGTATCTCGGTCTCGATCTCGGCACTTCGGGCGTCAAGGCGATGCTGATCGACGGCGATCAGAAGATCATCGGTTCGGCGAGCGGCTCGCTCGACGTCTCGCGTCCACATTCGGGCTGGTCGGAGCAGGATCCTGCCCACTGGATCCGCGCCACCGAAGAAGCGGTCGCCGGCCTCAAGGCAAAATTCCCGAAGGAGTTGGCAGCGGTGAAGGGCATCGGCCTTTCCGGCCAGATGCATGGCGCGACGCTGCTGGACAGCGAAGACAAGGTGCTGCGCCCCTGCATTCTCTGGAACGATACCCGCTCGCATCAGGAAGCCGCAGCCCTCGATGCTAACCCAATCTTCCGCAAGCTCACCGGCAATATCGTATTTCCCGGCTTCACCGCCCCAAAGCTCGTCTGGGTCGCCAAAAACGAGCCTGACATCTTCGCCAAGGTCGCCAAGGTTCTGCTGCCGAAGGATTACCTGCGCCTCTGGCTGACCGGCGAGCACATCTCCGAAATGTCGGATTCGGCCGGCACGTCCTGGCTCGATACCGGCGCCCGCAAGTGGTCGTCCGAACTGCTTTCCGCCACGGGCCTTACCGAAAGCCAGATGCCGTCGCTGGTCGAGGGAACCGAGCAGGCCGGCAAGCTGCGCGGCGAGCTCTCCTACAAATGGGGCATGGGCGAGGGCGTTGTGATTGCCGGTGGGGCAGGGGACAATGCGGCCTCGGCCTGCGGCATGGGCACGGTGGCGGAAGGCCAGGCCTTCGTGTCGCTCGGCACGTCCGGCGTGCTGTTTGCCGCCAACGCCTCCTATCTGCCGAAGCCTGAAAGCGCGGTGCATGCCTTCTGCCACGCGCTGCCGAAAACCTGGCACCAGATGGGCGTCATCCTGTCGGCGACCGACGCACTCAACTGGTATTCGCTCATCACCGGCAAGACCGCCGCGGAACTCACCCAGGAACTCGGCGATACGCTGAAGGCTCCCTCCAGCGTCACCTTCCTGCCCTATCTTTCCGGCGAACGCACGCCGCATAACGATGCGGCCATCCGCGGCGCCTTCATCGGCCTCGAACACGAAAGCAGCCGGTCGGTGCTGACCCAGGCGGTCGTGGAAGGGGTGACCTTTGCGATCAGGGACAATCTCGAAGCCCTGAAATCCGCCGGCACCTCGATTTCCCGCGTTACCGCCATCGGCGGCGGTTCACGCTCGCGCTATTGGCTGCAGTCGATCGCCACGTCTCTCGGCGTGCCGGTGGATATTCCAGCCGACGGCGATTTTGGAGCTGCCTTCGGCGCCGCACGCCTCGGCCTCATCGCCGCCACCGGCGCCGACCCGCTTTCCGTCTGCTCGGCACCGAAAACCGACGAGACCATCGAACCGGTCGCAGCACTCTCGGAAGCATACGACACCGCATACGCCCGCTACCGGGCGCTCTATCCGGCGATCAAGTCGCTGGCGCATTGAACATGAGGCGCCCCCTCATCCGCCTGCCGGCACCTTCTCCCCGAGGGGAGAAGAGGCTCGCGGCGGTGCCTCAGTTCCCTTCTTCCCTCGGGGAGAAGGTGGCCCGAAGGGTCGGATGAGGGGGCAACCCACCCGTCAAACAACAATTCGAACCCAATGAGGAAACGACCATGAGCACAGGCTTTTTCGGAGACATCCAGAAAATCAAATACGAAGGACCGGACAGCACCAATCCGCTGGCCTTCCGCCACTACAATCCGGACGAGATGATCGCGGGCAAGCGCATGGAGGATCATCTTCGGTTCGCCGTCGCCTACTGGCACTCGTTCACCTGGCCGGGCGGCGACCCCTTCGGCGGCCAGACTTTCCAGCGCCCGTGGTTTTCGGACACGATGGAAGCGGCGAAGATGAAGGCCGATGTGGCGTTCGAATTCTTCTCTCTGCTCGGTACTCCATTCTATTGCTTCCACGACGCCGACGTGCGTCCGGAAGGCAATAACTTCGCCGAGAACACGAAGAATCTCAACGAGATCGTCGACTATTTCGAGAAGAAGCAGGCCGAGACTGGCACCAAGCTCCTCTGGGGCACGGCGAACATGTTCTCGAACCGTCGCTACATGTCGGGCGCCGCCACCAACCCGGACCCGGATGTCTTTGCCTTTGCGGCAGCGACCGTGAAGACCTGCCTCGATGCTACCAAGAAGCTCGGCGGCGCCAACTATGTGCTGTGGGGTGGCCGTGAAGGCTACGAGACGCTGCTCAATACCGATCTGTCGCGCGAGCTCGACCAGATGGGCCGTTTCCTCAACCTGGTGGTCGAATACAAGTACAAGATCGGCTTTAAAGGCACGATCCTGATCGAGCCGAAACCGCAGGAACCGACCAAGCACCAATACGATTACGACGTCGCGACCGTCTACGCCTTCCTGCAGAAGCATGGGCTGGACAAGGAAGTGAAGGTCAATATCGAGCAGGGCCATGCGATCCTCGCCGGCCATTCCTTCGAGCACGAACTGGCGATGGCGAACGCGTTCGGCATTTTCGGCTCGATCGACATGAACCGCAACGACTACCAGTCCGGCTGGGATACCGACCAGTTCCCCAATAATGTGCCGGAAATGGCGCTGGCCTATTACCAGGTTTTGGCCGGCGGCGGTTTCGTCAACGGCGGCACCAATTTCGACGCAAAGCTGCGTCGCCAGTCGCTCGATCCCCAGGACCTGCTGATCGGCCATATCGGCGGCATGGATTGCTGCGCCCGTGGCCTCAAGGCGGCGGCGAAGATGCTCGACGACGGCGCACTCAAGAAGCCGCTCGACGAACGCTACGCCAAGTGGGACAGCCCGGAATACCAGAAGATGCTGCGCGGCGAATACAAGCTCGACGACATCGCCTCCTGGGTTGAAAAGCAGGACATCAACCCGGAACCGAAGTCCGGCCGCCAGGAATACCTGGAAAACGTCGTCAATCGTTACGTTTGATGCCTTTGCGTTTGATGGGCTTGCTCCGCCCCTCACCCTAACCCTCTCCCCGCTTGCGGGGAGAGGGGACGTGCCACGAGCGGCGTTGGAGAGTGAACGGGTACGGAGCGGCATATCCCTTCTCCCCGCAGGCGGGGAGAAGGTGGCGGCAGCCGGATGAGGGGCGGGACGCTGCCGTCGTCAACCGGAAGATGATCTGCACAAAACCTTCCTGCACGTCCCCGCTTGACTTACGGAAATCTGCTTTACGTACCTCAGAATCTGGGCTAGCGTTCTCATGGGAGGAGCTTGGGTGCAGATTATCATATACAGGCGTGCTGTCGGTAACGCAGCGGTTCGCTGTCGGGCCGCGCGTTGCCCTATCGTCATGGGTGCTGCGCGATGAGTTCTGCGGAGGCGAGCCCCGCCGTGCCGCTCTTCGAAGCGACCGGCCTTTCCAAGACATTCGGCATCGTCGAGGTCCTCAAGGACATCAATATCAACGTCCGTGCCGGCGAGGTTCACGCGATCATCGGCGAGAACGGCGCCGGCAAGTCGACCTTGATGAAGATCATCGCGGGCAATCAGCCGCCGACCCGCGGTGAGATGAGGATAGACGGCGAGACCGTCACCTTTTCCGGCCCGGTCGATGCGGAACATCGCGGCATCGTGCTGGTGCACCAGGAAATCCTGCTGGCGCCGGACCTGACGGTCGCCCAGAACATCTATCTCGGCCGCGAGCTGCACAAGGGCGTTTTCATCGACGACCGCGCCATGAACGAGGGCGCCGCAAAAGCGGTCCGCGGGCTCGGCAGCGACATTGACCCGAACACCATCGTCAGCCGCCTGTCGATCGCCCAGCGTCAGCTGGTGCAGATCGCCCGCGTGCTGCTCGTGCCGCACCGGATCGTCATCTTCGACGAGCCGACGGCGTCGCTGACGCCGCACGAGACCGATGCGTTGCTGAAGGTCATCCGGCAGATCCGCGCCAAGGGCGTCGGCGTTCTCTACATTTCCCACCGCCTGCCGGAGGTGAAGGAGATTGCCGACCGGGTGACCGTGCTGCGCGACGGAAGGCTCGTCGCCAGCCATGACGTCAGCGAGCTGCAGTCCGCCGACATGGCGCGGTTGATGGTCGGTCGCGATGTCGCAAAACTCTATCCGGACCGCCACGCAGCCGAGGCGCGCGAGACGGTGCTCGAAGTCGAGCATCTCAACGTTCCCGGTTATGCGCAGGATGCCTCGTTCCAGCTGAAAAAGGGCGAGATCCTCGGTTTTGCCGGCCTCGTTGGCGCCGGCCGCACCGAGTTGATGGAGGGCATGGTCGGCCTTCGTACCAGCCGCGGCGTGGTCCGGCATCTCGGCAAGCCGGTCAATTTCAAGGATGTGCATGCAAGCCTCAAGGCCGGCATCGTCTATCTTTCCGAAGACCGCAAAGGCAAGGGCCTGCTGCTCACCAAGGACCTGATCGTCAACCTGACGCTCGCCTCGCTCGGCAAGTTCATCGGCGCGCTGCAGATAGATCGCAAGCGCGAAAGTGCCGCGCTCGACAAGGCGATCCGCGATTTCGATATTCGCACCGGCCGAAAGGATATCCTTGCGGGCCAGCTGTCCGGCGGCAACCAGCAAAAGCTGCTGCTCGCCAAGATGATGCTGCTCGATCCGTCGATCGTCATCATCGACGAGCCGACGCGCGGCATCGATATCGGCAACAAGGAACAGATCTACAAATTCATCGCCAAGCTGGCAGAGGAGGGGCGTTCGATCATTGTCGTTTCCTCCGAAATGCCGGAACTGATCGGCATCTGCGACCGCATCCTCGTCATGCGCTCCGGCCGGATCGTCGGCGAGGTGACGGGGGACCATATGAACGAAAACGAAATCGTCGTGCTGGCGACAGGCGCCACTAAAGAGGAGGCCGCGTGATGGCGAATGTCGCGACCGAGACGGCCAAGGCGCCGAAGACCTCCAAGGACTGGGACATGGCGGCGATCGCGCCTTTCATCGCGCTCGCCCTTCTGCTGGCGCTCGGCTACTTCGCCAACCCGAATTTCATGACGTCCGCCAACCTGTTGAACGTCGTGACGCGCAGTTCCTTCATCGCAGTCATCGCGCTCGGCGCGACCTATGTGATCACGTCGGGCGGTCTCGACCTTTCGGTCGGCGCGATGCTCGCCTTCGTCGCCAGCCTGATGATCCTGTTCCTGAACTCGGGAACGGTCGCCGATCCGGCGCTGGCGCTGGTTGCCGGAATGGCGCTGGCGATCGCGATCGGCGCCGCCTGCGGGCTCGCCAACGGCCTGATCACCACAATTGGCAGGATCGAACCCTTCATCGCCACGCTCGGCACGATGGGCATCTATCGCGGCCTCACCACCTGGCTCAGCCAGGGCGGCGCGATCACCGTGCGCGACCGCGATATTCTGGCGCTCTACCGGCCGGTCTATTCCGGCTCGTTCGTCGGCGTGCCGGTGCCGATCATCGTCATCTTCGTCACCGCCGCCATCGCCGCCTTCGTGCTTTACCGCACCCGCTACGGCCGGCATGTCACCGCGGTCGGCTCGAACGAGGACGTGGCCCGTTATTCCGGCATTTCGATCAACCGGGTGCGCACCGTCACCTATGTCATCCAGGGGCTCTGCGTCGCGGTTGCGGTGCTGCTCTACGTGCCGCGCCTCGGCTCGACGTCCGCCACGACCGGCAGCTTCTGGGAACTGCAGGCGATTACCGCCGTCGTCGTCGGCGGAACGGCGCTCCGGGGCGGGGTCGGCCGCATCTGGGGCACGATCTGCGGCGCTTTCATTCTGGAAATCGTCGGCAACATCATGCTGTTGTCCAATTTCGTCAGCGAATACCTGATTGGCGCCATCCAGGGCGCGATCATCATCATCGCCATGCTGGTTCAAAGGTCGCTGATGCGGAGGTAGGCCGCTGAAGCGGATTTGGGTCACGACGTAAATTGACCGGGCTGATGGGTCGCGCCCGGTCCTGAAATACTAAAGACCCTGATATTGTGGGAGAGAGAAACAATGCGCAGACAAATTTTGGGACTGGCCGTGGTGTCGCTGGCACTTCTTGCCGGCACTGCCTTCGCACAGGACAAGAAGGTGACGATCGGCGTTTCCATTCCGGCCGCCGACCACGGCTGGACCGCCGGCGTCGTGTTCCATGCCGAACGCGTCGCCAAGCTCCTGATGAAGGAACATCCGGGCCTCAACGTCATCGTCAAGACCTCGCCGGATGCGGCAAGCCAGGCGAACGCCGTGCAGGATCTCGCGGTCCAGGGTCTCGACGCGCTGGTCATCCTGCCGTCCGATCCGGATCCGCTGGTCAACGCCATCCAGCAGGTCAAGGACAAGGGTACGTTCGTCGCGCTCGTCGACCGCGCGCCCTCCGTCAATGACAGCACCATCCGTGACCTCTATGTGGCCGGCAACAACCCGGCGCTCGGCCAGGTCGCCGGCGAATATATCAAGAAGACCACGCCGGAGGCACAGGTCGTCGTCATCCGCGGCCTGCCGATCCCGATCGACCAGCAGCGCCAGGATGGTTTCGACAAGGGCATTGCCGGCTCCAAGGTGAAGGTGCTCGATCGCCAGTTCGGCAACTGGAACCGCGACGACGCGTTCAAGGTCATGCAGGACTTCCTGACCAAGCACCAGAAGATCGACGTGGTCTGGTGCCAGGACGACGACATGGCAGTCGGCGTTCTCGAAGCCATCGCCCAAGCCAAGCGCACTGATATCAAGTATATCGTGGCCGGCGCCGGCTCCAAGGACATGGTCAAGAAGGTCATGGACGGCGACAAGATGGTTCCGGTCGACGTTCTCTATCCGCCGGCAATGGTGGCGACCGCCATGGAACTCACTGCCGGCAATTTCTACGACAAGGTCCCGGTCAGCGGCACCTACATCCTCGACGCCACACTGGTGACGAAGGACAATGCCAAGAACTTCTACTTCCCGGATTCGCCGTTCTGATAATCAACACGGCCGTGCCCGCCTTTATTTTTTGGCGGACACGGCCATAACCTCACCCTCATTCCTGTGCTTGTCACAGGAATCCAGCCACGGCGCGTCTGCGCCGTGAAAAGGCTCTTCCGCGCCCAAGGACTTGGGCGCACTGGATTCCTGTGACAAGCACAGGAATGAGGGAGGAGGAGAAATCCAGGCACGCCATGTTCGAAGAGGAAAAACCATGAAGACGATCAAGGGCCCGGCCATCTTTCTCGGCCAGTTCGCGGGCGATGCGGCACCGTTCAATACCTGGGACGGGATCACCAAATGGGCGGCCGACAAGGGTTACGTCGGCGTGCAGGTGCCGACCTGGGCAGGCCAGCTCATCGACCTCAAAAAGGCTGCGACCTCCAAGGATTATTGCGATGAATTTGCCGGCGTGGCCCGCGCCAACGGCGTCGAGGTGACGGAGCTTTCCACTCATCTCCAGGGCCAGCTCGTCGCCGTGCATCCGGCCTATGACGAGGGATTCGACGGGTTTGCAGCGCCCGAGGTGCGCGGCAATCCGAAAGCACGCCAGGCCTGGGCGGTCGAGCAGGTGAAGATGGCGCTGACGGCGTCGAAGCACCTCGGCATCAAGGCGCATGCGACCTTTTCCGGTGCGCTCGCCTGGCCCTATATGTATCCGTGGCCGCAGCGACCGGCCGGCCTGGTCGAGACCGCTTTCGACGAGCTTGCCAAGCGCTGGACGCCGATCCTCGACCATGCCGATTCCTGCGGCGTCGACGTGTGCTACGAGATCCATCCCGGCGAAGACCTGCATGACGGCGTCACCTTCGAAATGTTCCTGGAACGGGTGAAAAACCATCCGCGCGCCAACATGCTCTACGACCCGTCGCATTACGTGCTGCAATGCCTCGATTATCTCGACAACATCGACATCTACAAGGACCGGATCAAGATGTTCCACGTCAAGGACGCGGAATTCAACCCCACCGGTCGGCAGGGCGTCTATGGCGGCTACCAGGGCTGGGTCGGCCGCGCCGGCCGCTTCCGCTCGCCCGGCGACGGCCAGGTGGACTTCGGTTCGATCTTTTCGAAAATGGCCGCCAACGATTTCGACGGCTGGGCCGTGGTCGAATGGGAATGCGCGCTGAAGAACTCCGAGGACGGAGCCCGCGAAGGCGCCGAATTCGTAAAGGCGCACATCATCCGCGTCACCGAAAAGGCATTTGACGACTTTGCCAGCGGCGGGACGGATGAAGCGGCGAACAGGCGGATGCTGGGGCTTTGAGCGACAACGCTCCGCGGGCGCTGCCTCTCACCCTAACCTTCTCCCCGTTTTGACGGGGAGAAGGGACGTGCCCCATAAGGCCGAGGCACCGAGAGGCGTCGTCTTGCGTCCTTCTTCCCGCGAGCGGGGAGAAGGTAGCGGCAGCCCGGTGAGCGGACAATCTTTTGTGAGGAGACAAGCTTGAGATACCTAACAAGTTGGGTTATTGATCTATGGTCACCGTCCTGCGGCAGCACGGCCTGCGGTTTATCATCTACACGGCGGACCATGAGCCCCCTCATGTGCATGTCTATGGCGACGGCGAAGCGCGGATCGATATCGAGACACTGAAGGTCCTGACCCAGGGCGGGATGTCCGACCGAGACGTTCGCCGAGCTGCCGAGGTTATCGCGGCCAACCGGCAGTTATTCCTGGAGACGTGGAGAAAGTACCATGGTTGAGATCACAGATGCCGAACTCACCCAGGCAAAACGACGGTGGGAAACGGAGCGGGCACAAAGGCCCGTTCCAGTCTCCGTGCGGTTCGATTCTGCTTCCGGCCGTATCGTCGTGGAGTTCGCCAACGGGGCCGCTTTCATGGTCCCCGCCCGTTCTCTCGAAGGCCTGGCGGAGGCAACGAATGAACAACTGGCCGAAGTCGAACTTCTCGGGGAAACCGGCCTGCATTGGGAAAGCCTCGATGTGGACTATTCGATTTCTGGTCTCATGAGCGGCGTCTTCGGCAGCCGGACCTTCATGGAGGCACAACGCCGCGGCGGACAATCCAAGTCGCCGTCAAAAATTGCCGCAAGCCGCGCCAACGGCGCCAAGGGCGGCAGGCCCCGCAAGGCTGCAAAGAACTCGTGACTGCCCGGCAGTCGCCACATATTTAATCTTTTCGAGGAGAAACATCATGGCAATCGAAGGCAAGGACGAACAGGCGCGGGAGCCGCGCATCCGGCTCGGCATGGTCGGCGGCGGGGCGGGGGCGTTCATCGGGGCGGTGCACCGCATGGC
>NZ_JALBGV010000125.1 GCF_023006505.1 Neorhizobium sp. SHOUNA12A
CCGATGCCGGCGCCGATGCGTTGCGAGCGCCAGCGCTTGTTGGCGGGCAGGTCGGCGAGGTCGGGCCTGTGGCCTTCGCGGGTGTGGATGATGTGGTAGCCTTTTGCGCGCATGGCGGCGAGGACACGCTTGATCGGTTCGATCGGCGCCTGCACCAGGGCTAAGTCGTAACCCATGTGGTCGACATAACCGCCCTTGCCGCAGAAATCGGTCTGCATGTCGATGATGATGAGGGCGGTATTTTCGGGTCTGAGATCGCCGTTATAGGGCCAGGAATAGGGATCGGCGTCGATATAGCTGAGTGTCTGGCCAGCCAGCGCGGCGGGGGAAAGGCTGTTCATCGGGTCTCTCCAATTCGGTTTGCGGCCTATTTCGTCAGCGACAGCGCGCCCGGCGCGCCTGCAAGCGAGCGGGTGGGCGAAGAGGTGGCAATCAAGATGATCAGGGTGAGCACGTAGGGTGCCGCGTAGAACAGGTAATAGCCTTGCGTGACGCCGACCGATTGCAGGGCAGGCCCAAGCGCGCCGGCGCCGCCGAAGAGGAGCGCGGCAAGGAAGCAGCCGATCGGGTTCCAGCGGGCGAAGATCACCAGCGCTACGGCCATCAACCCTTGCCCGGAGGAAATGCCTTCGTTCCAGGAGCCGGGATAATAGAGCGACAGATAGGCGCCGCCGATCGCGGCCAGCGATCCACCGGCCGCGGTTGCGAGAAGCCGGACGCGGTCCGGGCTGATGCCCATGGCGCGGGCCGCATCGGTGCTGTCGCCGACGACGCGCAGGATGAGCCCGATACGGGTGTTCTTGAACGCCCAGAACAGGAACAAGGCCAGCGCCGCCCCGATGAAGAACAGCACGTTGATGTTGAGCGCCGCCTGCACTTGCGGCACGGCCGACCAGGTTCCGAGCGGGATGGAGGGCAGTTTCGGCGCCACCGGCTGGATGAAGGATTTGCCGAGGAAGAAGGCGAGGCCCAGGCCGAACTGCATCATCGCAATGCCGATGGCGATGTCGTTGACCTTGGGCCATTTGCAGATCCAGCCGTGGATCGTGCCGAACAGCGCGCCGGTCGCCATCGCCGCCAGCACGCCCAAGGTCGGCGAACCGGTCATCACCGCCACCGCATAGG
Organism: Neorhizobium sp. SHOUNA12A; assembly: GCF_023006505.1. Lineage (GTDB taxonomy): Bacteria > Pseudomonadota > Alphaproteobacteria > Rhizobiales > Rhizobiaceae > Neorhizobium. The sequence continues at coordinate 1,126 of NZ_JALBGV010000125.1, forward strand.
CTGTCATGGCACCGAAAACGAGCGTGCCTTCAAGCCCGAGATTGATGCGGCCGGAGCGTTCGGTGATCGTCTCCCCGAGCGAGACGAAGATGAAGGGCGTGGAGACGCGGATGGCGCCTGCGAAGATTGCCAGCGGCACGCCCCAGAGGCCGATACCTGTGTCTTCCATCAGAGGCTCCTTTTCCAGAGGTCGGGATTGAAGATCTTGAAGCGGCCGTAAAAGGTCTCGCAGAAGAGGATGACGATGAAGAGCGTACCCTGCAGCACGAGCACCGTCGCATCGGGCAGGCCCATGCGCCGCTGGATCAGGCCGCCCGAGGCGGAGATGCCGCCGAGCAGGATGGCAACCGGAATGATCGCCAGCGGATTGTGCCGCGCCAGGAAGGCGACGAGGATGCCGGTATATCCGTAGCCGGCGGCCAGCGAGGCGTTGGCGCTGCCCTGGACCGCAGCGACTTCGATCATGCCCGCCAAGCCTGCGAAACCGCCGGCAATCGCGGTGAAGCCGACGATCAGCTTGCCGACCGGCAGGCCTTGTATCTGCGCCGCGCGGACATTGCCGCCGGCGATGCGGGCCGCAAAACCGTAGCTGGTGATCTCGATCAGAACCCAGGAGAGGATGCAGGCGACGACGCCGATGACGAGGCCCCAGTGGACATCCATGCCGGGGATCTGGCCGAGCATGTAGTCCTTCGGCAGAGGTTTGGTGGACGGCTTGTTGAGGCTCGCCGGATCGCGCAGCAGCCCTTCGACGAACTGGTTCATCAGGGCGATGGCGATATAGGCCAGAAGCAGCGAGGAGATCGTTTCGTTGACGCCGCGATAGTGGCGGAGGAGGCCGGCAAAGCCGATCCAGATGCCGCCAACCACCATGGCGGCGACACCCATGAAAACGAAGAGCACGATCGGCGGCACCACGCCGACGAAGGGCATGGCGCTGGCCGCCGCCGCGACGCCGCCGAGCACGACGGCACCTTCAGCCCCGATGATGACGAGGCCGAGCCTTGCCGGCAGCGCGACGCAGAGTGCGGTCAGCAGCAGCGGTGCTGCGCGGGAAAGACTGTTCTGGATCGAGAACCAGCTTCCGAAACCGCCCGTGTACATGAGCTGGAAAAGGGTGACCGGCGACTTGCCGATCGCCAGGATGAAGAGGGAGAAAAGCGCCAGGCCGATCAGGATCGCCACCAGCCCGATCGCCACGGGCTCAGCCCGTCGCGCCAGCCATTCGAGGAGGGGGCGCAGCGAAGCTCCGCTCCCCGTTGCTATCGATAGTCCCGGATCGTTCGCTTCGACCGTCATGGCGCTTCTCCTTCACCTCGAGATCAGGACGTGGACCCGACGACGCCCTCGACCAGGTAACCCATGCTTTCGAGTTCGATCGCATCCTCGGCAAAGGCGGTGCCGGCGGTGACGACGACATTGCCCTTGTTGTCCTTGATCGGACCCTTGAAGACCGAGAACTTGCCGGACATGATCTCGGCAAGCGTCGCCTCGAACTTCTTGCGGCCTTCGGCCGAGACAGCCGGTCCGAGCGGGCTCATCTTGACGAAGCCATCCTTCAGGCCGCCGCGGACGAAATTGCCGAGTTTGCCGCCGCTCTGGGCTGCTTTGATGAAGTTGGTATAGACATTGCCCCAGGCCCATTCGGCGCCGGTCAGGTATTTGTCCTTGGCGAGCGCGCTCTGGTCGGCATGGTAGCCGCAGACGAAGGCGCCGCGGCGTGCGGCGGTCTCGACGACGACTTTCGGGCTGTCCACGTGGCAGGTGATGACGTCGGCGCCCTGGTCGACCAGCGCGTTGGTGGCTTCGGCCTCCTTGACGGCGAGCGACCATTCGCCGGTGAAGATCACCTGGCAGGTGATCGTCGGATCGACCGAGCGGGCGCCGAGCAGGAAGGAATTGATGTTCTGGACCACCTGCGGAATGGGCTTGGCGGCAACGAAGCCGATCTTCTTGCTCTTGGTCGCGTAGGCCGCGGCAATGCCGTTCAGATACTGGCCCTGGCCGATATAGCCGAAATAGGAGCCGGTATTCATCGGGTTCTTGCCCTCGGTCCACAGGCCGCCGCAATGGCGGAACTGCACCTTCGGGTATTTCGCGGCCATCGCCAGCATATGGGGGTCGAAATAACCAAACGAGGTCGGGAAGAGCAGGGTGGCGCCGTCGAGGTTGATCATCGACTCCATGGTCTTCTGGACGTCGACGGTTTCCGGGACGTTTTCCTCTTCGACCAGCGTGATCCCCGGCATCTTCTTGATGACGGCCGCACCCTCGGCATGCGCCTGGTTGTAACCATAGTCGTCCTTGGGGCCGACATAGATGAAGCCGACGGTGAGCGCGGTCTGCGCCATGGCCTGCGAGCCGAACAGGCCGGGCACGGTGCCGGCGGCCAGGCCGGCGGCGGAAGCCTGGAGGAAATTGCGGCGGTTCATGGGAAGGAGTTTGGTCATCGGCATGCTCCTTGCGGCTCTGGGCCGGTTTCGAACGGGTACAGTAAAGTGCATGCAATGTGCGTGCCAGAACTCAAGGCATTGTTAATGAATATAAATTTTACAACGCGAAAACTCTGCAATGAAAAGTGCATACAGATTCATCGCGTTTTCGCTTAAGAAATAATCAATAGTTATTATTTGCTCAGCAATCCTCCGGAGGAGCAATACGGCAATCGCCGGTGGTGCCTTTCCGACATCGGAAAGCTGAAAGTTACCGTGACGTTGGCGGCGTTATTTGACTTATGGAGTCCGGAACGGCATCTGTATGCAAATTGTGAGGTTAAACAGAATCGTCCCGTGAAGCAGGCCAGGCGCAGAGAAGTCATCCGTACCGGAACCACCGTCGAACAGATGGTGCGGGCGATTGCCGACATGATCGTCACGGGCGCCCTCCTGCCGGGCGAGAAGCTCGACGAGATCTCGCTCGCCTCACGTTTCGAGGTTTCCCGCACCCCGGTGCGCGAGGCCCTGCGCGAACTCGGCGCCATGGGGCTTGTCGGCCGCGAGCCGAACCGCAGCGCCGTCGTCACCAACGTCACCGAGACCCATCTTCACTCGATGTTCGAGGCGATGGCCGAGCTCGAAGGTATTTGCGCGCGGCTCTCGGCCGAGCGGATGACGGTGGACGAGCGGCGGGCGCTGGAGCTCGACCACCGCGGCTCGATGCGGCTGGTGCATTCAGGCGCGGAAGAGGAATACGCCGCGCACAATACCGAATTCCACACAAGGCTTTATCGCGGCGCCCATAACGACCACGTCTTCGAAATGGTGACCCAGACGCGGGCGCGGCTTGCCCCTTTCCGTCGGGCGCAGTTCCGCCTGCCGGGGCGTCTTGCGAAATCCTACGAGGAACACGACCAGATCGTCACCGCCATCATCCGCGCTGATGCGGTCGCGGCAGGGCAGGCGGCCTATTCGCATGTGGCGATCGTCAGTGACGCCAGCGCGGTGTTTGCGACGGCTGGGGAGTAGGCGGGCGGTCAACACCGCAGCCTCCTTTTTTCAAGCACTTTTGGCCGCACGGATGAAAATCCGGCGGTTCCGTTTGGGCGGGAATGGGGCAGGCGGGGTATTTCGGGGTATTGGGTATTCAGGCTTTCCGCCTGCCCCGGCCGTTTTGCGTTTCCGGGGATTGTCAGGCCCCTTGAACCGCTTCCTCGACCATCACCGGAAACCGGACCTTGCGAGCCGGATGATGCGGCCGGTTCGCGAACCCGGTTTCCCATCCGATGACGGGGGGATTATGCGGCGTCGTCTGGAGACGGGGACAAGCGGGAAAGCGAAAGCGGGTAAGTTTTTGAAAACCGGTGCAGGAATATTTCGAAGGCGCTGAAAACGTCCCCGTTTTGAACGACTGTTCGTCTGGCACGCGAGTGCGTCGTCTGGCCTATGAGTAAGGCTGAGGCGTTTTCGGCGTCACCTTGGTGACGTGGCCAGCCTCCAATTCCTCATTCCTGTGCTTGTCACAGGAATCCAGCCATGGCGCGTCTGCGCCGTGAGAAGAGTCTTTCACACCCAAGGACTTGGGTGCACTGGATCCCTGTGACAAGCACAGGGATGAGGAATGTGTGGTGGCTGCTCGACCGACCGAGAGCTCCGCAGGCTGCCGGTCAGGCAGACCTTCTAAAATCACCGCGCCGCCGAACGCGCCGAGACAAACACCTGCGGTTCGTAGGCAAAATCCTTGTCGAAGGGATAGGTCGGCCTCGGCTTGCGGTGGCGTTCCAGGCGCTCGACGAACTGGTCGACGACGCCCGGTGACAGGGCCATCAGGTTCGGGTTGGCGATCGGGGCCAATTCTGGGGAGAGATAGCCGGACTTCACGACGATGATCTTGGCGCTGTTCGGGTCGAGGCCAAGGCGGGTGAAGTCGGCGATATAGTGGTAGGGACGGCGCTTGGCCGAGAGGACCAGTTCGATGCCGTCGATGGCGACGACCGCCTGGCGATCGGCAAGGTCTGCCGTGTCGTGCAGGAACTGGACCTTGACCTTCGCCTTGACCGGCTGGCTGCCGATCGTGTCGAGCGAGGCGCCGATCGAAAGATCGAGTTCGGCGCCGACGCCGGCTGCATAGCAGGCTTCAGCGGCCGCCTTGTCGGCGATGCCGGCAAAAACGACGCCGGTCGCCTTCTTCTTGATCAGGTCGGCGAGCACCTCGGCACGGTCGCCGACGCCCCCGCCGGTCGGGTTGTCGCCGGATTCGGCGAGCACCACCGGAGCGGTCTTCGAGGCGATCGCCCTGTCGACGCATTCCTCTATCGAGCCGGTCTCGCAGCCGAACACGAATTTTTCGCGCGCATCCCAATAGGCCTTGGCAACGCGCTTGGCTTCCCGCTCCAGCACGGCGCGGTCGGTGCCGGTCATGATCGCGGCGGCGGTGCCGCGCGGCTCGTCGGCCCAGACGTAACCGACCATCAGCGAGGCATCCCAGACACCATCGATGGCGTCGATTTCCGGCATCATCTCGTAGAGGCTTTTTGCGGGCTCATCGACCGTCGAGGTGCGTTCGCCCGGCAGCACGACCGGGATCGGCGCCCAGAGCAGCACCGGCTTGACGCCGGTCTTGAGGCTCTCGACCAGCATTTTCACCGAGCGGCGCATGGTCTCCTCGACGTCGATATGCGGCGCGGTGCGGTAGGTGGAATACATGTCGAGCGCATCGATGATCCGCTGGCTGACGTTGCCGTGTAGGTCGTAGCTGGCCGAGATCGTGCAATCCGGGCCGACCAGGTCGCGGGCGGCGGTGATCCAGTCACCCTCGGCATCCTCCATGCCCTGAACATACATGGCCCCGTGCATGGCCAGATAGAGGCCGTCGAGCGGCAGCATCGGTTTCAGCCGGTCGAGGAATTCGGCCTTGAAGCGTTCATAGGTGGAGCGGGAAACCGGGCCGCCGGCAATGGCGCGGCAATGGATGGTCGGCAGAAATTCGGCGCCGTAGTCCTTGAGGAAGGCGAAATAGGGCGCTGCCGTCAGGTCATCGCCGCGCACGATGCGAAAATCCTTTTCCTCGTTGAGAACCGGATTGTAGGTGCTGCATTCGATATGGATGCCGCCGACAGCAATACGCATGGAAAAACCTCAGTTGGAGTTTGGGCCGATCAGGAAATTATGGGCTGCGATGCTGGCGGCACCGCGGGCCCAGACATCGCCATCGACGCGCTTGATGCGGATCGGCGTCTGGCCGGCGTAACGCGGCAGCACGTTGGTTTCGATGGCCTGGTTGACCACCGTGCCGAACAGGCCGTCGAACGAGCCTTCGACATGGGTGATCAGGATCAGGCCGGGGTCGTTGATCTGGATGAGGTTGGCGATCGAAAGCCCGAGCGCCGAGCCGGCGCGGTGCAGGATGCGGATCGCGGCGGCATTGCCTGTCGATGCCTCGTATTCGATATCCGACAGCGAGGTGCATTCGAGCCCTTCGGCGCGCGACATTTCCTTGATCGCCTTCATCGAGGAAACGGTGTCGAGGCAGCCACGCTTGCCGCAGCGGCAGGGCGCGCCGCCAGGCTCGATGGTGCAATGGGCGATTTCGCCGGCGCCGCCGTGATTGCCGCGATAAAGCTTGCCGTCGATGAAATGGGCACAGCCAATGCCGTCGCCAAGCGAGACGACGCTGAAACTCTGGATTTCGCGGGCGCTGCCGAACAGTTTTTCGCTGACGGCGACCGCCTTCGCGTCGTTCTCGATGAAGGTCTCGATGCCGCAACGCTCGCGGATGATCTTTGCCAGCGGCACGTCCTGCCAGCCGAGCAGGGTGGACTGCACGCAATTGGCCTGGGATTCGTCGACGAAGCCGGACAGGGCGACGCCGATGCCGGAAAGCTTTTCCCGGGCGTCCGGATGGGCTTCGAGAAGGCTCGGCAGGCCCTCGGTGATCGCCTGCGCAATCACATGCGGATCGCGTGACAGCGGCATCGACTGGCGGGCAATGATCTTGCCGTTGAGGTCGCTGAGGATCATCGGCGCCGGATCTTCGAGCAGCGAGATGCCGACGAAGAAGGCGCATTCCGGATGCAGGTCGAGCCGCACCGAAGGTCGCCCCTGACCGTAGACCGTCTCGGTCTCGTGCAGCACCCCGAGGTCGATCAGGTCGCGGGCAATGCCGCTCATTGCCGCTTTGCTCAGGCCCAGCAGGTTCGCCATCTCGGTCCGGCTGAGCGGACCGGACTCGCTGATGACGCGCACAAGCTGGCGCTGGGAAGAGGTGAGCAAAGCGTTCAAGGCAGCTGTTTTCTGTTTGTGAAGGTGGGTTGACACTAAGTTCAGAAAATGAACAAATCAACGCCAATAAATTATAAAAATGATCTAAGGCGGCAATGACCGCCCTCATGTCAACAAAACCAAGGGTGAACAATCATGACCATGTTCCTGAAAAGCCGTCATTTTGCGCTTGCCTGCGCGGTTGCCGGCAGCCTCGTGTTTCCGGTTGCGGCGAGTGCCGCAACGCTCAACGTGATGCAGACCGAAGCCCCACGCTCCATGGATCCGGGCGACCAGACCGCGACCTATACCGCAGCCCTGCTCGACCCGATGTACGAGGGCCTCGTCAAGCGCGATCCTGATCTGTCGCTGAAGCCCGCGCTTGCCACCGAGTGGTCGGCAGATGCTTCCGGTCTGGTCTGGACCTTCAAGCTGCGTCCGGGCGTCAAGTTCCATGACGGCACGGCCTTCGATGCCGACGCCGTGGTCAAGAATTTCACCCGCCACCTCGATACCAAGCGCGGGCTTGCCGCCAGCGGCCGGTTGCGCACCTTCCTCGAAGGCGTTACCGCCGTCGATCCGATGACCGTCCAGTTCAAGCTGAAGACACAGTATCCGGCTTTCCTAGCGCTACTCACGACCGGCCCCTGCCTGATGGTCAGCCCGACCGCCGACGCGGCCGGCACGATCGGCTCCAAGGCCGTCGGCACCGGTCCCTACAAGCTGCAGGAATACAAATCCGGCGAATACGTGCTGCAGGCCAAGAATTCCGAATGGTGGGGCGGCGCGCCGAAGGGCGAGGACCAGATCAAGTGGACCTGGACCGGCGAGCCTTCGGTCATGAACATGGCCCTGCAGACCGGCGATGCCGACGTCATCAATCCGTTCCCGGCCGCCTTTGCTGCACAGGTCAAGGCAAACCCCGAGATGAAGCTCTCGACGACCGACGGGTCGGCCGTGTTCTGGGTCTCGCTCAACACCAAGTTGAAGCCGCTCGACGACGTCCGCGTCCGCCAGGCGCTGAACTATGCAACCGACCGGGAAGGCCTCGTCAAGGCGTTCATGAACGGTTATGCGACGCCGGCCAACTCGCCGCTCGCCCCGGTCACCCCCGGTTACGATAAGACGCTCAATCCCTATCCCTACAATATCGAGAAGGCCAAGCAGCTCCTGAAGGAGGCCGGTTATCCGGACGGTTTTGCCATGTCGACCATCGTGCAGGAGCAGGAATCGCGCATCGGCGAACTGCTGCAGGCGATGTGGGCCAAGGCCGGCGTCAAGCTGGACGTGCGCAAGATGGAAGGCGGCGTCTGGTCGAAGGCGGCTTTCCAGGATCCGGCCGGCAAGGAGAAGGACAATATCGGCTCGTCGATTGCCTCCTGGTCTTCCGGCGTCAACGGCGCCGACCTGCAGTTCCGCCCGCTCTACTACACGAAGAGCGCGTCGCCGGCTGGTGCGAACCTCGGCTTCTTCTCCGATACCAAGCTCGATGAATTGATCGACAAGGCCGCCTCGACGCTCGACGAAAAGGCCCGCAACGCGATCTATGTCGACGCCCAGAGGCAAGTGAACGACCAGGCTCCGCACGTTCTGCTCTATACCAAGCAGGACCTGTTTGCGACGCGCGCCGGCGTCAAGGGTGCCTGGGTCATTCCGGGCGGGCTGATCGTCGTCAAGGACGCCAAGAAGTAATATCAACAGTACGGCGGATGGAGAATTCCGTCCGCCGTTTCCTTTTATGAAACATGGGGCCGGGAAAACGGGCTCCAGGACAGGCGCATGAAAGCCTATATCCTCAAGAAATTGCTGGCTCTGCCGTTGATCCTGGTCGGCGTTTCGCTGCTGGTCTTCGTGGCCATCCGCGCGCTGCCGGGCGATCCGGCGCGGCTGATGGCCGGACCCGAGGCGACCCAGGAGGCCGTCGACAACATGACCGTTCGGCTCGGCCTCGACCGCAGCCTGCCGGCGCAATATGCCTCATTTGCCTATGGGGCGGTGAGGGGCGATCTCGGCACCTCGATCAAGTCCAAACTGCCGGTCGTCGCCGAAATCGGCGAGCGCCTGCCGTTTACGATCGGGCTGGCGATCACCGCCTATCTGATCGCCATCGGCATCGGCGTGCCGGCCGGGATGATCGCGGCGATCTACCGGCACGGCTGGCCCGACCAGTTCGTGATGATTCTCGCGATCGCCGGGGCCTCGATCGCAAATTTCTGGCTGGCGCTGATGGCGATGAATACGTTTTCCGTGCAGCTCGGCTGGCTGCCGCTGCTCGGCGCCAGCTCGTGGAAAAGCTTCATCCTGCCGTCGATCACGCTTGCGGTACTGCCGACGGCCGTCATCGCCCGCATGACGCGCTCCAGCATGATCGAGGTGATGAGCCAGGATTATATCCGCACGGCTTATGCCAAGGGCGTGGCGCCCAGCAAGATCTACTGGAGCCATGCGCTGCGCAACGCGCTGCTGCCGATCATCACCATTGTCGGCCTGAATTTCGGCAGCCTGATGGGCGGTGCGGTGGTCACTGAATCCGTCTTCAACTGGCCTGGCATCGGACGGTTTCTGGTCGATGCGGTGCGCTACCGCGATTATCCGGTCATCCAGGGCGTGACGCTGGTGGCGGTCACCGGCGTGGTGATAATGAACTTCCTCGCCGAACTGCTGATCGCCGTCCTCAACCCGAAGATAAGGTTCGACTGATGGCGTCTATCGATACCGATACCGTACGGGGCCGGCCGGCTCTTCTCCGTGGGCTCCGCTGGATGGCGGCGCATCGCAGCATCACGCTCGGCGGCCTGCTGATCGGCGTCATCGTGGCTGCCGCGATCTTCGCGCCGCTGATCGCGCCGGCCGACCCTTATATGCAGGACCTGCTGGCGACCATGGAGTCGCCGTCGCTGGCGCATCCGTTCGGCACCGACGACAATGGCCGCGACATTTTTGCCCGCGTCATTTTCGGGGCGCGCATCTCACTGCTTGAAGTGGTCCTGGCGGTTGGCCTTGCCGTGCTGGTCGGCGTGCCGCTCGGTATCCTGTCGGGCATGAGCGGCCGTTATGTCGACCAGGCGATCATGTGGACGATGGACATCCTGTTTGCCTTTCCGGGCATCGTGCTCGCCATCCTGATCGTCAGCGTGCTCGGCAGCAGCCTGATCAACCTTCTGATCGCCATTGCCATTTTCTCCGTGCCGGTCTACGCCCGCCTCAGCCGAAACCTGACGCTCGGCCTGAAGGGCATGGACTATGTCGAAGCCGCCATCTCGCTCGGCATCTCGCGCCGCCGCATCATGAGCCATTATATCCTGCGCAATGCGATCGGGCCGATCATCGTGCAGTCGACGCTGACCGCCGGCACGGTCATCCTGTCGGCCGCAAGCCTGTCGTTCCTCGGCCTCGGCGCCCAGCCGCCGCTTCCCGAGTGGGGCGCGATGATGAGCGACGGCCGCAACTATCTCGGCCTCAACATCTGGATGTCGCTGTTTCCGGGGCTGGCGATCATGATCACCGTGCTCGGCTTCAACATTCTCGGCGATGGCCTGCGCGACCTGCTGGATCCGCGCAAATGAGCATTGCCGGTACACCCCGCACGACAGGCCGGATCGGGCCGGCAAAGCCGGTCTTCTGCGTCGATATCGGCGGGTCGTTCATGAAATTCGCGGTCTCGCCGGCGCCGGGTGCGCTGGTGCCGCTCGACAAGGTGGCGACGCCGGCCGCGAATTGGGACGATCTTGCAGTCTCTCTCTCGGGGCTCATCGAGCGTAATGCGCAATCGGGCGATCCCGGTTCGCCGCTGGCGCTGTCGGTCGCCGGTCTCATCGATCCTCGGACCGGAGTTGCGACCTCGGCCAATATTCCCTGTATCACCGGGCGGCGGATCGGCGACGAACTGTCTGCCATCCTCGGACGACCGGTGCTGGCAGCCAATGACGCTGACTGCCTGACGCTTGCCGAAGCTAACGAGGGTGTTGGACGTGGTCATTCGGTGGTTTTCTGCGCCATCATGGGGACCGGCATCGGTGGAGGGCTTGCGATCGACGGACGGCTGGTGCGTGGTGCTGGCGGCGTCACCGGTGAATGGGGCCATGGCCCGATCCTCAACACCAGTGTCGAACTCGATGGCGAGACGCTGCATATTCCGCGTTTTTCCTGCGGCTGCGGCCAGTCCGGCTGCGTCGACACGATCGGCGGGGCGCGCGGCATCGAGCGGCTGCATCATTTCCTGCATGGCTGCGAGGAGACGAGTTATCGGATCCTCGAAGACTGGCAGGCGGACGAGGCGAGGGCAGCTAGGACCGTTGCCGTTTATCTCGAACTGATCGCCGATCCGCTGGCGCTGTCGGTCAATGTCACCGGCGCCTCGATCGTGCCGGTCGGGGGTGGGCTTGCCTCGGTCACGCCGCTCATCGATGCGCTGGACCGGGCGGTGCGCAAGCGTATCCTCAACCGCTTCGATCATCCGCTGGTGACACCGGCGCTCCGGCAGGAGGATGGCGGGCTGGTCGGCGCGGCCGTGCTTGGCCATCAGAGTGCCGTTCAAGGTCACTAGAGTACCTTTCAGGGGCGCCTGCTGTTACGAGAGTGCCGGTCATCAAGGAGACTGATCCTGTCCATCCTGCTCGAAGTCTGCGTCGATAGTCCCGAAGGTCTGGCGGCCGCCATCGCCGGCGGCGCCGACCGCATCGAACTCTGCGCTGCACTCGATGTCGGCGGGCTGACGCCGCCGCCCGGCATGATCGCGCTTGCCGCCAAGGCGC
>NZ_JALBGV010000126.1 GCF_023006505.1 Neorhizobium sp. SHOUNA12A
CAGACAATTTTATGAGGTTGCCGTGATGCCAGAAGCGCGGTTCTCCGAGCGCCTTTCGAAGGCACCGGACGAGCGTTCGACGTGTCTATGTCTTGCCGGCGCGCCATAGATCCGCTCGATCCGCGAAGGCTTTGTTCAAACTGAATAAGTTTCGGGACCGACTCTCAGCGGCACAGGTTGTCGATGTTGTTGGTGTGTTGCTTCTATCAAAAATGGAAAGGTTTGGCTGCTGTGAGCGAAAATCTAGTGATGAAAACGCCTTGGCCGACTTATGACAAGGGTTGTGTCGTGCTTGGCGATGAGGAAGCTTTGGCTGCTCAGCGAGTGATGAGCAGTCGGCGCTTATTTCGGTATGACGATCGCCCGTTCTCGATGACTGAGGTCGGCTGCTTTGAGTCGGAGCTAGCCTCGTTCTTTTCAGTTCGGCATGCGCTGGCGACCTCGACCGGCACGTCTGCCCTTGCACTAAGTCTGTTTGGTCTCGGAGTTGGACCTGGTGACGAAGTTCTGTTGTCAGCGTTTGGCTTTCCAGCGACTCCAAGCAGCGTACTTCTGACAGGCGCCAAACCGGTGTTGTTTGAAATCGACGATGAACTGCACCCAGATGTTCACGATTTGGATCGAAAGTGTAATAGCCGAACGAAGGCTGTGATTGTTGTGCACATGCGCGGTCAGGCCGGAAACATAGAGGAGATTGTTCGGTACTGCGATCAGCGGGGGCTGCCTTTGATTGAAGATGCGGTGCCGGCTTTGGGAGCCGAACATGCTGGCCGTTACTTGGGAACTTTCGGTCGCGCCGGTGCCTTTAGCACTCAATCTGATAAATCTCTAAACACGGGAGAGGGCGGCTTTGTTTTGACTGATGATACGGCCCTTTTCGAAAAAATGGTTGCTCTATCGGGCGCATATGAAGGGCGGTTTCTGAGACATTGTAACTGGGCTAGCACGTTCGACTACAATTCATTACCGCTTTATAATTTTCGCATGGATGAGTTGCGGGGAGCAATTGCACGGTCACAACTCGGACGGTTGACTGAGCGTATCCAAGTTCTGCGTCAAAATTATTCTCGCGTTTCCGCAATTTTTGACAAGTATCCCGAAATAAGGGTTCGAAAGTCCTGTGACGAAGGGGGCACATTGGGGGATAGCATTGTATTTCGCCTTAACAACGCTGACCCTAGCGATGCACTTTGGTTTTGCGATCAGCTCCGCATGAGCGGAATTGAGTGCCGATACTTTGGATTGATTGGGCCAGAAAACGTTAGAACGTTTTGGATGTGGAGATTTCTTTTTCCTGAAATGACTGTTGAGGAAATAAGAGCAACGCTACCCAACACAAAAGACTTGTTGGACCGCACTATCGATATTCCGCTGTCTCCACTGCTTACCGAGCAGAACATCGTGGATTTGGATTCAGCATTGGAAGCGGCGGTATCGCTATGGAGGCAGCGAGCTCATAATGCTATCGAAGCCTAATCGATTTAGTAGTGATCGTCATTGAAATAGGATCTTTAAATCAGGATGCCGCAACGATCACTCGGTCCGATGGTGTAACTGCCAATGCAGTTTTGCCAGGATAAGTTGAGAAAACGTGAATGCTAGTATCGTCGTTCAGAGGCGGATCAGCGCTTCTGCCCCAATCTCTTCAGCGAACGAAATCCCAACAAGGACGAATTGAGGGTGACATGACTTTTATATCTGCCTGGAATGGAGAAGTATCGATTAGCCGGGAAAGCATTCTGGAAGGTGTGCTGCGCGGAGATGGTGATATAGTTATAATTAGCAGTACGTTGCTCGAAGGGATCGGAAATCCCGTTGCCGACGTCGACGTTTGCGTAGTTACGCGTCGACTACCTACGATGGGGGAGTTAGCGGCAAATGAGCAGCATACCGGTGTTATATATACCGGTGTAATATTGGATGATGTAGGCGAGCATGCCAACGTTCACCAAGCTGTGCTCAAAGGACCTGACTTAAAAAAATTTAATAATCCATCAGCTCAAATCAGAGTTACTTATAGTCACCTGGATGGCTTCGGCACTCGACGTGACGTACAGTACTTTCTATTTGACGATGTCCAGACACTTCTCAAAACTATTGCTTCTCAAAACGCACTTACGCAGACGAACCTGGGGCAAATGAACCCGCCCGCTTCTCTTGAAGATTTGCGTTTCTTTCATCGATTCTCAACAGGGGTCATTGCTGGGGGCGCTCCTCTGCACGAACACCTTATGGAAATGATTGATTTACGTTTATATTGTTATCACCTTTATCGAACCCGTCATGTTCCCTATACTGACTTTCAGGACTTAATCGGCGCTTATCTCGCGAAAAATTGGGACATGGCAACTCAAATGGCTCGGCAGTTCATCCTGCTTGAAGCCCAGGGACTACTGCACCTTCGCGGTATTACAAATCCGAATCCGAAATGGATCACGACATTTGCCCAGCGAATGAAGTCCGATTCCGACATCTTTGGCCCCCTTCTAACTTTGCTTCGTGCAAGCACCGAGACCGAAGCTCAGAGTGTCTCAATGGTTTTGGGATCATTAGATCTCCTTGATGCCATCAGGGTGCGGTGTTTGGAAATAGCCGACACGGATCCAAGTCTTCCTTCCGCCGAAGATATGCTCCAACTTTGGACAAAATACAGATCGGTATTCGACAGAAAACACTCACATATCATGTTGGGTGGCGAGTATCAAAGTAAGGCAGTATGGAAACATGCAATCCCAAATCGAGAATTTATTGGATTGATGCAAAGGGGGCTCGATGCGTTCTCTCTACCTGACTAAGCACCGGGTCCGTTGTCGCTTGTTGACCTCGTCGCGATCTTTCGACCGTCTTGGATAGGTAATTGGCTTGTGTTGTGTCTCATATCTGTTGTGCGTAGCCGCGGTTTGCCCATGGACGACGCCGGCTCTCGCGGGCAACACCCGCAGGTTTGACGAAACTAATGAAGTCAGATTTGTTGCTGTTGACGGAGCGGCACGCGGTGGGGTGGTGGTGCGAGCGAAGACGAAAATCTGGAGTTAATGGAGCGTTTGCGAGCACCTATGGGCGTTGCGAGATCCACAATAGCAAGAATGTCGTACGGGTGCATGGCGCCAATGACATCGAGGATGCTCGCGACATCATTCTGCGTGAGATAGATGTGAAGCGCACGTCCGTGCCCGATGGATTTATGTAAATCCGTGGTGAATGCCACGACTAGCTTAGCAGGCGGAGGATCTAGATGATTTACGACAAAGCCAGCGATGTTCTATTCGATGAGATATTCTTCGAGTTGCGCGGGTTCGCTGAATCCATGCATGTACTCGTGAAGATAGAAGGGCTCAACCTGGCCGGTTCGATTAAACTTAAAACGGCTATAGGTCTGGTAGATGATCTGGAGGCCGGTGGCTTGCTTCGGTCGGGATCGACGATCATAGAGTCGTCGTCGGGTAACCTCGGTATCGCGCTAAGTATCATCTGCGCCGAACGAGGGTATGGATTTATTTGTGTCTCTGATCCAAATGCGTTACCGGAAAATCTACGCCTTATCGAGGCGCACGGTGGGCAGGTAGTTTTGATTGATCGTCGTGACGAGAATGGCGGCTTCTTGGGCTCGCGCATCGCTTACGTTCGGAACCGTTTAGCAGAAGATCCTAACCTGGTTTGGACCAATCAGTATGGGAACTGGGCCGGGGCCGAGGCGCATCGTAAGACGACCGCACACGCGATTCTTAACGTTGTTCCTGACACTGATTGCATCTTCGTTGGCGTGGGAACGAGCGGAACCATCATGGGATGCCAAAGCTACCTCGATGCCGCCAACTCTCCTGTCCGGCTGATTGGCGTTGACGTGCAAGGCTCGGTGACATTCGGAGGTGTGCCTGGCCGACGGCATATACCAGGCCTGGGAACGAGTATGAGGCCGGCGCTATTCTCGCCCACAAGAATGGAAAAGGTTGTGGTCACTGAAGCGGAAACGATTCTTATGGCGCGGGAAGTGCTAGCGCGTTGGCATTTTTTGGTTGGCGGATCGACGGCGAGCGTTTTGGCTGCCGTTCGGAAGAACGCTTCTTCGATACCGCCGGGGGCTAAGGTCGTCGCAGTCAGTCCGGACCTTGGTGAAAAGTACCTAGGATCGATTTATGATGACCGTTGGGTCGAGGATCGATTTCCGGGCTTGCTAGCAAAGGAGCGTTAGTGTCTTGCACGCTGCATATTTCCAGCAACGTGACATCCGATATTGTCGTCGCCGCGTCCGATCGCGAGGTTCAAATGGGTTGGGTCAAGCTAAGCGGGTTGGCCATTTTGGGCGTCGGCGAGGGCGTGAAGGCGGCCTCACTATGCGGCACGGGCTATGGGCTATCCCACCCCAACGCCGTTGCCAAAATTGACGGCGAGCTTCCGGATATCGTGGCTGGCCGTAAGCCCGGCCCGTGTCCAAAGAAGGATAAGGGGTTTTCTGTTAATAGCGGTATGGTGATCACCGATATCCCAATCGCTGATGCATTTGTGATCCGAGTAATTTCAGGTGGCCGCGGAAAGAGAGTCAAACTATGGAGCTAGCAACCTATTCGATGTGTGCGCGGGAAAGGCGGTGGGCCATTGCCGCTAGACAAGACCGAGAACTCCTCGACCAAATTGCTCACGTCGTGGAGGGCCCGTTTCATCTCATTAGCCCGACCACTTTTGCCGACAACTTGGTCGACTTTCAGCGGGTACTGCAAGAGAGAAATGTCGTCGGCCATGTCCATTTCGGCAAGAAGGCAAACAAGGCGGGAGCATGGCTGCGCGAGGTCGCGCGGCTTAATGGTTCGGTTGATGTCGCCAGCGCGCCAGAGTTCGTTCACTCACTCGCCAATGGCATCCGAGGTGAGAATATTGGCGTAACCGGCCCGGCTAAGAGTGGCGAACTATTGTGGCTGGCTTGCCGCCATCGTTCTACCGTCGCAATCGACGCGCTTGATGAGCTAGAGCGTGTGATTGCTCTCGCTGAGCAGGCCGGCCCCATGCGGATTCTGTTGCGTGTTCTTCCCCCTCAGAGCCCCAACAGCCGCTTCGGATTTTCTCCACCCGATCTTCTTTTAGCGTTGCAGAGATGTGAAGAGGTGCGACAGCACGTTATCATGGATGGTTTTGCCTTCCATCTTGACGGTTACGCCGTTCAGCCGCGCGCCGAATTTGCGGCGGCTCTCATCCATCAGTGTCTCGAAGCCCGCAATCGCAATTTTCCATGCTCGATAATTTCGATTGGGGGTGGGTTCGCCTGCAGTTATGTGGATGAAGACGACTGGCGCACCTTCGAAGCAGGTATGACCCCTAGTCAATTTCATGCCGATAAGACCTTCAATTTTTTCTATCCCTATTATCAATCCCCCACAGGATCGACTATGCTTGACGCTATCCTGAAAACTCGCGTCGGTATCGGTACGCTGGCTTCAACACTCATTGCCGCTGATGTTTATCTCAATCTCGAACCCGGACGCGCGCTACTTGATGGCGCAGGAATGACCGTGTTCCCTGTCCAAGGTTTTAAACGCAATGCCGAGCATGGGATGGTCACTGTCGCTGGGCTCAGCATGAGCCTGTCAGAGCAATGGAGGGGTAGCGAGTACCTGCCGACTCCAATACTAGTGCAGCGTGGGCCGGCTCGTCTTCAGAAGCCGGTTCGTGCGGCAGTCGGCGGGTCCAGTTGCTTGGAGACCGACATTGTGACCTGGCGAAAAATCCAATTCCCGGCAGTCCCACGCTACGGTGACTTTTTAGTCTACCCAAATACGGCTGGCTATCAAATGGATAAGAATGAGAGCGAGTTTCATCAATTGGCGTTGCCGCCGAAAATTGTCGTGACGCAACAAGACGGCCGCCACAATTGGAAAATCGACTGAGAATGATGTTGTTGACGCCTAATCCCTATGCGAAGAGTCTGCACTTTTTTCGTTGTGCTGACCTTCGGCTTGTGGCCGAATTTAGGCGCGACCCTCTTAGGGAGGTGTGATAATGTCGGCAGAAATAATCGGTCTATTCTCGCACGCGGCCGACAGCGAAGGAATTGCCTCGCCCACGGCGATATTTGATATTGATTTCGTCAAGTCGCATGTTCGAGACTATGAAGACTCCGGATACGACCGGCTCCTGATCGCCAGCAGCTCGTCCTGGGCGGATTCGATAAGCACCGCCGCCTATCTCGGTGCCATCTCGACTAGGCTCAAATCGATGATCGCCCATCGCCCAGGCTGCATTAGTCCGACGGTGGCGGCGCGTATGCTCGCGACCATCGATCAGCTCAGCAACGGCCGCGCCGGTGTGCACATCATCAGCGGCGACAGCGACATCGAGGCGCAGTCGGACGGTGATTTCTTGCCCAAGGCCGACCGTTACTACCGCAGCGCCGAATATGCCAAAATCCTACGCGACGTGTGGACTGCCGATGAACCAATCTACCATGATGGAGAATACTACAAGTTCAACGGCCAGAAATCGAAGGTGCGGCCGGTCGCCAAGTCTATCCCCATCTTCTGGGGGGGCGCTTCGGGTGCCGCGCTGGAAAATTGTGCGTCAGTCGCCGATGTCTATGCATTCGTCATCGAGCCCCTAGCGCGGACCCGGGAATTGATCGCCGAGGTAAAGGGTTACGCTCAGCGTCACAACCGCAATATCGGTTTTTGCACCTCGTGCAAAGTCATCGTGGGCGACACTGAAGAAGAGGCTTGGCGCCAAGCTAAAGAAGTTAGCGATCGCTTCGCCGAAAAGCTGGTCAGAGCACCTAATGCGGGGGCGAATTCGGCCATCGACGCTCTCCGGTTGCAGATGGCGACGCGGCCGGACGTCGAGGATGAACGCCTGTGGATGGTGCTCAATAAGATGACGGGCGAGATCCACCGGGTGACGTTGGTGGGCACGGGCGAGCAAGTCGCCGAAACACTTCTGAGTTATTACGATCTCGGCGTGCGCCATTTCCTGTTCCACGGCTACGACACGCCCAACGACCCCAAGCGTTACGGCAAAGTCTTGATCCCCGCCTTACGGGCCGGGATCGCCAAGCGTGAGGCGGCGGGCGAGGCAGGAATTGCGTACTAGAGCGTCGAGCATGAAACTGTTCTGGATTAAGATAGCTTTGGCTTGCCAAAGCGCTCGAGCCTTGTAGGCGGGGAAGCATGATGGGGGTAGATAGCATTAAGCAAGCTAGGTGCGCCGCAGGGTGATGAACCCGAGGTTCTGTCGGCAACGGCGGCATATCGTCCTGGACGGCATGCAGCAGACATTAAGGACGGTCGCTCGGCGCGTGTGAACGGTGTGGCGGGCGTGGACGGTGGATCGACGCACATCTCGGGCGGCCGGGTACCGGTATCGGTGGCTCAACGTTCAGGGAGGGTCCTGTGTTGCCGGGCCGTGGCGCGCTGCTTATGATTACGCATTCTTGGATTTCGACACGCAAATGCTTGAGGTATCATCGAAATGAACATCGCCAATTCTGACTCATCGACGCCACAACCAATGGCACCAGTTTCTCTTATGAAACATGGTCTGCCGGGCCACCTGATCGCCATTTGCGGAGCCGACGGCACCGGAAAATCCACTGCGGTCAAGCTACTCGTGCAGGCTTTGAACGAAAAAACGATCGGTGGTCCCGGCCTTCTGCTGCTGAGGCAGCCCTCGGACTGGTGGCGCTCTGATCCCCACGTGAAAAGCACTATACTTTTCGAAGGCGACGCCGAAATTGCGGACGAACTCGCGTTGGGGGTATTCGCCGTGGCCGATCGGCTCAATCAGCAGGTCCGGGTCATCGAGCCGGCACTGGCCGCCGGCCATACCATTCTGATGGACCGTTATGTATATTGCCTGCTCACATATTACATGGCGAAAAGTGATGCGCAGTTTAATTACCTGGCGCCGATGTGTAGGCCATTGTTCGAGCCCGATATCACGTTCGTATTCGAATGCCCTCCTCAGGTCGCCATCGATCGCGTCGTGCGACGTGACGGGGTACGAGCCGCAAGATACGATCAGCAGATCGGCCCGATGACAAGAATCATGAATGCATACCGTTCTGTTGCGCATGACAACGGGCTGCATCTGCTGTCGTCGCTCGACCCGCCCGAGACTATTCTGGCGAAATTGCTCGAAGTGCTCCGTGAGCATGGCATCGGCGGCATCGTAAGGGGAAATGACACCTAGAGCGAGATGCCTCATTCAAGCTGATGGTATTACAGCCAAATACCAGAGCCGTTCCAGACATGTGCGCCCGGGACGGCCTTGCCTTTCGCGCGGATGCGCGCGTCCGAACTAACAGTCACCATAGCCAACAAGCGAAGAGGGATGCATGATGTTCGACGTCAAGGGTAAGGTGTGCGTGGTTACAGGTGCAGGCCGCGGAATCGGGTACGCTATCGCCACGACCTACGCGAAGAATGGCGGCAAAGTCGTCGGAGCCTCGCGCAGCGTTGACGAACTGGCGAAGCTTAAGCAAGACATTGAGGATATCGGCGGCGAAGCTCTTGTTGTCAAAACGGATGTGACTGAAAAAGGCGAAGTCGACGCGCTGGCCGCAGCCGCCGTTCGGGAGTATGGATCTATAGACGTTTGGGTTAACAATGCGGGTGGCTTCGTCGACGGCGCATTATGTGATTGGATCGATGTGGAGTCCGCAGCGATGGAAAGCATGTGGAGGCTGAACGTCTCGTCCTTCGTGTTCGGCGCGCAGGCCGCTGCCCGGGTTATGCGCGACAGCGGCAAAGGCGGTTCGCTGCTTTTCATGAGCTCACTCGACGCATTCAATGCCTGTCCCGGCGGCGAGGGGTGTTACGGTGCCGCCAAAATCGCCATCACTCACATCATGCAGACCATGGCAGTGGAGCTTGGGCGCTACAAAATTCGCGTCAATGCGATCGCACCCGGCCTCGTGCAGACGCCGCTTGTCGAACCTTACCTATCTACGCCTGCGATCATCAAAGATAGATCGAGATATTATCCCTTGGGCCGGATCGGTCAGCCATCCGATGTCGCCAATGCCGCGTTGTACATGGCGTCCGATGCGTCCTCTTATGTCTCCGGTGCAACTCTTCTCGTGTCCGGTGGTGCCATTTTCAACTCAGATCCGTTCCGTTATCTGCAAGTGCATGCCGAGGCGTAGGTCGATGGGTATGGTGCCTACAGTAAGCTTGCTCGAAAGGATGGAGGCAATGACAGCGTCCTCCTGGCTGGCTGCTGGTCGCATAGTCGCCGGAAGTTCTACGAAATGCATGTTGCGAAGAGTTCGAAGGTTACCAAAGACACAGTCGAGCGCATGGCAAAGCTTTGGGGGATCGAGGAAACCGTCCGCGGCCAAAGTCCTGACACTCGTGTTGCGGCGCGTCAGGAATGGTCGGCGGCGATCGTTGGTGACCTCTTCGCTCTTTGGCAGGCGACCCTTCCGTGTGTGTTGGGGAAATCCAAACTCGCCGAGGCTCTTCGATATGCCATCTCGCGTCGTGACATCTTCGAGCGTTTCCCAACCGACGGCCGCGTCGAGATCGACTCCAACATCGTCGAGCGAGCGATCAGGCCCCAAGCCACCACCAGGATCGGAAACGCTCCCATCCGCGCTGAACGCTTCTCGCAATATCGAAAGCTTCGGCTCAGTGGACCATCGCTCGGCACCCGTCAGGATCTCAACTTTGGCCATTCATACCTTGTTACGTTACAAATGAACCACCTGTGACGTAACTTGCATCGTTTAAGCCCCCCAACAAAGCCGGCCACCGGACGCTCACTGCGCATTTGTTCGAGAATGGGGCGGTCATGGGCTGTCCCGTTCGCATCGCCAGCTGACGCGAGAACGCCGCCTGCCCGTACTCAACCTTGACACCGACCTTACGCGGTGCGTAACTGCCAACTGTTGCTCGACAGCTTTTTGGCCAAGCTAAAACTGGAAGAAGTGATACCCGATGACCGACGAAGAGCGACGTGAATGGATAATTGATTATCTGAAAGGACGCGGGACGTCGCTCGATGAACTTCCCAACGCGGTTCGGCCGTTCGTTGCGGGTGAGTTCCTGATGCTGGGAGGATCGGTGGCCAGTTGCACCGCCAACGAAGGCTCGGACATTGACCTGTTCACTTTTAGCGACCGACCCATAGACCTTGCGCCCTCTCTCACGATCATCGAAGGAATCGATTGCGAGGAGGTCTTCTACCGGTCGAACGGTCCCTTGATCGCCTTTGAGATATATCCGTGCAGCATGATGAACCGCGCGGCTTCCAAGATGACATATATGACCGACGAGTTTTTCATGGCCTCGACGGACGATCTTACCAATTACAAGCAAATTCTTCTGGAAGACGATATCTGTGAAGTGCTTCATCGAGTCAAGACCGGACTATGTATCGGTGGGTATAATGAGGTGTGCGATTGGAAATTGCGCTTGAAGTCAGATTCGCTCGACCAATACTTGCTTTATCGCAATTATACGTGGTTTACTCTAAAGTTGGAAGACTACTGGGCACAGGAGGGCACCGGCAACACTGGAACGGGGCTGCTGATGTTCCGAAGCGTCGTTAGGTCGCTGATATTTACCTACATGAATGCATGCGGGTATACGAATTGTCGCGATAAGTGGCAGGTCAGAATGCTCGACATGTCTGCTACCCAGACGCAGGCGACGGCGACGGCGTTGCGCTCCTTATTGTTGGACACCGATACGACTTCTGTATTTGCCGACGTCACGAAAGAGCGCCTATTGCAGGTAGCGCAGGCCATCCGTCAGATGGCCCATCGGGTTGCTCGCTTTCCACGCCTCGAGATAGAGTTCGGGCGGCCCAATTCACGATGGGATCGCGTAATCGGCCGGCTAGGGCCACGTACCGCGTAAGAGCCTTTGGGGCAATCTCAGCGACCCGCAGCCTTAGCATTACAGTTGCTTTTTAGTTTTGAGATGAACTTGGCGAGCGGCCGATTGGGCCGTGGACTCGTTATGGCGGAGAGTGAGGCGAACACAAGCCAGCTTGGTCAGAGCAAGAAAATTCATGCCTAGTTTTTCGTAGCGGGTTGCAATCCGTCGATAACATTTCAGTTTGCTGAAGAATCGCTCAATGAGGTTCCGCTTTTTGTATAGCCATGGGCTGAAGACGAGCGTTATCTTCCGATTGGATTTTGGCGGAATGTTTGCCCAAGGTATCCCCACGGTGACGGCCGTCTTGCGATGTGAAGCCGAACATTGGAAGTCCTGGTGGTAGCACTGGGAGTAGTCCTATGACGAAGCAGCATATTGAGGTGATCACGTCGGTTGAGCGTCGCCGGCATTGGTTTCGCGAAAAGAAAGAACGGTTGGTAGCGGCGGCGTTAGAGCCTGGAACCGTTGTCTCGGATGTGGCGCGCTCGGCCGGGAATCATGTCAGTCAGTTATTCCGGTGGCGCAAAGAGCTCTGCCAGATATCAGCGCCGTTCGTGCCTCCATTCATTCCGATTGAGGTCGTGGCGGCGTTGCCAGCGCCTGAACCGTTGGAGGCGACACCAGCACCTCGACCGCGCAAGAAGACAAGTGCGGATTCCGACGTGAAGCCGGCCGGCATTCCGATCAAAGACCGGCCACCATTCCGATTTGAAGCCGGCCACCGTTCCAATCAAAGACCGGCCAGTTTTCGGCACTGAAGATTACCTCCTGGGTCAGCAACTTCTGGGTAAGCGCTGTTCCGATGACACATGATCGACATCGCCACTCCCAGCTCGGCATCTGATGGACAATTTAGCCCGTGGCGACAATAGTCTGGCATTGCAGAGCACATCAGGTAATCGAATGCCCTATTATCATGCGACTTGGCGGCGTCACCTTCCCTCCATTTCAAAGTATGGACTTGGTGGCGCGTTGCCGAAATCACAGAACTTCCCTGTCGAATCGGGTGTCTATCTCGCCCGTGATCCCGCCGTCGCGGTGGCATTTATGATCGAGAGCTACCTCGAGAACGGCAATGCCACGGATATGACGCCGCCTCAGTTACTCGACGCCATATGTATCCTAGTCATCGATGATAGCCGGCTCTTGGAGCGCTCTATAAGCACGGACCCCAACATCGAGAGGACGGACATGACAATCCTCTATCGGGGAATTGTGGATGTTGCGGGTATGCCGGTTTTGAGTGTCGACGACGTCATGGATCATTTTTCTCCAGTCAGCGAGACTGCCGCTCTGCCGGCCGCTTGCCAGAATATGCCCAAGGCAATAGATCGTCGATCTGGCTGTTAGGATAGCCGTTGACGATCTTTGTGATGACATAAGTCAGATAGGCCATCGGCTCGACGTCGTTGAGCTTGCAGGTCTCGATCAGCGAGGCGACGGTCGCCCAGTTCTCAGCCCCGGCATCCAAGCCGGGTTCATGGTGCCGGGTTTCTGACGTTCGAAGCAAGGGTCACTTA
>NZ_JALBGV010000127.1 GCF_023006505.1 Neorhizobium sp. SHOUNA12A
TTCACCCGATCTCACGTCGCCGCCGCGCATCCATCAATTCCCAATCTCGACGGGACCAATGAATCATGAGAGGAGCGCTCAGGCTAGGCCTTTTTCAACAGCCTGCTAGGCTTGGTCGCATATTCGTACTCCCGCTGCAACCTATCCAGCAGAGGTTGTGCGATCGGTCCAATACGATCCACCAAATCAGCGACGTAGAGAAGATGCTCTTCGATCTCCTCGATGCTGATGATATCGATCATCCGCTCTTTGGGGAGGTGCTGGCATTCTTCATCTCTCTCGCACTCTGCAGCTGCCAGCTTTTATTTCTGGCTTTAAAATTCGGCGCTCACGTCTAGCAGGGGATAGTCGTTCATAGCCGTGTCCTCAAACAGAGGATCACTTTGAGGGTCTGGAAATAGGCTCTCCTTTTGCAGACGTTCTTGGATGCCCGCCATGTTCACGCGCTGTTCCAAGGTTGCCAACTCGGAGTTCGCCCACTCAATCATCCGGGTATAGTCGGGCGGCATGTTCAATGAACTAGGCAGCAGACTGATGTTATGCCGCATTTCCTGATGCCCACTGATGTACCATCGCAAAAAGGAGCCGGACATCAACTGGCATTGCGGAGCCTGCTTTCGATGAGGAGGCCGCTTTCATCGAGGATTGGGTGGGCGACGGAGACGATGTGAGCGTTGATGCGCTTAAGGTCGCGCAGCATGTCGAGATGCAGCGAACTTGTCTGCAGACTGTCCGCGCGGCCGTCGCGCAAGCGTTCCAGATGGCGTTCTGCCGATTGCTTCTCCATCCGCCGCACCTCGACCTTCACGTCCATCAACTGTTTGGCGAGGTTGAAGTCACGGGTGACGAAGATCGTCTGGGCGATCCGCAGGTTGTCTATAGTTAGGTCGAAGAGTTCCTTCAGCTCCTGGTAGCCGTCGTCGGAGAATCGTAGGCCGAGCGAGGCTTTCTTGGCAACCTGTGGCAGCAGACCTTTTTCGACGATATCGCCGATATGCTCGAGGTTGATGGCGTAGTCGATGATGACGATCGAGCGGCGGCCGTTCTCTTCGCTGAGGCCTTCGCGGCCGAGTTTGGAGAGGTAGATCTTCACCTCTTGCTGCAGGCTATCGACTTGGCGTTCCAGTGACGGGATTTCCTTCAGTTTCGTCAGATCGTTCTGTTCGAAGGCTTCGGAGGCACGGATCAGCATGCGTTCGATAAGGTCGCCGACACCGAGGACCTCGCGAGTGGCGCTCGCGAGCGCCACGACGGGCGTCGAGAGTTCCTGGTTGTCCAGATATTTCGGCGCGTTGTCGGTCATTGCTTCCTCCGGAACGAGACGGAGCATCAGCCGCGACAAGAGGCGCGAGAATGGCCAGGCGAGGGCCGCAAGAATGAGGTTGAAGGCGAGATGGGCATCGACGGGCAGCTTGGGCGGCGCCAGCGGCAGCATCTCCAGAAGTTCGGCACCATAGCCTGCAAGCGGCAGTGCGATGAGGCACCCGGCGGCCCGCACGATCAGGTTGCCGAGCGTAACGCGTTTTGCGGAGGCAGGCCCCGCAAGCGAGGCGATGACGGGCGGAATGGCGCCGCCGAGGTTGGCGCCGAGAACCAGCACGATGACCAGATCGGCAGACAGGATGCCGGTCGACGCGAGCGACAGGATCAGGACGACGGCAGCAAGGCTGGACGAGGAGATGAAGGCGATACCGGCGGAAAAGGCAAGCGCTACAGGCCAGGCTTTGTCGAGCAGGCCGATGAAGGCGGCAAGCGCCGGTGACTGGCGCATCGGTTCGGTGGCGCTGCTTAAAAGATGCAGCGACAGCAGCATCAGACCGATGCCGATCAGCGCGTTTCCGCCGCCTTGACGTGCGGTCGAAACGCTGCGGAAGAGGACGATGCCAGCGAGGATAATGAGTGGCGAAAGCCATTCGATGCCGGTCGCGACGATCCAGGCCGTGACTGCCGTGCCGAGATTGGCGCCGAGCAGGACGATCTGCGCCATGCGCGGCTTCACCAATTCGCGCTCGACGAAGGAGGCGACCATCAGCGCCGTCGCCGTGGAACTTTGCAATGCCAGCGTTGCGACGAAGCCTGAAACGAAGGAGCGCAATCCTCCGCGCGTGCCGGTCGCGAGACCGGTCCGAAGTCTGGCACCAAAGGCGCGCAAAACGCCGTCCTTCACCTGCGCCAGGCCGAACAGCAACAAGGCCACCGCACCGAACAGGTTTATCATCACGATCGTGGATTCCAATCTATGCTCCGTCTTTCTGGACTTTGGTGTTCCTGGTTCACGGCAAAAGCTGCCAAAAGATCGCGGCTTTTTCGAACGGTTTTCCGCCTTTGAAGCCGTCCGCCGGAAGATGAAAACCTCCTCGCCACATTACTTTGGTTGCCCGCGGTAGGAGGCGCCGGTGAGCAACCTGGGAGGTTCGCTGCCCACCGGCATCCTGGCGGCACCGTCTTGCAGCCAGGATCATAAATAGGGGTCCTTCTTCTTCATGCCGGCAGGCCGACGACATTCCAACCGCGTCCCGGATACCGGCTTTCCCACACCTCCGTTGTTCCGGACCTCAATTGCCATTTCATGAGCGATATCGATCAATCATTGGCAAATACACCAAATTATCCCCTCCTCGGACCAAGTTGTAGAGACTACCTAGCTAGGATGCTACGTTATTTGGTCATAAACCTTCATAAGTCTCCACTTGACAAAGATGTGTTTCGCTCGCTATGAGCGATATATGGCATGTCGGGGAATGGAACAAGCCTTTGCTCAACACCGCTGAAAACCGCCGGGCAAAAATTGCCGAGTTGTTGAACGACGAGCTCTTCCTCGACATCCGCACGCTGACCAGGCGCTTTCAGATCTCTGTCGCGACGGCCCGCCGGGACCAGGGGGAACTTGAAGAAGCCGGGCTCTTGCGCAGGACGCATGGTGGTGCCGTCAGCGTCAATCAGGCGGCGCAGGACCCAAGTAACGCGGTTCGCTCCGTATCCCACCAGGCAGAGAAAACGGCAATCGCAGCGACGGCCGCCGGCATGATTGCCGATGGAGACGGTGCTCTCCTGGATGCCGGCACAACGGCACTGGACGTTGCTAAACTACCGGTGGGGCGCACAGACCTCACCCTTATATCAAACGGCGCCGACATCATCGCCGAACTGATCCGCGGCGAGGCGAAGAGCGTCTATGCGGTCGGGGGAGAGTATGCAGAAACCAACCGGTCCTTCCGGGGTTCCCTGGCAGAGCACTTCATCCGGCAATTCAATGTGGATAAGCTGATCCTCAACACCGCTTCGATCGACCTCGATCGCGGGTTGATTGCACCGATTCGCTTCAGAACGTGAGTGTGGAGCAAGCTATGATCGAAGTGTCGAGGCGGGTCAGCATCAGGCCGTAGACGATGCGGGACAGGTCTTCCCCGAGTGCCGGTAGCCCGTCGCGATCTGTCTCGCTGAAAACCAGGGGTTCGTCGGGGCGTAGTTCTGGGGAGAAAAGGTGAAATGGACGACTTCAGCGTGACATATGATCCAAAATCCGGGGAAGTCATTTTAAGCGTCAGGGGTGGTTTCGTGGTGGCCTTACCCGGCCGCTACAGTTCACAGGCGGCAGCGGAGAAGGCGGCAAGGATGGTGGCGCACGCAATCATTCAGAAACTACCTGCCCAACTGCACTGAACACTGACGGTGGCCTTGGGCGGACCAAATGGGCACAGCAGGCCGCTTAACCGCCCGACTGGCGCGTGATCTTGACGGAGGATGTCTCTGGTGACCTTCAACGTTGCGGCCCGGGTAGCCACCTTTCGAGGTGGCGGAGATATTCACCATCCTTTCGAACGCCCAGGAAGGGCACCGCGGTGATGTTCCCTAAAGAAATGCCGGCTCGCCGAATTAAAGGTGTCCAACTTGCGGCACACTTCGATGGTGGTTCAGTTACCCGCGCCATCTGTATCAGCTTTTAAAACAGTGAGGGCCTTGCCGGATGTCTGTCGCTGGACGGTAGACTTTAACAAGGAGAGGCTGGCACGGCACCGATGTCCCTATTCTCGGCCCGCTGTGCGGGAGCGATCATCGCGCCCGCCCATTTTGGGTCGTTTCAGAGATGGCTTCTTTTGGTCGCCCTCTGGCGGCTCATCCGAAATTTCGGATGCGACACGTTTCAAACGTGGAGGTTCCGCTGCCACCCGGCTAAGTTCGGTGTCTGCATCCGCCGCCGCATGACGCCAAGCCTTGATCTGCTCGGTCGGGAAGTTTTCCTCGAGGGCGATAAAGTCCTTTTCGAGCTGGTAGAGTTTTTTGCCCCAGAGCTTAGCCAAGACTGGCTGTTTTGTCTGCGGTTTCTCGAGTGCCTGATGTTCAACCGGACCTGGATCTTCTGGATCAAATCGCAGGGATTCAAGTCGCGAAACTGACCCTACTGGGGATGCCTTGAAATAAGGATTTGAAATTTCGGAGCTACTATCTACCGTGTGCCAGCTAGATCCATCTCCTTGCTCGCGATACACAATTTCGTCGGATGAGGCGCAGCTTGAAATTTCTACAGGTTCCCCATAGAGGTCGTCATCGAGGTGCAGCAATTTTGCCCTTTTGTCTGCGCGTTCCTGCGCATGTAGCGTTTCCGCACTGGCGCCTTCCGCAAGCTGATCCCATAAATCGCTTACCAATCCTTTCAACTGGTTTCGATCAGGAGATAGCAGTGCCACAACGTCCTCTCTCAAAGACTGAAACTGTTTGATGAGGCTGATCGCGCCTTGTGCAGAAAGGCCTAAATTCTGGCATTTCTCATATAAATCTTCTGGTAGCTTTATGCCAACGACGGGATCCGTTTGCTTTGTATCGAGCAATATATCAAGCACTCTGCGCCGCTTAGGGGGATCATCGGGATCTGTCTTTATATATCCCTTTAAGGTTTGCCCGAATGCGTCCAACCGCTGCTGTACAGAATGCGGTATGACGGGAGTACCAGGAAAACGATCTTTTGTAATGCCAAGAACAACATAATCTTCTGACAGCGACAGGAACAATTCACGTGCTTGATCCACCTTGAACTGCGCTTCAAAAGATGGTTTGCTTTGGTTGAGCAGGGCATATGTTTCTGCTAGCTTGTAGGCGGTTTGCCATCGTTTAAACGTATCGGCTTGCCGGCCGGCGCTACTATCCTTAAATCGGCTGGCTTGAGACTCTTCCCGATCTTTTCCAACCTCATTTCCTGATGATATGCGAGAAGTCATCTTTCACACCAATTTCTTTAAAACTTAAAATAAGTCTAGCTTCGTACAAGAAAATTCCGATCTCAACATTGTGAATAGCCCCAAGATTTGTAGATGCCTTCTTTCCTAACTTTGAGGTCAGGAGGCCTTTATGAGCAAGGCCAATTTCAGCGACGATTTCAAGTGTAATGCAGTGCGTAAGAATAACGATCGAGGCTATCCGGTTGCAGACGTTTCGCAACGGCTCGGGATTAGCCAGCATTCGCTCTACGAGTGTTAAGACGAAGTTTGCCGCCTCGGATGCCAAC
Organism: Neorhizobium sp. SHOUNA12A; assembly: GCF_023006505.1. Taxonomy (GTDB): domain Bacteria; phylum Pseudomonadota; class Alphaproteobacteria; order Rhizobiales; family Rhizobiaceae; genus Neorhizobium. The sequence goes on from NZ_JALBGV010000127.1 coordinate 5,504, forward strand.
GGCGGTGATGAGGCCGAGGAGATCAGGCGGCCGGAGAAAGAACCGCCTCGCGTCACCCAGAAGCGAGACATCTTAAAAAAGGCGGCCGCGTCTTTCGCCAGAAATGCAAAGTGAGGCACGCGCTCATTGCCCTGCTTCGCGTGCAGTTCTAAGTGCGGGCGATGTACCGCCTTTTGCGGATCCATGCGAGTGGATTTTACGCCTGGCTAAAGAACCCGCTGAGCAGGCGCGCCAGCGAAGACAAACGACAGACTGATCTTCCCCAAAGGGCATGGGAAGAAAGAGGCAGGATGATCTTCTCGATCAGGGTGAGACATGCTGCCCGAACCGGGTTGCACGGCTGGCCCGTCTTGCCGGGATCAAGGCGCAGACCGGCTACAAACACCTTCCCGGCATCAACACGGCGCGCCTCGCCCGAGATTAGGGGAGCGTATGCCTGGAATGCATAATACGGCCTCTCATTGGTAAACGCTCATTTCCATGGGCCTCTTCGCGTTGATGTATCTGCGGCATGAAGTGTCCACTTAAAATAGGTGGACACCAAATATGAGCGACGAAGATCAGAAACTGCGTGTGCGGCGTGTAGAGCGTGATGGGCGACGCCGCTACGATCCAAGATCAAAGGCGCAACCTGCCTCCAGCCTGGCGTTTCTATCTCAGGCCTTGCGCTTGTCCATTGGGATCGATGCGCAACCTTCTGCGCAAGTGGGTCAAGGATGCCGGGGAGGCTGGCGATCGTCGGCGGGATCTGCAAGATCGCCGTTTGTCCCGGTCAACGCAATAGACGATCGAGGAGAAAGGCATCATGAAATCATTGGTGACCCTGTTGTCGCCACCGCGAGATTGGACCGCCTGCTGCACCATTCGGCAGTGATCACCATCCGAGGTGATAGCTATAGGCTTCGCGAAAGCGCCGTTCCAGCCTTCTGCAGAAGGCTGGAACGGCGCTCGAGACAAACGAAACAGCAAATCAATGAAGGGGGTCAGTTCTTCGTTATCTGATTGAGAAGATCAGGCCGAAATTTCCCGGTGTCGAGTTGCCAATTCCCTCCCAGTAGCCATTGATCATCCGCGTGACCGCCGGTTCGGCTCAACCATGAGCAACAGCCATGCGCCGGCACCGTATCCGCAAGTAAATCACCGCTTGGGCCAGGAAAACAATCGGCGGAAACAGGCGGTGCGAATTTTCCGCTTCGCGAAAGCCGCGATTTCCGAATATTTCACGCCATAGTAGGATTAAAGGCGGTTTTGCTCTGGAGGCGGAGATGGGGGACCCTCCGCCAGATAGCCGCGCGATATCCGGATCTCAAGGACCCTATTTTATGGGGTTGCTTCAGTGACAAAACTTCCCGATCGGTAAGGATGGCATTGAAAATCGGAAAATCTTCCTGTACGGTAAGCCTGTGAAGGAGATGCTGGATGTTCAGGTCCGCACTTGATTTCGGCACCGCCGTGAGGGAAAAACGCAAAGGTCTCGGCTGGACCCAGATCGAGCTTGCCACCCGATCCGGCACAGGCGAACGTTTCATCGTCGAGCTCGAATCCGGCAAGCCCAGCTGCCAGCTCGAAAAAGCGCTGATCGTAGCACGCACGGTGGGCATCGAGATCGGCGACTTGAAGACGGCCCAACCCTCGTTGACCGCCATGGAAGATGACCTCGGCTTCCTGCCGACCTTCGGTGACGGTCGATGACAACCATCTTCTACGAAACTCTTCCGGTCGCGCAGATGACCTTCGAGGGGGAATGGCGGCTCGACTACGATCCATCCTGGCAAGCGCGCCGCTCGGCCTTCCCAATCTCACTGACCATGCCGCTGCGATCAGGAGCGGTCCACGCAGACAGGCTGCTGCCGTGGCTCGCCAACCTGCTGCCGGAAACCCATCTCGCCGAGATCGGTCAGCGGCTGAAAGTGTCTCCCCAGGACATCGTGGGCCTGCTCGGTCACATCGGCCGCGACACGGCGGGAGCGCTCTCGGTCAGAGAACCACGCAAGGCAGGCGTCCATTTGCAACCCATTGCGGACGACGAGGCCCTGGAGCGCATCCTCAACGAGCTTCCGTCCAAACCCTTCCTGGTCGGAGAGCGAGGCGTGTCCATGTCGCTTGCGGGCGTACAGGAAAAATTGCCCGTCTTCATCGACGAGGAAGGGATCATCTCAATCCCTGTCGATGGGACACCATCGACCCACATCATCAAGCCGGATACCACGCGGTTGGCGGGAAGCGTCGAAAACGAAGCCTTCTGTCTTGCCCTTGCGAGGGCATGCGGATTGGAAGCCGCCGAGGCGACAATAGGCGTAGCCGGCAAACGACGCTATCTGCTGGTGAAACGCTACGACCGTTTCACGGACCCGCAGGGTGGGATCCGCCGGCTGCATCAGGAGGATCTTTGTCAGCTAACGGGACATTTTCCGTCGCAGAAATACGAGCGCTCCTCGACAGGCCGCGGCGTGACGCTGAAGATGATGTTCGATGCCGTCAGTGATCTCGTTTCACCCGGCGAGCGCCTGAAGCTTCTGGACGCGGTGATTTTCAACGTACTGATCTGCAACTCCGACTCGCACGCCAAGAATTACTCCATCCTGATCGGTGCGGGCGGATCTGCGAAGATGGCGCCGCTTTACGATTTGATGTGTGCCGCGGTGTATCGTGAGGTCGATCAGAGCCTGCCGCAGGGCATTGCCGGACGTTTCATCGCGCCCGACTTGCATCGACGCGATTGGCAAGCGGTGGCCGAGGAGATCGGTTTGAGCGGCGCATCGACTGCCAGGCGGGTCGAGGAACTTGCGGCCGTAGTTGGTGACGCCTGCGATGATGTCGCGACGCGACTGTTTGAGATCTCCGGCGAGCCGACAAGAATTCTGGAGCGCATCAGCCATAACGTTCAGAAGCGATGCAAACGAATTCACAGGTAGCCTTGAACTCGGGAATCGAGAAATAGCATCATCTCCAGAGAAACTGGAGGCTTACATCGGTAAATCGGACAGTGATTGCCGACGCGGAAGAGACCGAGAGCGGCGGGGGCCTTCGCTTCAAGTCGGCGAGGTGCTGGGCTACATCTCCCAGCTTAAGTAGGAGCGGAAATGTAAGGTGGTCTTGCTGCTGAACGAGCCGCAGCTTGGCAAAATGCAGGAATTTGACAGATATCTGGAAAAAGTTGTCGACATCAATCTCCGCTTCGCGCCAGCGGCGTTGGAGTGCTCGGAAATCGCCCTCACCAATCCGACGCCAGCCGAGGTCGAAATCATGGGCTCGCAGGAGAAGCCCTGCAGACCCTCGCCGCAGGGTCTCCGATTTTTGAAATGCGCGCCCGCACGTGGGGTCTTATTCAACGTCTTGAAGCCAAGGAGACGGCGAAGCGTGGGGAATATGCGGGCGCCCAAGTTTCCTGTCGGTCTACATTATATGGGCTGGCGGTTCTTTTCGCTCGATTCCTCAAGATGATCTTGGGCAGCCTCTGCCTTCGACACGAGTTCCCAAGCTTCGCATTCGGCAATTCGCAGCAGGTAACAAAGAAGGTCGAGCCTGTTCTCTTCTGCAATTTGGCGCATCCGCGCGATGTCGCCTACAAGCATATCGAGGGGTGGGGCTTTTCCGCCATTTCTCATCTGGACCATACAGAGCCTCCTTGGCCCGTTCTTACGGATTGCGAGCTTGCGTTCTGGCGCCGCCCACAAGCCATCGGGAGCGCCACGCCTTGACGGCGGCAAGCGAATTAAACGCCAGAGCAAGGACGGTGATGCTTGCTCCGATCAACTCTGTGCCATTCGGCTGCTCGCCAAGGAAATGCCAAGCGGACCCAAGTCCGAATACCGGCACAAGCAATGCGAACGGGGATACCGAGCTGGCCGAATAGCGCTGCAATAGGCTTCCCCATATGCCGTAGGCTAGGATTGTCGAGACGAGCGACGTGTAAGCCACCGTCATCGTTCCTGGAAACGATAACGACGCGAGCGCGTTGAACATGCGCTCGCGCCCCTCGAACATGAAAGATGTGATGAGGAAGGGAACCGGCGGAACCACGCTGATCCACACTATGAGATTGAGCGTTTTTACGGGTGGAAGGCGCTTGATCAGGATATTCGAAACACCCCACGATAGTGCCCCTGCTAACGTCAACAGAAAGCCTGCACTCGTGACCGTGGCGGCGCCGCCAACCGCAATGAGTGCCAGTCCGAAAAAGCCGACAAAAATCGAGATCACCGTCCTGGCGTGGAGTTTCTCGCCTATGAAAAGGCTCGCGAAGATCACGGTGAAAAAGACCTGTGCCTGCATAACGACAGACGCAAGACCGGCACTCAGCCCGAAATAGATCCCTAAATTGAGCAAGCCGAACACGAGCGATCCCAGTGTCGCTCCAAGAAGGATAATTTGCGACCAGGAAATTTGCGGCCGCTCAAGGCCAAAGCAAATCGGCAATAGGCAAACGGTAAAACGCAAAGCCGACAGCAGCAAGGGAGGGAACGCATCTAGCCCCCAGCGGATCACGACGAAGTTGAAGCCCCAGATGAAGGCGACAGCTACCAAGACAAGGATATCTCTTAAACGCATCGGTGTGATCCGCTGAAGAACCGCACTTTATTCGGCTGCTTCGCGGAAGCTGCTCGGAGCCTGCGCCCCTCCGATGACCACTGTGCGATTTGGTATTTGGGCGAATGCGGATTCCGGGACCTCATACATTTTTGCGAGGGTTTCCCTCGGTACCCCGGAGAACATCTCGGAGAACTCGATCGTCTGCGGCTCCTCGTGCGAGAGGACGACGAGAAACGACAGCGGCTCTTCGCCGCGGTTTTCGATCCAGTGGAGGTAGCCCTGCGGCACGAACGAGATGTCCCCTGGGTTCAATTCAAGGTAGTGGGTCTCACCCTCCGGTCCGACAATCCCGACCAGGCCTTTTCCACTGATGCAGAAGTCCAGTTGGTTCGCGTTCGGATGGGTGTGCGGTTCGCGCACCCCGCCGGGCTTGATGTCCAGAGCCTGAACGGCGAGGCCCTTCAGAACGGGAAAGTTCTTGGCGTTTGCGCGGTAGAAATTACCGGCGGGGAATTCCCTGAAAACATTGGCTTTAAACGGGAAGCTGTTGGACATTTCGATCTCCTCGGGTTCGAAAAAGCACGCAGGTGGCCTTGCCGAGGAATGGCTCAATTCCGCGGCGGTGTTGTCTTGAGAGAACTTCTGATAGAAATATGCGCCCGAGGGCACCGAGAAATAGCTATCCGCTTGACGCGATCAGAACAATCCAATTGTATTAATCTTTGTGGTCAAAGGTGTTGAACTTTCCGGATGTCCATTCTTCGAAAGATCGATCCTCTCCTATTGGAGGTTTTCGTCGCAATAGCTGACAGCGGTAGCTTTTCTGCTGCCGCCGATCGCGTCGGCCGCACCAAGTCTGCGGTGAGCATGCAGATGAAACGGCTGGAGGCGCTCTTCGAGGGCAATCCGATCTTTGAGATCCAGGGTCGAAGCAAGCGTCTAACCACGCACGGAGAACAACTCCTCGCGCATGCCCGCCTCATTCTGCGGTTGAACGATTCGCTGTGGAAGACGATGGCTCAGAAAAATGGTCCTGGGCTCATTCGCCTGGGGGCTCCGGATGACTACGTCTACACGCTTCTTCCAAATATCCTGGAGCGATACGCGAAGAAATTCCCGAGGGTGGAGATCGAAGTGACATGCGAGCCGAGTGAAGGCCTTTCAGACCTCATTGGGCGCAACGCCCTCGATCTTGCGGTTGTGACCCGTCGACCAAATGATGACGTGTCACGGACGATAAGGCTTGAGCCGATCGTTTGGGCGACCGCTAAGGGAAGAAGGTTTTCGAAATCCGAGCCTTTGCCGCTCGCCATGTTCCAGCCAGGATGCGTCGCTCGAGCAAAAACAATTGAGGCATGTGCCCGAGTGGGACTGGCCTACAGGATCGCCTATTCAAGCCCAAGTATAGCAGGGCTCCTCTCGCCTGTGCGCGCAGGTTTGGCGGTCGCCGCAATCGCGAGGTGTTCTGTTCCAGCGGATCTTGAGATACTGGCGGAGGGCAATGATTTGCCTGAAGTAAACGGTCTCGATATAGCGTTGATGCGTGGCGGTTCGTCCGAACATCCGCACTTTGTCCAACATTTGGCCGATGAAATACACGCCAGTTTAAGCTTGCTTTAAATTCTAGCCGCCATGGACCAACGCCATGTGCCAACAATTTTGCCCGGGGGAGCAATGAATGAGTCGGCAACCCGTTGAAGTCGATAGACAGGTCGGCTCCCGTATCCGCCAAGCACGTTTAATGAGAGGCGTGTCGCAGGTCGAGCTCAGTGCTCGGATCGGGGTGACTTTTCAGCAGTTGCAAAAGTACGAGAAAGGGGCGAACCGGGTCAGTGCCAGCAAGCTCGTCGCGATCTCCGACGCACTGGACGTCGACACGAGCTACTTCTTCCAGGATATGAAGCGGGAACGCAGAGAAGAGCCAACGCCAGACCAAGTACCAATTTTCTCCAAGCAGGGACGAGACCTCATCGAGGCTTTTCATAGGATCGATAGTAACACGGTCCGAAGGCGTATCGTCGGCCTTGTTCAGCAAGTAGCCGCCTGTGGAGAGCTCGAAGACGAAGCGATGGAAGAGCCTGTCGGTGAAGTGAACGGTGCTGCTTGGCTTAAGCGCAGGGAGCCGCACGATGATTAACTTGCCGGCTCGACTGTAGTCGTTCGAGTTCGCCTTTCTAAACCCGGCTTTCCGCTCGATAGAAAACTGCGAGAATTCGTTAGGTCATGTTGACAAAGTGAGGCAGCCAAATCCTCACTGCGGCGATCGCCAGGAATGCAGCGAATGATGTTTTAGTCTTGTCGTAGCGGGTAGCGATGCGGCGGAACTGT
>NZ_JALBGV010000128.1 GCF_023006505.1 Neorhizobium sp. SHOUNA12A
GCGCGTGTGCGCCCGGCAAGCGACAGCTCCACGGCGAACCGCGGATCGCCGGCGAGTTTTCCGGCCAGCGCGCGGGCTTCCGCCGTGCCGCCAAGAATGAGGATGGAGCGTTGCAAGATGCCTCCTGAATCAGTTCGCAAACCTTTAAACCAAAGCCGCTGGCTGTCCATCGTCGGCATCGGCGAGGATGGCGTGCCAGGCCTCGGCGACAATGCCCGCTCGGCAATTGCATCCTCCGTCGTTGTCTTCGGAGGCAGGCGGCATCTGGAACTGGCAGCCTCCGCGATTACCGGCGAAGCCCGCCCCTGGCCGACACCGTTTGATGCAACAATGCGCGACGTCGTGGCGCTGCGTGGCCAGAAGGTCTGCGTGCTGGCCTCCGGAGACCCTTTCTTCTTCGGCGTCGGCGCAACGCTGTCCCGCCATGTCGCGCCTGAAGAATATACCGCCTATCCTGCCCCCTCGGCCTTTTCGCTGGCCGCCTCAAGGCTCGGCTGGCCGCTGCAGGACATCGAAACGGTGTCCTTGCATGGCCGTCCGCTCGATCACATCCGACCGCTGCTGCATCCTGGCCGGCGGATCATCGCGCTGACATCCGATGAGAACGGTCCGGCGGCGCTGGCGGAGCTTTTGTCCCGCACCGGTTTCGGGCCGTCTCGGATAACCGTCCTGGAGTCTCTGGGCGGCGCGGCGGAACGCATCCGTTCGCAGCAGGCAGATGAGTTCGCGCTAGTGGATATCCACGTGCTGAATGTGGTCGCCATTGTCGTAAAGGCCGAAGCTGGGGCCTTTGTCCTTCCGCGGGCTTTCGGACTGGACGATACCCTGTTCGAACATGACGGGCAGATCACCAAACGTGAAATCCGGGCGCTGACGCTCTCGGCACTGGCTCCACACCGCGGCGAGTTGCTGTGGGATATCGGCGCCGGCTCGGGTTCGATCGGCATCGAGTGGATGCTCGCCGACCCATCCCTGAAGGCGATTGCGATCGAAGCCAACGCCAATCGGTCAGCGCGGATCGAGCGGAATGCTTTGGCATTCGGCGTGCCTGGCCTGCGCATCGTCGAAGGTGAGGCGCCGGCGGCTCTGGCCGGCCTGCCGCAGCCCGACGCGATCTTCATCGGCGGCGGCGGCAGCGAGCCTGGCGTTTTCGATCAGGCTCTGGAGGCGTTGAAGCCCGGCGGGCGGTTGGTCGCCAATGCCGTGACGCTGGAAATGGAAGCGGTTCTCCTGGCAGCGCATGCGAAACTCGGCGGCGAACTGATCCGCATGGAGGTTTCGCGTGCAGCGCCGATCGGCGGCATGTCGGGCTGGAAGCCGGCCATGCCGGTCACCCAATGGAGCTGGACGAAACCCGGAGTGAAACCATGATTGCCGCCGGTCTCGGCTGTCGCAAGGGGACGTCTGCGGAAGCGCTGCTTTCGGCGCTTTCTGCTGCCTGCGCCGCGGCGAATATTTCACGTGAATCCGTTTCCGTTCTGGCGACCGGCGAGATCAAGCGGCATGAGCCGGGGATGATCGCGCTTGCGGAGCGGCTGCGCCTGCCCCTGCAGATTGTCGACGAGGCGGCGCTGAAGCAGGTGGAAGCGCGCACCAGAACAGTTTCGAAACACAGTCTTGCGCAAACGGCCACGCCAAGCCTTTCCGAAGCCGCGGCACTGGCCGCCACCGGCGAAGCTTCCGAACTGATCGTCGCGCGGCTGATTGCCGATGGCGCCACCTGCGCGCTGGCACGCTCGAAGGACCATTCATGACCGTGCATTTCATCGGCGCCGGACCCGGCGCCCCCGACCTCATCACCGTGCGCGGCCGCGATATTCTCGCCCGCTCGCCGGTCTGCCTTTATGCCGGCTCGATCATGCCGAAGGAACTGCTCGACTATTGCCCGAAGGATGCGCGGATCGTCGATACCGGGTCGCTGTCGCTGGACGATATCGAGGCGGAATACGTGGCGGCCCACAAAGCCGGCCGGGATGTCGCGCGGCTGCATTCCGGCGATCTTTCCGTCTGGAGCGCGGTTGCCGAACAGATCCGCCGGCTGGAGAAGCACGGCATCGACTATACCCTCACTCCCGGCGTGCCCTCCTTTGCCGCCGCCGCGGCGGCTCTGAGGCGGGAGCTGACCATCCCGGAAGTGGCGCAGAGCCTGATTCTCACCCGCGTTTCCGGCCGGGCGTCGAAAATGCCGGAAGGCGAGACGCTGGCGGCCTTTGGTGCGACCGGCGCGACGCTGGCGATCCACCTCGCCATCCATGCGCTCGACCGTATCGTGGCCGAACTGACGCCGTTTTATGGCGTAGACTGCCCTGTCGCGATCGTCGTGCGCGCCTCCTGGCCGGAAGAACGGATCATCCGCGGTACGCTTGCCGATATCGAAGCAAAGCTGGCGGCGGAACCAGCCGAACGGACGGCGCTGATCTTCGTGGGCAAAGGCCTGGGCGCTGCCGATTTCGTCGAAAGCCAGCTCTACAATGCGGATTATGTGCGCCGCTTCCGTCCCGGCTGGCCTCAGGCCGGCGACAAGGATTCGGAATGATCGGACGGGGTAAAGGCGGTCTGGCCGACCAAGCGGCCTTCGCGATCGTAGACCAGGATTTCCAGCGCGATATCAGGCTGTTTAAGCGCCTTGGCGGCGGTCTTCCAGGCAAGCGCGGCAATCCGGTCGCCCAGTGCCAGTCCGTTTTCGCCAGCGAGCGCGAACGCTTGAGATACAGTGTTGGCGGCAGCTATCTGCGCCGCAAGCTCATCGCTCGCTCCGGCTTCACCGGCGAGTTTCGCCAGAGCCTCGAGATCGGCCAGTCCGCGCTTGGAATGCACGTCGAGCATGCCCTGCGCGAGCTTGGTCATCTTGGCGACGCCGCCGGCGATCGTCACCTTCTGCACCGGATGGTCGCGCAGATATTTCAGCATGCCGCCGACGAAATCGCCCATGTCGATCAGCGCGATCTCGTGCAATCCATGATGCGCCTGCACCGCCTTTTCGGACGTGTTGCCGGTGGCGCCCGCCACATGATCGAGCCCGGCGGCACGCGCCACATCGATGCCGCGCCAGATGGAATGGATCCAGGCCGAGCAGGAAAAGGGAATGACGATCCCCGTCGTGCCGAGGATCGATATGCCGCCCAGGATTCCGAGCCGACCGTTGAGCGTCTTCTCGGCAATTTTTTCACCATGGGCGACGGAAATCTCGACCTCGAAATCGGCCTCTTCGCCGGCGACCTCTGCGATCGCCTGGGCGATCATCTTGCGCGGCACCGGATTGATCGCGGGCTCGCCAACGGGCAGGGGCAGCCCGGCGCGGGTGACCGTGCCAACGCCTTCGCCGGCCTTGAAAACAATGCCGCTGCCGGCCGCGCCGCGCCGCACGGTGCTCTTGATCAGCGCGCCATGGGTGACATCCGGGTCATCGCCGGCATCCTTGACGATCCCGGCTCTTGCAAATCCCTCGCCGGTTTCTTCGACGGCGAGCGCGAAGGACGGCGTCTGCCCGCCGGGCAAAGTCACCTCGACCGGATCGGGGAATTTTCCGGAAAGGAGAGCAAGACAAGCCGCCTTGCTCGCCGCCGCCGCACAGGTTCCCGTGGTCCAGCCACGACGAAGGTTCTTGCCATCCACTTCCATGGCCGTTTCTATAGCCCGACCGGGGCCGAGCGTCACCGGTCAAAGGTCCGCATATGAATGAAAGCATCGAAACTATCGTCGCAGCACCCGTCTTCGAGCCCGGCCATGTCTGGCTCGCCGGCGCCGGCCCCGGCCATCCGCGTTACCTGACGCTGGAAGTCGCCGATGCGATCGGCAAAGCGGACGTGATCGTCCACGACGCGCTGGTCTCCGACGGCGTGCTGTCGCTCGCAACGACCGCAGAGCTGATCTTCGTCGGAAAACGCGGCGGAAAGCCTTCTGTCGCCCAGGATGACATTACCGGCCTGCTGATCGAACTCGCCCGCAAGGGCAAGCGCGTGCTGCGGCTGAAGGGCGGCGATCCCTTCGTGTTCGGACGCGGCGGCGAGGAAGCGGAAGCGCTCGTCAGGGAGAATATTCCGTTCCGCGTACTGCCCGGCATGACCTCGGCCCTGGCAGCTCTCGCTTCCGCCAATATTCCCGCGACGATGCGGGGGATGAGCCGCGCGATCACGCTTGCGACCGGCCATGCGGCCGGCAGCCCCGGCGACCTGGACTGGAAGGCGCTGGCGAAAACCGGCGAGCCGATCGTCGTCTATATGGGCGTCAGCACGATCGGCACGATCGCCAGGCTGCTGATCGAAGGTGGGCTATCGCCGGAAACGCCGGTCGCGGTGCTGATGGCGGCGACGACGCCGGACGAACGCTCGCTGATTGCAACGCTTGCGACGGTCGAGGCCGAGGTCGTGCGGCAGAAATTCGCCGCGCCCGCCCTGATCGTCATCGGCCGGATCGTCTCCATGCAGGCCGTCTTGTCGGGGGGCAAGTCATGACGGCGCGCGCGCTCATCATCGGTGCGCCGCGCTCCGGCTCCGGCAAGACCAGCGTCACCATCGGCCTGCTGCGCGCCTTTGCCCGCCGCGGCGTCAAGGTGCGCGGCATCAAGACAGGCCCGGATTATATCGATCCGGGTTTCCACGAGGCCGCGACGCATCGGCCGGGCCTCAACCTCGACAGCTGGGCGATGGCGCCGGACCTGCTGCGGCATCTGGCGCGCGGACAGGCGGAGGATGCCGAGCTACTCCTGATCGAAAGCGCCATGGGCCTGTTCGACGGCATCGTCAGCGAAGAGAACCGTTCGGGCGCTGCCTCCGATCTTGCCCGGCTGTTCCGCCTGCCCGTGCTGCTGGTGCTGGACGTCTCCGGCCAGTCCCAAACCGCCGGCGTGATCGCCTATGGCTTTGCCCATTACGATCCGACCGTGAAGATCGCCGCCTGCGTGCTCAACCGAGCCGGCAGCGAACGGCACAAGAAACTGTGCGGCGATGCCATCCAGGCGGCCGGAATTCCCGTCGTCGGCACCGTCCTGCGTGATCCCTCGCTGGTTCTGCCCGAACGGCATCTCGGCCTGGTTCAGGCGAGCGAACACCCGGAAATGGACGCGCATATCGAGCGGCTGGCCGACGCCATGGAAGCCTCGCTCGACCTCGATGCGATCTATGCCGCTGCAAAACCCTTCAATATTCCGAGCGGTTCGACGGAAAAATCACTGCGTCCACCCGGCCAGCGGATCGCGCTGGCGCAGGATGCCGCCTTTACCTTCCTCTACCCGCATCTGATGCGCGAATGGCGCTCGGCCGGCGCCGAGGTTGTTCCCTTCTCGCCCCTGGCCGATGAAGCACCGGCTGCCGGTTGCGACGTCTGCTGGCTGCCGGGCGGATATCCCGAACTGCATGCCGGACGGCTTGCCGCTGCCGAGAATTTCAAGTCCGGCCTAATGCGATTTGCAGAAACAAACCCCGTTCACGGCGAGTGCGGCGGCTACATGGTGCTCGGAGAAACGCTGGAGGATGCCGATGGCGTGACGCACGCCATGACCGGTCTCCTGTCCCACCGCACCAGTTTCGCCAAACGCCGGATGAATCTCGGTTACCGCCAGGCGGAGATCGCCGAGAACAGCCCGCTCGGCGGCAAGGGCGATACGATCCGCGGCCATGAGTTCCACTATGCCAGCGTTGTTTCGCCGGGAACCGACCAGCCATTTGCGACGATCGCCGACGGTGGCGGCAAGCCGATCGGCCCGACAGGCGGCCGACGGGGCCTCGTCAGCGGCGCCTTTTTCCACGCGATTGCCCGCGGCTAACCGGCGGAGACTGAAAGCGCCACAACCGCCGTTCGGCGTCCGCCGCTCGCAAATAATCGAATAGGGCGCAAATCTGTCTTGCGCGTCCCTCGCCAGCTTCTAGTCTGGTTACTCGGGGCTAGATGCCCCTCAAACGATTGGTTTCGACAGCAAGGTGTTCCGGTGACGGATTTCGAAAAGACCCGCTCGCTCTTCTATCTGCCGGAAGGCGTGATCTATCTCGACGGCAATTCGCTCGGACCGCTGCCGCTTGCAGCCAGGGAACGCGTTGCCCGGCTGATGACCGATGAATGGGGCGATCTGCTGATCAAGGGCTGGAACAAGGCCGGCTGGATGGCGATGCCGCGGCGGATCGGCGACCGGGTGGCCAAGCTGATCGGAGCGGCGGAAGGCACGGTCGTCATGGGCGACACCCTGTCGATCAAGGTCTACCAGGCACTCGCCTCGGCATTGGAACTGGTGCCGGAACGCAAGGTCGTGTTGTCCGACAGCGGCAATTTTCCGTCGGATCTCTATATGGCGCAGGGCCTGATCGGCTCTCTCGGCAAAGGTCTTGAGCTGAAGATCGTCGAGCCGGAAGGGGTCGAAGCCGCGATCGACGAAACCGTCGCCGTGGTCATGCTGACGGAGGTGGACTACCGCACCGGGCGGCTGCACGACATGAAGGCGCTGACCAAAAAGGCGCATGCCGCCGGCGCGGTCACCGTCTGGGATCTTGCCCATACGGCCGGTGCCCTGCCTGTCGATCTTTCCGGTGCGGACGCGGATTTCGCGGTCGGCTGCACCTACAAATACCTGAACGGCGGGCCCGGTGCACCGGCCTTTATCTATGTCGCCCCGCGCCATGCGGACAAGGTGCGGCCGGCGCTGTCCGGCTGGCTGGGGCACGAACAGCCCTTTGCCTTCGATCTCGGTTATCGTCCGGGCGGCGGCATCGATCGCATGCGGGTCGGCACGCCGCCGATCATCGGGCTTGCGGCGCTCGACGCAGCGCTCGATGCCTGGGACGGCGTCGACATGGCGGACCTGCGGCGGCAGTCGATAGAACTCTGCGATCTGTTCGTCGCGGAAGTCGAAAGGCGCTGCCCGATGCTGAAGCTCGGCTCCCCCCGCGATGGGACGAAGCGCGGCAGCCAGATTTCCTTCCTGCACGAGGAAGGTTACGCGATCATGCAGGCCCTGATCGGACGCGGCGTGATCGGCGATTTCCGCGCCCCGAACGCCATTCGTTTCGGCTTCACACCGCTCTATATCGGCGATGCCGAGGTATTTGGAGCAGCCGACATTCTCGAAGACATCATGACCAATCGCCTCTGGGACACTGCCGAATATAGACAGCGGGCACTGGTGACCTGATCGGATGACGGAAGAACGGCCCACATCTCCCCGAAAGCTCTCCAAGGTCGTGCCCTACCGGCTCGCGCGCAGCAACGCGGAAATGATGAAGCTCGTCAGCCTGCTTTGCGAGGCCAACGGTTTCAAGCTGAATATCTGGCGGGTCATGTCCGCGATCGGCACCTATCGATCGATCTCGCCGATGGAGATCGGCAAGCTTACGACGATCGACAAGGCGATGGTGTCGCGCGCCATCCGCGAGCTTGTCGACCGCGACCTGATCGACCGCCGCGCCGACGCGCGTGATGCGCGATGGGCCCAGATCCAGCTGACGGCGGCAGGAACGGCCGTCTACGAAAAGATGGTGGCCGGCATCGATGCCCTCGAGAAACACATGTTCGGCGATCTGCCGCCCGAAAAGACCGCAGCCTTCATGGAGATGCTCGAACTGATCGAGCGTCGCGCCAAGTCGGCGCGTGAGATGGTGGAATTGAACGGCAAAGCAGGCTTGGCGCGGCTGCTGGGACATGAAGCCGAGTGAGACTTCCGCACTCCGGCCGCGTCCAGGCCGGCCTTCGTAAGCTTCACATAACCATTATCAGAATTGTTTACAAAGAAACAATCTCCCTGTAAACAAATGGCAGGGCGGGAGGAGATCGCCCGCTTTTGTCCTGGGAGGATCCTATGAAGAACCGGTTTTTTGCTGGGATGGCGCCCGTTGCCGCCCTGTCCATGTCCCTATTTGCAAGCTCTGCGCTGGCCGACATCACGATCGGCGTGACCATATCGTCGACCGGCCCGGGTGCGGCGCTCGGCATTCCGCTCAAGAATTCGGTCGAGTTGTGGCCGACCGAAGTGGGCGGCGAGAAGCTGAAGGTCATTGTTCTCGATGACGCCGGCGACCCATCCGTTGCCACCACCAATGCCCGCCGCTTCGTCAACGACGACAAGGTCGACGTGTTGGTCGGCTCGGCACTGACCCCCGCTTCGATCGCCGTCGCCGGCGTAGCGGCTGAAAGCAGCACGCCGCATCTCGGATGCTCGCCGGTTCCGCCGAACATTTCCAAGGGCAAGTGGACCTTCATCATGCCGCAGGATGCCGGCCTGATCGCCAAGAACCTGTTTGCCAAGATGAAGGCCGACGGGGTCAAGACGGTCGGTTATATCGGCTTCTCGGATAGCTATGGCGACCTGTGGATGGGCCAGTTCAAGGCGATCGGCGAACAATACGGTTTGAAGGTCATCGCCGACGAGCGTTATGCCCGTCCCGACACCTCCGTTTCCGGCCAGGTATTGAAACTCGTGGCCGCCCGTCCGGATGCCGTCTTCGTCGGCGCTTCCGGCACCGGTGCGGCATTGCCGCAGATCGGTCTTCGCGAACGCGGTTTTACCGGCAAGATCTACCAGACCCATGGCGCCGTGACCTTCGATTTCCTGCGTATCGCCGGCAAGGCAGCCGACAACACGATCTTCGCCTCCGGCCCGGCCATGGCGCCGGAAGCCCTGCCGGATACCGCGGAGACCAAGCCGGAAGGCATGGCCTACGTGACGGCCTACGAAAAGAAGTTCGGTCCCGGCACCCGCACCCAGTTCGGCCCACATATCAACGATGCCATGGCCATCCTGAAGAAAGCCATCCCGGTCGCGCTCAAGAAGGCAAAGCCCGGCACGCCGGAATTCCGCGCGGCTCTCCGTGACGCCATCGAAACCGGCGGCCCGTTCCCGGCAAGCCAGGGCGTCTTCAACTTCAAGGCCGACGATCACCTCGGCCTCGACGACCGCGCCGTCGTGCTGTTCACGGCGAAGAACGGCAAGTTCGAAATCACCAAGTAAAGAGCAACTGAACGAGGCCCGGCGTCCGCGCCGGGCCTTTTTGCAGCGTCTTTTCTGTTATCGGGGGAAATTCTTTGGACGCGATGATTGCGACCTTCCTGATCCAGGATGGTGTCACCAACGGCGCGATCTATGCGCTCCTCGGTCTGGCGCTGGTCCTGCTCTTTTCGGTCACGCGGGTGATCTTCATTCCCCAGGGCGAGTTCGTCGCCTATGGCGCATTGACGCTGGCGCTTCTCGACGGCGGCAAGGTGCCCGCCACCACCTCGCTTCTCGTCTGTTTTGGAGCGATCGCCTTTCTGTTCGATCTCTGGAGCATGCGCCGCGGCACCGATGTCCGCACCTTTCTGCGCAGTCTCGCCCTTAACCTGGTGCTTCCGGGCGTGATTTACGGCATCACCATCGTGCTTGCACCGCTCGGCCTTCCCTCTGTCGCAAAAGCCCTGTTGACCATCCTGATCATCACGCCCATGGGCGCCTACATCTACCGCATTGCCTACCGGCCGCTCGCCGATGCTTCCGTGCTCGTCCTGCTGATCGCTTCGATCGGCGTGCATCTCGCCATGATGGGGCTTGGCCTCGTCTTCTTCGGCGCCGAGGGCCTGCGTGCCGAACCGCTCGCGAACGACAACTACACGATCGGCTCGTTGATGGTGAGCGCCCAGAGCCTCTGCATCTACGGTGCGACGATCGCGATCATCATCGGCCTCTACCTGTTCTTCGAGCGGACGCTGCTCGGCAAGGCTTTGCGCGCCACCGCCGTCAACCGGCTCGGCGCACGGCTGGTCGGCGTCCGCACCCATCTGACCGGCGTCACTGCCTTCACGCTGGCCGCCGCGATCGGCGCCGTTTCCGGCGTGCTGATCGGCCCGATCACCACGATCTATTACGACACCGGCTTCCTGATCGGGCTCAAGGGCTTCGTGGCGGCGATCATCGGCGGGCTTGCGAGCTTCCCGATCACCGCGATCGCGGCGATCGGTGTCGGGCTGGTCGAATCTTTCTCTTCCTTCTTCGCCAGCAGCTTCAAGGAGGTCATCGTCTTCGGGCTCATCATTCCCGTTCTGATCTGGCTGTCGCTGAGCGGCAGTTTCCACGAGGAGGAGTGAGCGATGAAGATCGAGCGTTTGCTTCCCGGCCTTGCCGGCATCGTTTTCCTGGCGGTCATCCCTCTCCTGCCGGTGCCGCCGTTCTGGCTGACGATCCTCAACAATATCGGCCTCGCCTCTCTGGTGACGATCGGCCTTGTGCTGCTGACCGGCGTCGGCGGCCTCACCTCGTTCGGCCAGGCCGCCTTCTGCGGTTTCGGCGCCTATACGACTGCTGTGTTGAGCACGAATTACGGCTTTTCGCCCTGGCTGACCCTGCCGCTGTCGCTGATCGTCGGGGCGTTGACCGCCCTGCCGCTCGGCCTCATCACCGTGCGCCTTTCCGGCCATTTCCTGCCGCTCGGCACGATCGCCTGGGGCCTGGCGCTCTATTATCTGTTCGGCAAGATCGACCTCCTCGGCCGCTACGACGGCATTTCCGGCATCCCGCCGGTCGAAGTCGCCGGCTATCGTTTCCTGAGCGACGGGTCGATCTATTACCTCATCTGGTTCTTCGTGATTGCGGTCGCGATCGGCGCGAAAAACCTGCTCGACTCGCGGATCGGCCGCGGCATCCGGGCACTGCGCGGCGGCGGCCAGGCGGCGGAAGCGTTCGGCGTCAACATCGTGCGCGCCAAGCTCACCGTCTTCGTGTTCGCCGGCGTGGTTGCCGCCCTTTCCGGCTGGCTCTATGCGCATATGCAGCGCTCCGTGAACCCGACGCCGTTCGGGCTCAGCATGGGCATCGAATATCTGCTGATGGCCGTGGTCGGCGGTTCAGGTCACGTCTGGGGCGCAATTTTCGGCGCCAGCATCGTGCTGATCATGAAGGACGTGCTGCAGCGTTTCCTGCCGGACCTGATCGGCACCACCGCCAATCTGGAAATGGTCGTTTTCGGTATTCTGCTGGTGGTGATTCTGCAGCTCGCCCGTGACGGCCTCTGGCCATTCGTGTTGAAGCTCCTGCCGAGGCGGCCCGCGCGATCTCTTCCGACTTCCGACGACAGGCTTGCCAAACGAACGCTGGCGCCGACCGGCTCGTCGCTGATCAAGGTGGAAAAGGCGCGAAAAGCCTTTGGCGGCCTGGTGGCGGTCAACGACGTCAGTTTCGAAGTACGCGCCGGCCAGGTCGTCGGCCTGATCGGGCCGAACGGCGCCGGCAAGAGCACGACCTTCAACCTCATCACCGGCCTCGCTTCATTGACCAGCGGATCGGTTTTCTACGAGGGCCAGCCGATGACCGGCGATAGCCCGCGCGAAGTCGCCAGACACGGCATCGCCCGCACCTTCCAGCACGCGAAGATCCTGCCAGACATGTCGGTGCTGGAAAACGTCGCGCTCGGCGCGCATCTGCGCGGCTCGGCCGGTGTCTTCAGGAGTTTCCTGCGGCTGGAGCGCAGGCAGGAGGCGACGCTACTGGCCGAAGCTGCCGTCCAGCTCGAACGCGTCGGCCTCGGCGCCTATCGTGATCGGTCGGCCGGCGATCTGGCGCTCGGCCAGATCCGCATCCTGGAGATCGCCCGAGCTCTCTCCGCCGACCCGGCCGTGCTGCTGCTCGACGAACCCGCGGCCGGCCTGCGCCACGGCGAAAAACAGGAGCTCGCCAACCTCTTGAAGAAGCTGCGCGAGGAGGGCGTCAGTGTGCTGCTCGTCGAACATGACATGGGCTTCGTCATGGGTCTCGTCGACCATCTCGTGGTGCTCGATTTCGGTACGCTGATCGCCGAAGGCAAGCCGGCCGACGTGCGCAAACATCCGGCGGTCGTCGCCGCCTATCTGGGAGGTGTCGCATGAGCGGAAACTTGCTCGAACTCTCCGATATCCATGTCTCCTACGGTCGAGCCGAGGTGCTGCACGGCATATCGATGAGCATGAAGCCCGGCAGCATCGTCACCGTGATCGGCGCAAACGGCGCCGGCAAATCGACGCTCCTTAACGCCATCATGGGCATCGTCCCCTCCTCCGGCACGATCGTCTACGACGGCGCGCCCGTGCCGCGCTCGGTCGAAGGCCGCGTCGCCGGCGGCCTCTGCCTCGTGCCGGAAAAACGCGAACTGTTCGCCACCATGTCGGTCGAGGACAATGTCGAGCTCGGCGGCTTCCTGCGCAGCGCCGCTGAGCGGGCCGAGACGCGCGAGGACGTCTACGCGCGTTTCCCG
>NZ_JALBGV010000129.1 GCF_023006505.1 Neorhizobium sp. SHOUNA12A
CGGACTGCCTCTGTCGTCGTGGCGCTCCCATGTAAAACCTGGCCCATAGTGCTTCCCTCCATGCCAAGGAAAATGATGCACCATCAAATGCCGGGATCAAACAACTAGGCTAAAGAACTCCCGGCAGCCCCCTGTTTGAAAGGAGTTGACGCTATCAAGAATCGTTCCGCTCTTTGGACATCATGTCAACGAATCGCCGATCAAGTGCGCGCGAAGTCGTCGAAGCTTTCGACCGTATTTCATACGTCCTATCGCAAGCGGATAAAGCAGCAGGTAGCCGATCCGAAACGATATAGGACCGACACATAGGAATTGGCGCAGCATCGTGCGTTCAAATATGGATGCACGTCTCTCCTTCACCACACCTGGTGGACGTGGAGCCGGTGACCTTTTAAATAAGCGACTAGGACCACCGAAAACAATCGGCAGACGACTAAGACACTCGGTCAGCATCATCACGTCGCCAGGAGCGCCATTGGTTGAGAAGGTTCTAAGGCTTTCCTGACTAATCGCATCCCTTGGGAATATCCCATAAATGACATTTGCCTTTCCAAGGTTCGCGGGCTCGATAGCAAATGCCAATCGTCGCCACCAAGCCGGACCATTATATTGCATCTTCCGCCCGTTAGCTTGGTGGGCCATGTTCTGCCCATCATGGGTCACCATTTGCAAATAGCCGAAAATGATAGCATGTTTGGCTTTTGCGACAGGCACCAGGACAGAAAGCCAATCGGCATCGATCCAATCATCATGAGCCATCCATTTGAATAACGGTGCGGTTGCTTGCTCGAAAACAAAACGAAAATTATTTGCTACTCCGATGTTCTCTGACTGCCTGAAGTATTTTACCCGGTTATCCCGGCTCGCAAACTCCCGACAGATTTGTTCGGTTTCGTCAGTCGACGCGTTGTCGGAGATAATGAGTTCAAAATCCAAAAAGCTCTGCTCTAAAATCAGGTCAACAGCCAACCGGAGATGCTGGCCGCCGTTATAAACAGGTAGCCCGATACTGATTTCCGGCATTCTAACCTCCGTGATCTCACCAATAAGCCGGCGGGTTGTCTAATGGTATACCAATCATCTGCGCTTCTAGTACGTCACCGCAGAGCACAAATCGTGCATGCACGCGCGGCCAACAAGGGATGTCGAGGTGTGATCGGATCCGACTTCCTCATGCCTTTTCATGGCAGAGCACAGGGCAACAATCAATTCGTCTTTTAACAACGGGCTTGGATGTTAGCTGTTCGTTGCTAATCCCATCGGGGCGCCGATAGGGCCTTATCGCATGCCAAGTTCTATGACTGAAAATCGTCCGCAGAAGAAAGTGGCGATGACCGCGATGTTGGTCGCCGGTCATCGCTTAAAGCACCTTTAGCGTAAGCCTGTTTCAGCCCCACGTTGTCCTTTCCGTCCTGATCTGTGATCGCTTTTCCATGGACGAGCAACGGGAGTTTCTTCATGGAGACTACATTGGAGGTTCTCCCGACCAGGAGGCTTGTATGTGAGGTTCACAGGCAATGGCCGGACGAGGTCAAGGCCCAGATCGTTTCGGAGAGCCTTCGGCCCGGCGCGATGGTGAATGAGGTCGCAGAGTGCCATGGCTTGAAGCCGAACCACGCTCCACCTGGCGGACGATGGCGCGGCAGGGCAAGTTGGATCTGCCCGCACCGGAGGACCGGTAGAGTTCGCAGCGGTGATTGCCGATCCGCCCGCTTCAGAGCCGACGATCAAGAAGGCCAGTCGCCCCGAGGTCATCGCAGGCTCTATCACCATCCGTCTGGAAGAAGGCGCGTCTGTCGCCCGGATCGCCGCTATTGCGCTTGCCTGCGCGGTTCCGGCATGGTCTTACCATCGAACCGCGTCCGGATCATGGTGGCGACCAAGCCAGTCGACTTTCGCAAGGGTCACGATGGATTGGCGGCACTGGTCAAAAATGAGCTACACAAGGACCCGTTCACCGGAACGGTCTTCGTATTCCGCTCGCGTAAAGCGGACCGATTGAAGCTGATCTACTGGGATGGCGGCGGGCTGGTGATAGCCTACAGGCGGCTGGAGGAGCACACATTCACATGGCCGGGCATCAAGGATGGCCTGATGACCTTAGGGCATGCCCAGTTCGAGGCGCTGTTTGCGGGGCTCGACCGGCGTCGGGTGCATGCAGTGGAGGTGAGAGCGCCGGACGCCATCGAATAGATGCGGCACGATGACTCGGGCGGTAAATTCCAACGGCGAAGCGATGCTGGTTTTGATAGACTGTTCCCATATTGGACGCCGCCGAACTTCCCGACGATATTGCTGCCTTAAAGGCGATGCTGATCGCGGCGCAAGCGCGTGAAGTCCGCAAAGATGAGCGGATCGAGCGGCTGGAGAAGCTGGTCGCCGCCTTCAAGCAGGCGGCCTTCGGCCGCAAATCCGAGAAGGCCGATCCCGAGCAATTCGATCTTGCACTGGAGGACTTGGAAACGGCAATCGCTGCCGTTCACGCCGAAGATGAAGCCGATAGCCCTCGGGGAAAGCTGCACCCCCAGCCACGTGCCGCCAATCGCGGCTCTCTACCCGCCCATCTTCCTCGTGTCGAAGAGATCATTGAGCCAGAAAGCCTGATCTGTGCTTGCGGCGATGCCTGGATTGCATCGGAGAGGACATGTCCGAACGGTTCGATGTCATCCCGGCGCAGTTCCGAGTCATTGTCACCCGTCGTCCCAAATACGCTTGCCGCGCCTGCACCGACGGCGTAGCCCAAGCCCCAGCACCCGCTCGACTGATCCACGCCGGATTGCCCACCGAGGCAACCATCGCGCGGGTGCTGGTCTCCAAATACGCCGATCATCTGCCGCTTTACCGGCAGGCCCAGATCATGAGCCGACAGGGTATCGATATTGACCGCTCCACACTTGCTGACTGGGTCGGTCGGGCAGCTTTGGAACTGCGTCCGGTGTTCAACGCCTTGATTGCTGATCTGAAGCGCTCGACCAAGCTGCTCATGGGCGAGACCCGTGCACCGGTACTCGATCCCGGCTCCCGCAAAACCAAAACCGGATACTTCTGGGCGCTGGCCCGCGATGACCGACCATGGAGCGGAGCTGCCCCACCCGGTGTCGCTTTACCTATGCTCCTGGCCGTGGCGGGCAGCATGCCGAGCGGATATTGCAAGGGTTCACGGGCGTCCTGCAGGTCGATGGATATCCCGGATATAATCGGCTGATCGCGCCCGACCGCGCCGGCCCCGACATCCGGCTTGCCTATTGTTGGGCGCACGCGCGGCGCAAGCTGGTCGAGACCACTCGTATCGGCACAGCGCCGATTGCAGAGGAAGGCGTGAAGCGGATGGGTGAACTCTATCGCATCGAGGCTGAGCTACGTGATCTTTCCGCTGAAACTCGCTTAGTCGGGCGGCAGGAACGATCCGCTCCGTTGATTGCGGACATGCGGACCTGGCTGACGCAGCATCGTGCCCGCGTCGCTGGCAAGTCGCCGCTCGGAGAAGCTCTGGTCTATATCCAAATACTGGGATGGCCTCTGCATCTTTTTGCCGATGGTTGCATCAGATCGACGGCAACAGCGTCGAAAGAACTATACGGCCGATAGCCCTCAGCAGGAAGAATGCTCTCTTCGCGGGTCATAACGCTGGAGCGGAGAATTGGGCGACCACCGCCTCGCTCATTGAGACCTGCAACCTCAACGCCGTCGAATTTAACCGGCACGCTCACTGCCATCGTCAACGGCCACAAGCAGAGGCAGATTGAGGGTCTCCTGCCGTGGAACTATGCGGTGGCATTACGCTTGCCCAAAGGCATCAGTTGGCCCAAGCTGGATTAAAGTCGAATCTGATCGACAGCGCAGCCTTTATCGGCTTCCCAAGCGTTCGCCATGGTAAGCACTTCATCCAATGGCTCATCAAGGTGCGATGTGTGCAAAGAAACCGATCAGGCCGTGAGCCATCCCCAATCACTAACCAGTCTACTTTCTCCTCCAGAACATCGGAGTCAGGCCCGAATATCGCTAACAACGAAACGCCATCCGCAAGACACCTTTCCACAAAGGCCTCCAGGAGAGCTTCGTCCGATACTGGTGAATGTAAAACGAGTTTCTGGGCGAGAGACATGGGCTAACGTTAGACCGAGACGGCGATAACTGCAATTCGCGCATAGTTGCCTTGTCGTCAAATCCAAATCTGCCGACAACGTGAGAGCAGCACAACGCTTACCCCTTAGCACTGCCGGACACCTCCCCAGTAATCGGCACACGCTGGTGCGGCAGGCCGCGCCGGCGAGAACGTCAAGCCTCTTGGTCGACCGGTGATATACAAGCCGCGCTGAAAACGGTGCTCATCGACAGCCGTCACGGACTTGACCTGGTTCCTGCCGTAGCCGGGATGCTACTGCCTATATCCGACAATCGGGGCGATCAAATTTATAAGAAATATCGGCATTTCGGGGGGCTTTCACCAAAAGGTGCTAAGGAAATGGAGCAGCGTCAGATCTTCCTATACCAGGCGTCGAACCTAGACCACTCGCGGTACACGCGCTCGTAGCCTCTCCGAAACATGATCTGGTCAAGTTTCACATTCGCATCGGTGTAGTTGTGTTCAACACAAAAAAGGCGAACCGTATATCGATCGAAATCAAAGGATGACAAGATATCAGGCTCGTTTCCTTCGGTATCAATACTGATGAAGTCGATCTCGTCAGGAGCGTTGTAGGTTTGGAGTAGATCGTCCAGGCTGATGGTACTCTGCGCGATCTCCACGCTTCCTTTCCGCCTGGCCTCCGCATGCTGATCGCTGTACGCTCTGTCCGCCATCGCTGACAACTCAGGCTCATCAGCGACATATCGCATGACCACGGATTTGCCTGTGTCCGAATCGACTGGACGGGTGTCGAGGGGCGAAGACCTTATGCTGCGAATACCGTCACTTAAGATTGGGTTTGGCTCCGCAAGAATTCCCTTCCAGCCATACGCAGTCTCAAGAAGGTAGGTATTGCTGTGAGTTTTCCCGTCAAATGCTCCGATCTCTACGAAAAAACCGTCGCGTTTTTCTCTTAGCTCTTCCAGAACCCATCGGTCCTGCTGAATTTGGGAAAAGGAATGCTCGTTGAAAAAATGCGGCCGCTCGGTAGCAGCTCTCTTTTTTTTAAATCCCAACCAAGTCCTTAGTCCCACAATGCCCCCCAAAGGTCGTTTCAGCTGTCCAGTAGATCATCCGTCCCGCGCACGCAACAATATCTCAAGAATGAGAGCCTCATCGACCTATCACTCATGAGTTCTCGCAAAGCCTCTTTGAAGCGGTGCGCCAGGAGGCCGGTAAATAGCATCTCAAACTCGTCCGGTTCTGAGCCCTATCCTCGCCGAAGGATCACAAGAAGGATGATTGCGCTCCTGGTTGGTCGCTGGGAGCGCCCCTTTCTGTTGATTTCACTACTGTTTTACGGTCAATACCCAACAGGTGTGGTCATGACGTCCCGATAGCTTTGTCCGCTCGAAAGGCCTGACCAGCTTCAAGCAAAAAAAATGGCCCGGCGAGGCGACCCATTTCGGATTCGTATTTTGAAACGCGAATCATTATTTCCGGGCCAAACCAAGCCCTTCCAAATCTCACCGGAGGCAAAAGCGAACATTTCGAGCAGTCGGCACGTAAATCGGCTGAATACCAAGGTTATCGAGCTTCGCGCGCACGGTTACACCGAACGTGTTCAGGTGTAGGGCATGTTGGGTCAGCAAAATATACTTTTCGACAAAAGCCTCAACGGATTTTGTGCTGATGTATTTCTGCTTTTTTTTGGTGGAAGGATTAGGAGCGTGGACGACGGCGCAGCGGAATCGAACACCAGGAGGCCGCGCTGGGACGCTTCCGCCTTGCGAGCGAGCCTCAGGATCGACTTGAGTTCATCGACGTCAACACCAAGCCCCGAGATCTGGCCGAATCATCCAAACGACGGACGCTCAGCTGAAGTGCACCCCGATTTTGGGCCAGCGGGCGCTGGAATCTTCCGGGGTTAGGGCTTAGTTCGGCGGGGGTGCCGATAAGCCGTTCATGAGCGAATCGGCACCTTGTTGCCGATCGCGCTATCTGGCCGGAACTCGTTATAGTCTCTACGCCAATCCTCCATCTTTGCCCGTGCGTCGTCAAGGCTCCCGAACCAGTGGGCGTTCAGGCACTCGGCGCGGAACTTGCCATTAAAACTCTCGATGTAGCTGTTGTCGGTCGGCTTGCTACTCGTCGATATATAAGCGCCCGCCTTTGATAACGATATGACGCCCCTGCAGCTCAACAAAGCGCCAATCCTCTTCAAGCGAACCATCCGGGAAAATCTGGAGGCGGCAATCGCCTGATAGCAGCAAGTCAGCCCCACCAAAGTTGTCCGCATTGGCCGCCATAACGACGAGTTGCTCTGTCGTGTTCACGAAGGACTTGGTTGTCTCGTCGAAACCTTTCAGAAGCGATGCAATCCTAACGAGCTGCAGGTTCCCTGATCTAGGATCGTCATCATTTACCTCTGTTCCTTCTGCAGGACCGACAAAGCGATCCGATGTCCCTGTAAATACCGCTTCCTTAGCAACCAGACGCCAGGGGCATTGAACATGCAGTGCGTAAGGACCGACCGTTCCTCTGCCTGAAGGATGCGGCTGAGTCTCCCCAAAATGAAAAATCTTCATGTCCGCAGCGTTACGGGCAATACTTAGTGGCAACCCTACCAGTACCTGAAGGAGGCTTTCTAAGGGGATTTGACTACAGTTATCGGGCATCATTCTCCGCCATCCCGTGGTTCCGCCATGCGAGACCCTAAGAATTGCGCTGCTGCATAACGAGACACCTCGTCAGCGTTGGATTGAAACCCGCGTCTCGGAAGGATAAACGCCTCTCGTTTTGATATAGGCAGGAACAGGTGGTCACGCTCGCGGATAACCCGTTTTACGGTCAGCCATGGAGCTTTGGTGTCGGCCACGCTAGAGTTTCCTTCGATGGCGGTGTCAGTCAAGGTCATCGTGACGGTAGCGTTCGCCGATGCTATTTGACGGTAGTGGAGAAATGAAATCGCCCAGGCGAACCAATGGCTGAATATCGAGAACGTTAAGACGGCGACGAGCAGTCCCGCCGAAATCAATTGGAATCGGCGACTGGCCAAAATCGCTTGTGCCATGACGACCGGATCGTATGTGTCGGTGAACAAAGCAAGCAGGCACCAAACGGAGAACAACCAGAGTACCGTTGTCAGGACGCCGCCTTGCCAAGGGCGACGGGTAATCGCCTTGGTCATTACAGCATAGTCCCACGGGGTCATGGTGTAGGTGATCTGAAACTTCCTCTCAGCCTGCATTGGTCAACGCTACCAATCTCTCGTCCTTGCTCGGCATCTTTCGTCGAGCAATTGCAAGGAACGTTGTCGTCATCACGATGAGAAGGATGCCATTGAGGCTGACCGGGAGATTGGCAGCCCTGCCAAGGAAAACGCCCAACAGGAACAGAACGATTTGCATCGTTGCCACGACAGCGGCGGCAGAAAACACAGCTGAAGCCTTCCCAGAAGGTACTTGTATCTCTTTCAGATGAAGTCTCGCGTAACCGAACACGAAGATCGGGATGAGCGCGGCCGCCGTCAGGATGGCAATGACTTCTGTCGTCGATTGCGGCGGCAGCCAAGCGGACGGGATCAGAAGCAAGACGGTGATGAATAGATAGCCACCAGCGCAACTCGCCAGAAAAATTGGCCATACAAAGATCGAAAGCACATCCACGTCCTGATCGTGGGGATTTTTGCTGTTGAAGCCGATTGCCTTCAGCCAGTGAAGGTTTACTGCCACGACGGCTGCGGCAGCAGCGCAAATGTAAACAGCATTGAGCAGCCAATTCAGGAGAGGCATCGCCCCCGTCCTGGTTTGGTCGAGCGAGGGCTGGAGATTTTCAGCAAAATCCAGAAAGAGGGGGGCGACCCAAAGCAACCAAAATCCATGCCGGAGTCCCGGCAATTTGACGCAGTCGCCGAGCCGTATCAGGACGGCGGTGGCGGCTACCATACTGACGATAATCACCGGAACAAACGCCCATGCGTCAGGTTTTGCTGCACCCGCGGCTTGCAAGGCGACAGCGAGGCTATAGCTCTGCAGAGTAGCAATACCCAGGGCGATGAGACGTACGAGAATTGTTGTCCAGGCCGCCGTCGATCCAGTCACAATGGCTGGACCTGCTCGCTTTGGGAATAGGAGGCGACCTAACTCGCTAATTGCGAAGGCGTTCAAGATCGGCGTCAGCCCAAGGGCCAGGAGCGAAAGGCGTTCTGGTAAGTCGGAAGAGCCGGAAGATTGGCGGGTGATAAATGCCGTGTCGATCCCCGGTAGCGGGATGTTACTGCCAGCAATGAAGACTATCGCAATCGGCACAAACAGACCGAAAAGAACCTTCGGCAGACTGAGCAACTCATTCATTCGCGGGGCCTCCACCCATCGATCCGCCGACGTTTAGATAGAAAGGCCGTTCCAATTGACAACTCCTCGCTGCGGTTTTTGCAAACGCACAACGCGGCGCGGTGTCTGCCAAGAAGGTTGCAGTCTCATTCGAGCGCTTCACCTCTTGGGCGATAAGGGGGCTGTTTCCAAGGGAAACGTTGACCTTCACCTCGGTCCGAGCCGTGATTGCACCATCTTCGAAAACGAGAACGGCGTCATATTTTGTCCGGTGGTGAATTTGTCGTAGCTCTTTTCCCACAAGTCGTTCGGCTATTCGGTCCATGTGTTGCTTACTTACTTCCTGATCTTCTAGCCTGTTTCCCGGGGTGAAAGATGTCTGCTATAGCGAATCAATGTCACGACGGCCGTTGGTAGGTCTGAGGGTTATAAAGATACGATATCAAATGTAGTCAATCGATTGGCCAGGCTGACTGTAGCCATATATACGGAAACCTTCGGCGGTTTCCTTTCCTGGCAGGTGTATCTGCTGCAGGGCTACACGAATAATATTCCGTTGCGACTCTTCAACGAGAATATCCAAGTGCAGAATATCACCATAGCCACCCTCTGATAGATGATAGAACCATTCTCGATCCGGCACGGACCTATACCCGTTTTTCGAGAGAGCGGTCGAGGCGGGTGGGAATTCCATCTTGTACATCGCCTCCCGCAGTTCATTCCACTTGGTATTATTCATCACGGGAAGCATGAGGCACCTAAGCTCCGAGGTCTCTTGTTGGGAAAGGCGATAAGGCGGCTATGGGCACGATCACAAAATACACGTCCCCGCGCGGATAATTCCTCACGTAGGCTTTTGCCGCGAGGGCGCTCAACGACACTGGATTACCTTCCAGTGATGGGACAGGCTCGAAGTGCCAGTTATCATAGGTGTGACTGTAGCTCTCCTCCGGCCCGTTCAAGACGTCTCCGCCTAGAACAATGAAGTTGGCATCACATAAGGAGTCAAACGCGGTGAGAGCCTGATCTTTAGTCAGGGCCCAGTTACGGTGTTCAGGCCCCAGCCAGACCCCAACCGACAATATTCGATCTGCTTGAGCTGACCAGATGGTCTGCAATGTCATTCCTCCCGGTGCTTTGCACTTTGCTTGCGATGTGAAAAGGAACTTGTCAATATGGCCTGGGTTCTGTCGACAAAGTCGCTTCACGCACCATCGGCTCTTTTGTCCGCCGTCTCGAAAAGCGCCGAAATCATTCGCCCACAAACATGGCGGACGGACTTCCGATCAATCTCCCCCATAATCTCCTCTAGGCTGAACCGTCGAGCCATCATGGCGGGGACATTGTGAAAGACTTCGGCAATAATTTGTGCCTTCAATAGATTTTCGACAGCTCTTATTTCTACGAAGATTATGCCAAGTAGGTAGAGGACGTGCCTATATTTATCGGTTTCTGTTGATGAAATCTATGGAGCTGCGATTGACCCCATCGGCTACAAAAGTTTCTTTGTGTGGAAAACCCCCATATCCTCCTTCTGGAGAGCCAATGGTGGACGTGATACGAGAGGGTGTTTGGAATCGGCGGGATCGTACTAGATGACATTGGCCGAAGTAATTCTTAAAGAGTTTGATTCTAAAGGGCTTTTCTCCCAACTCAGAGATCGAAATTTCGTTCTCGATGACGCGGAAGACTTTGTAAGAAGGTTGTTGCGGATCGATCTGGAGGAGATATCCATGGCTGAGAAAATGGGTTTTCTTAGGGAAATTTGGCTCCTCCCATTCCTCGCCTCGACCTATCAAGAAAGATGCATCTTGAATGGCGCAGGTTCAGCCGAATATGCGCGGTTCTCGGTGGCACTGTTTTCCGCTGTCGAAAACCGAATCGCAGAGATTGTGGCGTGCTTTTCAGATTAGGTCGTGTTGACACAGTCGATCTCAACCAAGGCTTCGTTATCGATTTTCTGTTTCCAAAACACTGAGGCTAAATCCCGAACCCTCGTCATTGCATTGAAGCAACCACTTACCCGCATGCGTTTTGTCAAGGGCAAGTTCAGCGCGGGTTATCTTGCCAAACAGAATCGGTTCGGTAACTTCGAAACCTGGAAACGCCTCCTGGACAACTTGGCCAATCCAGCCCTTGGGATTGCTCTTGCGAATACGAACGGACTTGGTGTGCCCACGATATTCAATTTGGTAAGTGAAAGTCGGCATCAGCCCTCTCTTTGGATTACAAATCTTGAATAGGCTTAACGATCTATAGCTTGTCGAGAAAGTATGGGAGCCAGATTTTTGCGGCAGCCATAGTTAGAAACGCGGATATGACGTTTCGGTTTTATCGTAGCGGGTGGCGATCCAGCAATTATTTGAGCCGGTTGAACATCCGCTCGACGCGATTACGGTCTCTTTAAGCATGATAGTCGCAAGCCGAACGCATGCGAATGACTATAACGGGCGAGGGGATCAAAAGCTGGTGCAGCCAACCCATGTTTGCTAACGATCTTCTGGAACATGGAGCGATCATTGAGCCGAAATCAAGTCGAAGTATGTCTGCGGTACGGCGTGACCTTCACTCCTTCGGCGCCCCTATCAAAGTTGGGAATTTCCGATAGCGCCTTGCAAGGCAGACAGCCCCTAAATGGCCTGAGGCATTCACCAGAGGCCGGGACAAGTGGTTGGTTCATTTGGGGTGGAGAGGAATTCTCAACTGATCCCGAATTCTTCAAGCCGATGCACGTTTCCCATTTGGGAGAACGATGCCCCGCAGTCGTTCCGTATCTCGGCCTTCCTCCTGGTTGGCGCTTTCTGATTGCGCCGAGTTATGAAGATGCCTGGTTCGATGTCGACCTTCTAAACCCACGTTAAATTGAATGTTCTTGCACCGTTGTCTTGCCACTGCATGAGCGGCTGCACCTAATCCGACGAATTCGACCAATGTGTCAGTGGCACACCGCTTTCTGTTGCTCGTCCCTTATCACAGATCAGGGCTGCAAGGGCAGGCAAGAAGCTGCCAAGGCGGTCGTTGGTCTGAACTACGCGTGGTCGATTAAGTTTGGGTTCCGGGCGACATCGTCTCTGCTGACGTTCGCTCGCGAGTATGTCGTTAAGTACCCAAACCGATGATGTCTTTGCTTGAGCTTTGACCTCGTCCGGCCAATGCCGATGCACCTCACGTCCAGATTCCTAGCCGTGAGAACCTCCAATGTGGTCTCCATGGAGAAGTTCCCGTTGCCCGTCCATGGAAAGGAGATCACAGACTAGGACGACAAGGACAACGGGGGACAAACACCGGTTACGCTGACGTCGTCAACTCGCACTTGCAAAGAGGCGTCCGTTTCGGCAGTTTTCGAGTTCGCTCTGAATAAATTATGGCCTGATCCGATGACGCGTCCGCTAGGTGTTTAGTCCCGGCATTTGATGGATTGGATCGATGATGAATCGATCCGGCTCCAAAGTCCACCGTTTGCATATGAACTCGTAGGGCGTGAGGCCCTTTAGCGTCTT
>NZ_JALBGV010000012.1 GCF_023006505.1 Neorhizobium sp. SHOUNA12A
CGGCACGCTTTCCGGCGGCGAGCGGCAGATGCTGGCACTCGCCCGCGCCCTGATGAGCCGGCCGCGGCTGCTGCTGCTCGACGAACCGAGCCTCGGCCTCGCGCCGAAGATCGTCATCGACATCCTCAACATGGTCTCGGAACTGCGAAAGACCGGCGTCTCCATCCTGCTCGTCGAGCAGAATGCCCGCGCCGCGCTCGAAATCGCCGACGAGGGTTACCTGGTCGAACTGGGCGAGGTCCGCCTTTCCGGCCCGGCAAGCGAAATGGCGGTCAATCCGGCGCTGATGGAAAGTTATCTCGGCACCCATTCCTGATGAGGCAACTCGGCCTGACACGGTCGATCAATCGAAACTCTCGACGAGCTTCCGGCGGAATTCGTCCATGCGATAGACCGAGGTGGATGGCAGCGGGATCATGCCCTTCTGCCAGTTCCAGCCGTCGAGGCGTTTCAGGAGGTCCGGGTTGCCGCTGACGATATGCATCGGCACGTCGCGCGAGGCCCCTTCACCGGTAACGATAGACGCCGGCTGGTGGTCGCCGAGCAGGATGAACAGCGTGTTCTTGCCGTAACGCGCCATGTAGGAGCCAAGCGTCTCGATCGTGTAGTCGATCGAGGTGAGATATTGCGCCCGGACGCGATCGGGATCGGCCCAGACGATTGAAGGCGGATCGCCGCTTTCCGCCTGCGCGTTAAAGACGGCGCCATCGCCGATCCGGTCCCAGTCGACCAACGAGGGAAGCGGCGTCCAGGGTGCGTGGCTGGAGATCAGGGCCATTTCCGCCATGACCGGTTTATGGCCGGGCTCGTCACGTGCCTGCCGCTCCAGCCTCTCGAAGGCCTCGAGCGTAAACTGATCCGGCATCGTCACCCAGTTGAAGGGTTTGCCGCGATAGCCGAGCCCCGCGGCGGCATGGATGCTGTCGTAGCCGAAATAATCGGCTTCCGGCCAGTCGAGCGTGATCGCTGGCATCACCGCCGTGGTGCGCCAGCCGGAGGAGCGGAAGAGGTTGTTGAGGCTCATCCGCTCGCTGGTAATCAGCCGGTCGTAACGACCCTGATTGTCGACCCAGAGGCCGGAGAGCAGCGTGCCATGCGCCAGCCAGCTGATGCCGCCGACCGTCGGCGAAGTCAGCCACCCGCTGCGCGCCTCCAGCCCCGCCGCCTTGATCTCCTTCTCCACCGAGGTCAGCCGACTGCCGGTGCGTGCCGCGTAACGCGGATCTTCGATCGCGCTGCGGCCATAGGATTCGACGAACACCAGCACGACATCGGTGCCGGCAAGCGCCGAGAAATGCGGCCCGGCGGCGACCGGATCCTGCTTCAGTTCGTCCTCGAACCGGGCGAGATCGGCAATCGAATCCTTCACCATGGCGATGCGGTTGACGAAATAGGAAGCGGCATCAGCCTCGACGCCGAGGCTGCGTCGATCGTCATTTTGGACCGCAAGCGCCACCAGGCCGATCAACAGAACCACACCGGAGACGAGAGCGGACTTGCGCCGGGCTCCCCCCGAAAGGCGCCGGAAACCGCCAAGCGACCAATAGAGGACGGCGGCGACAACCAGCCATGCCAGAAGACCCGCACAGATGATTCCGGCCGCCTCCGTAAGGCCGGCGGAACCGCTTAGGAGATTCCAGCCGTCGGTGAGGATCTTGAGGTCGAGATAAGGATTGAACGGTCGCTGGAAGGCGGTGCCAGTGCCAATATCTGCAAGCTTCAGGAACAGCATTGCCGCCAGCAGCAGGGTGACTGCAATGCGCAGAAGGGAAAACCCGAGACCTGCCAGCACGGAAGCCAGCAAAGCAACTGCGGCCACTTCCAGCGGAAACCTGATCTCGGAAAAATCGGTGAAATCGGAAGGAAGCGCCAGGATTGCAGCAACGATCGCCAGCGCAATCGTGATCCTCAGAAATGGCAGTCTATTTGCCTTGCGTTGCGCGATATGCCCTATTCTGTCGGTGTCACTCTGGCGAAAAGGCCGAAACTCGTTCATGCGCTGCTCCTGCAAAACCTTCGGCCCATGCGTTTTCTGAAACTTATAGGCTTATCTGCGGCCTTCGCACTTCTCATTGCCGTGATCCTGCGCTTCGATCCGCAGCGGATCGCCACAGGCCTCGCCTCAGCGGACCCAAGCCACGTAGGCGCCGGACTTCTTCTGGCGCAGGTGCAGATCGTTCTTTCCGCGCTCCGCTGGCGGTTCACGGCGGCGCGGCTGGGCCAGCACTTGGGCGTCGGCCAGGCGATCGGCGATTATTATCTCGGAACGTTGATCAACCAGCTTCTGCCGGGGGGTGTGGCCGGCGATGCCGTGCGCGCCATCCGCAACCGGGCTCATGGTGATGGCGGCTGGAAAGTGCCGGCGCAGGCCGTGATCTTCGAGCGGATCGCGGGGCAAGGTGTATTTTTTCTCATAGCCACCATCGGCGTCATGCTCTGGCCGCTTCTCGGCGGAGCGATGATTCCGGAGGAGCTGCGCCACCTTCTCTCCTGTTTCGCGTTTATCGTCGCCGGGTTGGTCTTCGTGTGTCTGTTGCTACTCCGCTTCCCGCCGCGCCGCATCCGACCTCAGCTTGGAAGGCTGAGGTCCGCGCTGGCGCAAGTCTTCCTGCAGGACGGAGCCTGGATAATGCAGACGCTATTCAGCATTGTCATCGTCGCAAGCTATATCGCCATGTTCATGCTCGCTTCAGCAGCCGTCGGCTCGCCTTTGCCGGCGCTCGCGGCGGTTACCGCAATTCCGCTCTGTCTGCTGATGATGCTGATCCCTGCGACCATTGCCGGCTGGGGCGCCAGGGAGGCGGCAGCGGCGGCGCTCTGGCCGCTCTTCGGTTACCCCGCCTCCAATGGCGTCGCCGCCAGCATCCTCTACGGCATTCTGGCGCTTGTCGGCGCAGCACCCGGCCTGGCGTTCATTTTCGCCGCGCTGCTCAAGAGGCGAAAACGCTGAAAT
Organism: Neorhizobium sp. SHOUNA12A; assembly: GCF_023006505.1. GTDB lineage: Bacteria > Pseudomonadota > Alphaproteobacteria > Rhizobiales > Rhizobiaceae > Neorhizobium. Next base: position 2,954 of record NZ_JALBGV010000012.1, read on the forward strand.
CGTTAAGACTTCAGCCGTGCATAGATATCGCCGGAAGACGTCTGGCCGGAAAGGCCGGCAATCTCCGCCAGCATCGCGTCGGCGGTAATCCATTCGTGATGGACGAGCCGATGCCGCTCGCCCTCGACACGGTTGAAGCGATAGGGACCAAGCTTCCGCAGATGCCCGACTGCCTCCTCGGCGATTTCCATCGTCGCGGGGATATACTCGAAGGCGATCAGTGGGATGGGATGATGCAGCCCGGCGATGATATCCGCTTCCGCGCCCTCCACATCAATCTTGCAGAAGGCCGGCAGCCCGTATTCTTCGATCAGCGCATCGAGCGTCGTCATCTCCACACGTTCGACCCTATCCCAGGTGACATTGCGAAAACCGGAGGTCTTTCCGACTTTCGAAATCCAGGACGAGGAGATGCTCGTCACGGTCGGGTGGCGGCTGGAAATATGCAGGTCGACATTGCCTGGTTCCTTGCCGACTGCCTTGCGCAACAACGTCAATTCTTCGCCGGCAAAGGATCTGGCGATGAAGTCCGCAAACAACGGCTGCGGCTCCAGCGCGACGATCCTGGCACCGAGCGACAGAAGCGTGCGGCTTCGGCTGCCGGCATGGGCGCCGATATCGAACACCAGATCGCCCTTGCGGATAAGGTCCGCATAAAGCCGCTTCAGTGAAGAACGCCGCCAAGGCTGGCCGTAATAGATCAACAGCGAGCGCGTGAGGCCAAGGAAAGCGGAAAAATCAGGTCGCGGCATGGTGGTTCTTGCTTGCACTCACCAGGAAGATCACGTCGACGGCGAAGGAATAGGTGAGCGAGGCAAGAGCCCCGGCCGCAAGCAGTGTGGAGACCGGCATCGTAACGACCGGAAACAACATCAGACAGAGCGCCACGCCCTGCACGACGCAGATCGCCTTGCGGCGCATCGAATGAGGCAGTTCGCCCTTGAGCGCCGGAAACACCGCCTGCGCCCCGACATAGGCATAACGCATCAGGCCGATCAGCAGGACCCAAAGTCCCGCCTTGCCCAGCAACACTGCCGCGAGCGAGAGAAAAAAGATCAGCAGCGCATCCACTTCCATGTCGAAACGGGCACCGAATTGCGAGGCCGTGCCGGTCTGGCGGGCGAGAAAACCGTCGACGCCATCCAGCGCCAACGCGAAGGCAACCACGAAGCCGAGCAGCCACAGTGCGCTCTGGTCGAGATCCACGCCGAATTGCGGCGACGCCAGCACCATACCGCCCAATACTGCCGTGAGCGCGGCACGGATCGTCGTCACGATGTTGGCAAAACCGAAACGGCCATGGCTGTGGGCGTGGAGATTGCCGAGAGCGATGGCGGAAATCACTGCATAGACGATGAAGGCGCAGCCGGCAGCGGCCGTGTCGATGCCGAGCCAGTCGCCGAGGAAATGCATCGCCGCAACGAGCGCGGCAGCGACGGTCATGGTCACCGCATAGGCATCCAGGGAGAGCAAGCGATAAGCCCTGCGCGCCGCCTGGCGATCCAGCGGCCCGGCATTCATCCAGTCAGCCATCGGACATGCCTTCCTCGTCCCAGGGATGATATGAAACATTCATGACGCTCTCCTCACAGGCACTACATGGAGAAGAATACGGAGCGCAGCAAAGGCCGGATCCGCAAAACCGGTGTCAAATAAACGTGATAGCGATGTCGACCTCTCGCACAACGACTCCCTTGCCGTCATCGTTGAAGCCTCTAGGTCTGGATTGTTGTGGCGTGAAAGGTGTGATGCGTGACAAGGCGTGAGACAGCCCCCAATGCGGCAACGCAAAAGGACGGAAGAGCCCTCTGGATCGAGGAGACAGGCCGTTGCGCGCTTCGGCAGGAGAAATTGCCGGCGGAGTGCGAAGGCGAGGTTGTCGTCCGCACGCTTTATAGCGGCATCAGCCGCGGCACCGAATCGCTGGTCTTCGCCGGACAGGTGCCGGAAAGCGAATACGAGCGCATGCGCGCACCGCATCAGGCAGGCCGGTTTCCCTTCCCGGTGAAATACGGCTATGCCGCCGTCGGAATTGTCGAAGAAGGGCCGGAACGTCTCGTCGGCAGAACTATCTTCTGCCTGCATCCCCATCAGGACCGTTTTCGGGTGCCCGTTTCGGCTATTCACCCGCTTGCCGACGATTTACCCCCGCACCGTGCCGTGCTGGCTGCCAATATGGAAACCGCGCTCAATATCACCTGGGACGCGGGCATCCAGCCGGGTGACCGCGTGGTCATTTTCGGCGCCGGCGTCGTGGGGCTTCTGGTCGCCTACCTTGCGTCGCGGATCATCGGCACTGAAGTGGTGATCTCCGATATCGAACCGGAGCGTGCCGAAACCGCTAAGGCTCTCGGTCTTCGATTTGCGTCTGCCGATGATGTGCCCCATGATTGCGACGTGCTGGTCAATGCTTCCGCTTCGGCCGACGCTCTGGCAACGGCGCTCGATCATGCCGGTTTCGAAGCCCGGGTTATCGAAGCGAGCTGGTATGGAGAAAAGCACGTGGAGATCCCGCTTGGGCATGCTTTTCATGCCAAGCGCCTGTCCATCGTCAGCTCGCAGGTCGCCTCGCTGCCGCCCGGGCGGCGCGCCCGCTGGGACACGAGGCGCCGCATGAGCAAGGCACTCCAGCTTCTCGGCGACGACCGGCTCGACCATCTGATTTCGGGCGAAACACCGTTCGAAACCATCGCCGCCGATTATGCCGACATTATCGGCTCGGCCGCCACGCTCTGCCATCGCATCAAATACTGAAGGAAATCCCGCATGTTCGCCGTTGAAGTCCGTGATCACATCATGATCGCGCATAGTCTTCCCCGCCCGGTTTTCGGCCCCGCCCAAGGCATGCATGGGGCAACCTTCGTGGTCGACGCCGCCTTCTTCACCAGCGATCTGGACGAGAACGGGCTTGCGGTGGATATCGGGCTGGCGTCCGAGGTGCTGAAGGACGTGCTGGCGCCGCTCAACTATCAGAACCTCGACACGCTGGAGATTTTCGCCGGCAAGGTGACGACGACAGAATTCCTCGCCAAGCACATTTTCGACCGCATCGCCGATGCCATCCGGAACGGCCGGCTCGGTGAGGGCGGTGCGCGCATCCGCAAACTGCGGGTCATGCTGCACGAATCACACACCGCCCGCGGCTGGTTCGAGGCCGAGCTGTGAGCCGCGATCTTGTCCTTGCCTATCCCGGCGACCTCGAAACCCGCACCGGTGGTTATGGCTATGATCGGCGTGTCGTCGCGGCCCTTACCGATCTCGGCTGGAATGTCGAACTGATCTCCCTCGGCGACGGCTTTCCAGATCCGAACGCGAAACAGCTCGACGATGCCGGGCGGATGCTCTCCGGCCTTGCCGATGACAGCCTCGTGCTGATCGACGGCCTGGCCTTCGGCGTGATGGACGAATGGGCCGGGCGCGAGGCGAAACGCCTGAAAATCACGGCGCTCGTGCATCACCCACTGGCCCTGGAGACGGGGCTCGACGGCGAACGACGACAGGCTTTAGCCGCCCGCGAAAAGGCCGCGCTGGCGCAGACCCGCGGTGTTGTCGTCACATCGCATGCCACCGCCGCCGAACTCGCCGCCAATTACGCCATTCCTGCGGAAAAGATCACGGTCGCCATCCCGGGCATGGATCCGGCGCCGCTGGCTGTCGGTGGCGGCGATCCGCCTCTGATCCTCAGCATCGGCACGCTGACCCACCGCAAAGGCCACGACATACTGATCTCTGCGCTCGAAAAGCTCCGCGATCTGCCATGGACCTGCCGCATCGTCGGCAGCAAGGTGCTCAATCCCGGCGTCGCCGCGGAACTCGAACGCCAGGTTGCCCAATCCGGGCTCGGTGACCGCATCGAGCTCGCCGGCCAGATCGACGACACACGCCTGGAATTCGCCAAGGCCGACATCTTTGCGCTGGCGAGCCGCTACGAGGGTTACGGCATGGTGTTTGCCGAGGCGCTCGCCCAAGGGCTGCCGATCGTCGGCTGCGCGGCGGGGGCTGTGCCGGATGTCGTGCCGGAAAGCGCCGGCTTTCTTGTGCCACCGGACGATCCGGACGCTTTTGCCGCCGCTCTGCGACGGCTGCTGCAGGAGCCCGAAACCCGCATTTCGATGGCCGATGCCGCCGCAATCGCCGGTGCCAGGCTTCCCTCCTGGCGGGACACCGCCGCCGTCATCTCCGATTTTCTGGAACGAGCGTCATGAGCGGCTTCGACAGGGATTGGCTGGCGCTGCGCGAACCTGTGGATGGTCGCGCACGGGACGCGGATTTGCTGGCAGCGACGATCCAATCCCTCCAAAGCGTCTCTGCCCCGACGATCCTCGATATCGGCTGCGGTACCGGCTCGACCTTCCGCGCGCTTTCGCCAAAACTTCAAAAACCGGTGCGGTTTCGGCTTTTCGACGACGATCAGCGGCTTCTGGACGAAGCAAATCGCCTGCATGGCGAGGCCATCGAGATTGTTCGGGGCGACCTCAACGAGATCGAAGCTCTGCCGCTCGCCGATGTCGGCCTCGTGACCGCCTCCGCTCTCTTCGATCTCTGTTCCGAGCAGTTCATTCGCCGTTTCGTCGCCCACATTTCGCAAAGAGGCGCCAGCCTCTATGCCGCGCTCAACTATGACGGCCGGATACGCTGGTCGAAACCACACCCGCTTGACGAGACCGTGGTTGCGAACTTCAACGCACACCAGTTGAGCGACAAGGGTTTTGGACTTTCGCTTGGGCCCCGGGCGTGGGCGACGCTGGCCGATTGTCTCGGGGAGAGCGGGTATACGGTGACGACGGCTGAAAGCCCTTGGGCAATGACCGCAGGCGACCGCGACCTACAGGGTCTGTTCCTCGACGGTGTGGTGCGCGCGGTCTATGAATACGGCCAGCTCGACGAGAGCGAACTCCGCGACTGGGCCGATTTCCGGCGAAAAATGGTTGATCGCGATGGCAGCCTATGCCAGGTCGGCCATCAGGACATCCTCGCGATCCGCTGAGGCGGCCACTTCAATGCGGAAATTGCAGTCGAATACGATATCCGTGCCTATATTGTAGACCTGAACCTCCGGACGGCGGGCCTCCGACAACCGGTCGATCGGCGAAAGCCGGATACCCGCGGGGCCCGAGCCGATGATGATCGGCGCGACCGAGACATGCAGCCGGTCGATCAGGTGTGCATCGACGAAGCGGGAAATCGTAGTTGCGCCGCCTTCGACCAAAACGGTCGTCAGGCCGCGTTCGGCGAGCGCGGCAAGAATATCCCGCGGAGCAAGTCCTCCATCCGCCTGGCGCGGCAGCCGGATGGTCCGATACCGGGCGTTGCGGAGAGGAACGTCGTCGGCCTGCATGACGTGCACGGGCGCGCCGCCGTCATGCAGCATCTTGGCCCGCTCGGGCATGCGGCCATTGCAATCCACCACGATGCGCACCGGGTTCCTGCCGCTGACGGCACGAACCGAAAGACTGGGATTGTCGGCAACGACCGTCCCGACCCCGATGATCACTGCATCCACCAGCGCCCGGCACCGGTGCAGATGGGCAATCCCATCACAGCCGGACACATCCTGGGCGTCGCCGGTCGGCGTTGCGACGCGGCCGTCCAGAGACTGGCCGACCTGGGCCAGAACCAGCGGCCCGCCACGGACCGCGATCGGCCTGTAGAGCGAGAGACCGGAACCATCGACATCGGCGGAAAGCGCCACCGGGCGCAGGGATCCTTCGCGAAGCGAAAGCAGATGCTGCCACAGTTCCTCGGTCATCCTCACTGATCGCATGTCCGCCTCGTCTTCCGGCCGAAAATGAAGAATGCCGGCACCTTCAAAAGGTTCCCCGCCCGCCCATTCTCCCGTAACTGTAATACGGCGAAAAATTTCACCGGATCAACATTCCGTCAATGCTCCGCTGAAAATTGCTGCCACCATGATCGATAGCCTCTCGAGAGAGCTTTTGGAGGCTTCCGTTATTCCTGGATTGCCGCCGCCTGATCCGATCTTGCCCAACAAAAAACCGCCGGATCCTTCGACCCGGCGGTTCCTCCGTCCCCATGTATGGGTCCATGTGTGGGATTGGCGTCAGCTGGCGCGGCGCATCTTCTGTGCGACGCGGTTGAGGCTGCCGGCGCCGGCATTGTAGCCGGTGTCCTGATGGGCGTTGATGCGGAAGCTGCTGATCAGGTTCAAGAGTTCGTCGGTATCGGCGGCAAGCGCCTCGGCCGAGGCGGTGGTCTCTTCCGCCATCGCCGCATTGTGCTGGGTCGCCGCGTCGAGCTGGTTCAGCGACGACGAGATCGAGCGCAGCGTGGTGTCCTGTTCGGAGGCCGAATGGGCGATCTTGCCGACGATGTCGCTCGCCGCCTTCACCTGGTTGGAGATCCGCTTCAGCGCTTCGCCGGCCTCGCCGACAAGGCGCACGCCGTTCTGCACCTGGCCGGAAGAGCGCGAGATCTGATCCTTGATCTCCTTGGCGGCTGCGGCGGAGCGCTGGGCCAGTTCGCGCACTTCCTGGGCGACGACCGCAAAACCCTTGCCGGATTCCCCGGCGCGGGCCGCTTCCACGCCGGCATTCAAGGCCAGCAGGTTGGTCTGGAAGGCGATGTCGTCGATCACTCCGATGATCTTGGAGATCTCTTCCGACGAATGTTCGATACCGCCCATCGCGTCGATCGCCTGGGCGACGATCTGGTCGGAGCGGTTGGCCTCGGCACTGACCGAGGTGACCCGCTGGGCGGCCTCATGCGCACCTTCTGCCGTCTGGCGGACGGCGACGGCGAGTTCGTCGAGGGCGGCCGACGTCTCTTCGAGATTGGCGGCCTGGCGTTCGGTGCGCTGCGACAGCTCGTTCGAGGCGCGGCGGATTTCCTCCTTGGAACCGCCGATATCGATGCCCTTGGCATTGACCTTGCTCATCGCGGCCTCGAGGTGGACGAGCGCCTCGTTGAAGTTGTGGCGCAGCGTTTCGTAGCGCGCCCCGAGATCGGCGCAGCGAACCGTGAGGTCGCCATGGGCCAGCGCTTCGAGCGCTTCGCCGATGGTGGAGACGACGCGGGTCTGCAGCGCTGCTTCCTGCTGCTGCATGTCGAGGTTCTGCTGGCGCTCGCGGTCGAGCTCGGTCTTCTGCTTTTCCTCGCGGGCGGCCATCGCATGCCGTTCGCGGATCTTTTCCTGCAGCGCCTGGGTGGCCTTCGCCATCATCCCCACTTCGTTCGACATGTCCGTATGCGGGATCGTCGCGGTGACATTTTCGTCGGCGACGGCTTCCAGCGCACCATGCACGGCAGCAAGCGGTTTGGTAATCCCGCGGATCACCACATAGGCACCGGCAAGGGCGATGATCAACGCAAGTGCGCCGATAGCGAGCGCGTCCAGCACCATTCCGCGGATCTGCGCCTGCAGGTCGTCGGTGTAAACGCCGGTCGCAAGGACCATCTGCCAGGGTTCGAATGCCTTCGCATAGGAGCTCTTCGAAAAATTGCCATCAGGCAGGCCGGGCTTGGTCGTGCTCATATAGTCGACAATTCCGCCGCCGGATTTGCCAACGGAGACCATTTCGTCGCGGAACAGTTTTCCGGCGGAATCAGGTTTGCCCTTGCCGCTCTCGCCGACCTTCTTCGGATCGGGATGCATCAGCATCTTCACGTCGTAGTCATAGGCAAAGAGATAGCCGTCGGGCTGGAAGCTCATGGCGGAGACTGCGACGAAGGCCTGTTTCTGGGCTTCTGCGCGCGTCAGCTCACCGGCCGCCTCACGCTGCTGAAACTTCTTGAGGATGCCAATGCCCGACTCCACCTGGGTTCGCAGCATTCCATACCGTTCGGCATAGATAGCCCGCGTCGAGGCCTGGAGTTCGAAATAGGTCACGACGGCGAATCCCGTGATCAGAGCCAGAACCAGCAGCACGAGTTGGTTTGAAATCCTCAGATTTTTCATGTTCGTTCCAAGGGTGAGTGAGACGCATCAAGCGACCGGGAGAAATGATTCTGAATGAAAAAGCGCGTCCTGCGCGTGGAAATGTGCGGCACTGCACACTTGCTAGAATGCGGGACAATATTTGAATAAAAATTTAATAAATGATCACGCGCATTTAAAAATTAATAACAATTGGTAGTTGCGAATACTTCATGTGGCCCGAATATTAATCCCGGCGCATGAAAGTAAGTTTATGGAAATACGCCATCTACGCAATGGTCCCTGCAGTCTACCCGATCCGGAATGCAAACGGGCGATCAGCTAAGAGGAGCCCGCGCTCAGGGAAAGGGTGATCCAGAACGGGCACTGGAAGGATTGACGGATCGCTCGCGGCGTCCTTAACGGCGCGCTTCGCAAGCCGCATTCAGTCCTAGCGTACTATGACAAGGTCTAAAAAAGGTTGGACCTAAGCGAGGATTCGGCACCCCGTCCCCCACTTGAAAAAGTGCTGCAGAAATATGGCTTTTCCTCTATTTATGGTTGAAATGTACTTCCCGTCCACGCAAATTCCTGCGAAGTTATAAGCTGTCATGGAGGAAGCGTTTTGGACATTGACGAGGCCATCGAAGAGCATTTGTTCCCGGGAAACCAAGCCGCATTCTCGGCGCTGTGTGCGTCAATCGCTGGTGATGAAATTTGCGCGTTTGTCGGGGCAGGCGTTAGTATACCACTCGCGCCATCTTGGTCCGGCTTGTTAAACGGATTAATAAGCGATGCGTTGAATCAAGGAATAATTTCTGTAGAGGATGGCGCAGAGCTAAAGGCGCAGGTATATACAGACCCACTTGAAGTAGCGTCCGCCTTAGAAGAAGCAAACAGTTCGTTAATTTTTAGGTCGTCACTTTCAAAATTGTTCGATGTCGGAGATGAATTTACCGATAGCCACGGCCTAATACTTGATCTTCCTCTCAGGGGAGTGGTCACAACAAACTATGATGCGGGGTTATCCAACGCGTTTGTATCAAAATTCAGTAAGATGCCAAATATCTTGACCTCTGCCAGTTCGGCAGATTTGGTCAAATGGGCACAGGGTGAACACTACGCTTTGGAGAAGAAGCCTGTTCTCCACCTTCATGGGCAAGCGTCGCATCCCGACGCGATGGTTCTTACTGCTGAAGATTACAATCGATTTTACTCAGATAGTGCCAGAGTAAATTTTGTGAGAAATCTTTGGGAGAGCAACCGCCTGCTGTCTATAGGGTTCAGCTTTACCGACCCCTTTCTTGTTAGAGCTGCCGAGGCAGCGCTTCGTACGCTTCCCACTGAAAGTCGTCATTTTGGGTTGATTTCGCACCGGGGGGAGGTGCCTGTTTCGACCCTGAGAAGGCGTCAGAGCGCGAAAAAATTCAGATTAACACCCATTTTTTACCGCGTCCGCCTTCTTGCAACAGGGGCCGAGGACCATTCTGCGTTAACAGTAATCCTGCGAGAGCTCACTGCGCGTACCAAGCGTGTCGGGACAACGGTGGCAATCAGTACGTCTTCAGTCAAAGTTCCGGCTGGTGGAGAGACAGCAACTCAACTTGCGAAACACATTTTCGAAAGCTCTCTTTTTCAGAGTTCAAGCGGAGCGCTGCTTTACGCTGAACCAAAGCTTTACGTCCCAGAGGCGCAAGAAGCGCCTGTCGACAATCGCCCCCCTCCGTTTTCATCAGTGCAAGAATTGGTTGATTCGCCCGCCTCTTTTCTTATTACGGCTCCTCACGAGTATGGGACGACGTCACTTGGACGACGGTTAGCCTACCTTTTTTCCGAGCAAGGCTTCACAGCGAGGATCGAAGATGCGTCTTCACTTCCGAACTACCAAAAGAAATTGCAGCAGCATTTTGCTGGCACTTTACATCCTGAAGTATCTAAAAATATACTGATAGTAGATAACTTCACTCCCGAAACGGATGAGCGGCTGATCAAGGAGCTTACAGGGCTAAACCTTTTCAGTCGTATTATTTTGTTTAACCGCGGCGCAAGAGCACATATTTCAAACAGCTACGACTGGGGCGGCGTTTCGTTCCAGACATTGTCGCTCGCAAATTTTGACCGAACCGACATTCGTACTCTAGCGCGACAATTTTATGAAACGGCTGATGAGGATCTGATCTCAGCGGCAGTTGATAAAATTTACGGCGACTTGCTTTCTCTGTCTATCCCGCTTACGCCAACAAATATTATTATGTATATGTCCGTCATGCATCGTGAAGGGGGGTTCATACCGCTGAGTCGCCTTCAGATTATAGATCGCTATATACACGAATTGATGAGGAGGCCGGGCGATCTATATCTAGATTCATTTAACAGTATTAATAGAATCGACGTAATTTCTGCGTTTTCTCTATTTTTATACCGTAAAAAGACGGCTGAATTTAGCGAGGCTGACTGGGCAAACTTCTGCTCGTCGTATATGGACTACGGACTTTTGCACTTTAATTCGGCAGAATTACTTACGGACCTTACTCAGGTTCGGATATTTCAGAAATTCGGCAGCAGATTCACTTTCAAATATCGTCTGTTTTTTTGCTACTTTCTTGGAAGATACATCGCAAACAGGCCAGACGAACTCACCCACTTTTTGCAAAATGAGGAGCATCTTGCGGTAGAGGGCCTAGTTGAAGTCATAAGCGGGTTGGCCACGAGCAGCAATCAAATTGTGGAAGACCTCGTTGGTAGGCTGGAGACGTCAATCGCTGAATTTTACAAGGAGTACGCGATAAAAGATTTCGATCCATACAAGAAGCTGCCTTGGCTATCTAGCAAAGAGGAAGAAGCCAGGATTTGGCAGCCGGTGGCAGAGGCCCTAGATCAGGGGCCTGCAAAAGTCGAGGAGATCGACAAAGTCAAAAGGTCGTATCAAGCGGAAAAGCGATCAGAATCCCAGTTAATAATAATCCAGAACTTTGAGCAGATCGAAAGATCTATCACTCAGAATACAAGGTTTTTGGTTGGCGCCGTGGCGAATGCCAACGAACTTCAGGGAACGATTAAGCTGAGGTCCTTACGGGCATTAATTGAGTCCACATCGGTAGTATTTCGGATAGGCGTGATATTTTCATCTTTTATTGCTAGCTCGAAATACTTCGTTTGGAATGACATTGTGTTTACGAATATGCTTAAGTATTCCGAGGAAGAGAAGGTGGATTCGATGCGAGCTACTCAAGTAGTTCTTCAAGCGCTGCCACCTTCCATCGCGTCGAAGACGGTTGAGCGTCTTGGCTCGAAGAAGCTGGGCGAAGCCTATAAAGTCCTCGCTAAAGAAGATCCCTCCGGTTTTCAGGAATATCTGCTGTTTTCACTTATCATTCGCAGCAAGCCGTCCGGATGGGATGATGTTGCTCGAAAACTAGTAGGCGCCGCGGACCGCCAATCAGTTTACCTGTTCTACATGACAATGGCTGCGCTAGACGAGTTCAAGAACGAAATTAACACGTCATCGGAGAAAGGTTCTCTGAAGCATATTATAGCCACCATTCGCGCGAAACGTGATAATAATAAGGATAAGCCTAGCAGTCAGTCCGTCCTAGAGACCCTCAAGTTTCTGGAGAAGGGCAGGTATTTTGAAAGGCAAGTTGAGCTTACCGATAAAGAATAACGCTAATTTAATAGGCCGCGTCGGCCTGTAGCCGACTTACCCAAAATCCCGCGTCTTTCCCCGATCTGCCGATGTCACCGTAGGGATCAACGATGTCGCGCACCTTTGGCATTCCCCTCGGATCAGGCAGGCGCGGGGCTTCCATGATAAAGCTGATCGCCTTGGCCATGCGTTAACGGAAACGCCGCATCTCGCTCGCCGTTGCCTTGCCGATGGACCGGAACGTGTTTTCGGCGAGTGGTGGAAGCGCGACAAGGAGTTCGTTGCCGCTCAGTGATTATTTTGCCGTCGAGAACGAGCAGGCGAACGGTTTTGGATCTACCGGCACATCTCACCACGTGGCGAACACCTCGCCACGTGAAGTTGACTGGCCGGTGGTTTCGTAGCAAAGCCAAGCACTGAATAGGAACGGGCGCGAAGGCGCGGCGCACCTCGATAGCGTCCGGCGGGCGAATAGGACCGATTGGTTCAAAACCGCGGCCCAAAGGGCAGCGCGAGCGGACCCGCTGCGCCTTGCTACCCCCAATAAATTTAGGCACAGCTAAATGTGGGGTAATTTGAGGGACGGCTAAGGCGCTAAAGCCAAAACAAAAAATAAAACAATAGCTTGCGAAATTTAATGGCGGAGAGGGTGGGATTCGAACCCACGATACGGTTGCCCGTATGCCGCATTTCGAGTGCGGTGCTTTCGACCACTCAGCCACCTCTCCGCTTAAGACGTGATGACGCGTTGGTCAGCGCGGGCGTTCTCATAGCGGGCAAACATGGGGCTGGCAAGGGGCGAATATCAAGTCTTTATATCCTTTCGTCTTGACAGTTTTTTGCCGCTCGCGTATGTCCGCTCGCGATCAGGCGTGGAAAAGTATCCATGCCTCTTTGTTTGTGTGGAGGTTGTTGGAACAGCCACACGAATTCCACCGGCAGCAAGTTCCAGAAGATCGTCTCTTTCGAAACCCTGCTAGAGCCCGACTGATAAAAAGACGGCCGCCTTTTATGAAGGCAGAGCCGGAACGAACATGAAAGGATAAAAAATGTTCGCAGTCATCAAGACCGGCGGTAAACAGTACCGCGTGGCAGCCAACGACGTGCTCACCATCGAAAAGCTGGAAGCCGAAGCTGGTTCTGTCGTAGAATTCAACGAAATCCTGGTTGTCGGCGTTGGCGCCGATGCCAAGTTCGGCGCTCCCTTTGTTACGGGTGCGACGGTCAAGGCCGAAGTGGTCGAGCATAATCGCGGCAAGAAGGTTCTTTCCTTCAAGAAGCGTCGCCGTCAGAATTCCAAGCGGATTCGCGGCCATCGCCAGCATCACACGGTCGTCCGCATCACGGACATCTTGGCTTAACAACGGGTTTCGAAGGGTAAAGGAGAACTCCAATGGCACATAAAAAAGCTGGCGGTTCGTCGCGCAACGGTCGCGATTCGAATTCCAAGCGCCTTGGCGTGAAGAAGTTCGGCGGCGAAGCCGTCATTCCGGGCAACATTATCGTGCGCCAGCGCGGTACGCAGTGGCATCCGGGCCAGAACGTCGGCCTCGGTAAGGACCACACCATTTTTGCGCTTACCGCCGGCAACGTGAATTACCGAACCAAGGCCAATGGTCGCGTGTTCGTGTCCGTAATGCCGAAAGCCGAAGCAGCAGAATAAAGCCGGTAAGCGTTTTAAGCAGCCGGTGTCACATCGACCCGGCTGAACGCCCAAAGGTTCAGTCAGAAAAAGGGAAGATGGGACACCACCATCTTCCCTTTTTCTTTTCCCTAATAGGAGGACTGAACATGCAAGGCGAACTACTGAGGGCGAGCCAATCCCGGCCGCCAGAGGAACGGTTAAGGCCCGACCGGCCGAGAAGCGATTGCCCCGTCTTACTGTCGCAGAGATTAGTTCTGCGCACGCCCCACGAAGAAGACATCGACGCACTTGCCCATCTCGCCAACAATGCGAATATCGCGACCATGGTGTCGCGTATGCCGCATCCCTATACGGCTAAAGACGCAGCCGATTTCGTGCGACGCACGAAGGCCGGCGAGATTGGCAAATGCGTCTACGCCATCACGCGAGGAGACAACGGCGCCTTTCTCGGTTGCTGCGCGCTCGAACCGCAACAGGACGAAAGAACGCTCGAACTCGGCTATTGGCTGGGCGAACCCTATTGGAACAGGGGTTATGCCACGGAAGCCGCCCATGCCCTGATCGACATGGCCTTCCGCACCCGCAACAACATCGACCATATCGATGCCCGCTGCCGGGTGACCAACATCGCCTCCCGGCGGGTGATCCAGAAATGCGGTTTCCAGTTCCAGGGCACCGGCATGATCGATTGCCTGGCGCTCGGCGGCATGGTCGCCGTCGAGTGGTTCCGGCTCGACCGCAAGACCTGGATGTCCTTGAGAAGCTGGGGAGAACTGCGATGAACGCCGCCGTCCTCCAGAAGACCAGCACGACCGTCACGATGCCGGGCCCTTGCCCGGTCATCACCACCGAAAGGCTGGTGCTTCGCCCGCACAAGATCACCGATGCGACGGCGATTGCCGAATCGCTCGGCGATTTCAAGGTGGCCCGCATGCTGGCGCGGGTGCCGCAGCCCTATGACCGTCAGGACGCGCTGGATTGGTTGGTTCCGAACGCGTCGGGCATCCTGCCGGACTGGACGCTGGCGATCACCACCGGCGACGACGCCCATATCGGCGTCGTCAGCCTGGAATTGAGGCGGGGCCGGTGGCATCTCGGCTACTGGCTGAACCGGCTTTACTGGGACCGGGGTTATATGACGGAAGCGGCGGCCGGGACGCTGGAGCGTTTCTTCCGGCGTATGCCGGAGGCGCAGGTGTTTTCCGGCGCCTTTGCGGACAACCTTGCTTCGCTGAACGTCCAGAAGAAGCTCGGTTTCACCATCGTTGATGCGAACCAGCTCTTCAGCCTGTCCCGCAATAGGATGGCGCCGCATATCGAGACCATGCTGCTGCCCGAGGATTTCCGGCGGCCGGCCCGACCGTGACGCTCCCATAACAAAGGCCCGGCGGAGGAAACTCCGCCGGATCATTCACTCGACCTCGACCCAGAGCGGAAAGTGGTCTGAACCAGGCGCCTCGTTATCGACCCAGGCGTTTTTCAGCCGCGGCACCAGCCCGGCATTCACGAAGCAATGATCGAGATGCATCTTTATCGGCCCGTCGCCCGGCGGCTTCGCCCAGGTATAGCTCTCCGGCGTCAACGATCCGGAGCGGTCCAGCACGTCGACGGGTTCGTTGGCGCGCAGGATGCGGCCGTAATAACGGTCCCGCTGGCCGGCCATGGCGATATACTCGGTCGATTCCGGCTCCATGTTGAAATCGCCCATCAGCAGGAAATCCTCCGGCAGCGGCAGATCGGGGAAACCCTCTTCGGCGCCGCCGGTCAACGAGCCGCCCTCGGAGACGAAGTTCAGCACCCGCTCCTTGAGATAACGGATCTGGCCGAACCGTTCATCGGCAGAAACATGATCGAGGTGGACGGAATAGACCCGAAGCGGCCCGCCGGGTGCGACGATGACCGCTTCCAGCGCGCCGCGCTGCAGGTTGAGCATCTCGACGGTGCGGCTGCGGGGCAGCAGAAGATGGCGGGTGGCAAGGATCGGCCAGCGCGACAGGATCATGTTGCCGAACTGGGAACGGCGCTCGATGCGGCGGCCGTTCTCGATAGATACGTCGAGCAGCAGGTCGCAAGGTGCGCCATAGACATGGAAGTGGTCCGGAAACAGATCCGAGAAACGGGTAACGAGATCGACATGGCCATTCCTGGGGAAACCGCGGGTCACTTCCTGAAGCGCGATGACATCCGCTCCCTCGATACTCGCGGCGATGCGTTCGGGATCGAACACACCATCCATGCCGATCCCGTATTGAATGTTATAGCTGACGAACTTCATGATATTCTTTGACCTCCGCCCCAACCGACGATATCGAAACCCCTATCGACATGCACTGAGCGCCCGACCTGAAGCGACAGGCATCCCGACTAACACAAGACTGACGGCGACAAGATGAAATTTCTCGACGAGGCAAAAGTCTATATCCGCTCCGGCGACGGCGGCGCGGGCGCGGTCTCGTTCCGGCGGGAAAAGTTCGTCGAGTTCGGCGGACCTGATGGCGGTGATGGCGGGCGCGGCGGCGATGTCTGGGTGGAGGCCGTCAACGGCCTCAACACCCTGATCGATTTCCGCTTCCAGCAGCATTTCAAGGGCCAGACCGGCACCCACGGCATGGGCCGCAACCGCACCGGCGCCAATGGCGGCGAGGTGACGTTGAAAGTGCCGGTCGGCACCCAGATCTTCGAGGAAGACAACGAGACGCTGATTATCGACCTGACCCGCGAAGGCCAGAGGTTCCGGCTCGCCAAAGGCGGCAATGGCGGCTTCGGCAACACCCATTTCAAGAGCGCCACCAACCAGGCGCCGAACTGGGCCAATCCCGGTCTCGAGGGCGAGGAAAAAACCATCTGGCTGCGGCTGAAGCTGATCGCCGATGCCGGCCTCGTCGGAATGCCGAATGCAGGCAAGTCGACCTTCCTTGCCAGCGTCACCCGCGCGCGCCCGAAGATCGCCAACTACCCGTTCACGACGCTGCATCCCAATCTCGGCGTCGCCACCATCGACGGCCGGGAATTTATTCTGGCGGATATTCCGGGCCTGATCGAAGGCGCCCATGAGGGTGTCGGCATCGGCGACCGGTTCCTCGGCCATGTCGAACGCACCCGCGTGCTCCTGCATCTGGTCTCCTCCGTCGAGGAAAAGGTCGGAAAGGCCTACAAGACCGTCAAGCACGAACTCGAGGCCTATGGCGGTGGCCTGATCGACAAGCCGGTCATCGTGGCCCTGTCGCAGATCGACGTGCTCGACGACAAGGAACTGAAGAAGAAGGCGAAGGAACTGGAAAAGGCCTGCGGCCAGACACCGTTCCTGATCTCCGCCGTCACCGGCAAGGGGATGACCGAGGTGCTGCGCGCGCTGCGCGACGTCATCGTCGAGGCGAGCGGCGTCAACGAAACCGCGCTGCCCGATCGCTCGACCCCCATCCAGGATTTCGATGAGGGTGAGGATGCATGACGGCTACCCGTAAACCGCTCGCCAGTCATCGCCGCATCGTCATCAAGATCGGCTCGGCGCTGCTCGTCGACCGCAAGACGGGCCTGAAATCGCAATGGCTCGACGCCATCTGCGCCGATATCGCCGCATTGAAAGCGAGGGGCATCGACGTTCTGGTCGTCTCTTCGGGCGCCATCGCCATGGGCCGCACCGTGCTCGACCTGCCCTCCGGCGCATTGAAGCTCGAAGAGAGCCAGGCGGCGGCAGCGGTCGGCCAGATCGCGCTTGCCCGCGCCTGGTCGGAAAGCCTGTCGCGCGATGGCATCGTGGCCGGCCAGATCCTGCTGACGCTCGGCGACACGGAAGAGCGTCGCCGTTACCTCAACGCCCGTGCCACCATCAACCAGCTTCTGAAGATCGGCGCCGTGCCGATCATCAATGAGAATGATACGGTCGCCACGACCGAAATCCGCTATGGCGACAACGATCGCCTCGCCGCCCGCGTCGCCACCATGACCAGCGCCGATCTGCTCGTGCTGCTGTCCGATATCGACGGCCTTTATACCGCCCCTCCGCATCTCGATCCCGACGCGAAATTCCTGGAAACCGTCCCGGCGATCACGCCGGAGATCGAGGCCATGGCCGGCGGCGCTGCGTCCGAATTGTCGCGCGGCGGCATGCGCACCAAGATCGATGCCGGCAAGATCGCCACCGGCGCCGGCTGCGCCATGATCATCGCCTCCGGCAAGGCGGATCATCCGCTGCGCGCCATCGAGCAAGGCACTCGCTCCTCCTGGTTCGCGCCCTCCGGCACGCCGGTCACGGCGCGAAAAACCTGGATCGCGGGCCAGCTTCAGCCGGCCGGCGAACTCTTCGTCGACGAGGGCGCCGAAACCGCGCTCGGCACCGGCAAGAGCCTTCTGCCGGCCGGCGTGCGCCGCATCGACGGCCAGTTCCATCGCGGCGACACAGTCGCGATCATTGGCGTCGACGGTCGCGAGATCGCCCGAGGCCTTGTGAGCTATGACGCAGAAGAGGCCCGCCAGATCACCGGCCGCAAGTCCGGCGAGATCGAGGCGATCCTCGGTTATGCCGGCCGCGCCGCCATGGTCCATCGCGACGACCTGGTGATGACCGGGCCGGCGAAACGTAAAGACAAAAAAGAAGATCGCAAGGAGGATGCCGCCCATGCTTGATATGGTTGCGAAGACCGGCGACATCGCCGTTGTGATGGACCAGATCGGCCGCAATGCAAGGGCTGCGGCACGCCAGCTTGCAACGGCTTCGACCGACGCGAAGAACAAGGCGCTCCACGCCATGGCGGACGCGATCCTTGCCGCCAAGGACAGGATCCTTGCCGCCAATGCCGCTGACCTGAAAGGCGTCGAGGGCAAAGACCTGCTGCCGTCCTTCATCGACCGGCTGACGCTCACCGAAAAATCGATTGCCGGCATGGCGCAGGCGCTTCGCGAGATCGCCGAGTTCAAGGATCCGGTTGGCGAAGTCATCGCTGCCTGGGACCGCCCGAATGGCCTTCATATCGAGCGCGTCCGCACGCCGCTCGGCGTCATCGGCGTGATCTATGAAAGCCGCCCGAACGTCACCGCCGATGCCGGCGCGCTCTGCCTCAAGGCCGGCAATGCCGTGATCCTGCGGGGCGGTTCGGATTCGGCCCGGTCGTCGGAAGCGATCCATGATTGCCTTGTGGCTGGTCTGAAAGCTGCCGGACTTCCGGAACATGCAATCCAGATCGTGCCCACTACCGACCGCGCCGCCGTCGGCGCTATGCTGTCGGGCCTGAACGGCGCGATCGATGTAATCGTGCCGCGCGGCGGCAAGAGCCTCGTCGCGCGTGTCCAGAACGAGGCGCGTGTGCCGGTCTTCGCCCATCTCGAAGGCCTCTGCCATATCTATGTGGACGCCTCCGCGGACTTGGAGATGGCGAAAAAGATCATCGTCAACGCCAAGATGCGCCGCACCGGCGTCTGCGGCGCGGCCGAGACGCTGCTGATCGACAGTGCCGGGATCGGCACGCATCTGATGCCGATCCTCGAAGCGCTGACGGAAGCCGGCTGCGAAATCCGCGGCTCGGCCACCGTTCTCAAGGTGTTTCCGGGCTTCAAGCCTGCAACGGAGGAAGACTGGCGCACCGAATATCTCGACGCGGTGATCTCGGTTGCGATCGTCGACGGTATTTCCGGCGCCATCCGCCACATCAACACCTATTCCTCGAACCATACGGAGGCGGTGATCGCCGAAGATCCCGAGGTCGTCTCCCGTTTCTTCAACGAACTCGATTCGGCCATCCTGCTGCACAATGCCTCCACCCAGTTTGCTGACGGCGGCGAGTTCGGCATGGGCGGCGAAATCGGCATTTCGACCGGCAAGATGCATGCGCGCGGCCCGGTTGGCGTCGAGCAATTGACCTCGTTCAAATACCGGGTGCACGGCACCGGCCAGATCCGGCCCTGACCGCGCGTGACGGAAGAGACGATCGATCGCCGATATCGGGTCATGCCGCATGCCGAACGGGGCATGGCCGTCGGCCTGTTCGGCGGTTCGTTCAATCCGCCGCATGAGGGCCATCTCCTGGTCGCCGAGATCGCGCTTCGCCGGCTCGGCCTCGACCAGCTCTGGTGGATGGTGACCCCCGGCAACCCGCTGAAAAGCCGCTCCGAACTTGCTTCGCTCGACGACCGGCTGGCGATGAGCGAAAAGCTGATCGACGACCCCCGCATCAAGATCACAGCCTTCGAAAAGACGCTCGGCGGCTCCTATACCGCCGATACGCTTTCCTTCGTGAAGGCCAAGAACCCGCTCGTGCACTTCGTCTGGGTGATGGGCGCCGACAGCCTGAAGACCTTTCACTTGTGGCAGAAGTGGCAGTCGATCGCCTCGACCTTCCCGATTGCCGTCATCGACCGTCCCGGGGCGACATTGTCGTTCCTGTCATCGAAAATGGCCCGCACCTTCGATTACGCCCGGGTGGACGAGGATGACGCGGGTACGCTCTGGAAGAGGCGCGCGCCGGCCTGGACCTTCATCCACGGTCCGCGTTCGGCACTGAGCTCCACGGCGATCCGCGCCGCAAACGATCGGAAATCGGACTGACATCGGCCAAGCCGTTGCGACCAAAGGGGTCTATATCTTTCTATCACCTTTTCGGGCGCTCTCTTGAAAGATTAAGAATTCGATGCCACCTTAAACCCAGCGGCCGAGCGTGAATCGGATTCGCTTCAAGTGCCTGTTGCTGTTACCCGGATGAAAGGACAAACCCTGACAACAGTACACGCCAAGGGCAGAACGGCCTCCGTTCTCCCGCAGAGCCTGGAACGTGGCGCCGATGCCGCCGCCCGTGCTCTCGAACTGGTCCTCGCAAGTCTCGAGGACTCCAAAGCTGAAGACATCGTCACCATCAACATTGCTGGAAAATCAGCGCTCGGGGATTACATGGTCGTTGTCTCCGGACGATCGAACCGGCATGTCATGGCCATCAGCGATCACCTGATTTCCGACCTGAAGGACGAGGGGCTTGGCAACGCCCGCGTCGAAGGGCAGGAGACCGGCGACTGGGTGCTCATTGACACCGGTGACATCATCGTCCACGTGTTCCGGCCTGAAATCCGCGCGTTCTACAACATCGAAAAGATGTGGGCGACGCCGGATATCGAAGAAGGCACGCTGCTGCACTGACGGGTTCGGGCATGTTCTGAACCGGTCGGACTGAGGTCGAAATCACGCGGCTGAGTGCCAACTCGCCGCAGGGTGAAATTTTCGGCCGCAAAATCAACGGATCAGGACATGCGAATAAGCCTTTTCGCCGTGGGACGGCTGAAGACCGGACCAGAGAAGGAGCTTGCGTCCCGATATCTCGACCGCTTCGCCAAGACTGGCCCGGCGGTGGGTCTTGAATTGTCGAAACTGATCGAGATCCCGGAAAGCCGGGCGGCGAATGCCGATACCCGCAAGCGCGAGGAAGCCGGTGCACTCGAAAAGGCGCTTCCCGAAGGCGCGGTTCTCATTCTTCTCGACGAACGCGGCAAGGCACTCGACAGCGAGGCTTTTGCCGGAATGATCGGCCGATATCGCGACAGCGGCAAACGTGACCTGATGCTGGCGATCGGCGGTGCCGACGGGCTGGATCCGCAACTCCGCGACCGGG
Source organism: Neorhizobium sp. SHOUNA12A (assembly GCF_023006505.1). Taxonomy (GTDB): domain Bacteria; phylum Pseudomonadota; class Alphaproteobacteria; order Rhizobiales; family Rhizobiaceae; genus Neorhizobium. The sequence goes on from NZ_JALBGV010000012.1 coordinate 23,710, forward strand.
CCGACATGGTGCTGAACCTCGGCTCAATGACTTGGCCGCATCAGCTGGTGCGCATTCTGATTGCCGAACAGCTTTACCGCGCGGTCACTATTCTTTCGGGCCATCCCTATCACAGAGCTTAAGCGATCGTTTACCTTCAAACACGATGTTGTTTGTGGCCTCGTCGGGCAAATCAGCTTAGGCTTTCTCGATCCGACGATGAGCGGAGCGGGAATGCGGACAATCAGGATCACATCGTACCGGCGCGCGCTGCTTCTGGCGGCAGCTCTCGGTTTTGCGCTGGTCCCGCCCTTGCAGATCTCCAATACCGCCCGCGCCCAGAGCGCAACGTCGCCAATGGCGCCCCAGGCCGCCCCTTCAGCCGCAGTCGATCCGACAGCCGATCTGCAGCGCCGACGCAACGAAACCCGCGGCGAGCTTGAAGTTCTGACCAAGAGCATGAAGATTTCGGGCGACCGTGCTGCCGCCATTGAAAAAAACATCGCCGATATCAGGAAGAACACCGCCGATGTCCGCCAGGCGCTGATCGATTCGGCGGCACGCCGCAGAGGTCTGGAAACCAAGATCCTCGGCAGCGAAAAGAAGATCACCGAACTGAAGCTCAAGGAGGACGGTATCCGCACCTCCCTGCGTGGTCGCCGCGCGGTGCTGGCCGAGGTGCTCGCAGCCCTGCAACGCATGGGCCGCAACCCTCCTCCGGCACTTCTGGTGACGCCCGACGATGCACTCGCCTCGGTTCGAAGCGCGATCCTGCTCGGCGCCGTCGTTCCCGGCATGCGCCACGAGGCGGACAAGCTCGTTACCGACCTTCAGTCGCTGGCCTCCCTACAGGCTTCGGCGATGACCGAGAAGACGACCGTTTCCAGCACCATCGCCGCGAGCCTCGAAGAGGACCGGCGCATGGATCTTCTGCTTGCCGAAAACGAAAAGTTGAACAAGCGCAACGCGGCCGATCTCGACGCCGAGCGCCGCCGCTCCGAGGAGCTTGCCGGCCGCGCTACCACGCTTGAAAACCTCATTCAGACGTTCGAAGGCGACATCGCCTCGGTGCGCGAGGCCATCGACCGGACGCGCGCCGAGGAAGAGCGCCAGCGCATGATGTCTGACGCCGAGCGCGAAAAGGCAAAGCAGCTGGCCCAAAGCGGCGTGCCCGACAAAAACCGCATTGCGCCCGCATACGCGTTTTCAAGCCTCAAGCAGAAGCTGGAGCTTCCGGTTGCCGGAGATGTATTGCGGTGGTTCGGCGACGCCGATGGGACGGGGCACACGGCGAGAGGCATGACTGTTGCTTCGAATGCGGGGGCAGTGGTGACGGCGCCGGCTGACGGCCTGGTGGTCTTCGCCGGAGCCTTCCGGAGTTACGGCCAAATGATCATCCTCAATGCCGGAGACGGATACCATCTGGTTCTGACCGGCATGGATGTAGTGAATGCGCGGCAGGGCAAGTTCGTTTTCGCAGGCGAACCCATCGCCGTGATGGGTGAGAAAAGAGTGGCAAGCGCAACTGCATTGGCGCTGGAAACAGATCGTCCAACGCTTTACATTGAATTCCGAAAAGATGGCACACCGGTCGATTCCAAACCGTGGTGGACCTCGAAAGAAACTGGAAGGGCACGAAATGATTCGTAGGGCTTCTCTTGTCATCGTCGGTGCACTCTTGGGTGCGACCGCGATGAGCGTGATTTATTCGGCCGGTGTGCCGGCGCAGGCCGCCGGCCCTTCGACCTACAGGGAATTGTCGATCTTCGGCGACGTCTTCGAGCGGGTCCGCGCCCAGTACGTGACGCCGCCGGATGAAGAAAAGCTGGTCGAGAACGCCATCAATGGCATGCTGACCTCGCTCGATCCCCATTCGAGCTTCATGAATGCCAAGGATGCCGAAGACATGCGCACGCAGACGCGTGGCGAGTTCGGCGGCCTCGGCATCGAAGTCACGATGGAAAACGAGCTCGTCAAGGTCATCGCGCCGATCGACGACACGCCCGCCTCCAAGGCCGGCATTCTGGCAGGCGACCTCATCTCCGAGATCGACGGCGCACCGGTGCGCGGTCTGAAGCTCGAAGACGCCGTCGAAAAGATGCGCGGCGGCATCAACACCCCCATCAAGCTGACCATCATCCGCCAGGGCGCCGATAAGCCGCTCGACATCACCGTGGTACGCGACATCATTGCGGTCCGCGCCGTGAAGTCCCGCGTCGAAGGCGGCGATGTCGGTTATGTCCGCGTCATCTCCTTCACCGAGAAGACCTATGACGACCTCGAAAAGGCGATCAAGAAGATCAAGGCGGATGTCCCGGCCGACAAGCTGAAGGGTTACGTGCTCGACCTGCGCCTCAACCCGGGCGGTCTGCTCGATCAGGCGATCAATGTTTCGGACGCCTTCCTCGAACGGGGCGAAGTGGTTTCCACCCGCGGCCGCAATGCCGAAGAAACCCGCCGCTTCAATGCCGGCCCGGGCGACCTGACCGATGGCAAGCCGGTCATCGTGCTCGTCAACGGCGGTTCGGCTTCCGCTTCGGAGATCGTCGCCGGCGCGCTCCAGGATCTGCGTCGTGCGACGGTTCTCGGCACGCGATCCTTCGGCAAGGGTTCGGTTCAGACAATCATCCCGCTCGGCGATGCCGGCGCGCTGCGTCTGACGACCGCGCTCTATTACACGCCGTCGGGCAAGTCGATCCAGGGCACCGGCATCCAGCCGGATATCAAGGTCGATCAGCCGCTGCCACCGGAACTGCAGGGTAAAATCAGGGCTGAAGGCGAATCCAGCCTACGCGGCCACATCCAGGGTTCTGCCGAGACCGACGAAGGTTCCGGTTCCGCAGCCTATGTGCCGCCGGAAGCCAAGGACGATATCCAGCTCAACTATGCGCTCGACCTCTTCCGCGGCGTGAAGAAGGATCCGTCCTTCCCGCCGAGCCCGGATAAGGCCGCCGCCGCCACGATCAAGAAGTAAAGACATCATCGGGCCGGCCAGCGTGACGCGTCGAAAAGACGCCGCGCTGGCCGGTTCTTCGTATCTGCAGGAAAAGCGCGGACTAGACCTTGGGCACCGATCTCCATGCACCGCTCGGACAGAACCGGCCGGCCGCTCGACGACGGAGCCGAAAGTTTTCCTTCGCAATCGTTTTTGCCGCTTTCGCGGTTGCCGGCATCCTGGGACTTTCGCTCTACGCCATGCGCGGCGATGATGCCCTGAAGCAGGTTGCTTCCAACGTTCCACCCGCCTCCAAGCCCGAACAGACCCAGCCTCCTTCGAAACCCGACCAGAACGCGGCGCAGCAATCTGCCGGCATGCCTCGATCGGATCCCAATTCCGGCGCTAATATCGAGCGGACGCTCACCGATGATGGGTCGGTCGTGACCAAATATACGCCCCGCTCACGCGATGGCAGCGGGCCGGTGATGATCGGCACTCAGCGGATCGGCCAGGATCCCCGCATGGCTGCCCAACCCAATGATGCGCTTCTGGAGAATTCTCCCCATGGCCGGCTGCCGATTGTCGGTCCCGGCGGGCAGCGTCCGATGGACCAGTACGCGCGCCCCTGGTCCGGCGCGCGCGGCACCCGCATCGCAATCGTCGTCGGCGGTCTTGGCCTTAGCCAGACAGGCACCCAGCGGGCGATCCGCGACCTGCCGCCCACGGTGACGCTCGCCTTTGCCGTCAGCGGCAACAGCCTGCAGCGCTGGATGCAGGATGCCCGCCGTGCTGGTCACGAAATCCTGATCCAGGTGCCATTTGAACCGTTCGATTATCCGGCAAACGATCCGGGCCCCGGCACTTTGCTGACCAAGATGTCCCCCAAGGATAATCTCGGCCGCCTCCATCAGGCCATGGGTGAGATCACTAACTATACCGGCGTCATGAACTATCTCGGCGGCCGCTATCTCTCGGATGCCGGCGCGCTGGAACCGGTGCTGCGCGATATTTCAAAACGCGGGCTGCTTTTCCTCGACGACGGGACATCGGCGCAGTCGAAGACTGCGGTCGTTGCCAAGGCGATCGAACTGCCCCATGCCTTCGGCGATCTGACCCTTGATGGACAATTGCAGAAGGACGCGATCCTCAAGAAACTCGATGAACTGGAGCGCATCGCCGGCCGCAAGGGAACGGCAATCGGCATCGCCTCGGCTTTCGACGAAAGCATCGATGCGATAAGGCAATGGAGCGAAGAAGTCTCGCAGCGCGGGATCGAGATTGTCGGCGTCTCGTCGCTTGCAAGCGAAAGCGTCGAACCGTGATCGATCGGAGTTATCCATGAGCAAGAAAGACAAACGCTCGGTCGTCGCCGAGGAACTTCCCTATCGCCCCTGCGTCGGCATCATGGTTCTGAACCGCGCGGGCCTTGTCTGGGCCGGTCGGCGCATCAGCGAAGGCAATAGCGAATATGATGGGTCGCCACAGCTTTGGCAGATGCCGCAGGGCGGCATAGACAAGGGCGAGGCCCCCCTTCCCGCCGCCTATCGCGAGCTTTACGAGGAGACGGGGATGCGCTCCGTCACCTTGCTTGCCGAGGCGCAGGATTGGATCAATTACGATCTGCCCGCGCATCTGATCGGCATCGGGCTGAAGGGAAAATATCGCGGCCAGACCCAGCGCTGGTTCGCCTTCCGCTTTGATGGCGACGAGAGCGAGATCGCCATCAACCCGCCGCCTGGCGGACACGCGCCGGAGTTCGATGCCTGGGAGTGGAAGCCGATGGCGGACCTTCCCGACCTGATCGTGCCCTTCAAGCGTGCCGTCTACGATCGGGTTGTCGCCGAGTTCACCCATCTGGCCAAGGTGGCGATCGAACGGCTCTGACTATCGGGGCAGCTGCCATCTGAAATGGCTTTGTGGCTGCAATGAAAAAACCCGGCGAAGCGGATGCTTCGCCGGGTTTTTATGTTCAGGTACAGCTGATTATTCGGCGGAGTCGGCGGATTCCGCGTTGAGGAGGCCGTAGCGTTCCTCGCCGATCTTCGCCAGCAGGTCGAGTTGGGTTTCGAGGAAGTCGATATGGCCCTCCTCGTCCATCAGAAGCTCTTCGAAGAGCTTCATCGACACGTAATCGCCGGCCGCGTGACAGATATCGCGAGAGGCTTTGTAGGCTGTGCGGGCATCATATTCGCCGGCAAGATCGGCCTCAAGGACTTCCTTGACGTTCTGGCCGATGCGCAGCGGGGCAAGCGTCTGAAGGTTGGGGTGGCCTTCGAGAAAGATGATGCGATCGATAAGACGATCGGCATGGTGCATTTCCTCGATCGACTCCGCCCGCTCTTTTTTCGCGAGCTTCTTGAATCCCCAATCCTCCAGCAGGCGATAATGCAGCCAGTACTGGTTGACGGCGCCTAGCTCGAGAAACAATGCCTCGTTAAGCCGCTCGATGACCTTTGAGTCGCCTTTCAATGTCCGCTCTCCTGTTTTCTTCATGGAACTGTCTCAGGCGGGACATATATACGACCACTTCGTCTTCCGTCGAGTGGTGGTGGGCGTGATATTCTTCGGTCGTGCGGATGATCAGGTCGACAACGCTTGGGAAGCAGCCGCAGCAGCGGCCGCGTTTCGCCATGGCATGATAGACCTTGGATGGTACGATGAGCTGCCAACAGTCTTCATCAAGGAGCTGCGTGATGACGTCCTTGATTTCCCTGTCGGTGATGTAATTGCAACTGCAAACCAGCATTCTCGGTCGACCTGCCAAACATGACCTGTAACATCTTCTTTTTGCGAAAGCGGACAGGCGATGTCAAGAAAGAATCGACATATATGAGTCACTTCTTAAGGGAGGCTGCCATAGCCACGACTTCTTCCTTTGTATCATGGCATCGGTAATTAGTGGAAATTGCGGCCCTTCGGCATGACGCTCCCTGGTCCGGCTTCGTAGGAACCGCCAGGCACCGCCTCTTTTGCACTTCCCCTTCCTGCCTCCTCCATACCATTCGAACGCCTCTTCTGCCGGTGGTCTCCGCTCGATTGCAGCGCCTCGTCCGAGCGGGCCGACACGCCGAACCGTCTCGCCTCTTTCTGCAGCAGACCCAGCATCGGGGTAATGTCCTCGATATGCTCGACCACGGTATGGATGACGCCGCTCTGGCTTTGCAGTCTCCCCCGGATTTTCACCAGCCGCGCGCCCATCACGACCGGCCGATAACGTTCGAAAATCTTCGACCAGACGATCGCATTGGCAACGCCGGTCTCGTCTTCCAGCGTCATGAAGATAACGCCCTTGGCCGAGCCCGGCCGCTGCCGGACAAGAACGATCCCGCCGATCGTCACCCTCTGCCCGTTCGGGACCGCCAAGAGATCGACGCTGCGGGTAATCCCCATCGCCTTGAATTCTTCGCGCAGAAACGAAACCGGATGCGCCTTCAGCGAAAGCGAGAGATAGCGGTAATCCTCGATCACCTGTTCGCCGGGCAGCATTTCCGGCAGCGTCGCTTTCGCCTCGGGCCGGAGATCCGCATTGTCCCCAACGTCAAATAGAGATCGGCTCTCGGTCGTCTTTTTTGCATCGAGACCACGAACTGCCCAAAGTGCTTGTCGGCGCGATAACGCAATATCTCCAAAGGCATCAGCATCAGCCAGCCGCTCGATAACCGATTTGTCGAGACCAGACCGGATCCTTAGATCGTGGACGGACTCATATCCCTGCCCGCGATTGGCGATCAATTTCTTGATCATGTCCTCTTCTGCCAAACCTTTGACCTGGCGGAAACCCAGTCGCACAGCATATCTCGTCCTGATGACATCCCGCATGGATTCGTGACGCTTATCGATCGCGGTTTTGTCGAAGGCGGTTTCTTCCAAGGTACAGTCCCATTCTGACCTGTTGACGTCGACGGGAAGAATCCTGACACCGTGCTCGCGTGCATCCCGTATCAGCTGGGCCGGCGCATAAAATCCCATTGGCTGGGAGTTCATCATCGCCGTGCAGAAGACATCCGGGTAATAGGCCTTGATCCAGGAGGATACGTAGACAAGCAAAGCGAATGACGCCGCATGACTTTCTGGAAAACCGTATTCGGCAAAGCCCTGTATCTGGCTGAAGCAGCTTTCTGCAAATTCCTTGGAATAACGCTCGTTTTTTAGCATACCTGCAACAAAATCGTTCTTAAATTCCTCCACTCTTCCCGATCGCTTGAACGTTGCCATCGATCGACGTAGCTTGTCCGCTTTTTCAGGAGAAAAACCGGCTGCAGTTATTGCAATCTGCATTGCCTGCTCTTGAAAGAGAGGTACGCCTAGCGTGCGTTCAAGAACCTTTTCCAATTCAGGACTGGGATATTCGATCGGCTGTTTGTTCCGTTGGGCTTCGCGCCGTTTTAGATACGGATGGACCATGTTTCCTTGGATAGGGCCAGGTCTGACAATCGCCACTTCGACAACAAGGTCATAGAACTTTTCGGGTCTCAGCCTCGGCAGCATGCTCATCTGCGCCCGGCTCTCGATCTGGAAAACCCCGATCGTGTCCGCACGGCAGATCATGTCGTAAACCGCCGTCTCAGGCTGCTTCTGCAATCCCGCCAATGTCTCATTGACCTGATAATGCCGCTGCATCAGATCGAACGCTTTTTTGAGGCAGGTCAGCATGCCGAGCGCCAGCACGTCTATCTTCAGGAGCTTCAGGGTGTCGAGATCGTCCTTGTCCCATTCAATCATGTAACGGCCCGGCATGGCCGTTTTCATGATCGGCACGATTTCGTCAAGCCGGTCGCGCGTGATCAGGAAACCGCCGACATGCTGGGTGAGATGGCGCGGGAAACCCATAAGTTCCTGCGCATGCGAAAGAACCTGTTTTGTCACAAAGTCGGCAGTGTCGAGACCCGCGGCTTTTGCGTCTCTTTCCGACGTGCCTTCATCCGACCAACCCCACACCGTGCTCGAAAGTGCCGCCTGTACATCCTCTGAGAGCCCAAAAGCCTTGGCAACCTCACGGCCGGCCATTCGGGTCCGATAACTCGTAACCGCCGCCGTCAGGCCGGCATGGCGAAAGCCATAATGCTGATAAATGTACTGGATCACTTCCTCGCGCCGCGCATGTTCAAAATCGACATCGATATCCGGCGGTTCGTTTCGTTCGGTCGAAATGAAGCGTTCAAAGAGCAGTGTCGTGGATGTCGGATCGACTTCGGTAATACCGAGACAATAACAGACGCTGGAATTGGCCGCTGAGCCACGCCCCTGGCAGAGGATCTTCAACTCATAGCGGGCATGCCAGACGATGTGGCGAACCGTCAGGAAATAAGGCTCGTATTGCATCTCCTTGATGAGATTGAGCTCATACCTGATCTGCTTGGAAACCTTCTCAGGGATCTTATCCGGATAACGCCACCTGGCGCCCTCCCAGGTAAGACGCTCCAAGGTTTCCGATACGGTTTCACCCGGAACGCTCTCATCCGGATAATTATGGCTGAGTTCATCGAGCGAAAACTTCAGCCGGCTGAAGAACTTTCCCGTATTGTCGATCGCGTCGGGATACGCGCGGAAGAGCCGCGCCATTTCGGCAGGTTGCTTGATATGCCTTTCTCCATTCGGCGCGAGCCGGAATCCGGCTTCCTGGATCGTCACATGTTCGCGGATTGCCGTGACCACATCCGACAGGGATCGCCGATAAGGGAGATGGAAAAGAGGCAGGTTGGTCGCGACCAAGGGCACCCGGTTGCGCGCGGCAATCCGGGCAAGCAAGTTGAAAACAAAGACATCTCGTCCATCATAGGTCGGCGACAGAACCAGATAGATGTTCTTTTTGAACCGCTCTCTGTATTTACCGAGACAGGCTCCGAGGTGTCGCTGATAGGCCATCTCTTCCACGCGGGAAAAATCCGGCACGACCGCCAGCATCATCTCGTCGCACCATTCCAGAAGATCCCATTCTTCCAGAATGCAGGACCCTTTGTTGGCCCTGAGATTTCCACGGCTCAGCAGGCGGCAGAGATTGGCCCAGCCCTTCCGGTTCTGCGGATAGGCGAGAATATCCGGCGTGTTGTCGGAAAAAACGAGCCGCGCTCCCGGATAAAACGCACAAGGGAGGATGGCTGCTTCCTCGTCTTTCTTTCTGCCCTGCTTCTGCTGAAGCTCGTAGGTTTCCTTCATGTTTCTGACTTGGCTATGCGCTCTCACCACGCCGGCAACGGAATTCCTGTCGGCTATACCAAGGCCGGATAGGCCGAGCACGCTTGCCGCCAAGATCATCTCCTCCGGTTTGGCAGCCCCTTCCAGGAAAGAGAAATTGGTCTTCGCGCCGATCTCGAAAAAAACGGGGGCATCCGTCATGCGAAAATCCCATGCACGCGCCAGGTCGGCGCAGTTTTGCCGGCAACGTAATGACCGGCGCGGAAAATCCAGAAGCGGCGGCCCGCCTCACTCTCAAGCCTGAAATAGTCGCGCTCCTCGACATCCTCCTCGTCATTCCACCATTCGGGCGAAATCCGCTCCGGCCCCTCCGCACGGATGACTTCATGGACGATGCGGCGCCAGCGGAAACGCTGCGGAGGGCCATCCGGCACCGTTGCCGCAAAAGCCTCCATCAGTTCCGGATGACGGAAGAGCCGCAAGGGGCGGTCACTTTTCGGCGCGAAGGTAAAAATCTCCTCGGTCTTTTCCCGGACGATCCGCGAGGCAATCGCCGGCACGAACACTTCCGCGCGCTCCGGCACGTGGCTCTGCTTCGGTTCGGCGATCTGTAGACAATCGGCCCCGAGCCGGGCCGAAACCCGATCGACAAAATCGGCAAGCGAGATTTCGCTATCGCCATTGCCGGTGAAATCACCCTGGGAAATCCTGAAGACATCGTATTGCAACACGTTGAGGCGCAGGAGCTCGAAACCAAAGCCTGCATCGAGGTCATCGTGCACGGCGTTCAGGCGCTCGGAAAACAGCAAAGAGATCCGTTTCGGATCCTGCAATGGCTGCGAGGCACCGGCGGCGATGCGAAACACCCGGCCATCGACCCGGAAAAGCACCAGTTCGAAAACACGCCCCCCGACACCACGGGCTTCCAGTTCCGATTTCAACGAAATGGCAATCTGGCCGGCCAGCTGCAGAATATGTTCTTCCGCCTGGATCGGTTCGGCGAGCCGTCGCTCGGCGGAAAGGGCCGCCACGGGACGGCGAGGCGAGATGACTTCCTCATTGTGCCCGAGCGCCTGATCCAGCCGAAGCAATAGATGAATGCCAAAACGGCGAGCCAACGGCGCACGCGGCATCGGCAGAAGGTCGCCGATCCTTTTCAGTCCGAGCTTGTAGAGCGCTGCGATGGTGGCCTCATCGATACGCAGAGCGTTGACCGGCAGCGGCGCCAGTACCGCCTCCGTCACCTGGTCGGCAATCACGCCGCCGCGGCCGAAGCGACAGGCGGCCCAGGACAGGCCTGGCGACGAGGAGATCGCCCCTTTGACATCGAATCCCATCTGCAAAAGTCGGCCAAGGATGTCCTTGAGCAGAGCCTCCTCGCCACCGAAGAGGTGGGTGCAGCCGGTTATGTCGAGAAACAGACCTTCGCGGCCGTCCAGCGCCACCAGCGGGGTGTAACGGTCGCACCAATCGGCGATCGCCTCAAGAAGGCCCTGGTCCGCCGCGCCATCCTCGTCCACCACGTCGATCTTCGGAAACATGGCGCGCGCTTCCGCCAACCCCTGCCCACGCTTCAGCCCGAGACGTTCGGAAACCTCGTCGAGCGCTGTGAGCCGCATGGCGTTTTCGCGCCGGCCGGCACAAAGGATCGGCGGATGATGTTCAGGACGCCCTTTCGAACGCCACGACAGTCCCCAGAGCCGGCGCGCGATCCTGTCGGTCGGCAGATGCGGGAAGACGAGCGCCAGGATGCGCTGGCGGGTTGCGGAAAGAGAAAGCCTCTCCTGCCTCTCGGCCGAGGGAAAATTGACGGTCATGGGGATTCCACTCCAGAAGTAGGGATAGCGGAGCCGGGATACGGCTCTTCTCCAGGGTCAGCCTGAAAACGGGATGACCGATGCTGCCGCCAAGCTCGGATCCCTCCGGAAGATGCCGGCGAGCCGCCGGCGCCGGTTCGACAAGGAAGCGGAACGAGGCGCTGCTTGCCTCCTCCTCTCCCGCATGCCGCAACAGAAAGAGCGGCCGTCCCGCCGCCTTTGCCCTCAAACCCAGCCTGCGGCTTTCGGTGAGACCGAAATGCCTGGGGTTGCCCCGGATTTCGAGAATGGTGGCAACGACAGCCCCGCTGGCCACCGCGGTCTCCGCAAGCCACAGGGCATCGTCCAGCTTGCGCGGAGAGGCGTAAAGAACATCCCGCTGGCTCAATCCGAACTGTTTGAGGCCGACGGAATAGGGAATTCCGGCCTCCTGCGTGGACACGACATCGCCGATCCACAGAACCGGCGCGTCGCCTGGCTGTCTCGCTTTCAGGTGAGAGGCCAGCGAGAGAGCAAAGCCGCTTGCTGCTCCGGCATCTCCCATCAGCAGCGAGCGGATTTCCGTGATGCCGTCGAGCGGCAGGCCACCTTCCAACGCGGTATCCATCGGCGGTATGCCGAATGGCAAACGCGGTTGATTATTCCTGGCTTTCTGGCCTTCCGGATCAGCGGCCAAGTCCGCCTGTTCCGCCGCGGCAAGCGCCGGGAGAGGTTTTCCTTCCAATCTGGCGATCTGTTCGCGCAGGGCAAAAAGCGTCTCCTGCGCCGTGGCGTGCTCGGCCATGGCGTCAGCTCCATTCGTACATGTTCTCTTTATGTTCTTATGAATTCCAGAGCTGGCCGAAAGAGTCAACAGCCAAATCCTGGGAATCTTTTCCTCGGATCCTAGGCCAATGATTCTTCACTCGAAAAATATCGCGGGAGGTACTATATGGGCCTGATCAGAAGGAGAGCCTATGGCCCGCATCGACCAGACCGACGATTGGCAGGATCGCCACGCACCGACGATCAGCACGTTCGAGTCGCTGGCAATCGAGGCCTATGGTCATTTACCGGAGGAATTCCGGGCTCTCACCGTCAACCTGACGATCGAGATCGAGGATTTTCCGGACGACGACGTTTTCGAGGATATGGCACTCGAGACGCCTTTCGACCTGCTCGGCCTTTTCGAAGGCCGCGGCATTTCCGAGCGGTTCAACATGGAAACCGGTGAATTGCCGAACCGCATCCGGCTTTATCGCCGGCCGATCCTGGATTACTGGGCGGAAAACGAGGAAACCCTGGGCGATATCATCACCCATGTGCTGATCCACGAGATCGGCCACCATTTCGGCCTCAGCGACGACGATATGGAGCGTATCGAGGCCAGCGCCGACGAAGCTGCTCAGCGCTGATCCTCTCCGACTGGAGCTTATTGCTCGCCGAGCTTCATCTCGGGATCGTATTCCTTGCCGTGAACGGTTTTGGTCACCGCCTGGCCGCACTGCATCTCGCCGGTCGTCGCGTTGAAGGCATAGGTCGGCGAACCGGAAAGTTCCCAGCCCTTGTTCAGCGCCGCCGTCACCTTGTGGCAGAAGGAAGAATCGTCGGGACCGCTGAGGAAGCGATAAAGTTTCATGGCGTTTTCTTTCGTTCGGCGATGATGCGTGCCTTGGCGGCAAGCTTTTCAGCCTCCACCAGGTGCAGCCGCTCGATCATCTTGCCGTTGAGGTTGATGACGTTGAGATGTTGCGCGTCCGGTCCCGCAAAGGCGGTAATCACCGCTTCCGCCTCTTTCACGGCCTGAGGATCCGGCCCGAAATGCCGGTTGGCAGGTTCGATCTGGGCCGGATGGATCAGCATCTTGCCGGAAAAGCCCATGGCGCGTCCCTGGGCGCATTCCGCCTCAAAGGCTTCTGCATCCTTGAACTCGTTGAAGACGCTGTCGATCACATCGATCCCATGGGCGCGGCCGGCAAGCACGATCTGCATCAGCCAGGGCACCAGATAGGCCCGACCGGGCTGCGGCAGCACGCCCGTTTCCTTGCGCAGGTCGTTGAGGCCGACCACGAAACACTGGAGCCGCTCGTCGACAGGGGCAATTGCCGGCGCATTCAGGACGCCCTTCGGCGTTTCGATCATCGCCCAGATGGCAAGATCGTCCGGAGCCCCGGCCTCGGACAGGATATCCGCCACCGCCTGGACCTGCGACATGTGCTCGACCTTCGGGATCAGCACAACGTCGGGAGAGACCTCGGTCACCAGGTCCATATCCGCCTTGCCGAATTCGGTTTCGAGCGGGTTGATGCGGATGACCGTTTCCCTGCCCCGGAGCGGATTTTCCTTAAACAACCGGCGCAGGTTGTCGCGGGCCTCCGCCTTCTTTTCCGGTGCGACGGAATCTTCCAGATCGAAGATCGCCGCATCGCAATCGAGGCCATGCACCTTTTCCAATGCCCTCGCATTGCCGGCCGGCACGCTCAGGATCGAGCGGCGAATACGAAAGGAGGCGGATTTGATATCAGTCAAGGCGATCATCCGCGCTTTGTGCCAATCTTTTTGGTCTGCGGCAATACTGCATGCCCAAAGCCCCTTGCAAGACAGGGCGGAAGGCTCCACATTCCTTGATGAGAAAGGTATATACCATGCAAAACATTCGCGTATTCTTCGTCATCATATCGGCCATTGCCGTGCTCGCCATGGCAGCACTTCTGACGGCTTCGCTGACCGTCGCCTTTGCCGGCATTCTCGCAGTTCTGTCCATCGGGCGTGCGCTTTCGGCGCGGCTGAAGCCGGTTCCGGTACGGGCCAAGGCGAGCAAGCGCGAGATGCGCGTCTGGAACGACGGCCGCGGCACGATCATCGACCTCTGATCGCGCCGAAGCGGTAAAGAGACGAATGCGCCGGTTTCCGGCGCGTGGGCGTACCGGTTCACGCCAAACAGCCCTTCAAATCCGCGTCAATATGCTTTATGGCAGCTTCCGCAGATAAGTCCACGTGGAGGCAGATCATGGAAAAGTTCACCAAGCTCACAGGCGTTGCAGCGCCGCTGCCGGTCGTCAATATCGACACGGACATGATCATTCCGAAGGATTATCTCAAGACGATCAAGCGCACCGGCCTCGGCAAGGGCCTGTTCGCGGAAGCCCGTTACAATGACGACGGCTCGATCAACCCGGATTTCGTACTGAACAAGCCCGCCTATCAGAACGCCAAGATCTTGGTCGCCGGCGACAATTTCGGCTGCGGTTCCTCGCGCGAACACGCGCCGTGGGCGCTTCTCGATTTCGGCATCCGCTGCGTCATCTCGACGAGCTTCGCCGACATTTTCTACAATAACTGTTTCAAGAACGGCATCCTGCCGATCGTCGTTTCCCCGGAAGATCTTGAAAAGCTGATGGACGATGCCGAGCGCGGCTCGAACGCCATCCTTTCGATCGACCTGGAAGCCCAGGAAATCACCGGCCCGGATGGCGGCTCCATCCGTTTCGACATCGATCCCGGCCGCCGCCATATCATGCTCGAAGGCCTCGACGACATTGCCTCGACGCTGAAGAGCGATGCGGCGATCAGCACGTTCGAAAACAACAACCGAGCCGCTCGCCCCTGGCTCTGATTTCCGGAGCATCCTGATGGTCAAGCGGATTTCCTCCGGATCGCCCTTCGAAGCGCGGATCGGCTATTCGCGCGCCGTCGTCGACCGCGACATGGTCTATGTCTCCGGCACCACCGGCTACGACTATGCCAGGATGGAAATGCCCGAAGACGCTGCCGCCCAGACGCGCAACACGCTCGGCACGATCGAAAAAGCGCTGAAAGAGGCCGGCAGCGGCCTCCAGGATATCGTCCGGGTGCGCTACTACCTCACCGACATGGCCGATTACGATGCCATCGTGCAGGTTCTCGGCGAGACCTTCTCCGAGATCCGGCCTGCGGCCACCATGGTCGTGTGCGGCCTCACCACGCCAGAAATGAAGATCGAGATCGAGGTGACCGCCCGCATCGGCGCCGGCAGTCCCTAAAACCTTTCCAGCCTCGTCCTTTGGCAGGCTCGGACGAGGTTATGCCAGGCGCGGAGAACCCGCGCGGGAGGACGCGAGCCTGCGAAACCGCAAGGACACCAAACGATATGGCAAAGAACCTCTTCCTCCTTCCCGGCGACGGCATCGGCCCCGAGGCCATGGGCGAAGTCCGCAAGATCATCGCCTATATGAACAGCGCCATGAAGGCCGATTTCGTCCTCGACGAAGGACTGGTCGGCGGCTGCGCTTATGATGCCCATGGCGCCGCCATTTCCGAAGAGGATATGAGCAAGGCCATGAATGCGGATGCCGTGCTTTTCGGCGCCGTCGGCGGCCCGAAATGGGACCAGGTTCCCTATGAAGTCCGTCCGGAAGCCGGCCTGCTTCGCCTGCGCAAGGACATGGAACTGTTTGCCAACCTGCGTCCAGCCATCTGCTATCCGGCGCTTAGCTCCGCTTCCTCCCTGAAGCCGGAACTGGTCGAAGGCCTCGATATCCTGATCGTCCGCGAATTGACCGGCGGCGTCTATTTCGGCGAACCGAAGGAAATCGTCGACCTCGGCAACGGCCAAAAGCGCGGCATCGATACGCAGGTCTACGATACGTATGAAATCGAGCGCATTGCCGGCGTCGCCTTCGAGCTTGCCCGCACCCGTAAGAATGCCGTCTGCTCGATGGAAAAGCGCAACGTCATGAAGTCGGGCGTGCTCTGGAACCAGGTGGTCACCGAAACTCACAAGGCGAAATATTCAGACGTCAAGCTGGAACACATGCTGGCCGATGCCGGCGGCATGCAACTGGTCCGTGCTCCAAAACAGTTCGACGTGATCGTCACCGACAACCTGTTCGGCGACATGCTCTCCGACGTCGCGGCGATGCTCACCGGCTCGCTCGGCATGCTGCCGTCCGCATCGCTCGGCGCACCCGATGCCAAGACCGGCAAGCGCAAGGCGCTTTACGAGCCGGTCCACGGTTCGGCGCCTGATATCGCCGGCACCGGCGTTGCCAACCCGATTGCGATGATCGCTTCGTTCGCCATGTGCCTTCGTTACTCCTTCAACATGGTCACGGAAGCCGACAACCTCGAAAAGGCCATCGCCAACGTGCTGGATCAGGGTATCCGCACCGGCGACATCATGGCCGAAGGCGCCCGCAAGGTCGGCACCGCCGAAATGGGCGATGCGATCCTCAAGGAATTCGTAAGCCTTTCCGCCTGATAACACCGATCGGTGCCTTTCCGCCCAAGGCGGAAAGGCACCTTCATATTTGGCGTTCGGCATCCTGCTACCCATATCGCGGAATCTATGGGAAAAAGCGGCGCGGGATCGATCCCGCGCCACGGACAGAGGCCGATGAAACGGACAATCGAAAAACTGAAACATCGGCGGTATCGCCATCCATCCGGGCCGCCGTCGCCGCGATGGCTGCCTTATGCGCTGGTCACGATCAACCTGATCCTGATCGCTTTTTTCCTGCTCGATGCCCCCGTCGGCTCCTATGCCGCCCATACGCCCAACGTGCTGCTGCCGGTCGGCAAGGCGATCACCGATTTCGGCACGTCCGGCTGGATCCTTTTTGCTACCGCGCTCCTGTTTTTCGAAGCGCTCGCCGTTATCCGGCTCGCACCCGGCCTGAAAGCCCGCTTCCAGGCGATGCTGGTCAGCCATGTCGCGGCTTATATCTTTGTGGCCGTTGCCGGTTCCGGCCTTCTCGCCAACCTGGTGAAGCGTATCATCGGACGCGCCCGGCCAGGACTTTACGAGCAATGGGGTTTCCACGGCTTCAGCCCTTTTTCCGGCTCTCGGTTCGAAAGCTTCCCTTCCGGCCACGCAACCACGGTGGGCGCGTTCCTGATGGCACTGGCGCTGCTTGCTCCGCGCTACCGCCTGTTCTTTCTGATCATCAGCTTCTGGCTCGGTTTTTCGCGCGTCATCGTCGGAGCCCATTATCCGAGCGACGTGATTGCAGGCCTCTCCTTCGGCGCCTGGTTCTCGGTGATCATGGCAATCGTCTTTTCCCGTTACGGGCTGCTTTTCCGGCAGGAGCCGGACGGCTGGCCGGTTCTGCGCCGGGCGATACCCCTGCTGATACGTCCCGACTGGAAAAACACACCCTTCCCGCCGCGCGGCATGCCGCCGAAGCGGGAGACGGACGTAAAACAGCAATGACCCCTTCATGAAAAAAGCCCGGCGCAGTTGCCTGCGCCGGGCTTTTTCATTTTAGCGGGGTTGCTGACGCAAACCCGAACAGGGAACGAAACCCTTATTCCGCGTGGATATCGCGATCCTTGGTTTCCGGCAGGAAGAGCAGCCCGATCACCAGAGTGATGACTGCGAAAACAATCGGATACCAGAGGCCATAGTAGATATCGCCCGCGGCCGCGCTCATCGCAAAAGCCGTTGCCGGCAGAAGGCCGCCGAACCAGCCGTTACCAATGTGGTAAGGCAGCGACATGCCGGTATACCGGATGCGGGTCGGAAAGAGTTCGACCAGCAGGGCCGCGATCGGGCCGTAGACCATCGTCACATAGATGACCAGAACGAAGAGGACGGCGATCGTGCCGATCCAGTTCACCCGGGCCGGATCGGCCACCATCGTGAACGCACCGCCCTTGGCGATCGAATAGACCGGCATGTCGGTGACGCCCTTCGCTTCGTCCGCAGTCAGCAGCTTTTGGCTGACGAGGTCCGCCGCAGGAACGCTCGCCTTTTCGCCGCCGCGAACGGAGGCAGCATTGAGAGCAAGTTCCGGATTGGCGGCGATGAAGGCGTCGAGCTTGGAATCCGCCACCTTGATCGCACCGCGGCTTAGCGGGTAACCGGCATCGTGAAGCGCAACATTGACGCCCTTTTCGAAGGCGCGCTGTTTGGCTGCGGCATCGGCACCGGCAGCAACCGAGTCAAAGCTGGTGACGCTCTTGCCGGCGATCTTCACCGTAGCCGGCTGGCCGGTGGGACCGACGACAACTTCGTAAGGCACCGAGTTACGGGTCAAGAACGACGTGGCGATATCGCAGGAGCTGGTGAACTTCGATGTGCCGGTCGGGTTGAACTGGAATTTGCAATCCGCCGGATCGGCCGTGACAGTCGCCTTGATCGTCGCCTGGGCTTCGGCAAGCGCCGGGTTCGCCATCGAGGTCATCGCCTTGAAGAGCGGGAAGTAGGTGACCGCTGCAATCAGCAGGCCGGCCATGATGATCGGCTTGCGGCCGATCTTGTCGGAAAGCCCGCCAAAGATGACGAAGAACGGTGTGCCGAGGAAGAGCGCGATCGCGACCATGATATTGGCCGACAGGAGATCCACCTTCAGCACGTTCTGCAGGAAGAACAGTGCATAGAACTGGCCGCCATACCAGACGACGGCCTGGCCCATGGTCGCGCCGAGAAGCGCGATGATGGCGATCTTGGCGTTGCGCCAGGTGCCGAAGGCTTCCGTCAGCGGAGCCTTGGAGCCCTTGCCTTCGGCCTTCATCTTCTGGAATGCCGGTGACTCGTTCATCTTCAGGCGGATCCAGACGGAAACCCCGAGCAGGATGACGGAAACGAGGAACGGAATGCGCCAGCCCCATGCCGCAAACGCGGTGGCACCCATGAGCCACTGGACGAAGACGATGACGATCAGCGACAGGAAGAGGCCGAGTGTCGCGGTCGTCTGTATCCACGAGGTGAAATAGCCACGTCGCCCATGGGGCGCATGTTCGGCCACATAGGTCGCGGCACCGCCATATTCGCCACCAAGCGCAAGGCCTTGCAGGAGGCGCAGGGCGATCAGGATGATCGGGGCTGCGATGCCGATCGTGGCGGCACCCGGCAGGATACCGACCAGGAAGGTCGACATGCCCATGATCAGAATGGTCACAAGGAAGGTGTATTTCCGGCCGACGAGGTCGCCCAGGCGGCCAAATACCAGCGCGCCGAAGGGGCGGACCAGGAAGCCCGCAGCGAACGCGAGCAGCGTGAAGATGTTACGCGTTGCTTCCGGATACTGGGTGAAAAAGGTCGCGCCGATATAGGTGGCGAGTGAACCATAGAGATAGAAATCGTACCATTCGAATACGGTGCCGAGCGAAGAAGCGAAGATGACTTTCTTCTCCTCCCGCGTCATCGGTCCGGCCTTCACGCCGACCCCCGTTGCGACATTTGCCATTATCGTCCTCCCTCAAGATAAAACTCGCGTGCCGACTCCGGGCCCGTTCCTCCTGGGCTTGGGCACGGCGACGCATTGTCGCAGATTGACAGAATTCAAGGCTCAAGAAGAGGGATGCTTTGGGATTATGACTTTCGTCTAATATCGCGCGCACCGTGCACCACGGATGCCGCAGCGCGGCATGAGGTCAATGCAGCGCAGCAATCGGGTTAGCATCGCTTGACTCATTGCAAAAATCTTTTAAACACCTTCGCGAACGGGAAGACACCCACATGCGCGCCTGCGAATTCCATATCGCTGCCTCCGCACTGCCGGCTATCCAAGCTGCGCAGCGGGCGTGTTTTTCCGCTTTCTTCAAAACCAAGGCCAAAACGACGACGAAAACCGTCTGACGTCTCTGGCCGCCGCTCTCTCCCCGGATGGCCGGGGACAAGGAATTCCGCGACTTCAACCGCGGCTTCCCCCTCACCGGAAACGAGGAGAGACAGAAAGAGAGCAAAAAAAATGGGTTTCAAAATCGCAGTCGCCGGTGCAACCGGCAATGTCGGCAGGGAAATGTTGACGATCCTTTCCGAGCGCGGCTTCCCGGTCGACGAAGTCGTGGCGCTGGCATCCGCCCGTAGCCAGGGAACCGAAGTTTCGTTCGGCGACCGGACGCTGAAGGTTTCCAACCTGGAAAACTACGACTTTTCCGACACCGATATCTGCCTGATGTCGGCAGGAGGCGAGGTTTCCAAGAAGTGGTCGCCGAAGATCGGCGCCCAGGGCTGCGTCGTCATCGATAATTCTTCCGCCTGGCGTTACGATCAGGACGTTCCGCTGATCGTTCCGGAAGTAAACCCCGATGCGATCTCCGGTTTCACCAAGCGCAACATCATCGCCAATCCGAATTGCTCGACCGCGCAGCTCGTCGTTGCCCTGAAGCCGCTGCACGACTTTGCCAAGATCAAGCGTGTCGTCGTCTCGACCTACCAGTCGGTTTCCGGCGCCGGCAAGGAAGGCATGGACGAGCTCTTCACGCAGACCCGCGCCGTCTTCGTGGCCGATCCGGTCGAATCCAAGAAGTTCACCAAGCGCATCGCCTTCAACGTCATCCCGCATATCGATAGCTTCATGGAAGACGGCTATACGAAGGAAGAGTGGAAGGTTCTCGCCGAAACCAAGAAGATCCTCGATCCGAAGATCAGAGTGACCTGCACTGCCGTGCGCGTTCCGGTCTTCATCGGTCATTCGGAAGCGGTCAATATCGAATTCGAAAACGAGATCACCGCCGATCAGGCCCGCGACATTCTCCGCGAAGCTCCGGGCTGCCTCGTCATCGATAAGCACGAGAACGGCGGTTACATCACGCCCTATGAATGCGCCGGCGAGGACGCCACCTACATTTCCCGCATCCGTGAGGATGCGACGGTGGAAAACGGTCTCAACATCTGGGTCGTTTCCGACAACCTGCGCAAGGGCGCGGCGCTCAACGCCATCCAGATCGCCGAGTTGCTTGTCAATCGCGGCCTGATCAAGCCGCGCAAGGTTGCTGCCTGATAGATAATAAATTTATTAAGCATGTTCCGATAGAAACCCCGTCAGAAATGGCGGGGTTTTTCTGTCGAATCACCCATATCACGAACTATTCATGAACGGATGAGTTGCGATTGTTTGCAACCGCCGCCATAAGGCCGAAACAATGCACATTATCCGGACGCTTCTGGCCGAGCGATCCGGTTCTCGGGGACGGGTTTGACCGCATGAAGAAGATTTTGCTGGCAGGATTGATCGCAACCGGTTTCATGACCGCTAGTCCGGCGCTTGCCGCGCTCCAATGCGGCAACGATTCATCCGGCTTCGCCCGCTGGGTCGAGGAGTTCAAACGGGTTGCGCCGTCGAACGGCGTCAATCCTTCGGTCGTCGAAAAGGCCTTTTCGGGCGTCTCCTACAATCGCCCGACCATCAGCGCCGATCGCGGTCAGAAAAGCTTCAAACTCTCATTCGACGACTTCATGAAGAAGCGCGGCGGGGCTGCCATCATCTCCCGCGGCAAAGGCATGAAGTCCGGCAATGCCGCGCTTTTTGCGCAGATCGAGCGCCGCTTCGGCGTGCCGGCCGGCCCGATCATCGCTATCTGGGGCATGGAAACCGGCTTCGGCAGCTTCATGGGTGATCAGCATACGCTTTCCGCTGTCGCGACGCTCGCCTACGATTGCCGCCGCTCCGCCTATTTCACCGAGCAGCTCTATGCCGCGCTTGAGCTGGTCGGCCGAGGTGATCTGAGCGTCACCGCCCGTGGCGCTGCCCACGGCGAAATCGGCCAGACCCAGTTCCTGCCGCTGAACGTTGTCCGCTACGGAGCCGACGGCGACGGCGACGGCCATATCGACATGGTCCGTTCGCGTGCCGATGCGCTTGCCTCGACCGCCAACTTCCTTAAAGGACATGGCTGGAGAGCCGGTGCCGGTTACCAGCCGGGTCAGCCGAACTTCGTTGCTATCCAGGGCTGGAACGCCGCAACCGTCTATCAGCAGGCGATCGCCTATATGGGCGCACAGATCGACGGCCAATAAGCCCGCCGGCAGTGAAGTTTCGCTTCACCTGAAAAATTCAGGCCGACGCTTGTTCGGCCTGGACGGGCAGTTCGGTAAGGTCCGGACGGACGAAGTCGCCCTTGCTGTCCATAATCCACAATTCGCCGCTCGAGATGTCGAACCAGGCGCCGTGAACGCTGAGTTCGCCTTTCTCTCCGCGTTTTTTGACGAACGGGAACGTTTCCAGGTTGGCGATCGAATTGCGGATCGACACCCGTTCCAGCGCTGTCTGCCGCTCGGCCTGGGTCATGAACTCGTTGCTCTGGATCTGTTCGGCGGCCGGTTTGACCAGCGCCATCCAGCGGCCGATGAAATCGCCGGGAGAAAGCGGCGACATGGTCGGATCCAGTGCCGCTCGGATACCGCCGCAACGGCCGTGACCCATCACCACGATATTGTCGATTTCCAAAACCTCGACCGCATATTCCAACGCCGCCGAAGTGGCATGGAACTGGCCGTCCGGTTCAAAAGGCGGGACCATGTTGGCGACGTTGCGGACGACGAAGAGTTCGCCCGGACCGCAGTCGAAAATGGTTTCCGGTGCGGCACGGGAATCGCAACAGGCGATGAGAAGGGTGTGGGGGTTCTGCCCGGTCTCCGCCAACACGCGGTAGCGCTCGCGTTCATCGCTATAGCGCCCGCTCATGAAGTTGCGGTAGCCCGCCAGAAGTTTGGCTGGAAAGTCCGTCATGGAACAACGATTATAGCGCCGCCGAGCGAAGATCAACGGCCATTGTGCATCTGCGAACTTCCG
The DNA here is from genome assembly GCF_023006505.1 of Neorhizobium sp. SHOUNA12A. Taxonomy (GTDB): domain Bacteria; phylum Pseudomonadota; class Alphaproteobacteria; order Rhizobiales; family Rhizobiaceae; genus Neorhizobium. The sequence continues at coordinate 46,056 of NZ_JALBGV010000012.1, forward strand.
ATGCCGATTACCGCTTGGTGCGCTGCAACGGATGCACGAGCCGGCGCATCTGGACCATCGCCATGGGAGTGGAGAGGCTGGACGCGTCGGTCTCCAGTGTCAGCTCGTCGCCGCCGCGCTTGGCCGTGCGCGCCAAGACCTCGAAAACGCTCGCGGTAGCCAGCTGCAGCGCCTTTTCCTCGTCCATGCCGGCAAGGATCCGCCCCAGGAACAGGGCTCCCAACAGGTCCCCCAACCCGTTTGGCGGATTGTCTATCAGCCGGTGTTCGGCAAGCAGCGCGTGTTTGCCCGTCAGGTAAAGATTGCCGGTACCGCCCGCCATCATCGGCACGGCCGAAGTCACCAGGATGCGCGGCGGCCCGAGCGCGATTGCGGCATCCATGATATCGTTGTTGGTTTCAAGCGGCGCGCCGGAAAGCCAGGCGAGTTCGTAACGGTTCGGGGTGGCGATCGTTGCCAGCGGAATGAGTTCGTCGCGGATCGCCTCTGCCGTCGGCTGCGGGATATAGAGACCGCCGAGATCGCCCATGACGGGATCGCAGACATAGAGAAGGTCCGGGTTTTTCTCCTTCAGCGCCCTTATCAGCCGCGCCACCGAACGCGGCTGGGCGGCGTTGCCGAAATAACCGGTCAGCACCGCCTTCACTTCTCCGAGCCATGGCGCGCGAATAAGATCGTCTATAGCCTTGTCGAAATCTGATTCGGGAAAGGTCAGCCGCGTGGAAGGTCCGTGACCGGGATGCCAGGGGAGGACGACGGTCGGCATTGCCCAGACGGGGAACCCCAGCGTCTCGAGCGCGAAGACGGCGGCACGATTGCCGACCGAGCCGCGCACGACATGGCTGGAGATGACGAGGACGGCACTGCTGGTATCCTGCATGAGATCGGTTTCCGGCTACGATGGCCCTGTTGATCGTTTCTTCGCCGCCGCATGTCAACAAGGCTTCACGGAAGAATGAAACGTGTAGTGTCGCTTGACATGGATCAGCCACGTTGCCGCGTGATGACACAAAGCTAATTTATTCCGTCCGGGCACGGAAAAGGGGAGAGGGACATGGCCGTCAGGCAGAATCCGAAACGGGAAAAACAGATCGAAAGCGCACGCAAGATCGTTGCTGCGAGCAAGGGGCCGCATCTCGACCCGCTCATCCTGTTCGCCCGGGCCAGCACTGACGACCTCGAAAGCTATACGCCGGAAATGCTGGCGCTTTCCGCCAATCATGCAGCCGAGCGGCTGATGGCCTGGACCCGGATTCGGGCCGATATCACGGTCGAACCGATCGCCGGTGTCGCGCCGGACGGTATTCCGGTCTCGGTGCTGACCGTCGTCGACCGCAACATGCCCTTCCTCTTCGACTCGGTCATGGGCGAGGTGACCGCAACCCACCGCGATCTTACCATGGCGGTTCATCCGATCCTGGTCGTGGAGCCCGGCAAGGACCCGGCGCTCCGCTCCAACGAACAGCCCGGTAACCCGGCTCATCATGTGAGCCTCATCCAGATCCATCTGTCGCCGCTCAACGAGGAACAGGCGGCTTCGCTCACCGAGCGTATTCGTTACATCCTCGACCAGGTGCATCTGTCGATCACCGACTGGGGCTCCATGCTGGAAGTCCTCGACGGCGCCGCCAAGCAGCTCAACAACTCGACAAGCCGCCGCAAGGCCGACCGCGACGAGGCGCTCGCCTTCCTGGACTGGCTGCGCGACGACAACTTCACCTTCCTTGGCATGCGCGAATACGTCTATTCCGGCAAGGGCACTGAGGCCAAGGTCGAACGCGGCAAGGGCCGCGGTCTCGGCATCCTCTCCGATCCGGATGTTCTGGTGCTGCGCCAGGGCAAGGACGCGGTGACGACCACCCCGGAAATCCTCGAGTTCCTCGACGGCCCCGATTTCCTGATTGTCACCAAGGCGAACGTGAAATCCGTGGTGCACCGCCGCGCCTATATGGATTATGTCGGCGTCAAGCGCTTCGACGAACAGGGCGAAGTTGTCGGCGAACTTCGTGTCGTCGGCCTTTTTACGGCAACCGCCTATACTCACTCCGTCCGCGACATCCCTCTCCTGCGCGCCAAGACCGGCCGGGTCGAAGAGCAGTTCGGCTTCGACCCCGACAGCCATTCCGGCCGAATGCTGGAAAACACGCTCGAATCCTATCCGCGCGACGACCTTTTCCAGATCGATGTCGATCTGCTCGCCCGCTTCTGCGAGCAGATCATGGCATTGAGCGAGCGTCCGCGCGTCCGGGTCCTGCCGCGCATCGACCATTTCGACCGTTTTGTCTCGGTGATCGTCTACGTGCCCCGCGAGGACTACAATTCCCTCGTCCGCGAAAAGGTCGGCGACTACCTGACCAAGGTCTATGATGGCCACGTCTCTGCCTATTATCCGGCTTTCCCGGAGGGCGGCGTCGCCCGCGTCCACATGATCATCGGCAGGCGCGGCGGCAAGACCCCGAGGATAGCGCAAGCCAAGCTCGAGGAAGCGATCCGGCTCATCGCCACGCCCTGGGAAGACCGCTTCGCAGCGCTTGCGGAGAAGGGGCCGCGGCTCACCGTCACCCAGGCCTTCCAGGAAGCCTTCTCGCCCGAGGAAACCTTCGCCGACCTGCCCGACATCGCCGCTTGCGCCGCCGGCGAAACGATCCGCATCGCCTTCTATCGCCGCCCGGGCGACCCCGCCAGCACCGTGTCGCTGAAGATCTTCCACAAGGACCGGCATCTGTCGCTCTCCCGGCGTGTGCCGCTCCTCGAAAATCTCGGGTTCCACGCCGTCAGCGAGCAGACGTTCGAAATCCAGGTGGGGCCGGAAAACGACCGCAGCCAAGTCGTCCTCCACGACATGGAACTGCAGCTCGGTGATGGGCGTGAGGTTGACCTGTCGCGTGAAGGCTTGGCTCTGGAAGAGGCCTTCCTCTCAGCCTTCGAAGGCCTGATCGACAATGACGGCTTCAACCGGCTGGTTCTGCTGGCCGGCCTGTCAGCTCGCGAAGTCACGGTGCTGCGTGCATATTCCCGTTATCTGCGGCAGACCGGCATCGTTTATTCGCAGGCCTATATCGGCGATACGCTGGTGAAATACCCGGCCATATCCGCCGCCATCTTCCGCCTCTTCCGCGATGGTTTCGACCCCAAGATCACTGAGAAGGCCCGCGTCAAGAAACTCACCGACCATCATGCGGAGATCGAGGAAGCGCTCGGCAACGTGCCGAACCTCGACGAGGACCGCACGCTTCGTCGTTTCGTCAATGCGGTCGATGCGACGCTCAGGACCAACTACTTCCAGCGCGACCCCAATGGGGCTCCATACCGGATGTTCGCCTTCAAGCTCGATCCGAAGCTGCTGGACGGCCTGCCGGAACCCCGGCCCTTCCGTGAAATCTTCGTCTACGGCACCGAGGTCGAAGGCGTGCATCTGCGCTTCGGCAAGGTCGCTCGCGGCGGGCTGCGCTGGTCGGACCGCGGCGAGGATTACCGCACCGAAATCCTTGGCCTTGTAAAGGCACAGCAGGTCAAGAACGCCGTCATCGTGCCGGTTGGCGCCAAGGGCGGCTTCTTCCCGAAGATGCTGCCGCCGGCAAGCGCGCGTGACGCGTTCTTCAATGCCGGCCGGGAAGCCTACAAGACCTTCATCCGCACCCTTTTGTCGATCACCGACAATATCGTCGGCGCCGACATCGTCGGGCCGCCGGATACGATCCGCCTCGATGGCGACGACCCCTATTTCGTGGTTGCCGCCGACAAGGGTACGGCGACCTTCTCCGACACCGCCAACGGCCTGGCGCAGGAAGCCGGCTTCTGGCTGGACGATGCCTTCGCCTCCGGCGGTTCGGTCGGTTACGACCACAAGAAGATGGGCATCACCGCCCGCGGCGCCTGGGAGGCCGTGAAGCGGCATTTCCGCGAGAAGGACATCGACATCCAGACGACGCCATTCACGGTCGCCGGGGTCGGCGACATGTCCGGCGACGTCTTCGGCAACGGCATGCTGCTGTCGCGCAAAATCCGCCTCATCGCCGCCTTCGACCACCGTGATATCGTCATCGATCCGGATCCGGATATCGAAAAGTCATTCGCGGAACGCGAACGCATGTTTGCCCTGCCCCGCTCGAGCTGGCAGGATTACGACAAGTCGGTCCTTTCCGAAGGCGCAATGATCATTTCCCGCTCGGAGAAGTCGGTCAAGCTCACCAAGCAGGCGGCGGCCGCGATCGGCATCGACAAGACGACCGCAACGCCTTTCGAGATCATGACCGCGATCCTGAAAAGCCCGGTCGACCTTCTCTGGTTCGGCGGCATCGGCACCTATATCAAGGCGGCCTCCGAGACCGATACGGAAGTCGGCGATCGCGCCAATGACCCGATCCGCATCACCGCGGCTGAAGTGCGCGCCAGCGTCATCGGCGAAGGCGCCAATCTCGGCATGACCCAGAAGGGCCGTATCGCCTACTCCCTGAATGGCGGGCGCTGCAATTCGGATGCGATCGACAATTCCGCCGGCGTCAACTGCTCCGACGTCGAGGTCAACATCAAGATCGCCCTCAATTCGGCCATGCAGGACGGCCGCCTGACCCGCGACAAACGCAACCAGCTTCTCGCCTCGATGACCGAGGAAGTCGGCCACTTGGTTCTGCGCAACAACTATCTGCAGCCGCTGTCGATCTCGCTGACCGAACGCAAGGGTACCGGCAACCGCGAAGAGCTTTCACGGCTGATGTCCGTGCTGGAATCGCAAGGCCAGCTCAATCGCAAGGTCGAAACTCTGCCCGACGACGCGGAGCTTGCGGAGCGTTATTCCTCCGGCAGACCGCTGACCCGACCGGAAATCGGCGTGTTGCTCTCCTATTCGAAGATCGTCCTGTTCGACGCCCTGCTCGACAGCAGCCTGCCGGATGACCCCTATTTCTCGGCTGTCCTGAAGGCCTATTTCCCGGCCAAGATGCAGAAGGCTTACACGGGAGATATCCAGTCCCACCGCCTGCATCGAGAAATCGTCGCCACCACGCTCGCCAACGAGGCGATCAACCGCGGCGGCCCGGGTTTCATACAGCAGATGAGCGACATGACCGGTGCCACGGCGGCAAATGTCGTCAAGGCTGCCTTCCTTGCCCGCGACGGCTTCGAACTTCCCAAGCTCTGGGCCGAGATCGATGCGCTGGATGGAAAAATCCCCGGCCAGCTGCAGAACGATCTCTACGCCCGCACCACCGAGACCTTCGCGGAAGCGACCCACCTCATCCTGCAGACGCAGGTCGGCAGCGGTGATGTGGACGGCGCGATGAGCCGCCTCAAGGCCGCGATCAAGGGGCTGCGCTCGTCGCTCGCGGGCGAAGATTTCGTGGAAACCGCAGCCCGCGCCTCGGAACTCGAAGCGCAGGGCATACCGGCATCGCTTGCCCGTGAAATCCTGTTGCTGTCGACGCTGGTCCTGGTGCCGGAGATCATGCTGATCGCCGACCGCACCGGCGAAACCATGGCGCGCGCCACCGAAAGCTATTTCACCGTTACCGAAACCTTCCGCATCAACCGGCTGATCGGCGCAGGCGAACGCATCAGCACCTCGGAACACTATGAGAGCCTGGCGCTCTCCCGTAGCCTGCAGCAGCTCGCCTCGGCGCGCCGCGATATCGTCATCGCCGCGATGACTGCCCATCCGAAGGAGAAAAAGCCGCTGGAAGCTTGGGTCGGCGGCGATCGGGTGCGAGTGAACCGCATCGGCGCCGAACTGGTGACCTTGAGCGAAAGCGGTGAACTGACGCTTCCCAAGATCACCGTCGCGGCCGGCCTCCTGAGCGATCTTGCGCACGGTCGGGCGATGTAGGACAACGGACCGAACTGGCTGATCCGGGGGAAAAATGGCCGTTATTGATGTGGACGATGCGCCGGTGAAAACGAGCCGGCGCGGCATCTGGGGCTGGATGTTCTTCGATTGGGCAGCCCAGCCGTTTTTTACCGTCGTCACCACCTTCATCTTCGGTCCCTATTTCGTTGCGCGGCTGACCGAGGATCCGGTTTCCGCACAGGCGGCGTGGAGCAACATGGCGACGATCTCGTCGCTGGTCATCGCCGTCTTCTCCCCGGTCCTCGGTTCGATCGCCGACCAGGCCGGTCCGCGGAAACCCTGGATCGCCTTTTTTGCGGTGATCAAGATCGTTTGTGTTTCGGCCCTCTGGTTCGCGGCGCCCGGCTCGCCGATCATCTGGCCGATGATCTTCATGATCTTCGCGTCGATCGCCGCGGAATTTTCGACCGTCTTCAACGATTCGATGATGCCGCGGCTGGTCTCCAAGGACGATGTCGGCCGCATTTCCAACGTCGCCTGGGGGCTCGGTTATCTCGGCGGCATGATCGTACTGATCGCCGTCGTGGCGCTGCTCGCCGCCAATCCCGAAAGCGGCAAAACGCTGATCGGCATCCCCCCGCTTTTTGGCCTCGACCCGCATCTCGGCGAAGACGCGCGCATCACCGGGCCGATCTCGGCCTTCTGGTATTTCCTCTTTATCCTGCCGATGTTCTTCTTCACGCCCGACGCCAAGAAAGGTCTGCCGCTCGCCGCGGCGGTCCGCTCCGGCATAAGGGAGCTCAGCGGCACGCTGCGGGACCTGAGGCAGCGTACCGGCATCACGAAATTCCTGGTCGCCCGCATGCTTTACCAGGACGGCGTCAACGGCCTGCTGATCCTCGGCGGCACGTTCGCAGCCGGCATGTTCGGCTGGGCGACGATCGAGATCGGCATCTACGGCATCATCCTGAACGTCGTGGCGATCTTCGGCTGCATCGTCGCCGGCTGGCTCGATCGCCTGCTCGGCTCGAAGATCGTCGTGATCATCAGCCTCGTTCTGTTGCTGGTGGCAACCCTCGGCATCATTTCCACCGGCCCCGGCTTCGTCTTTTTCGGCCTTCTGCCGCTCTCGGCAGAGGACAGCGGCGGCCTGTTCGGCACCGCAGCCGAAAAAGCCTATATCCTGTTCGGATTGCTGATCGGCCTCGCCTTCGGCCCCGTCCAGGCTTCGTCCAGGTCCTATCTCGCCCGCAGCGTCAGCCTTTCCGAGACCGGCCGCTATTTCGGCATCTACGCGCTCTCCGGCCGCGCAACGAGCTTTCTCGCCACCCTGTTCTTTTCAGTGATGACCTATGCCAGCGGTTCAGCCCGGCTCGGCATGGCGACGCTGCTGATCTTCCTCGTGGCCGGGTTGCTGATGCTGTTTGCGACGCCTTATCCGGCCAACAGGAAGTAGGCGGGTAGCTTTCTGGTTGGGATGTGGATCCTCGGGTCGAGCCCGAGGATGACGGAGTATGCGGAAGCGCATGGCGAAAACAGGAAGCGTTACAGCTGACCCAAATGCTGCTTTGGGTGGCTCTCAAAAACCTCCCCGCCGTCATCCTCGGGCTTGACCCGAGGATCCACGCCGCACGCTCAGAGCATACCATCCAGCAACATCAGTGCCGGAAATGCCGCATTCCGGTAAACACCATCGCCACGCCATGTTCGTCGGCAGCGGCGATCACCTCGTCGTCACGCATCGAACCACCCGGTTGGATAACCGCCGTGGCGCCAGCCGCAATCGCCGACAGCAGGCCGTCCGCGAACGGGAAGAACGCTTCCGAGGCGACCGCGGAACCCTTGGTCATCGGTTCGGCCCAGCCCATCGCCTTTGCCGCTTCTTCCGCCTTGATGCCGGCGATGCGGGCGGAATCGATGCGGCTCATCTGGCCAGCACCGATGCCGGCCGTCTGGCCGTTCTTGGCGTAGACGACCGCATTCGACTTCACGTGCTTGGCGACCTTGAAGGCGAACTTCATGTCTTCGAGTTCGGTCGGCGTCGGAGCGCGCTTGGTGACGACGCGCAGGTCGATATCCTCGACCATGCCGTTGTCGCGGGTCTGGACCAGCAGGCCGCCTGAAACGGTCTTCGCGGTCAGGCCGCGCGAGCGCGGGTCCGGCAGGCCGCCGGTCACCAGCAGACGCAGGTTCTTCTTGGCGGCGATGATCGCCTGAGCCTCGTCGGAAACCGCTGGCGCAATGATCACTTCCGTGAACAGCTTGACGATCTCTTCGGCCGTCTCGGCGTCCAAAAGCTGGTTGACCGCGATGATGCCGCCGAAGGCCGAGGTGGAATCGCAGGCGAGCGCCCTGAGATAAGCTTCCTTGAGGCTCGGACCCGTTGCCACGCCGCAGGGGTTGGCGTGCTTGATGATCGCGCAGGCCGGCGCCTTTTCGGGCGAGAACTCGGCGATCAGCTCGAAAGCGCCGTCGGTGTCGTTGATATTGTTGTAGGAGAGCTGCTTGCCCTGCAGCAGTTTTGCGGTCGCGACACCGGGGCGGTTTTCACCGGTCACGTAGAAGCCGGCGCTCTGGTGCGGATTCTCGCCATAACGCATCTCTTCCTTCAGCACGCCGCCGATTGTGCGGTAGCGCGGGATCTCGATGTCAAGCGCTTCGGCGAACCAGTTCGAGATCGCCGTGTCGTAGGCGGCGGTGCGGGCATAGGCCTTCGCCGCGAGCTTCTGGCGGAAGGCATAGACCGTCTGGCCATCGTTCGAACGCAGCGCCTCGATGAGGGCAGGATAGTCGGAAGGATCGGTAACGGTGGTCACATAGGCATGATTCTTGGCCGACGCGCGGATCATCGCCGGACCGCCGATATCAATATTTTCGACCGTCGTCGGGTAGTCGCCGCCAGCGGCGCGCACTTCCTCGAACGGGTAGAGATTGATGACGGTAAGATCGATGCCCTCGATGCCGTGTTCCTTCATCGCCGCGACATGTTCCGCATCGTCGCGGATCGCCAGCAGGCCACCATGTACCGTCGGATGCAGCGTCTTCACCCGGCCATCCATGATTTCCGGAAAACCCGTGACTTCGGATACGTCGGTAACGGCAAGACCGGCGGCAGCGATCGCCTTGTGGGTACCACCCGTCGACAACAGCTTCACGCCCTGCTCGGTGAGCGCCTGGGCAAGCTCGATGATACCGGTCTTGTCGGAGACCGAGAGCAGTGCGGTGCGAATCCTGATGCGATCGGGAGCGGGGATTTTCTTGGAAACGACGGCCATCGGTCTCTCCTGGAAACGCGCCGCGGAACCCGGCGCAAAGGTAAGATGGCCGCCCGTTAGCACAGCTTGGCAGAAGAAGAAACGGCCTATTCGCCGCGTCTCAGCATCCAGCGTATTTCCGAGGTCTCCGGCGGAGAAAACTCGATGACCAGCTGCTGGCTCGGCCGCACCCCGGAGACGTCCGCAAAGAAGATATCTTCATCGATCATTACCTGAAGCCCCGGTGCCGCAAAGATCCAGGTCTCGCCATCCGGCGCACGCATGGTGACGCTTTCCTCGTCCCGCCGCGAGAGCGTGATCACGGGATGGATGTGGAAACGTGCAACCGCGAAGAAAGCCTCGTTATCGGGCGCCTCGCCCTCGGGCAGGAAAAGCCGGTCATGTCCCTTGATCTTGTTGCCCTTCGCATTGAGGCCGATTTCACGCTCGTGGAAATAACCGAACTGATGGACGTAGCCGTCATGGCTGGCGCGCAGCCAGTCATTGCCATGCATGTCGTCCCAGCGCTCCACCTCCACCTCCGAAACGCCGCCGAGCAGCATGGAGCCCGCGAAGCGGGACCGGATGATACGGCTGGACGATGTCTCGTTGAGCGTCACAGTCGAATGGGCAGGCGTCGAACGCGCCATATGCCGGTAGTTTCGTCCGGCATATTTCGGCGAGCCGCAATTGACGATGAAACGATGCCGGCCGGCCGACATCTCGAAGGAAAGACAACCCGCATGCGCGCCGCGGGAAAGCCCGGGGGACAGCGGACGACCGGTATCGACGATCAGCGTCGTGCCGTCCGCCGAGAGGCGATGATAGTTCATGTGCGGCAGCGCCTTGAACGGCTTGCCCGCCGTTTCGTCATAGCGCAGCACCGACATCAGCTCGCTCGCGGGCGTCGAGCTCGCACCGTTGAACAGCGCCAGATCGCCATCCTGGTGCCGGAAGAAGCGGAGCGCCGGATACATGCGATCGATCGTCGGGATGAGTTTTTGCGGCAGGTCGTGGCCGAGATTGATATAGGTCTGGCGAAGCGGCAGGAGATCGATCAGCAGGTCGAGCACCGCACGTGGATTGCGCGACACATGCCCGCCATCGGCAAGGATCTGGCGTTCCAGCTCCCGATCCAGCCGCCTGCCCTCACGACGGATATAGGCAGCCCGCGTCGGCATCGAGATCGAGGCCATGGCAAGCGCGATCCGAAGCCTCAGCCGCGTATCGCCCTCCGGCGTGCAGCCGGCTATCTTTCTCAGATAACGGACCTGGTAGGCGAGGCTTTTCATGAAGCGGCGGTAGAATCCGGCCTCTGCGCCCTGCAGCACCACCGTGGAATGCGAAAGCCAGGCGATCACCCGTTCCGCCGCGACATGCGCCTCCCAGGCAATGCCTTGCGGATCTCGGCCATAAAGCGCGATCCAGTCGGCGACCACCTGGCGGGCGCTGGCACAGGCAGCTTCCGTCTTGTTGGTGCGGATATGGCGCAGCCAGGCAAACGAATGCAGCCGCTCCGCCGCCGCCCGGGACGGCAGCTCGACGGAGAATGGCGATTGGCCATAGGTTTCGAGAATCCGCCCCGCGAGAGGGAACCGACCTTCCAGGATTTCCTCCGCCACGAACGGGTCGAGTGCGCGCAGATCCGTCGGCGCGACAATCAGCCGATCCGGCACCTGCATGGAAAACGAGGTCACGGCCAGGCGAAATCCGGCGGAACGCCGGCAAAGGCGCCGCCAGATTTCCCGCAAGCCGAAGGACAAAAGCCTCCGGCGATCCGCGAGCCGCATCTTCAATCTGGACACTCCGCAGGAATCAGCCTCCGCCCCGCCGGCGGGAATCAACTATTAGATTGTTCGAAAGTATCGGTCCGTATGGTGAAGAAAGCCTTACCGGACCTGGAGCACGCTTGCGAAGAAGCCATCCATGCCGCCCACAAAATTTTCGCTGGCGGGCAGCATGGCCGGCGTAGTGCGGAATTCACCGAGCGGCGAGATCGCCCCTTCCAGCCCCGGCCAATCGTTGGGATCGACGGCCAGGCGTTTCAATTCCGGATGGTCCTTCAGCACGCGCACGACCAGTTCCTCCCCCTCCAACGAATCAAGCGAGCAGTTGGAGAAAACGATAAGGCCGCCCGGTTTCACCAGCGTGACGGCATGGCGCAGCATCTTTTCCTGCAGAGCCGCAAGCTTCGCCACATCCTCCGGCCCCTTGGTCCAGAGCACGTCCGGATGCCGGCGCGTCGTGCCGGTCGAGGAGCAGGGCGCGTCCAGCAGCACGCCATCCAGCAGTTCCGCCGGCTTGAATTCGAAAAGGTCGCCGCCGACCAGCTCCGCCTCGTAGCCGAGCCGCCCGAGATTTTCCTTGAGCCGTGCCAACCGGTTGACCGATTGCTCGACCGCGATCACCTTGGCACCGGCCGCAATCAGCTGCGCGGTCTTGCCACCGGGCGCCGCGCAGAGATCCGCGACCTTCTTGCCCTTCAGATCGCCGAACAGCTTTGCCGGAATGCTGGCCGCAACATCCTGCACCCACCACACGCCATCTTCGAACCCTTCGAGCGCAGAAACCGCACCGTCAAAGGCCGCAAGGCGAATGCTGCCGGTCGGCAGAACCGTGCCGCCGAGCTTTTCAGCCCAGGCAGCTGGATCGGATTTGACCGTCAGGTCGATGGCGGCCGGAACGAGTTGGGCTTCGGCGATACGATCCGCTTCCACCTCGCCATAAAGGGCGACCAGGCGCTTGCGGAACCAGGCGGGCACCGGCGAGATGCTGGCGGTCGTGGCAAGGATCTCGTCCTTCTCCCGGTCCAGCCGGCGCAGGACAGCATTCACCAGCTTGGCGAAACGGCGGTTGCGCGGATCACGGTTGGCCTGTTCGACCGCAAGGTCGACGGCAGCATGCGGCGGCACGTCGAGATGCAGGATCTGCGCAGCAGCAATCACCAGCACGTGGTGAAGCGCCCGAGCGCCTTCCGGCAGCGGCGTGTCGATCAGCGATGCGATCGCCGCCTCGATGCGCGGCAGATGACGAAGTGCGGTATTGAGAATGGCGCGTGTCAGCGCCCGGTCGGCATCGCCCAACGCCCGATAGGCCGGATTGCCATGAACGAGATCGAGCATGCCGTCGAGCGAGATTTTTCGGTCGATGACGGCCGCCAGAAGCTTGGCGGCTGTGACACGAACTTCGAGACCTGCCTTGAAGGGACCGCTCTCCTTCTCCGAGTGAGCCGGTTTCCTGCGCTGTTCGGCTGGTTTGCCCGCTGGCTTGTATGGCTTCTTGTTTTTTTTGTCTTCGTTCAAGACCAGGGACCTTTGCGCGGTTCATCCGAGCCGCGGCCCCAACCGGTATTCGGAACGGAGCGCGCGGTGCGCTGCGGTCTATCAGTCCGGAACTGCGCCGTCGAGGCACCACCGGAGAACTCACCGGCCATCTGCTGGAGCGCGGCGATACGGTTTCCGGTGTCCGGGTGAGTCGAGAACAGATTGTCCATCCGCTCGCCCGACAGCGGGTTGATGATGAACATATGCGCCGTCGCCGGATTGCGCTCGGCCTCGTAGTTCGGGATCTGATGCGCCGCACCGGCGATCTTGCCGAGTGCGGAGGCAAGCCACAGCGGATTGCCGCAGATCTCGGCGCCGCGACGGTCGGCCGAATATTCGCGCGTCCGGCTGATCGCCATCTGCACCAGCATCGCCGCGAACGGAGCGACGATCATTGCCACCAGCACGCCGACGAAACCGAGCGGATTGTTGTTTTCGCGATTGCCGCCGAAGAAGAAGGCGAAATTGCCGAGCATCGAGATCGCGCCGGCAAGCGTCGCGGTGATCGTCATCGTCAGCGTATCGCGGTTCTGGATATGCGCGAGCTCATGCGCCATCACGCCCGCCACTTCCTCGTGCGTCAGCCGCTGCATCAGCCCGGTGGAAGCCGCAACGGCGGCGTTCTGCGGGTTGCGGCCGGTCGCAAAGGCGTTCGGCTGCGGATTGTCGTAGACATAGACTTTTGGCATCGGCAGGCCGGCATTGGCCGAAAGATCGCGGATCATGTTGTAGAATTCCGGCGCGCTGCGCGCATCCACTTCCTGCGCATGATAGGCCGACAGCACCATCTTGTCGGAATTCCAGTAAGAAAACAGGTTCATGCCGGCAGCGATCACCAGCGCGATCATCATGCCGCCCGTGCCGCCGATCAGGAAGCCGATCCCCATGAACAGGGCCGTCATGAAGGCCAGAAGCATGGCGGTGCGCATCACATTCATCGTCATCTCTCCCGTTGCCGATATCGCCCAAAGGCCTTTAAAGGGTTTTCCCCTAGGCGCGAACGCCTTATGATGTGGTCAATTCACCCAGAGTTTTCAATAATCCACCCGGCGAAGCCCAAAATGCAGAACGCAGATAACGACAATTCGGAAACCGCCCCGGAAGAGGAAGCTCCCAGGAAACCGCTTTCCCCGGCTGCCGAGCGCGCCCTGAAGGAAGCCGAAGAGCGCCGTCAGGCGGCGGCCAAGGCCGAAATGCCCGAAGAATTCGGCGGCCGCGGCGGCGCCGACCCCGCCCGCTTCGGCGACTGGGAGATCAACGGCCGGGCGATCGATTTCTAAGTAAATATTCCTATTGACTTCCTCCATGGATCGGAATTTATTCCTTTCCATGTTCAAGTCGCTCCTGATTCTCACTGGCATCGCCGCGGTGTTCACCACCGGAGTTGAAGCGCGCGACGAGATCCCGGGACCGGTGACGGCGGAAATCCTGCGGGTTATCGACGGCGATACGTTGCTGGTCGAAGCGCAGCCCTGGCCGCAGCAGAAGATGGAAGTTTATGTCCGTATTCGGGGCATCGATGCGCCGGAGCTGAAATCGAAATGCGAGCGGCTGCGCGAAGCGGGCCTCGACGCCCAGCGCGCGCTTGAAGCGCTCACCGCCCAATCACGTAAAATTCAGCTCATCCATATTTCCGGCGATAAATATTTCGGTCGCATCGTCGCTGACGTCGTGCTCTCCGATGGCCGCAGCGCCGGCGGCGACCTGCTGCTCGCGGGCCTCGTGCAGCCCTATGACGGCGGACGCAAGCCGCGCGAGGTCTGCGAAGCAGGCTAGCGCAATCTTGAGATTTAAGTGGTTGCTTGCTTTAGAGACGTCGCAAACCTACCGTTACGGCGGGGGTAAGTATGAAGCGACTCACTATTTCTGTCCTGTTTATAGCTGGTTTCGCTGCCTCGGTTGCCGAAGCAAAGACCTGCAAGGAAGTCGACAGCTGCGAAGAAGCCGTGAAAATCTGGTGTGACGGCTATCGTCGGGCGGATGCCGATAAGGATGGCATTCCTTGCGAAAACGTCTGCCGCGCGCGCGACCAAGTCGAAGAAATCCAATCCCGTCTCGGATGCTGAAAAGGCCGCCCGGTTTCCCGAGCAGCCTTTAAGTTCAATCAGCCCGCCTTGTTCTGGCGGTTGGCGATCAGATCGTCCACCACGCCCGGATCAGCGAGCGTCGAGATATCCCCCAGCGAGCCAAAGTCGTCCTCGGCGATCTTGCGCAGGATGCGGCGCATGATCTTGCCGGAGCGGGTTTTTGGCAGGCCGGGCGCGAACTGGATCTTGTCGGGTTGCGCGATCGGGCCGATTTCCTGGCGGACATGCTTCACCAGTTCCTGGCGCAGCGCGTCGCTGCCTTCGTGGCCGGACATCAGGGTCACGTAGCAATAGATGCCCTGGCCCTTGATATTGTGCGGATAACCGACGACCGCCGCTTCCGACACGAGATTGTGTGAGACGAGCGCCGATTCCACTTCCGCCGTGCCGAGCCGGTGACCGGAGACGTTCAGCACGTCGTCGACGCGGCCGGTAATCCAGTAATAACCGTCCTCGTCTCGCCGGCAGCCGTCACCGGTGAAATATTTCCCCTTGTAGGTGGAGAAATAGGCTTGGATGAAGCGGTCGTGGTCGCCGTAGAGCGTGCGCATCATGCCCGGCCACGCGTCGGTGATGCAGAGATTGCCGTCGGCCGCGCCTTCCAGCACCTTGCCCTCGTTATCCACCAGTTCGGGCTTCACGCCGAAGAACGGTTTGGTGGCCGAACCCGGCTTGAGGTCGGTGGCACCCGGCAGCGGGGTGATCATGTGGCCGCCGGTTTCCGTCTGCCACCAGGTATCGACGACCGGGCAGCGCTTGTCGCCGACCACGTTGTAATACCATTCCCAGGCTTCCGGGTTGATCGGTTCGCCGACCGTGCCAAGCAGGCGCAGGCTTGTCCGCGAGGAGCGTTTCACGAACTCGTCGCCGGCACCCATCAGCGAACGGATCGCCGTCGGCGCGGTGTAGAAGATGTTGACCTTGTGCTTATCGATGATTTCCCAGAAACGGCCTTGATCGGGGAAGTTCGGCACGCCTTCGAACATCAGCGAGGTGGCGCAGTTCGCCAGCGGCCCGTAGACGATGTAGGAATGGCCGGTCACCCAGCCCACATCCGCCGTGCACCAGTAGATGTCGCCGTCATGGTAGTCGAACGTATATTCGTGGGTCATCGCCGCGAAGACGAGGTAACCGCCGGTCGTGTGCAGCACGCCCTTCGGCTTTCCGGTCGAGCCCGAAGTGTAGAGGATGAACAGCGGATCTTCCGCCTTCATCTTCGCCGGCTCGCAGTGCTCCTTCACGGTGGCGATTTCCTGGTGGTACCAGAGGTCGCGGCCAGGCGCCCAGCCGGTCTTGCCGCCAGTGCGGCGCACCACCACGACCTTGTTGACGATCACGTGCTGGCGAGCCGCGATATGGATCGCCGTATCGGTATTGTCCTTGAGCGGCACCGGCTTGCCACCGCGGACGCCCTCGTCGCAGGTGATCACGAAGGTAGACTGGCAGTCGATGATGCGGCCGGCCAGCGCTTCCGGCGAGAACCCGCCGAACACGACCGAATGCACCGCGCCGATACGGGCGCAGGCGAGCATCGCATAGGCCGCTTCGGGGATCATCGGCATGTAGATGGTGACGCGGTCGCCCTTCTTGACGCCGTGTTTCTTCAAGACGTTGGCCAGCCGGCAGACCTGATCGTAAAGCTGGTTATAGGTGATCTTCTTGTCGATATAGGGGTTGTCGCCCTCCCAGATCAGCGCTGTGCGCTCTCCATGGGTCTTCAGGTGGCGGTCGATGCAGTTGTAGGAAACGTTGGTCAGACCGTCCTCGAACCATTTGATCGAGACCTTGCCCTTGAAGGAGGTGTTCTTGACTTTGGTATAGGGCTTGAACCAGTCAATGCGCCTGCCGTGTTTGCCCCAGAACTTGTCCGGATCCTCGACGCTCTCCTCGTACCACTTCTCGTATCTATCCTTGTCGATGAGCGCTTTCGCTTTGGCGGACTTGAGAACCGGGTAGACTTTTTCCGACATGAACACCTCCCTGAATTGGCACGCATAACGACGCATCGAGCCGTCAGCGATATGTGCCGCATTCATAACAGGTGAGGCAAGAGCGGCAATTAGACAAACGGTTCATCTCGGTGCGACGATCTCGCTTCAAAGATTTGCAATTCTGTCCCAATTCGATTATAGGGCGGTAAATTCCCGGAAATTGTGGTTGATACCCACGGCCCGCGACACCGGCGCGGACGGACAGAGGACCTATACCCATGGCTCAACAATTGCTCATGCCGAAGGCGACCGCTGTATGGCTGGTCGACAATACCGCGCTTTCCTTCGAACAGATCGCCAATTTCTGCAAGCTCCACCCGCTCGAGGTGAAAGCCATTGCGGATGGCGAAGCGGCGCAGGGCATCAAGGGCCTCGACCCGATCGCAACAGGCCAGCTTTCGCGCGATGAAATCGAGCGCGGCGAAAAGGACATCAACCACAAGCTGAAGCTGTCCGAGCCGAAGGTTCGCGTGCCGGAATCGAAACGCCGCGGCCCGCGCTATACGCCGGTCTCCAAGCGCCAGGATCGCCCGAACGCCATTCTCTGGCTGGTTCGCAACCATCCTGAACTCAAGGACGCGCAAATCTCCCGCCTCGTCGGCACCACCAAGTCGACGATCGAGCAGATCCGCGAGCGCACCCACTGGAACTCGACCAACCTGACGCCGATGGATCCGGTGACGCTTGGCCTCTGCAGCCAGATCGACCTCGACCTCGAAGTCGAGCGCGCTTCCAAGGGTCGTCCGCTGCCGACCGCCGCCGAACTCGGCGCTTCCCTGCAGCCGGCGAGCGAAACCGAAAACCTCGGTTTCAATTATCGCAACGAGCGCGAGGAAGAGAAGGAAAAGGAGATCGACGCGGACGCCGTTTTCGCCAAGCTCTCGTCGCTCAAGTCCACCCGTCGCGACGACGACGAGGAAGACGACCGCTTCTGATCGAACCATTTCGATTGCATTCAAGAAGCCCCGGAGACGATCCGGGGCTTCTTTCGTTCAGGCACTCTGTTTGAGGCCGCTCCCTTCGCGGGCGTAGCCGTTCGCCTTCAGGATCGCGGTGATCTCGTCCAGCACCGTCGCATCCTCGATCGTTGCCGGCATTTTCCACGGCATGTCGTCGGCAATCTTCTGCATCGTGCCGCGCAGGATCTTGCCCGATCGGGTCTTCGGCAGCTTATGAACCACCATCACCGTCTTGAACGCCGCCACCGGGCCGATCTCGTTGCGCACCAGCTCGGCCACTTCTCTCGCAATATCAGTGATTTCCCGTGAAACATGGTTCTTCAGCACCATGAAGCCGCAGGGGATTTGCCCCTTGGTGGCATCATGGACGCCGATTACCGCGCATTCTGCGACATCGGGATGTTTGGCGCAGACTTCCTCCATTGCCCCGGTCGAAAGCCGATGGCCGGCGCAGTTGATGATGTCATCGGTGCGCGCCATCACGAAGATATAACCGTCCTCGTCCATCACCCCGGCATCGGCCGTCTTGTAATACCCCGGGAACTCGTCAAGGCAAGCCTCGCGGAACCGCTGGTCGGCATTCCAGAAGCTGACGAGGCAGCCGGGCGGCAGCGGCAGCTTGATGACAATATTGCCGAGCGTCCCGCGCGGCACCGGATGGCCGGCATCGTCCAGCACGTCGAGCGCATAACCGGGCATCGGCCGCGTCGGCGAACCGTGCTTGACCGGCATCAGACCGAGCCCGACCGTGTTGGCGGCTACAGGCCAGCCCGTCTCCGTCTGCCACCAGTGATCGATCACCGGAATCTTAAGCTTCTGCTCGGCCCATTTCAGTGTTTCCGAATCGGCCCGCTCACCGGCGAGGAACAGGGCGCGCATCCCGGTCAGATCGTATTTTTCGACCAGTTCGCCCTCCGGATCGTCACGACGGATCGCCCGAAAAGCCGTCGGCGCCGTGAACAGCACTTTCACGTCGTGATCGCTGACGACCCGCCAGAACGTGCCGGCATCCGGCGTGCCCACCGGCTTGCCCTCGAAGATCACGCTCGTATTGCCGGCGAGCAGCGGCCCGTAGACGATATAGGAATGGCCGACCACCCAGCCGATATCGGATGCAGTCCAGAACACCTCCCCCGGCTTGACGCCAAAGATGTTCTCCATGCTCCAATGCAGCGCCACCATGTGCCCGCCATTGTCGCGCACGACGCCCTTGGGCTGGCCGGTCGTTCCGGACGTGTAGAGGATGTAGAGCGGATCGGTCGCCTTGACCGCCACGCATGGTACGTCCCTGCCCCGCGCCTTCTCCACCGCCTCCGAGAAATCCAGCTCTCCCCGCTCCGACCGCAGCTCCACCTGGAGCTGTTCGCGCTGCAGGATGAGGCAATGTTCGGGTTTTACCCGGGCAAGCTCGATCGCCTGGTCGAGCAGCGGCTTATAGGCGACCGTGCGGCCAGGCTCGAGGCCGCAGCTCGCGCTGATCACCAGTTTCGCTTCCGAATCGTTCAGCCGCGCCGCCAGCTCCTGCGCCGCAAAGCCGCCGAACACCACCGAATGCACCGCCCCGAGCCGGGCACAGGCAAGCATCGAGAAGACCGCTTCCGGCACCATCGGCATGTAGATCACGACCCGATCGCCTTTCTCGATGCCGAGATCCCGCATCACGGCGGCGATCGCCGTCACCTCCTCGAGCACCTCGGCATAGGTGAAGCTGTTCTGCCTTCCCGTCATGGCGCTGTCGTGGATGAAGGCGCGCTGTTCGCCACGCCCTGCGGCCACATGCCGGTCGAGGCAGTTGTGGCAGGTGTTGGTCTCCCCGCCGGTGAACCAGCGGCCATAGACCCCTTCGTCCCTGTCGAAGATTTTCTCCGGTTCCTTGAACCAGTCGATGGCAGCGGACGCGCTTCTCCAGAACCCTTCCGGATCCTTTTGCCAGCCTTCATAAACGTCGAAATAGCGGCTTTGCATCTGCACCTCCCGTCACATGAGCACAGCCCGGAATGGTCAATCTAGGGTGTGGGAGAGGTGCGGGAAAGCCCGACGAAAGCGCTAGGTCCTTGGCGAAAGCCTGTTTTCAGCGCGAGCCGAAGATGGCCGAGCCGACGCGAACGCTGGTCGCTCCGAATTCAACCGCCGTCTCGAAATCGCCGGACATCCCCATGGAGAGCTTTTCGACTCCGCATTGCACGGCAAGCTCGGCGAGCAGCGCAAAATGCGGCCCCGGATTTTCCTCAGCCGGCGGAATGCACATCAGCCCCTCGATCGAAAGCCCGAGCTCCTTGCGGCAGAACTCTACGAAGGCAACGGCCTGCTTCGGCTCGATCCCCGCCTTCTGCGGCTCAAGCCCGGTATTGACCTGCACATAGAGTTTTGGCGCTTTGCCCTGCTTGTTGATTTCGTTGGCAAGCGCGCGGGCGATCTTTTCCCGATCCACCGTCTCGATGGCATCGAACAGCGCCACGGCGTCGGCCGCCTTGTTGGATTGCAGCGGCCCGATCAGATGCAGCTCGATTTCAGGCGTCTCGGACTTCAGTTCCGGCCACTTGTCCTGGCTTTCCTGCACGCGGTTCTCGCCGAATATCCGCTGTCCCGCGGCGATTGCTGGCCGAATGTCCTGCGCTTCGAACGTTTTCGAAACCGCCACAAGCGTCACCGACCCCACCGGCCGCTTCGACAGGCGCTCCGCCTTGCCGATCCGTGCCTTCACATCCTGCAGCCGTTCTTCGACGCTCATGGCCTCTACCTTCCGCTTTTCTTGCAAGCTCAGCGCTTAGTCCTCATATAAGGCTCTGCCAAGGGTGTTTCGCCCTGAACTTGGCCTTTCCCGCCCCCGTAAAACTTGACGCTTGCCGGGTTTCATGGTGAAGGTCTCGCCCGACTCTTGATCTTATTTTCCCGGAATATCATTGAAATGGCGACTGAACGTTATAATCCGCGCGATGCCGAGCCCCGTTGGCAGCAGACCTGGAACGATGCCAAGGTTTTCGAGACCGACAACAGCGATCCGCGCGAAAAATACTACGTTCTGGAGATGTTTCCCTATCCGTCGGGCCGCATCCATATGGGCCACGTGCGCAACTATGCCATGGGCGACGTGGTGGCCCGCTACAAGCGCGCCCGCGGTTTCAACGTCCTGCATCCGATGGGCTGGGACGCTTTCGGCATGCCGGCTGAAAATGCCGCTCGCGACAACAAGGTGCATCCGAAGACCTGGACCTACCAGAACATCGAATCCATGAAGGCGCAGCTGAAGGCCATGGGCCTGTCGCTCGACTGGTCACGCGAGTTCGCCACCTGTGACGTCGAATATTACCAGCAGCAGCAGCACCTCTTCCTCGACATGATGGAAAAGGGACTGGTTTATCGCAAGCAGTCCAAGGTCAACTGGGATCCGGTCGACCAGACGGTTCTGGCCAACGAGCAGGTTATCGACGGCCGCGGCTGGCGCTCGGGTGCGCTGGTGGAGCAGCGCGATCTGGTGCAGTGGTTCTTCAAGATCACCGATTTCAGCCAGGATCTGTTGGACTCGCTCGATACGCTCGACCAGTGGCCTGAAAAGGTCCGGCTGATGCAGAAGAACTGGATCGGCCGATCCGAGGGCCTGACGGTTCGCTGGGAAATCGTCAGTTCGACGGCACCCGCCGGCGAAAGCGAAGTCGTGGTCTACACGACCCGTCCCGACACGCTGTTCGGTGCTTCGTTCCTGGCCATCGCCGCCGACCATCCGCTGGCCAAGGCCGCAGCTGCGCAGAATCCGGCTATCGAAGCTTTCGCCGAGGAATGCCGCCATCACGGGACCTCGCTCGCAGCGCTGGAAACGGCCGAGAAGAAGGGCATCGATACTGGCGTCCGCGTCAAGCACCCGCTCGATCCCTCCTGGGAACTGTCGGTCTATGTCGCGAACTTCGTGCTGATGGATTACGGCACCGGCGCCATCTTCGGCTGCCCGTCCGGTGACCAGCGAGACCTGGATTTCGCCCGTAAATATGGCCTGCCTGTCGTGCCGGTCGTCATGCCGAAGGACGCCGATGCCGCGACCTTCGAGGTCGGTGAGACCGCTTACGTCGATGACGGCGTGATGATCAATTCGCGCTTCCTCGACGGCAAGACGACCGATGAAGCCTTCGAGATCGTTGCAAATCGTCTGTCGGAAACGATTGTCGGCAATATGCCGCAGGGCGAGCGCAAGGTGAATTTCCGCCTGCGCGACTGGGGTATTTCCCGTCAGCGTTATTGGGGTTGCCCGATCCCCGTCATCCATTGCGATGATTGCGGCGTCGTGCCGGTGCCGAAAGCGGACCTGCCGGTCAAGCTGCCGGACGATGTGACTTTCGACCTGCCGGGCAACCCGCTCGACCGCCATCCGACCTGGCGCCACGTCGCCTGCCCGCAATGCGGCAAGGATGCCCGCCGCGAGACGGACACGATGGACACGTTCGTCGATTCGAGCTGGTATTTCACCCGCTTCACGGCGCCCTGGGAGAGGGATCCGACCGATCCGACTGTGGCCAACCGCTGGCTGCCGGTTGACCAGTATATCGGCGGCATCGAGCACGCGATCCTCCACCTGCTCTATTCCCGTTTCTTCACCCGCGCCATGCGCGAGACCGGCCATGTCGAGGTCAAGGAGCCTTTCAAGGGCCTCTTCACGCAAGGCATGGTCGTGCACGAAACCTATCGCCGCGGCTCCGGCCCGAACGGCGAATGGGTAGCCCCGGCCGACGTCCGCATCGAGGAGGTGGACGGCAAACGCCGCGCCACCATGCTCGAGGGTGGCGAAGAAGTCACCATCGGCTCGATCGAGAAGATGTCGAAGTCGAAAAAGAACGTCGTCGATCCGGACGATATCATCGCCTCCTACGGCGCCGATACGGCCCGCTTCTTCGTACTTTCGGACTCTCCGCCGGACCGAGACGTGATCTGGTCCGAGGCCGGTGTCGAAGGTGCTCACCGCTTCACCCAGCGCCTGTGGCGTCTGATTTCCGAAGCCTCGGAGAACTTGGCTGGTATCGATCCGATGCCGGCTAACGAGGGCGAAGCGCTGGCAATCTCGCAGCTCGCCCACAAGACGCTGAAGGCGGTTCAGGGCGATTACGACAGGCTGTCGTTCAACAAAGCCGTAGCGCGTATCTATGAGCTGGTGAATGCGCTTGCGGCGCCGCTCGGCCGGGTCGCTGCCAGCGAGGGCGATGCTGCCTATCGCGCCGCCGTCCGCAACGCCTCGGAAATTCTGATCCAGCTTGTTGCGCCGATGACACCGCATCTGGCGGAAGAATGCTGGGCGGTTCTCGGCAACAAGGAACTGCTTTCCGTAGCCCCCTGGCCGCAATATGACGAAGCGCTCGTCATCGAGAACGAGATCACACTGCCGGTCCAAATCAACGGCAAGAAGCGCGGCGAATTGACAATCGCGCGCGACGCGGATCAAAGTGCGGTCGAAGCTGCGGTTCTGGCACTGGATACGGTCAAAGCGGCTCTTGAAGGCCGGGCGCCGAAGAAAGTCATCGTCGTCCCACAGAGGATCGTAAACATTGTCGTCTGACCGCTCTCTTCGTCGTTTCGGGTTCATATCCGGCCTGGTAATGTTGACTGTGCTTGCCGGCTGCCAGGTCCGCCCGCTCTATTCCGAGGCTTCCGGTACGGGCGAACGCCTGGCTTCGGTCGGCTTTTGGCAACCCCGCACCCGCCTCGACCAGGTTGTCCGCAATCAACTGGTTTTCCTGACCTCCGGGGGTGCCGGCGAGTCGGCTCATCCGGCTTACGAGGTGAAACTATCGACAAAAAGTGCGTCCTCCAACATTAGCGCTGATGAGGACGACGACAATGTCTCTCCGACCGGCGTGCCTGTCCCGGGCCGCGTTCAGGTGGAGGGCATCTACACGATCACCCGCATCAGCGACGGAAAGATCTTGAAGTCCGGCAAGCGTGAGGTCGTATCGCTCATGGATGTCTCGGGTCAGGGTTATGCCTCGCTCCGCGCCGTTCGCGATGCCGAAAACCGCGCTGCAAGAGAGCTCGCTGAATTCATCCGCGCCGAGATCGCCATCGCGCTCGCCCGCGAACCTCAGCCGCAGACGGTATGGCAGAAGTAAAGTCCCACGAATTCGATCGGTTTGCCGAAAAGAGCTCGGATCTTTACAAGATCTTCGTGATCTACGGACCAGATCGCGGCCTTGTCTCAGAGCGTGCAGCACTCATTGCAGGCAAGACGGGCGTCTCTCAGGACGATCCGTTCGCCATGCTCAAGCTCGACGTCTCGGATCTGCAGGGTGACCCCGGGCGGCTTCTCGATGAGGTGAACTCGCTCGGCCTCTTCGGCGGCTCCAAACTCGTATGGCTGCGCGGTGCCGCCAACGAAAAACCCCTTCTCGACGCGATGCAGGCTCTCGTGGATGGTCCGCCTCCGGCCAACATCCTGATCGTCGAAGCGGGAGACCTCAAGAAGGGGAGCGGACTGCGCAAGATCGCGGAACCTTCGCGGTCGATCGCTGTCATTCCCTGTTATGCGGACGACGTGAAGGCGCTGAACGGGCTAATCGATTCGGAACTGGGGAGCGAAGGTCTCAGAATCAGCCAGGGCGCGCGCCAGAGGCTCCTGGAGCTGCTCGGCGGGGATCGAGTAGCCTCCCGTAACGAGATCCGCAAGCTCGCTCTCTATTGCCGTGGTATGGGCATGGTCGAGGAAGAGCATATCGATGGGATTATCGGCGACGCGAGTGCCGTTTCAGCCGACGAGGCCGTCGATGCGATCCTCAGCGGTGACTTGCCGGGCCTGCACCGTGCCATCCAGAAGGTCGTCTCATCGAAGACCCCAGTTTTTCTTGTCCTGCAATCCTGCCTGAAACAATTCCAGCTACTGGATCTGATGAAGGCGGAAATGGAGGAAAAGAAGCTCCAGACCGCCCAGGTCATGATGACACTCGGCCGGCATATTCACTTCAAGCGCAAACCGCTCATAGAAAAGGCGCTGAGAACATGGAGTTCGCCAGCGCTCGCGCGTGAAACGGAAAGGCTGCAAGCCGCAATCCTGATGTCGCGGCAGAGGCAGAGCCTGGAACCCAACATTGCCTTTCACACGCTGATGGCCACGGCTATTCAATCAAGCCGTTGAATTTCCTAGATTATCTCCGTTCCAGAAGACGGCAGATCTCCTCGAGCTGCTCCAGCGTCCGATAACCGATCTTGATCTGGCCCCCACCATTCTTGTGGTTGATCTTCACCTCCAACCCGAGGGAATCGGAAAGGGTCCGCTCAAGCGCCAGCGTATCGGAATCTTTTTGTTCCGCTTTCGAAACGGTTGTCGGCTCGGCTTGAGCCTTGATATCGTTCTGAGCCAGCTTTTCGGCATCCCGCACCGACATTCCCTTGGCAATAATGGTACGCGCCAGTGAAGCCGGATCCGACGTCGTGATCAACGCACGGGCATGCCCCGCGGAAAGGCTCCCTGCTGCCAGCATATCCCGTACCGGTTCGGGCAGCTTCAGCAGGCGAAGACTGTTGGCGACATGGCTTCGGCTCTTACCGATGATCTCGCCCAGATCGTTCTGAGTATAGCCGTGCTCGGCGATCAGCTGGTCGTAGCCAAGGGCCTCTTCCAGGGGATTGAGGTCCGAACGTTGAACGTTCTCGACGATTGCGATCTCGAGTGCTGTCCGATCGTCCACGTCGCGGACGATGACAGGAATTTCGATCAAGCCCGCCAATTGGGCGGCACGCCAACGACGTTCGCCGGCTATGATTTCATATTGTGCAGGGCCTCGCGGCCGAACAACGACCGGCTGAACGATTCCGTGCTGACGAATGGAGCTGGCCAGATCCTGCAGCTCGCCCTCATCGAAACTCCGACGCGGATTCTTCGGATTGCGGGATACATGCTCAATCGGGACCATACGATCCGGATTAACGCTCCGGGCACCGTTATCGGCGGGCGCCTGCTGATCCATTTCGCCTATGAGCGCTGCAAGACCGCGCCCGAGGCGCCGTTTCGATAGGTCGTCGTTCATTCTTATCACTCACTTGGTCTGAATCAGGCGGCTTTACGCCTGCGTTCTCGCTGGATGACTTCGGAAGCCAGTTGCAAATAAGCTTGGCTGCCCGCGCATTTCAGATCGTATAGGATCGCCGGCTTACCGTAAGAAGGCGCCTCGGATACACGGACATTGCGCGGAATCAGCGTATGATAGACCTTCTCGCCAAGATGCGTCCGCACATCATTGACAACCTGTTGAGCCAGGTTGTTTCGGGCATCGAACATGGTGAGGACGATTCCCTGGATATCGAGCGACGGATTGACGCTGCGACGCACCTGATCGACCGTTTCGAGCAACTGGCTCAACCCTTCCAGTGCAAAGAACTCGCATTGCAACGGCACCAGGATGGAATGAGCCGCGGCCATGGCATTCATCGTCAACAGGTTGAACGATGGGGGGCAGTCCAGAAGAATATAGGAATAGACCAGGGCGTCATCGCCGCTCAAAGCGCTTCGAAGCTTGAATGCCCGATCAGAAGCCTGGGAAATTTCCATTTCGAATCCAAGCAGGTCCATCGTCGAGGGAACGATGTGCAGGTTTGGAACCGCCGTCTCGAGCGCCGTCTCCGCTATGGAGTTGTATCCCATCAACAAATCATAGGAAGAGAGCTTGCGGTCTCGACGGTCGATACCCAGCCCGGTGCTGGCATTGCCCTGCGGATCAAGGTCGATGATCAGAACGCGTTCGCCAATTGCCGCAAGGGCCGTCGCCAGATTGATTGCCGTCGTTGTCTTGCCCACGCCGCCTTTTTGGTTGGCAATCGTGATAACCCGATTTCTTTCAAACATTCAGCACCTGAAAATCTAGGGTTCTTTGTGCCTTAAATTGCTAATCTCGAGGATAATTGAATCCGGCTCGACGGCACTCTGATGTTTTACCAGATCGAACGACCAACGGCCACGGGCTTTCTCGACTTCCGCGGCGTAATCCCTGCCTTTATGGAAAAAAGCTCTTGTATCTTTGCTAATCATCCAAGGCGATGTGTAGGCAAGAAGTGGATCGAGCTCGGCAAGGGCTCTGGCGGAGATGCGCTCGCAATCGGGAAGGGCCGTGAAGGCTGATTCGATTCGCAAAGGATGGACTGAACCCCTGGCACCCGTTTCATTGAGCGCCACTCGAAGAAACGCGGCCTTTTTCTGATTGCTCTCAACCAGATGAACCCATCCCTGTTGTGTCTCGGCCAGAAAGATGGCCGTTATCACGCCAGGGAAGCCACCCCCGGAACCAAGATCGAGCCATCTATATGGATGAGGGGAGAGTTGGAAGATTTGGGCGCTGTCAGCAATATGACGCCGCCACAATTCGTCCAGTGTGGAGGGAGCAACCAGATTGATGGCCTTTGCCCACTTCTGAAAAAGCGCTGCAAAGTGCTCAAGCTTCTCCTGCGTTTCACGTGAAACACTCTTGCCGTTCAGAAGCATTACAGGACTCGCCTGACGCGCTGCGGTGCAGCTTCTTCTTTGCGAAGGAGTGCTAGGATGAGCGCAAGGGCAGCGGGCGTCATTCCGTCAACCTTGGACGCCTGTGCCAGATTGCCGGGGTTTGCCGCCGTTAGCTTCAGTTTGAGTTCATTGGAAAGTCCAGGAAGCGCTGAAAAATCAAAGGCTTGCGGGATAACTCGCGCCTCGTCCCGGTGAGTGGCATGGATGTCGGCTGCCTGCCGGTTCATATAGACCGCGTAGGACGCTTCGATCTCCAATGCTTCAGCAACCTTTGGCGGAAGTTGTTCCAATTCCGGCCATATGGCTGTAAGCGCATTCAGCGATTGGTCGGGATAAGCCAATAATTCATATGCCGTTCGTCGTTGACCGTCCTTGTTCAACTTAAGACCAAAGCGATGTGCCTCATTAGGCGTCAGGTTACGAGACTGCAGTAATTCCCTGCCGGCATCTAGTGCCTGGGTATAATCGCGAAACCTTGACGCCCGTTCTGCTCCCACGCAACCAAGTTCGATAGCATTTTCAGTCAATCGAACATCCGCATTATCAGCTCGAAGCGAAAGGCGATATTCAGCGCGCGACGTAAACATTCGGTAAGGTTCGGTGACCCCACGGGATGTCAGGTCGTCCACCATGACTCCTATGTAGGAATCGGCGCGGCTGAAGTGATAGGCGTCGCCGCCGGAAGCTTTACGCGCGGCATTGAGCCCGGCAACCAAGCCCTGAGCCGCAGCCTCCTCATAACCCGTCGTTCCGTTGATCTGCCCCGCAAGGAAGAGTCCAGGAATTTTCTTGACTTCAAGGGCGGCGGTCAACTCCCGCGGATCCACGTGATCATATTCGATTGCGTAGCCGGGCTGGATGATCGACACCGCCTCCAAGCCTGGAATGGTGTGAATGAACGCTGCCTGGACCTCGGCGGGAAGCGAGGTCGAAATGCCGTTTGGATAGACAGTCGAGTCGTCCAGGCCTTCCGGCTCCAAAAAGATTTGATGCCCATCGCGTTCGCCAAAGCGGACGATCTTGTCCTCGATCGATGGACAATAACGCGGACCGACACCCTCGATCTGTCCGGAATACATCGCAGACCGATGGATATTGTCCGAAATGATCCTATGCGTCGCCTCAGTCGTGCGGGTGACGCCACAGGCAATCTGCTTCGTGGTAATCCGGTCGGTCATAAAAGAGAAGGGCACCGGATCTTCGTCGGCTTCCTGCCGGCCAACCCGTGCCCAGTCGATCGTATTTCCGTCCAGCCGAGCAGGCGTACCGGTCTTCAGCCTGCCGAGCCGCAGGCCGAACCGTAAAAGGGTCTCCGATAACCCCAGGGAGGGAGCCTCGCCGACGCGACCTGCGGGGACCTTTTGGTCACCAATATGGATCAAACCCCGAAGGAACGTGCCGGTCGTTAGGACAACCGTTCCGCATCCGAATCGACGGCCATCCTTCAATTCCACGGCCGTCACGCGGTCAGCCTGAATTTCCAGGTCAAACGCGTCCCCTTCAATGACAGTGAGATTGGGGTGGCTGAAAATTTCGCGCTGCATCGCCTGGCGGTAAAGCTTGCGATCGGCTTGCGTCCGCGGCCCGCGCACCGCCGGCCCCTTCTTTCGGTTGAGAAGGCGGAACTGAATGCCCGCGGCATCCGCAACACGTCCCATCAGCCCATCGAACGCATCGACTTCACGTACAAGGTGACCCTTGCCAAGTCCGCCAATTGCGGGATTGCAGGACATGACACCCACCGTCTGCCTATTATGGGTTATAAGAGCGGTCTGCGCGCCCAAGCGCGCAGCGGCACTCGCAGCCTCGCAGCCAGCATGTCCGCCACCGATGACGATTACGTCGAATGTCTTTTCCATTTGGTCACCTTATGAAACCGCGCAAAGCGCCCTGTTTCACGTGAATCACTTACCGATGCAGAACTGCGAAAAGATTACGTCAAGGAGCTGTTCCACATCGACCCGGCCGGTGATGCGGCCCAATGACGACGCAGCCGCCCGAAGGCTCTCGGCTCGAAGATCAAGTTCCTGGCCGTTTAACGCTTCTGCGATAAAATGGGAAGCCTCTTTGAGATACTGAAGATGCCGCTGCCGGTTGGGAACCAGCGATCCGGACCAAGCTTCCTTGAGCTTTAACAGGATCCGTGAACGCAATTCCTCCAGCCCATCTCCCGTTTCACTGGAAATGGCAAGGTCATAACCAGCCGATGGTCGGTGCATATCGACCTTGGTACCGATCCGCAGAAGCTCAGCTTTCACGCTGTCGTAAGTCTGTTTCGAGTCCGAATCGATCTCTTCGAGCTGCAAAACGAGATCGGCCTGCTCGATGGCGATCCTGGCCCTGCGAACGCCTTCCTGCTCAACGCGATCCTCGCTTTCGCGCAGCCCGGCCGTATCGAAGAAACGAACGAGGTAGCCCTCCATATCGATATCGACATGCAGGAGATCCCTTGTTGTCCCAGCAATCTCGGTGACGATTGCAACGTCCCGTTTTGCCAAAGCATTGAGCAGGCTGGACTTACCGGCATTGGGCGGCCCGGCGATAACCACCTTGTAGCCGTCTCGGATAATCTCGCCCGCCTTTGCAGAAGCGATATGTCCCTCGATCTCGAAATAAAGATCACCGACCTCTGTCCATACCCTGTCGGACACCGACCCCGGGACGTCATCCTCATCGGCAAAATCGAGTTCAGCCTCGATCAGCGCGCGAGCTCGGGTCAATCTCTCGGCCCAACCCATATAAAGCGCCGACTGCCCACCAAAACCCTGCTCGACCGCCAGGCGGCGTTGCATCTCGGTCTCGGCGGCGATGAGATCCGCCAGACCTTCGACCTCGACCAGATCCAACTTGCCGTTCTCGAATGCGCGGCGCGAAAACTCGCCCGCGTCCGCCAGCCGAAGTCCGATCGCCTCCAGTTCCTGATAGACGGCGGAAACGACGGCGCGGCTGCCATGCAGATGCATTTCAACGCAATCCTCGCCGGTAAACGAATTCGGACCAGCAAATGCCAGAACCAGAGCCTGGTCGATCACCAGACCGTTGCGGCTCCGAATCGTTCTCAGTCCGGCCTTCCGATCGGCCGGCAGTTCACCAGCCAAAGCCACCGCGGCGTCGAAAGCCTGCGGACCGCTCAAGCGGATAACAGCGACACCCGCCGGCAAGGTGCCGCTCGAGAGCGCGAAGATCGTATCGTTGTCTGCCTGGGCCATGGGTTCAACTTACCAGAGGCGGCACTAAACTGAAAAGCGCCCGGCAAAACCGAGCGCTCCATATCTAATTTGAATCCGGCTAAGGATCAGGTGTTCATCGAGTCGAAGAAATCGCCATTGGTCTTCGTCTGCTTCAGCTTGTCGATCAGGAACTCGATCGCGTCCGTGGTCCCCATCGGGGCCAGGATACGGCGAAGCACGAAGATCTTTTGGAGATCCTGGCGCGGCACCAGCAGATCTTCCTTACGTGTACCGGACTTGAGGATGTCCATCGACGGGAAGATGCGCTTGTCGGCGACCTTGCGGTCGAGCACGATTTCCGAGTTACCGGTGCCCTTGAATTCTTCGAAGATAACTTCGTCCATGCGGCTGCCAGTATCGATCAGCGCCGTCGCAATGATCGTCAGCGAACCACCCTCTTCGATATTACGAGCGGCACCGAAGAAACGCTTCGGACGCTGCAGCGCATTGGCGTCGACGCCGCCCGTCAGGACTTTGCCGGAGGAGGGCACGACGGTGTTGTAGGCACGGCCGAGGCGGGTGATCGAGTCGAGTAGGATGACGACGTCGCGGCCATGCTCGACGAGGCGCTTGGCCTTCTCGATGACCATCTCGGCGACCTGCACGTGGCGTACGGCCGGTTCATCGAAGGTCGAGGAGACGACTTCACCCTTCACCGACCGCTGCATGTCCGTGACTTCTTCCGGCCGTTCGTCGATCAAGAGGACGATCAGATAACATTCCGGATGATTGGCGGTGATCGAGTGGGCGATGTTCTGTAGCAGAACGGTTTTACCGGTGCGCGGCGGCGCGACGATCAGGCCACGCTGGCCTTTGCCGAGCGGCGCCACAAGGTCGATGACGCGGGCGGAGAGATCCTTGGAAGTCGGAACTTCCAGTTCCATCTTGAACCGCTCGTTCGGATAGAGCGGCGTCAGGTTGTCGAAGTGGACCTTGTGGCGGATCTTTTCCGGGTCGTCGAAATTGATCGTGTTGACCTTGAGAAGGGCGAAATAACGCTCGCCTTCTTTCGGACCGCGGATCGGGCCCTCGACCGTGTCGCCGGTCTTCAGCGAGAAGCGGCGGATCTGGGAGGGTGAGATATAGATGTCATCGGGACCGGGCAGATAGTTTGCGTTCGCGGAACGCAGGAAACCAAACCCGTCCTGCAAGACCTCGACCACGCCTTCGCCGATGATTTCGACGTCCTGGCTCGCCAAAACCTTGAGGATCGCAAACATCAGTTCCTGCTTGCGCATGGTGCTGGCGTTCTCGACCTCCAGTGATTCGGCGAAGGTCAGCAAATCGGTGGGGGATTTGCTCTTGAGTTCTTGAAGCTTCATTTCAGCCATGAAGGGGGGACCATATTGAGAATTTCGGGGGGATAGGCGTGTCGGTGAAATTCGCTACCGCGGAAGATGATCCGGGGACGACAGGAAATTACACGCATGCCACGAGATGAGATGGGGAGGAAAATAGCGATTCACGTGGAACGCCGCAAGGGGCAAGACGGAAATCTTGCCAAAGAAAGAATATCCTCGCGTCAGAACGGTTTCACGATCACCAGAATGACGATCCCGATCATCAGAACGGTCGGGAGTTCATTCATCATCCGCCAGTAACGCGGCGTTTTTCGCGGACCATCGACCGCGAAGTTGCGCACCGCGCGGCTGAACAGCACATGCACCATTGTGAGCAGCACGACAAGCCCGATCTTCGCATGCAGCCAGCCGCCACGAAACTCGTAGACGTCCCAGGCGAGAAAAAGACCGAGAACCCAGGTGATCATCATCGCCGGGTTCATGATGATCTTCAGCAGCCGCTGCTCCATCATCTTGAAGGTTTCGGACTGCGCCGAGCCGGGTTCCGCATCGCTGTGATAGATGAACAGCCGCGGCAGGTAGAGCAGGCCCGCCATCCACGAGATCACTGCGATGACATGGAAAGCCTTGATGTAGAGAATAAAATCATTCGGTTGACCGAGATAGACGGCAACCAGGATGGCGACGAAGACCGCAAGCGCGATGAGGGCGCGAAATGTCGAACGCCGTCCCGCCGGCTTGCCGGTCTGCAGCTCCTCCCCACTCACGCGTTCGCTCCCCGCACACGTTCGATCAGCTGGCGCACATGATCCGGATTAGCCTCCGGGGTGATGCCGTGGCCGAGATTGAAGATCAGCGGCCCATGCCCAAGCTTAGCGAGAATAGCGTCGATACCCTCCTCCAGTGACCTGCCGCCGGCGACGACCCGCATCGGATCCAGATTGCCCTGCACCGGGCCATCCTTCTGCAACTCGGCCGCAAACGACAGCGGCACCGACCAGTCGAGGCCGATCGCATCGGCTTTGGTCTTCTGCCGATAGAATTTCAGATTCAGGCCCGCACCCTTGGCGAAGGCGATGATCTTCGCCTGTGGTCGCGCGCTGCGAACGATCTCGATCATCCGGGCCACAGGCTTCACGGCATAGGCGTCGAATTCCTTCTCGCCCAGAACACCGGCCCAGGAATCGAAGATTTGCACGGCGTCGGCGCCAGCATCGATCTGCGCGATCAGATATTCGGCGGAAATTTCCGCAAGCAGCGACAGCAGCCTCTCGAAGGCTTCCGGATGCCGATAGGCGAACAGCCGGGCAGGGGCCTGATCCGGCGTCCCGTGGCCGGCGATCATGTATGTCGCAACCGTCCAGGGCGCACCACAGAAACCGAGCAGCGTGGTTTCCTGGGGCAGTTCCTGTCTCAGCCGGCGAACCGTTTCCATGACCGGAGCGAGATGGGCAAGAACGCCTTCGTCGTTCAACGCCTGAATACCAGCGACATCGATCGGATCCATTTGGGGACCTTCGCCCTGCACGAACCGCACGTTCCGGTGCAGCGCATCCGGGATGACCAGGATATCGGAAAACAGGATCGCCGCGTCGAAACCGTAGCGCCGGATCGGCTGCAAGGTCACCTCGACAGCCAGATCCGGCGTGTAACAGAGATCGAGAAAACTTCCGGCCGCCGCCCGCGTCTCCCGATATTCCGGCAGATAACGCCCTGCCTGTCTCATGAGCCAGATTGGTGGTGGACTGACCGTCTTGCCTTCCAGCACTTGGATGATCTTCCGGTATGCGCCGGTCAATGGGTTCTCCCTAAAAATATAAGAAATGAATCTTTCTAGATTTCTATTTCTTAGAGTCGGTGAGTAGCAAGGATTAAAGTCAAATCACAGCCGACGCGACGATCCGCCGCTTTGCAGCCACTCGCGGGACAGAAAATCACCTCCGGTTGACGGATCTTGGGATAGCTTGAATTTCGCAAGTTATTTCAGGAGGATGGCGGGAAATGGAATTCGGCGCTATCTGTGGATAAGCTGGGGAGGAAAAAGAGCGACGAAGAGCCTATCCCCAGAACGCACAAGCAGGCCTGATCCGCATCCGCAGGAACTGCGAATGTGGAAAACCGGGCGGTTTTCCCGAGGCCTGGTTCCGGCCTGGGAGAACCCAATGGTCTCTCCCGAGTTATCAACAAAGGGTTAAGTTTAGCGTGGAGAACAGAAAAAACTTCTTCCATCTGCATCTCATATCTGACTCGACGGGCGAGACTCTCATCTCCGCCGGCAGGGCGGCCTCGGCGCAATTCCAGTCGTCGCTAGCGGTGGAGCATGTCTATCCGCTGATCCGCAACCGCAAACAGTTGCTGGCCGTGCTCGAAGCGCTCGACCGCGAGCCGGGCATCGTCCTTTATACCATCGTCGATCAGGAACTGGCCGAACTCATCGATCAGCGATGCCGGGAAATGGGCCTTCCTTGCGTCAATGTTCTCGAACCGGTCATGGCGACCTTCCAGGCCTATCTCGGCGCCCCATCGCGCCGTCGGGTTGGCGCCCAGCACGCACTCAATGCGGATTATTTCAAGCGCATCGAAGCGCTCAATTTCACCATGGATCACGACGATGGCCAGATGCCGGAGGATTATGATGAGGCGGATGTCGTGCTGATCGGCATCAGCCGCACTTCGAAAACCCCGACCAGCATCTATCTCGCCAATCGTGGCATCAAGACCGCCAACATTCCGATCGTGCCGGGTGTGGAACTGCCCGATAGCCTGTACCGGGCGACCCATCCGTTGATCGTTGGTCTCATTGCGACCACCGACCGGATCAGCCAGGTGCGCGAAAACCGCGAGCTCGGCGTCACCCAGGGTTTCGACCGGCGCCACTATACGGACCGCGCGACGATCAATGAGGAACTGAAATATGCCCGCGCGCTCTGCGCTCGCCAGAACTGGCCGGTCATCGATGTGACGCGCCGGTCGATCGAGGAGACGGCCGCCGCAATCGTTGCGCTGCGCCCGAAGCTGCGTTAAGCGAATCCGCTCGCAGCCTTTGGGAGATTTTCGTGACAGCGCCCCTCGTACTTGCCTCCTCCAGCCCCTTCCGCCGGATGCTGATGGAAAATGCCGGCCTGACGTTTGAAAGCCGTGCGGCCGAGATCGACGAGCGAAAGATCGAGGCCGGATTGGAAGGCGCAAGCCCTGACCAGGTGGCGTTGACGCTTGCCAAGGCAAAGGCGGTGGATGTGACACGCCATTTCCCGGGCGCGCTGGTGATCGGCTCGGATCAGACCATGTCGCTCGGAAGCCGGGTTTATCACAAACCGAAGACCCTTGCCGAAGCGAAAGAGAATCTGCTTTCCCTTTCAGGCAAGACCCATCGACTGAACAGTGCAATTGCTTTTACGCGTGATCACGAGATCGTCTGGGAGCAAGTCGCGCATGCGGACCTGACCGTCCGCGCGCTGAACGAAACCTTCGTCGATCGCTACCTGTCGCGGGTCGGCGAAAAGGTCTACGGGAGCGTCGGGGCCTATCAGCTCGAAGGGGAGGGTATCCAGTTGTTTTCAAGGATCGAGGGTGATTATTTCACCATCCTCGGCCTGCCCATGCTGCCGCTCCTCGAGAAGCTGCGCGAATTGGGAGCGATCGATGGCTGATTCACGTGAAACATTTTTGGTTAATGCTTTCGTAACCGGCTGGCCGGTGAAGCATTCACGCTCGCCGCTGATCCATGGTCACTGGCTGAAACAGTTCGGCATTGCCGGGTCCTACACGGCTGAGGCTGTCACAGAAGCCGATTTTCCCGCCTTCATCCAATCGCTGAAAGACGGGAGCTCCGGTTTTCGCGGCGGCAATGTCACCATTCCCCATAAGGAACTTGCCTTTAAGCTGGCTGACCGGCCGGATGATCTTGCCGAAGAACTCGGGGCATCGAACACGCTCTGGATGGAAGACGGACTACTGCATGCCGCCAATACTGACGGCCACGGTTTTACCGCCAATCTCGACGACCGTCATCCAGGCTGGGACAGCACCGGCCGTGCGGTCATCTTCGGCGCCGGCGGTGCAAGCCGCGCTGTCATCCAGGCGATACGGGATCGCGGCGTCAGTGAGATCCACGTGGTCAACCGGACTGTTTCACGGGCCGAGGAACTCGCCGATCGCTTTGGTTCGAAAGTCCATGCCCATCCTGTCGAAGCGCTTGACGAGGTCATGTCCGGCGCAGGCCTTTTTGTGAACACGACATCGCTTGGCATGGACGGCAGCGAAGCGCCGGAGATTGACTTCTCACCGCTGGCGTCCGGCGCAGTCGTCACCGATATCGTCTACGTACCCTTGAAAACGCCGCTGCTTACTCAGGCCGAAGAACAGGGTTTCGCGACCGTCGACGGGCTCGGCATGCTGTTGCACCAGGCTGTGCCCGGCTTCGAAAAATGGTTCGGCCGTCGCCCGGTTGTCGATAAAACTCTTCGGGACCTTGTCATCGCCGATATGGAAAAACACGGATGATCGTCATCGGCCTCACCGGGTCCATAGGAATGGGAAAGTCCACGACTGCGAAAATGTTCGCGGAAGAGGGTGTCCCGGTGAATGACGCCGATGCCGTCGTCCATGATCTCTACCGCACCGATGCAGTGGCACCCGTCGGTGAAGCGTTTCCGGGCACGGTCAGGGATGGCGTCATCGACCGCCAGGAACTGTCCCGGCAGCTTTCGACCGCGCCCGAGAAATTCCAGGCCCTCGAAGCGATCGTCCATCCGCTGGTCCGCAAGCGTGAAGTCGATTTCCTGTCGCGCCACAGGGAGGCCCGTACCGACCTCGTGCTCCTCGATATTCCGCTTCTCTTCGAAGTGAAGGGCGAGGATCGCGCCGATGTTATTGTTGTTGTCACCTGCGATCCACAGATACAGCGCGACAGGGTGCTTGCGCGTCCCGGCATGACGGAGGAAAAATTGGCGATGATTCTCTCCCGCCAGATGCCCGATGCGGAAAAACGCAAAAGAGCCGATTTTCTCGTCGATACGGGCCTTGGACTGGAAGCGGCGAGGGAACGGGTACGCGAGATCATCGCGTCTCTGAAGGCCGGAAAGATGAGCGAGAAAAAGCCAAATGCGTGAGATCATCTTCGATACGGAAACCACAGGCCTCGAATCGAAGGTCGATCGGGTGATCGAAATCGGCGGCATTGAGCTGATCAACAATTTTCCGACCGGCAGGACGCTTCATCTCTACATCAATCCGGGCGACCGCAAGGTTCATCCGGACGCGCTTGCGGTCCATGGCATTACCGACGAGTTCCTGAAGGACAAGCCGAGCTTCGGCGATGTCGTCCAGCAGATCATCGAGTTCTTCGATGGCGCCAAGTGGATCGCCCATAATGCGACCTTCGACATGGGCTTCATGAATGCGGAGTTCGGTCGCCTCGGCCTGCCGCCGGTGATGTCCGACCAGGTCATCGACACTCTGGCCATGGCCCGCCGCAAACACCCGATGGGTCCGAATTCGCTTGATGCGCTCTGCCGCCGTTACGGCATCGACAACGCCCACCGCACCAAGCACGGCGCGCTGCTCGACTCCGAACTGCTCGCCGAAGTCTATATCGAGATGACGGGCGGCCGTCAGACGGCGCTCGGCCTGATGGGCAACGAACGGTCTGCGACGGTGATCGAGGTCGATGAAGTCGTGGTGGCGGTGACCGGCCGCCCGCGGCCGCTTGACCGCCGGCTGACGGAAACCGAGATCGAAGCGCATGCAGCCATGGTCACGTCGCTGAAGGACAAGGCGGTCTGGCTGAAGTACAAGCAGGCCCAATAAAAAAGCCCAGGTCGAAACCCGGGCTCTTTCGTCAAATCGAAAAATCCGATCTCAGCTGTCGAGCGCCTGGACCTTGGAGCGGGCCTGTTCTTCGGCCATGCGCTGCGTGAACATCTGTGCGAAATCGATCGGGTCGATCATCAGCGGCGGGAAACCGCCGTTGCGGGTTACGTCGGCGATGATCTGGCGGGCGAACGGGAACAGGAGGCGCGGGCACTCGATGAAGAGGAGCGGCAGCATGTGCTCCTGGGGGAAACCCGTGATGCGGAAAACGCCGCCGTAGACCAGCTCGGCCGCGAAGACGATCTTGTCGCCTTCCTTGGCTTCGGCGTTCAGCGTCAGGATAACATCGAAATCGGCGTCGGAAAGCGGATTGGCATTGACGTTGACATTGATGTTGATCGCCGGCGCCTTGTCGCGCGCCTGCAGCGAGCGCGGAGCGCCCGGGTTCTCGAAGGAGAGATCCTTGGTGTATTGCGCCAGGATGTTGAGGGACGGGGTTTCGGCCTGGTTGTTATCATCTGCCATTGGGATTTCCTCGAGGCTTTGGAGCGTTGAGGCCCTCTAACATTTCGCTTGTGGGCTTACAACCCTGGCCAACGGGCTGAACCGCTCAAGGTTCCTTGCTTTTAGGTCCGGCCCAGGGCGAGGAGGGATCGGGATCGCGATGGTAGTCCTGCTCGTCGAGATCGACCACCGGCCCGGTTTTGTTGGCCTCCGGCGAAGGCCTCGGGCTTTCGTAGCGATAGCTCTTGCTGCGTTGCGAACGGACAACGACGATACGCCGGCCGATCACAGACCAGATCAGGCTGCGCACGAAGGGAATGAACAGCGCAAGCCCGATGATGTCGGTGATGAAACCGGGCAGCAGCAGCATGATGCCGGCAACGACGATCATCGCCCCGTCGATCAGTGCGCGGCCGGGTGCGCGGCCGTCGCGGCTCTCGGTGGAAATCTGTCTCAGGAT
This sequence comes from Neorhizobium sp. SHOUNA12A, assembly GCF_023006505.1. Classification (GTDB taxonomy): domain Bacteria; phylum Pseudomonadota; class Alphaproteobacteria; order Rhizobiales; family Rhizobiaceae; genus Neorhizobium. The sequence goes on from NZ_JALBGV010000012.1 coordinate 84,227, forward strand.
CTGGGTGCCCTGGTTGCGCAGCAGGATGGCTCCGAGCACCGCCGTACCGATCACCAGGCCGAGCGTCGCCCAGAGGCCGAGTGCTTTGCCGACCAGCACAAAGCCCGCGATTTCGGCGAGCGGCCAGCCGATAAGAAGAAGCGGCACGAGAAAGAAGCGCATGGTATTCCCTGTGTCGTGATATCCAGAAGTGCGCAAAGCGCTAACGTCTTCGCCATTTGAATGATAGGCGTATGCAGACTATATGAGAAACTGCACCGAACTTTTAAACGCCAAATGCGGGTTAAGATGGGCTCTAACGACTTTATAACACTCTTTTTCCTCGTCGCAGCGGTTCTGATCTTCCTGCAACTGCGCAGTGTGCTCGGACGCCGGACGGGAAGTGAGAAGCCGCCGTTCGATCCTTACAGCCCCCGCGACGTCGCAAAAAACCCAGGCGGGGACGACAGCAAGGTCGTGACCCTGCCGCGCCGGGACGCCACGGAGGACGAGCAGCGTTATGCGGATGTCGACGCTCTCGCCAAGCCGGCTACGCCGCTTAACGCCGCGCTGCGCGAACTGGTCAAGTCCGATCCCGCTTTCCGTCCCCGCGAATTTCTGAATGGCGCCCGCATGGCGTACGAGATGATTGTCATGGCTTTTGCCGACGGCGACCGGAAGACGCTGAAAGGCCTTCTTTCGAAAGAGGTTTTCGACGGTTTCGATACGGCGATCACCGACCGGGAATCCCGCGGCGAAGTGGTGAAGTCCACCTTCGTCGGCATCGACAAGGCGGATATCACCCATGCCGCGGTCAAGGATGCCGAGGAGCAGATCACCGTCCGCATCGTCAGTCAGCTGATTTCCGCCACCTATGACAAGGCCGGCGCACTGATCGACGGCGACCAGGAAACCGTGGCCGAAGTCACCGACATCTGGACCTTCGCCCGCGACATCCACTCCCGCGATCCGAACTGGAGATTGGTCGCCACCGAATCCGAACAATGACCGTGATCTCTGCGGATTATACTCTACGGCCGGTACCCTTCTCCGATCTTGCGGGGTGGGGCGATGACGATCCGACGGCACTGTTTGCCGGCATGCGCGCGTCGCTTGAGCATATCCGCAAGGTCAAGCCATACCGCACCGGTTCCCTCGGCCTGACCGCCGAAGAACTCGGCACCCTCATCGAAGCCGCCCGGGACCTCCCGGGCGATGGCGTTTCCGCCAGGGCCTTTTTCGAAACCCATTGCACACCCTTCCTGATCGCGCGCAGCGACGGCCGGCGCGGTTTCGTTACCGCTTTTTATGAGCCGGAAATAGAGGTCTCGGAAACGCGGGACGAGGTCTGGGCGCATCCTTTCTATTATCGCCCGGACGATCTCATTGATCTCGACGACGGCAACCGTCCGGCAGGATTGGACTCCGGCTACATGTTTGGCCGGCAGACACCTGACGGAATCGAGCCTTATCCGGATCGCGGCGAGATCGACCGTGGTTTGCTCGAAGGCCGCGGCCTGGAGATCGCCTACGCGAAATCCAAGGTCGATGTCTTCTTCATCCACGTTCAGGGCGCCGCGAGGCTGAGATATCCGGACGGCAACATCCGGCGGATCACCTATGCCGCCAAGGCGGGTCATCCGTTCTCGCCGATCGGCAGGCTGCTGATCGACCGTGGCGAGATCGATCCTGCGAAGATTTCCATGCAGAGCATCCGAACCTGGCTGGCTGAGAATCCGGCTAAGGTTGATGAAGTGCTTTGGCACAATCGTTCATACATCTTCTTCCGGCAAGCGGATGTCTCCGATCCGTCGCTCGGACCGGTGGCCGCCGCCAAGGTGCCGCTGATCCCGGGGCGCTCGCTGGCGGTCGATCGCCAGATCCACACGTTCGGTTTTCCCTTCTTTATCCGTTCCGAGACGCTGACCCATATGGATGGCGGCAAACCCTTCGCGCGGCTGATGTTGGCGCTTGATACTGGCTCGGCGATCGTTGGACCGGCGCGCGGTGACATTTTTACCGGCTCAGGCTTCGAGGCGGGCGAGCTTGCCGGAACCGTGCGCAACGATGCGGACTTCTATATTCTCATCCCCAAGGCAGCGTCTGTCAGGTACGGCAGATGAAGGGCGGTCGCAAACTCGATCCGGAAGAGCGGATATTGTGGGGAAGGGTCGCGAAGTCGGCCCGCGCCTTGCCCGGCCGTATGAAGGAGATCCTGCAATTCGAGGAAGCGGAGGCCGCAAAGATTGCCGCGGAGGAAGCGGCTGTCGAAGCGAAAAAGCCGAAACCCGCGCCGCGGCAGGAAAGTTATGCGGTCGAACTTCCGGTTGCCGTCCCCTCCAGGCGCCCCGTAGGCTCTCATCAGCCGCTCGAAAAGCCCGTCAAGAAAAAGCTCGCCAAGGGCCGGCTGCCGATCGACGCCCGGCTCGATCTGCACGGACTATTTCAGGGCGAGGCCCACGACCTGCTTCTCGACTTTTTGCTGCGGGCCCATGAACGCGGGCTCCGCCATGTTCTGGTGATCACCGGCAAGGGCAGTTCGATGGGTAGCGAAGGCGCGCTCCGACGCGCCGTGCCCCTGTGGTTTTCGAAAGCCGAGTTCCGCTTCCTGATCTCCTCTTATGAATGGGCTGCGCGCCATCACGGCGGAGAGGGCGCCATGTATGTGCGGCTTTCCCGCAGCCGCGGAGATCGGGAATGACTCCCTTCGGTCATGCGTTGAGAGAGCTGCGCCGCCGCAAGGGCATCACCCAGCGCGAGCTTGCCGAGGCGATCGGCGTCACGCCTGCCTATCTTTCCGCCCTGGAGCATGGAAAGCGTGGTCGTCCGACGTTCGAACTGCTGCAGCGGATCGCCGGTTATTTCAACGTCATCTGGGACGAGGCGGAAGAACTTTTCCGGCTGGCCGAAGCGTCCCATCCGAAAGTCGTGCTCGATACCGCGGGTCTGCCGCCATCATACACCGGCTTTGCCAACCGTCTGGCGCAGCGGATTCGCTCTTTACCGCCCGACGTGATAGAGGAAATGGACACGCTCCTCAAAAAAGCCGAGATGCGAGGCTGAATTCGCTACGCATCCACGGCTTTCATGCCGTATTGGCGAGGCTCAACCTTTAGAAACCGCCCCGATTTCCCTATATTCTGAGGGTGGAATAGCCGGTGATTCGCTTCACCGGCATCTCAAACGAATTGGAAGATAATTGATGACCGATACACCCGTCAGCGATAATGGCGCGAGTGCCGAATACGGTGCCGACTCGATCAAGGTTCTGAAGGGCCTTGATGCAGTGCGCAAGCGCCCCGGCATGTATATCGGCGATACTGACGACGGCTCCGGCCTGCACCACATGGTCTACGAAGTCGTCGACAACGCGATCGACGAAGCGCTTGCCGGTCATGCCGACCTGGTTACCGTGACCCTTAATGCCGACGGTTCGATCACCGTCACGGACAACGGACGCGGCATCCCGACCGACATTCACACCGGCGAAGGCGTCTCCGCTGCCGAAGTGATCATGACCCAGCTCCATGCGGGCGGTAAGTTCGACCAGAACTCCTACAAGGTGTCCGGCGGTCTGCACGGCGTCGGTGTCTCGGTCGTCAACGCATTGTCCGTCTGGCTGAAACTGCGCATTCGCCGCAATGGCAAACTCCACGAGATTTCCTTCACACATGGTGTCGCCGACGGACCGCTCAAAGTCATCGGCGAATACGAAGGCCGTTCCGGAACCGAGGTCACCTTCCTCGCCAGCTCCGACACCTTCACGATGACCGAATACGACTATGGCACGCTCGAGCATCGCCTGCGCGAACTGGCCTTCCTGAATTCCGGCGTTAGAATCCGGCTAACGGACAAGCGCAAGCCGGACATCAAGGAGGAAGAGATGCTGTATGACGGCGGTCTCGAAGCCTTCGTCCGTTATCTCGATCGCTCCAAGAAGCCGCTGGTCGACAAGCCCGTCGCCATCAAGGGCGAGAAGGACGGCATGACGGTCGAAGTAGCCATGTGGTGGAACGACAGCTACCACGAAAACATGCTCTGCTTCACCAACAACATTCCCCAGCGCGATGGCGGCACCCATATGGCCGGCTTCCGGGGCGCGCTGACGCGCCAGGTGACGTCCTATGCGGATAGTTCCGGTATCACCAAAAAGGAAAAGGTAACGCTGCAGGGAGAAGACTGCCGCGAGGGCCTGACCGCCGTACTTTCCGTCAAGGTGCCCGACCCCAAGTTCTCGTCGCAGACCAAGGACAAGCTCGTGTCGTCGGAAGTTCGGCCGGTGGTCGAAAGCCTGATGAACGAAGCGCTGAGCACCTGGTTTGAAGAACATCCGACCGAAGCGAAGATCCTCGTCGGCAAGGTGGTCGAAGCTGCCGTCGCCCGCGAAGCCGCCCGCAAGGCCCGCGAATTGACCCGCCGCAAGGGCGTGCTCGACATCGCCTCGCTGCCCGGCAAGCTTGCCGACTGCTCCGAGCGCGATCCGGCCAAGTCCGAACTTTTCCTCGTCGAGGGCGATTCCGCCGGCGGTTCCGCCAAGCAGGGTCGTTCGCGAGAGAACCAGGCGATCCTCCCGCTCCGCGGCAAGATCCTCAACGTCGAGCGTGCTCGTTTCGACAAGATGCTCGGAAGCCAGGAAATCGGCACGCTGATCACCGCGCTCGGCACGTCGATCGGCAAGGACGAGTTCAACGCCGACAAGCTGCGTTACCACAAGATCATCATCATGACGGACGCCGACGTTGACGGCGCCCATATCCGCACCCTGCTTCTGACCTTCTTCTTCCGCCAGATGCCGGACCTGATCGAACGCGGCCATATCTATATCGCCCAGCCGCCGCTCTATAAGGTCAGCCGCGGCAAGTCGATCCAGTACCTGAAGAACGAAGGTGCGCTGGAAGAGTACCTGATCACCATGGGCCTTGAGGAAGCGACCCTGACGCTCGGTTCCGGTGAAGTGCGTGCCGGCCAGGATATGCGCGAAGTCATCCAGGATGCACTGCGCCTGCGCAGCCTGGTCGAGGGCCTGCATTCCCGCTATAGCCGCTCGATCATCGAACAGGCTGCGATCGCCGGTGCGCTCAATCCGGAGCTTACCGACAATCACGAACGGGCCCAGCAGACCGCCGACGAAGTCGCTCGTCGCCTCGATATGATCGCCGAGGAGACCGAACGCGGCTGGTCAGGCCATGTGACCGACGAGGGCGGCCTGCGTTTCGAGCGGATGGTGCGCGGCGTCAAGGAAGTCGCGGCCGTTGACGTGGCGCTGATCGGCTCGGCCGATGCCCGCCATATCGACCAGATGACCCCGCGCCTGCAGGAAATCTACCGCACCCCGCCGGTCCTCACGCGCAAGGACGGCCAGCAGGAAATGTCCGGCCCCCGCGCCCTCCTGGAATCGATCTTCGCAACCGGCCGCAAGGGCCTCTCCATGCAGCGTTACAAGGGCCTCGGCGAGATGAATGCCGAGCAGCTCTGGGAAACGACGCTCGATCCGAACGTCCGCTCGCTGCTGCAGGTCAGGGTGAACGATGCGACCGATGCCGATGGTCTCTTCTCACGCCTGATGGGCGACGAAGTCGAACCGCGCCGCGAGTTCATCCAGGATAACGCCCTGAGCGTTGCCAACCTCGACATCTGAGGTCTAAGCTTCATTAACAATGAAAGCGGCGGTCCGGATCGGGCCGCCGCTTTTTGTTTGTCCAGTTCAAAAGTGTTTCACGTGAATCTTTTCTGTGGATAGGGATTCACGTGAAACAATTTCGAGAGATCGCCGGCGCTCAGGGCTCTCCGGTAAATTTTCCTTCGAAGGCGATTTCCGAAACCGGCTTGCGCTTGCTCGGGAATTCCCGCTCGGCAAGATCGTCGGGCAGGGTGGTTCTGTCGGCCATCCGGCCGATCGCAGCCGCTGCCTCGGCCCGGTAACCTTCCGGAATGCCAAGCACTTCGACGGCCTTTTCCTTGTCGAAACCCTCCATGCCATGCGCGTGATAACCGAGTTTCATCGCCTGGCAGATCACCGAGAACCAGGCGGCACCCGTATCGTAGGAATGGGTATAGGCGAGCCGGCGCTCGCCATTGCTTGCCACGCGATAGGTCTTCGAGACGACGATCATCAGCGCTGCCGCGTTCTGCGCCCAGCGCTGGTTACCCGGCGAAAGAATGTCGACGAGCACCGGAAAAGATGGCGTGCCGCGCAGCGCATAGATGAAACGCCAGGGTTGGTTGTTGCCGGAGGAGGGCGCCCAGTGAGCGGCATCGAGGATCGTCAGCATGGTAGCCTGATCGATCGTCTCCTCGGTAAACGCCCGCGGCGACCAGCGGTCGAGGAAAAATGTATCGATCGGAAACTCCGAGTCGCGGCTGTTGCTGCTGGTCATGGGCATTCTCCGAAATTGCAGGTCGTGAGTAGGTTTAACATTAACAATAAGCCCGGCGACCTGGTTGGCAACAGACTTCTGGTTGGCTGAAAACGGGGGTGACAAGCCGTGGCGCATGTTTCATAAACCTCCTCGATAAATGGAGGACCATGTTTTGAAACTGATGCGCATTGGTGAGCCGGGCCATGAAAAGCCGGCACTTTTTGACAACAAGGGCAAGATCCGCGATCTGTCCGGCCATGTCGCCGACATCGCCGGACCTGCGATTTCCCCGGAAGGCCTTGCCAGGATCGCCGCTCTCGATCCGGAAAGCCTGCCCGAACTGCAGCCGACCCGCATCGGCGCCTGCGTCGCCGGCACCGGGAAGTTCATCTGTATTGGCCTCAACTATTCCGACCACGCGGCCGAAACCGGCGCGACCGTACCGCCTGAGCCGATCATCTTCATGAAGGCGACCTCCGCCATCGTCGGCCCGAACGACGACGTGGTCATCCCGCGTGGTTCCCAGAAGACAGACTGGGAAGTCGAGCTCGGGGTGGTCATCGGCAAGACTGCGAAATATGTCTCGGAAGTTGATGCGATGGATTATGTCGCCGGCTACTGCCTGACCAACGACGTTTCCGAACGCGCCTTCCAGAGCGAGCGCTCGGGCCAGTGGACCAAGGGCAAGTCCTGCGACACCTTCGGCCCGATCGGCCCCTGGCTCGTCACCAAGGACGAAATCGCCGATCCGCAGAACCTCGGCATGTGGCTCACGGTCAATGGCGAGAAGATGCAGAACGGATCCACGAAGACGATGGTCTACGGCGTCCGTTATCTCGTCTCCTACCTCAGCCAGTTCATGTCGCTGCATCCGGGCGACATCATCTCCACCGGCACGCCTCCGGGCGTCGGCCTCGGCATGAAGCCGCAGCGCTTCCTGAAACCCGGCGAAGTCGTCGAACTCGGCATCGACGGCCTCGGCACCCAGCGCCAGACCTTCGTTGCTGACGTCTAAATAATAGGAGGACTCATGCCCGCCGGCGGGCATGAGTCCTTAACCAGGCTTGGAAGGTGGAACTTTAAGGCTTACATGTCATTCTCAAGACAGCAGAATGATCTGCCGCCCCGCCTTCCTCTTGGCCAATTCAGCCGGTATTCCCCATAATGTTGCATCGCAATAGAAAAGTGCTTGCCTATCCTCACACTGCTCCTGAACCGATCGGTTCGATGTCCCTGTCGAATGCGCTGTCGGAAATCACGAAAGGTAGCACGTCGATGTTCTATCAGTTCTACGAGATGAACCACGCCGCGATGGCTCCCGTCCGCGCCGCCGCGGATGCCATGCACTTCTTCTATTCCAATCCGCTCAATCCGTTTTCCCACACCACGATGGGCCGCACGCTGTCCGCCAGCCTTGAAGTCTTCGAGCGCGTCACGCGCCGTTACGGCAAGCCGGCCTTCGATCTCCCCTTCACGACTGTCGATGGTGAGACCGTCGCGGTAACGGAAGAGATCGTCTGGACCAAGCCTTTCTGCAATCTCCTGCATTTCCGCCGCGATCTGCCCACCGGTCGTGCCCCGGATCAGAAGATCCTGATCGTTGCGCCGATGTCCGGCCACTATGCGACGCTGCTGCGCGGCACCGTGGAAGCGCTGCTGCCGAGCGCGGACGTCTACATCACGGACTGGATCGATGCCCGCATGGTGCCGATCACCGACGGCCGCTTCGATCTCGACGACTATATCGACTACATCATCGAGATGCTGCATGCGATCGGCCCCGGCGCCCATGTCATCGGGGTCTGTCAGCCTTCCGTCCCGGTGCTGGCTGCCGTGGCGGTGATGGAATCGCAGCGCGACCAGATGGTTCCGGCTTCGATGATCCTGATGGGCGGTCCGATCGACACCCGCATCAACCCGACCGCCGTCAACAAGCTTGCGGAAGAACATCCGATCGAATGGTTCCGCGATAACGTCATCATGAACGTGCCGTGGCCGCATACGGGTTTCATGCGCCGCGTCTATCCGGGCTTCCTGCAATTGTCCGGCTTCATGTCGATGAACCTTGACCGCCATGTCAGCGCCCACAAGGAATTTTTCCAGCACCTCGTCAAGAACGACGGCGAGTCTGCCGAGAAGCATCGCGAGTTCTACGACGAATATCTGGCGGTCATGGACCTCACCGAGGAATTCTACCTCCAGACGGTCGACACGGTCTTCATCAAGCATTCACTGCCGAAGGGCGAGATGATGCACCGGAATGTACCGGTCGATACTAAGCTCATCCGTCAGGTGGCGCTTCTGACCGTCGAGGGCGAGAACGACGATATCTCCGGTCTCGGCCAGACCAATGCGGCGCAGACCATCTGCCCCAATATCCCCGATGACATGCGCCTGCATTACATGCAGCCGGATGTCGGCCATTACGGCGTGTTCAACGGCTCGCGTTTCCGCCGCGAGATCGCGCCTCGCATCGTTGCCTTCACCCAGAAACATGCCAGGTCTGTGATCAAGAAGACTCCGGTCAAGCGGGTCATCAAGGGCGGCAAGGCCGGCTAAGTCCGGTCGCGTCTTCGAATTCTGGTTTATATTTCAGCATCTTCTTGAATTTAATGATCCGTCTTCTTGAAGGCGGATCATGGGCTCACCAAATCGAATTCAGTCGGGCTGGCATGTGGCCACCCGCTGAAACATCAGGGTGTGACCAATGAACCAGTCAGCATTGATTCGTCCGGAGTGGACGCCGGCTACCATCGCGCTCATGGTGCTCGGTTTCGTCGTTTTCTGGCCGCTCGGCCTTGCCATGCTCGCCTACATTCTGTTCGGGGAGAGGCTCCGCGGCTTCAAGCGTGATGCCAACCACCGCGCCGACCGGATGTTCGCCGGCTGCCGTCGGGCGAAATCCCGCTACAACACGCATTTCACCACCGGCAACGTTGCCTTTGACGACTGGCGCAAGACCGAGATCGACCGGATCGAGGAAGAGCGCCGCAAGCTGGATGAGATGCGCGAAGAATTCGACAACTATGTCCGCGAGCTTCGCCGCGCCAAGGACCAGGAAGAATTCGACCGCTTCATGCGCGAGCGGCAGAACCGTTCCTCCGGTCAAAACCCGGTTGTCGATCTCTGATCCTCCCAGGGATTCACGTGAAACGTGATGGGGAGCCGGCGTCGTTTAGACGCCGGCTTTCTTATGGAAAGGAATCGGCTAGAAAGGGTCCATGTTCGCGCTTCTGAAAAAGCCAGTCCGCTCCAAGCCGAAACCGCTCGAAACGGTGAAGCGGACCCTTGATGTCGGTGATCGGGCGATGCCGCTGACGATCAGGGAAAACCGCCGCGCCACCCGCATCACGCTCAGGATCGAACCCGGCGGCCGCGCGCTCAACCTTACGGTGCCAGCGGGTCTGCTGAAGCGCGAGATCGACGATTTCCTCGACCGTCACCAGGGCTGGCTCCTCACCAAGCTCGCCAAATTTTCGGCCGATAACCCGATCCGATCAGGCGGCCGCATCGCCTTTCGCGGCGTGCCCCATCGGATCGAACATACCGGCACGCTGCGCGGCCTCACCGAAGCGGTGCTGGTCGATGGCGAACCGGTGCTGCGGGTCAGCGGCCTCGAGGATCACATGGGCCGGCGGCTCTCCGCCTTCTTCAAGAAGGAAGCGCGCAAGGATCTCGAAGTGCTGGTCGCCCGCCACGCCGCCGGCATCCGCAAACCGGTCAAATCGGTCTCCATGAAGGACACCCGCAGCCGTTGGGGCTCCTGTTCCTGGGACGGAAACCTCAGTTTTTCCTGGCGCATCGTCATGGCCCCGCCTCTCGTCATCGATTATCTCGCCGCCCATGAAGTGGCGCACCTGAAGGAGATGAACCACGGCCCGAAATTCTGGGCGCTGTGCCGAGAGCTCTGCCCGCGCATGGAAGAGGCCCGAAAATGGCTGAAACAGCATGGGTCCCAACTACATGCGATTGATTTCGAGTGACGAAGAAGGAAGCGCGAAAGGCGGTCGGCAGCGGCGGACGTGGCACCCCCCTCTGCCCTGCCGGGCATCTCCCCCTCAAGGGGGAGATTGGCTGGGAGCCTGCTCACAGTCCTCCATTGAGCGTCATATTTTTCGCGGCGGCGTTTTGGAGGCGGGGAGCGTGCCGCTTGTGATCTCCCCACCTGAGGGGGGAGATGCCCGGCAGGGCAGAGGGGGGGTGCTTAGGCAAATCAGTCACTTGGGAAACAAAAGCATAAAAATACACCCTCGCTCATCCCCACCCCTCGACCCCGTGCCTACAATCCACCCGTCCCGTTTCGGCTACACCGGCCCGCATGACCGGCGAGACGGGACCGGTGCCTTGATGATCTGCCGTCATGCAGGTGGGTCGCCAGGGGCTGCGCAGAAAATGGTCTCCCTCTCGCTCTGAGGCGGGGCGTGCGTGTGTCGCACACAACCCGGTATGGCATTCCGCAAGGACGCAAGACCATACCGCCGCAGAGGGACCGGAGTTGCGCGGAAAAACACACCGAACGGGGCACGTCGCGTGTCATTATTAAATTTCAATTCGAGGCACACGACGTGTCCCGGCCGATCCTCGGGGAGAACCCGAAGACGAAAATAACCAGGATCGCCAAGGGGTCACTCCGTCTGCTATGATTTGCCTCGACTCCGGCGGAATTTCATGCCACTCCGCACCTCATGAAACCTGATATCAAGATTTGCGGGTTGAAAACCCCCGAGGCTGTTGATCGCGCCGTGGCGCGGGGCGCCTCGCATATCGGCTTCATCTTTTTCGCCAAGAGCCCGCGTTATGTGGAACCGGACCTGGCCGGAGACCTCGCCGATCGAGTCCGCGGGCGGGTGAAGCTCGTCGCGGTGACCGTTAATGCCGACGACGAGGAACTCGACGACATCGTCTCGATGGTGCGGCCGGACATCCTGCAACTGCATGGCAATGAGAGCCCGGAACGGGTTCTGCAGGTAAAAGCGCTTTTCGGTCTGCCGGTCATGAAGGCATTTTCCGTGAAGGAAGCTGGCGATCTCGACCGGATCGATCCTTATATCGGCGTTGCCGATCGCTTTCTTTTCGATGCCAAAGCGCCCGCCGGATCCGAATTGCCGGGTGGCAACGGCATTTCCTTCGACTGGAGCCTGATGGCTTCCCTTGACGAGGGCGTGGATTACATGCTTTCGGGAGGATTGAACAAGGATAATGCCGTTATTGCCCTCAAATCGACGCGGGCAAGCGGTATCGACTTATCGTCCGGCGTGGAAAGCGCGCCGGGCATCAAGGACCTTGGAATGATCGATGCCTTTTTCGATGCCGTCGCAGAGGCGGGTCGAAAGGGCGCGTGAGGGAGTAGAGAGTGAACGAGACGCCACAACCCAATTCGTTCCGTGCCGGCCCCGACGAGGATGGCCGTTTCGGTATTTTCGGCGGGCGCTTTGTCGCCGAAACGCTGATGCCGCTGATCCTGGATCTCCAGGGCGAATGGGAAAAGGCGAAGAACGATCCCTCCTTCCAGAAGGAACTGGCTGATCTCGGCGCCCATTACATCGGCCGTCCGAGCCCGCTTTATTTCGCCGAGCGTCTGACCGAACATCTCGGCGGCGCCAAGATCTATTTCAAGCGCGAAGAGCTGAACCATACCGGTTCGCACAAGATCAACAACTGCATTGGCCAGATCCTGCTCGCCAAGCGCATGGGCAAGACCCGAATCATCGCCGAGACCGGCGCCGGCCAGCATGGCGTCGCGTCGGCGACCGTTGCCGCCCGCTTCGGTTTCCCTTGCGTCGTCTACATGGGTGCGACCGACGTTCAGCGCCAGGCGCCGAACGTTTTCCGCATGAAGCTTCTCGGTGCTGAAGTCCGCCCGGTGACCGCCGGTCACGGCACGCTGAAGGACGCCATGAACGAGGCGTTGCGTGACTGGGTCACCAATGTCGACGACACCTATTACCTGATCGGCACCGCCGCCGGCCCGCATCCCTATCCGGAAATGGTCCGCGACTTCCAGTCGGTGATCGGCACCGAAGCCCGCGCCCAGTTGCTGGAAGCCGAAGGCAGGCTGCCGGATGTCGTCATCGCCGCCGTTGGCGGCGGTTCGAACGCGATCGGCATCTTCCATCCGTTCCTGGACGACAAAAGCGTCCGGATCGTCGGCGTCGAAGCTGGCGGCCGTGGCCTCCAGGGCGTCGATCATTGCGCCTCGATCACTGCCGGATCGCCGGGCGTCCTGCATGGCAACCGTACCTATCTGCTGCAGGATGGCGACGGCCAGATCCTCGAAGGCCATTCGATTTCGGCCGGCCTCGATTACCCGGGCATCGGTCCGGAGCATAGCTGGCTGCATTCCATCGGGCGCGCCGAATACGTGCCGATCATGGATGACGAAGCGCTCGACGCTTTCCAGATGCTGACCCGTCTCGAAGGCATCATCCCGGCGCTGGAGCCGAGCCATGCGCTCGCCGAAGTGATCAAGCGCGCCCCGAAGATGGGCAAGGACGAAATCATCCTGATGAATCTGTCGGGCCGTGGAGACAAGGACATCTTCACCGTCGGCAAGATTCTCGGCATGGAGCTTTGATATGACCGCTCGTATGGACAAACGTTTCGCGGCCCTGAAGGCCGAGGGTCGCCCCGCGCTGATCACCTATATCATGGGCGGCGATCCGGATTTCGAAACCTCGCTCGGCATCATGAAGGCATTGCCTGATGCCGGTGCCGATCTGATCGAGCTCGGCATGCCGTTTTCCGATCCGATGGCCGATGGCCCGGCGGTCCAGATGGCCGGTCAGCGCGCCCTGAAGGGCGGTCAGACGCTCGCAAAGACGCTCAAGCTTGCGGCCAGTTTCCGCGAAACCGATACCGAAACGCCGATCGTGATGATGGGTTACTACAACCCGATCTATGTCTACGGCGTCGAGAGATTCCTCGATGACGTGATTGCGTCGGGCATCGACGGCCTGATCGTCGTCGATCTGCCGCCGGAAATGGATGACGAGCTTTGCATCCCGGCACTGGCCAAGGGCGTCAACTTCATCCGCCTCGCCACCCCGACCACCGACGACAAGCGCCTTCCGGCCGTTCTCAAGAACACGTCGGGTTTCGTCTATTACGTCTCGATGAACGGCATTACCGGATCGGCCCTTCCGGATCCGTCGCTGATCGGCGGAGCCGTCAAGCGCATCAAGGGCCACACGGCTCTGCCGGTCTGCGTCGGTTTCGGCGTCAAGACCGCGGATCACGCCAAGGCAATCGGCGCTGCGGCGGATGGCGTCGTTGTCGGCTCGGCAATCGTCAGCCAGATCGCCGGAAGCCTCACCAAGGATGGCAAGGCTGGTCCGGATACCGTCGCTGCGGTCGCAACCCTGGTTCGCGGTCTTGCAACCGGCGTGCGCGCTGCCCGCCTTGTTGCCGCCGAATAGTTTCCCACATTAGGCTTCAGTTAATCGGGAGTACGCCAAGTGAACTGGATCACCAATTACGTCCGGCCGCGCATCAACTCCATGCTCGGTCGTCCCAACCGGGACGTTCCGGAAAATCTCTGGATCAAGTGCCCGGAAACCGGCGAGATGGTCTTTCATAAGGACCTGGAAGAGAACAAGTGGGTCATCCCCGCTTCCGGCTTCCACATGAAGATGCCGGCCAAGGCCCGCCTCGTCGATCTTTTCGATGGCGGTGTCTTCGAAGCGTTGCCGCAGCCGAAGGTCGCCCAGGATCCGCTGAAATTCCGCGATTCCAAGCGTTATGCCGATCGCCTGAAGGATAGTCGCGTCAAGACCGAGCAGGAAGACACGATTCTCGCCGGCCTCGGCGAGGTCCAGGGCCTGAAGCTGGTCGCCGTCGTGCATGAATTCAACTTTATCGGCGGTTCGCTCGGCATGGCGGCTGGTGAGGCGATCGTCCGGGCTTGCGAACGGGCGCTCACCGAAAAATGCCCGCTGGTGATCTTCCCGGCCTCCGGCGGCGCTCGCATGCAGGAAGGCATCCTGTCGCTGATGCAGCTTCCGCGCACCACGGTTGCGGTCGACATGCTGAAGGAAGCAGGCCTGCCTTATATCGTCGTGCTCACCAACCCGACGACCGGCGGTGTCACCGCCTCCTACGCCATGCTGGGTGATGTCCATATTGCCGAGCCCGGCGCCGAAATCGGCTTTGCCGGCAAGCGCGTCATCGAACAGACGCTGCGCGAAAAGCTGCCTGAAGGCTTCCAGACGTCGGAATACCTGCTGGAGCATGGCATGGTCGATATGGTGGTAAAGCGCCACGAGATTCCATCGACACTGGCCAAGATCCTGAAGATGCTGACGAAACAGCCTGTTCAGGAAGTGCTTCCGGCGCCCATCGCGCTCAGCGCCTGACCGAGAGAGAGCATCGAGAGCCGGAGCGGCGGGATGACCACCATGAACGAGCCCGTTGTGAGCGAGGCCGAGCGGGAAATTGAACGACTGATGACCCTTCATCCGAAGGGTTTCGATCTTTCGCTCGACAGGATCACCCGCCTGCTCGAGATACTCGGCAATCCGCACAGGAAGCTGCCGCGCGTCATCCATGTGGCCGGCACCAATGGCAAGGGCTCCGTGACCGCCTTCTGCCGTGCCCTGCTCGAGGCAGGCGGTTACGCCACGCATGTCCACACGTCCCCGCATCTCGTCAACTGGCATGAACGCTATCGGATCGGCGTCAAGGGCGGCCGCAGCCGGATCGTCGGCGACGAGATGCTGGCGGATGCGTTACGACGCATCGCGGCGGCCAATAACGGCCAGATGATTACCGTCTTCGAGATCCTCACAGCGGCGACTTTCCTCCTGTTCTCCGAACAGCCTGGCGATGCGGTGATCCTCGAAGTCGGCCTCGGCGGTCGTTTCGATGCCACCAATGTCATTTCAGATCCTGCGGTTTCGGTCATCATGCCGATCTCGCTCGACCACCAGGCCTATCTCGGCGACCGCGTCGAACTGATTGCCGCCGAAAAGGCCGGGATCATGAAGCGCGGCCGTCCCGTCGTCATCGGCCATCAGGAATTTGAAGCGGCCCGCGACGTGCTGATCTCGACCGCCGAGCGGCTCGGCTGTCCGACCGCCGTCTACGGCCAGGAATTTTCGGCCCATGAGGAATTCGGCCGGCTGATCTACCAGGATGAGTTCGGTCTTGCCGACCTGCCTTTGCCACGCCTGCCGGGGCGTCACCAATACGCCAATGCCGCCGCCGCCATCCGCGCCGTCAAGGCTGCCGGCTTCACGGTCACCGAAGCGATGATGGAAAAGGCGATGGCGACCGTCGAATGGCCGGCCCGCCTCCAGAAGCTGACCGAAGGCAAACTGCTGCAATATGCGCCCGAAGGCTCCGAAATCTGGCTGGATGGCGGGCACAATCCCGGCGCCGGCGAGGTGATCGCCGAGGCGATGGCATCCTTCGAGGAACGCCAGGCCCGGCCGCTTTATATCATTGCCGGCATGATCAACACCAAGGACCCGATCGGCTATTTCCGTGCCTTTGCCGATATCGCCGAACACGTCTTCACCGTGCGCATCCGCGGCAGCGAATCGGGTCTCGACCCGGTGGTTCTAGCCCATGCCGCCTTCGATGCGGGCTTGGTGGCCGAGCCCGCCGGCTCCACGGCCGAGGCGTTGCAGGAAATCGCCCGCCGCCAGGTGCCGGGCGCTCCGCCGCCGCGCATCCTGATCGGCGGTTCGCTTTATTTCGCCGGCAACGTACTTGCCGACAACGGCACCCCGCCGACCTGACCGGGAAGGGCGCGACCGACATAGAAAAAGCCCGGCTGCAGGGATCAGCCGGGCTTTTTTATGCGGGCATGCGACTGGAAGTTAGGCGGCGCTGGAAATCCAGGCCGAAAGGGCGGTCTTCGGAGCGGCGCCAACCTTGATGTCGGCCACTTCGCCACCCTTGAACATGGCAAGCGTCGGGATCGAACGCACGCCGAACTGGGCAGCCAGTTCAGGATTTTCGTCGATATTCAGCTTGACGACCTTCACCTTGCCGGCGAGCTCGTTCGAAATTTCTTCGAGGCTCGGACCGATCATTTTGCAGGGGCCGCACCATTCAGCCCAGAAATCCACGATCACCGGCTCGGCTGCATCGAGGACTTCGGCCTGAAAGTTGCTGTTATCGACTTTAACGGTAGCCATAGGGCTCTCCTTCACGATTCTCTGTTGGTGTAAATGTGAGCTTCCCGCTCAAAGTTTTCAATGGCCGCTATCTCACTTTGTTTTGAGTTCCGCAAGCGAGCGTGACAGCAGTTCCGCAGGCAGCGTAACCACCTGCGCCGACTCGGTATAGACCAGCACGCATTCGAAACTTTTCGCCGGATAAAGCGGCCGCAGGATTTCGCAATAGATGGCGAGCTGCGCCCGATGCGAAAGCGGCACGTCCTCCAACGTTTTCGGCGGCACGCGATTGGTCTTGTAGTCGAGGATGATCACCCGGTTCTCGGTCACCACCAGCCGGTCGATGCGGCCGGAGATCGCGTAGTCACGGCCCTCGAGCGCCAGCGTACCCATGATCGAGACTTCCGACTGGCTGCGCTGCGAAAAGACCGGCCCGAGTTCGGCGTGCGAAAGCACCGACATGACGCTGGCGACGAGCTTTTCGCGCTCCGCCACCGGCCAGAAACGGGCGGCGCGGTCCGCATAACGGCGGGCGGCAGAGACACGTTCGGGCTCTGGAAAATCCGTCAGCATCTGCAGCATGCGGTGGACCAGCTTGCCCTTCTGCAGCGCCAGCCCGGCACTGTCCTTCTGATCGGCAAACAGCGGCGAAGTGACGATCAGGTCGTCCGCATCGTCATCGATCATCGTGCCGGCGCCGGAAGGGCTGAGCGGCCGCGGCAGGATCTTTTGCGCCGGCAGGGGGCGGGAGAGGCTTGCCGGAAGCGGCCTTCTGTCCGCTGCCGCGGCCTCCTTGTGCGCAGTCTTCGGTGCCCGGCCGGGAGCGGCCGGGAGGCGCCACCTGAAACCGCCCCATTGGTCGTCGGAACCCTGAAACTCCGCCGCGCTGCAATGATGTTCGTCTGCGGCAAGCGCCTTGGAGATCATCGACTGCCAGGTATCTGGATTGTCGATCTTGCCGCGATAGCCGCAGACGATCAGCCGGTCGGCGGCTCGCGTCATGCCGACATAAAGCAGCCGGCGATATTCCTCCTCGGTCGAGGTCCTGATCCGATCGTCATCGGCTGATGTCATCGCATTGGTCAGCATCTTGCCCGGAACCCAGGCCGGCACGCTGTCACCACCGATCCGGAGCAGCCGGAATTTTGGCACATGCGAGGAAATGAACGCCTTCGAGCCGCTGTCGACGAGGAACACCACCGGCGCCTCCAGGCCCTTGGAGGCGTGCACGGTCATGATCCGCACCTCGTTGCGACCGCCGTCCTGTTCGCGCTTCACCTCCGGCGATTCGATTTCCAGCGTCGAGATGAAGGCCTGCAGGCCCGGCAATCCATTGGTCTCGTGGTCGAGCGCAAAAGTCAGGAACTCGTCGAGAATGTCACCGGCCTCGGTCCCGAGCCGGCCAAGGAATTTCCGCCGCCCGCCCTGCGCGCCGAGAATCCGGGCAAACAGATCGTGCGGGCTGAGCTGCCGCGAGAGGCTGAGAAGGTGCTGAAGCCGGTCGGCCGCATCGCGGAACCGGAGCGGCTGTTCGTCGCTCAGACGGTTGAGTTGCGTCCAGGCACTGATGTTCTCGACCCGCAGTGCCGCGACTTCGAAGACATCCTCCTCGGAGAGATTGAAGAGCGGGCTCTTGAGCAGCGCCGCCAGCGAAAGATCGTCCTGCGGCAGCAGCAGAAAGCGGCCAAGCGCCAGGAGATCCTGCACCGCGATATGGCTCGTCAGCCGCAGCCGGTCGGCGCCGGCGACGGGAATATTGTCGCGGCGTTTCAGTGCCCGGGTCAGTGCATTGACGAAGGCGTCGCGCTTTCGGACCAGAACGAGGATGTCACCGGCCTCGATCGGCCGTTCGACGCCCTTTTCAATGATCGTTTCCTTGCCGATCATCTCCTCGATCCGGTTGGCGATCCGGCCGGCGAGAATGGCGGAAGGCGCCTTGTCGGGCGTCGAATCGAAAGGCGCCGTCCAGTCTTCCTCCTGCCCGGCGACTTCCGGCACTACCACGTCCCAGAGATCGACAGCGCCCGGGTGGCCGATCCGGTTGGAGCGGTGCTGCACCGGTTCGCCCAGCGCGCTGAGGCCCCGAAAATTCTCCTCCAGAGAAAACACCTGGTCGACGGCTGCGAGCACATCGGCCGTGGAGCGGAAGGAGAGGGGCAGCCGCACCGAGTGGAAGGCCTGGTCGCTGGCCCGCACCCGTTTTTCCGTCTCGCTGCGTTCTTCCGCAAACCGTTCCGGCCGGGCCCCCTGGAAGGAATAGATCGACTGCTTTTCGTCACCGACGGCAAAGATGGTGCGGCGGGTCTCGCGGGCGCTGGCGCCGGAATAGAAATCCTCCGCCAGCGACTTGATCACCGTCCACTGGATCGGGCTGGTGTCCTGCGCCTCGTCGACGAGAATGTGGTCTATTCCCTGGTCGAGCTTGTAATGCACCCAGGCGCCGACGCCGTCGCGGGTCAGAAGATCGGCGGTGCGGGCGATCAGGTCCTCGAAGTCGAGCAGGCTGCGTTGTTTCTTCAGGTCTTCGTAATCGTCGTTGAGGCGTTGCGCCAGCGTCAGCGCCGCCTTGGTAGCGAGGAACATCCGGACCAGCCGCAGTCGGTCGCGGCAAGCGACGACGTGGTTGCGGGCGGTGGCCACGGCATCGGCCAGTTCTGGTGCCGTCGTTGTCATCGCCTTGGCGATCAGCGAACTGTCGGCTTTCGGCTTGCCCTCGCGGGTGAGAAAGATCTGGTCGAGATGCTGGGCTCGCTTCAGGACATCCGGCTCCTTGGCGACAAGACGGAGACCATAGGCCACGTCCGTGACCTTCTGGCCGCCCTTCTGGTCGGCGAGCGCCAGATAGAGATCGAGCGTCAGGCCGGAAAGCCCGGGCAGCGGCCAGTAGCCGGCTGCGATACTGTCTTCCGTATCGGCCGGGCCGAGCCCCAAGGCGTGCTTGAGTTCTACGCCGATGCCGCCGTGCCGTTCGGCATGGGCAATGAAGCGGCGGATGGCGGTGCGCTTGGCGATGATGTCGCCGAGCAGCGTTTCGAGCCCGAATTCGTCTCCGAGATCCAGCACATGCGCAAAGGCTTCCGCGAGCACCGGGTCTTCTTCCGCAGAGGTCGCCGTCAGCAGCGAGCGGCGCGCATCGGCGAGCAGGGCAGAGGCGGCGCGGTCGTCGAGCACCGAAAAATGCCCGGCGACATTGGCTTCGAGCGGAAACTGGTGCAGCAGCGCTTCGCAGAAGGCGTGGATGGTCTGGATCTTCAGCCCGCCCGGCGTTTCCAGCGCCTTGGCGAACAGTCTTCGCGCTTCGGCGAGCTTGAGGAAATCCGGCTCAGCACCTTCGATGCTGGCGATCCGCTTGCGCAGTTCTTCGTCGGAAAGCACCGTCCATTCCGAAAGCCGCTGGAAGACGCGGTTCGACATCTCCGATGCCGCGGCCTTGGTGTAGGTGAGGCACAAGATGGACGAGGGCCGACAACCGGCGAGCAGCAGCCGGATAACCCGCTGGGTCAGCACATGCGTCTTCCCGGAACCGGCATTGGCCGAAACCCAGGCGGAACTTATGGGATCGGAGGCAAGCGATTGCTGCACCGTCGTCCAGTCGATCCACTTGATCGGATCGTCGCCTTCGGGAGCCAGGTCACTCATCGGCTTCCGCCTCCTCGTCGTCAGCCGTCGACCATTCGGCAACGCGGGCGAGATGGTCGTACTCGCCGCCGAAATCATTCTGGGCCATCGGCACGAGGCGGGATGCGAAGCCGGCTTCGCCATTGCGCAGCGTGATCACGAAGCGGGTGAGCTGCTCGATCGATTCGTCGGCCAGATCGATCGCCGATTTCGGCTGCCGCTTGGCCGTCGCGCTCGTCCCCTCGTTGTTGACCTTGTCCTCCCGGAACCGATCACCGGGACGAAGCCGGACATAGAGCAGATTGTCCGGCGTCAGCGAACCCGCACCCTTGAACGCCCCGGCCCTGAGCGCCGCCGCCTCAAGCCCGAGCTGCGGATCGAGCAGCGCCCGAGCCTGGGATACCGAGGGGTTGAGACCGGTCTTGTAGTCGATGAGATCGGCGAGACCCGATCCCTTGATATCGATCCGGTCCGCGATACCAGTGACGCGGATACCGGCTGGCTCCAGCTCCCAGCCGGCCCCGACTTCCGTCATCGTCCTGCGGATATCCGGCGCGCGCTCGACTTCCCAATCCAGGAACGCGCGGGCGACTTCGACAAAACGGGGCCGCCAGACGCGGTCGATATGGATTGGCAGTTGTTCGGCGTCGAACAATTCCTCGGTGATCCGGCGCATCGCCTCCCTTGCGGCAGGCGTACCGGGTTTATGGCCTTCGCGGGTATAACGGTCGATGATCGCGTGATAGAGCGTGCCGCGCTCGGAGGCGCCGGGATCTCGGTTGAACGGATCGAGCGGATCGAGTTTCAGGATGCGGCGGGCATAGATCGAATACGGGTCACGGCGCAGGCGTCCAACCTCGCTGAAGGAATACTTTACCGGCTGCAGGTCCGCCGGAGGTTTCGGGGCCGGGCGCTTAGCGACCGGCTGGTTTTCCCCGGCATCGATCATCGAGGCCCAATCGCGGTACTGATGGCCGCGTGTCCGGAGTTCGTCCGCAAACTGCCGTCCACCCAAGGCCAGCAGCCTCTGCAGCCAGCGTGAAGCGACAGTTGGCGTGGATCCTTGGCGCATCGAGCGCGAAAGGATCAGATGGCGTGTCCCGCAGGCCATTTCGAAATCGTGGGCAAGCTGGCCGATCCGGCGTTCCGGCGGTTCCAGGCCCATGTCGGTCTTCATAGTGCGGGACAGGAACGGGTTGTTGACCGTCTGCCCCGGCCAGGACCCCTCGTTGAGCCCGCCGAGGATCATCGTATCGACGCTCTGCAGCCGGGCTTCGAGCGTGCCGAAGATGAAGATGCGCGGATGGCTGAGCGAACGGGGCTTTACCGCCTCGCCCGTTGTCAGCGCCATAACGATATCGATCCATTGCGGACCGTCCGCCTCCATCTGTCCGTCAGTCTCGATGACTTCGGAGAGCAGCCCGGCCAGCCGTTCGCCAGCCTCGCCAGACCAGAGAGCCGCAAGATCCCGCCGTTCATCGATGCAGATCGCTTCAAGCGCGCGGCCGGTGCGATCGGCCCATTCGGATAGCGTGAGTTTTGCCGTAAGGCCGCGCCCATCCGGCCGGCGGCGGACGAGGGCGGAAGCGAGCGGCTCGACCGCTTTCGCCAGCCGCTGCGCAAGATCGCG
>NZ_JALBGV010000130.1 GCF_023006505.1 Neorhizobium sp. SHOUNA12A
CCTGCAGGGGTTCGGCGGCGCCTTGATGCTGCCGACGGCACGGCTGATCCTGGTGCGCTCGGTGCCGCGCGAGGAACTGGTGTCCGCCATGGTGCTGATGAGCATGCCGGCCGTGGTCGGCCCGGCGATCGGGCCGCTGCTCGGCGGCTTCATCACCGGCGTCAGTTCATGGCACTGGATCTTCTGGATCAACCTGCCCGTCGGCATCGTGGCGATCATCCTGACGCTGGCGCTGATCGACAATATCCCGCCGACCGAACGCACCTCTTTCGATTTTCCGGGCTTCGTCTTCACCGGCGCCGGCATCGGTGCGGTCATTTTCGGCTTCGATTCCTTCGCCCGCGGCATGAATTCGAGTGCGCTGGTCCTGGCTGTGGTCGGCTTCTCGCTGCTCGGCCTTTACATCCGCCATGCGCGCAACACGCCGAACGCGATCCTCGACCTGAAACTCTTCCGGTATCCGACTTTCCGCTCCAGCGTCACCGGCGGTTCGCTGTTCAGGATCAGCATGGGCGCCCTGCCCTTCATGCTGCCGCTGCTGATGCAGGAGGTTTTCCACTACACGCCGCTGCAATCCGGCGCGATCACCTTCGTATCGACGATCGGCGCCTTCGGCATGCGAACCATGACGAGACGCATCCTGCGCCATTTCGGCTTCCGAAACGTGCTCTTGTGGAACGCGCTGATCGCCAGCGTGTCGATGGCGCTGCTGGCCACGTTCACGCCCGCCACGGCGCCGGCCATCATGGTCGCCATCATCCTGCTCGGCGGCTTTTTCAGGGCCTTGCAGTTCACATCGCTGAACACGCTGACGTTTGCTGAAACAGAAGACTCGGAGATGAGCCACGCGACATCGCTGTCGCAGATGGCGCAGCGCATCGCCCAGAGCACCGGCGTTGCGATGTCGGCCATGCTCTTGCACTATTTTTCCGGCGGCTCCGGGACGCTCACCAACTTTGCCTTCGCGATGTCCTTCGTCATCATCGCGATCATTTCCGCATCCTCATGCTTCTCGTTCTTCCGCCTGTCCGAGACGGCGGGCGACGTGCTTTCGGGCCGGAACAAGAAGGTCAAGGAAGAGCCGATCGCCGCCGAACAGGCCGACGCGGCGGAGTAAGAGGCCGCCGAGGTAAAAACGGACATCGCTTGTGTTAAAGCTCGCCGACATATGCCGGCGAGCCCTCCGCGGCTGCGACCCCGTTTTGTGATCGGTTGCAGCCGACGTGAGCAGACGCGCGAACGAGCCCTCGGCCAGGCAGTCCAGCTAGGACGCGCGGGCGGGCGGTTCGCGGAAACGCAATCGTTCTCTCTTCGATCGTTCAGCCCGCGAGCGGACTATTGGACGAGGGAGGCGGCGTTTCGTGTCGTTGGAGCTTTGGTCGGCTTTGCGTCGACCGGAACGATATCGACGACCTCGGAGAGCAGGAACTGCTTCGGAGAACCACAGATGGTCGCGTAGACGATCCGGTCTAATATTTTCAGGCTTTCGGACACGAATGTCCTTTGGTCGCCATTGTCGAGCACCGATACAACGTACATGTTGATCCCATAGAGGTTAGGCGCGCAGGTCATTCGCGCACCGACATTTCTAAGCCAACCATGGTTAACGCGACGTTAATGATGGAGGGCGCGCCGTGCCTAAGTAAGCCTTTCGACTATCTCTCTCCGAAACCAGCGCCTTACATTGCATCTCTTGAAAGGCACCGGCCGACATGCCACGTCTCGCACCAGAAACTTTATCCCGTAAACGTCAAGCTCGCGATGAAACCTGATCCGATCGCATCCGAATTCTTCGAAGCGCTGACCAAGGTCAGCCGCAAGATCCGTACTGCCTTCAACCAGCAGGTCACGGCGCATGGGCTGACCTATCCGCGCGCCCGCGCCCTGTTCCGCCTTGCCAAGAAGCAGAACATGACGCAGAGCGAGCTTGCCTGCGAGCTGGAGCTCGAACAGGCGACCATGGTGCGCCTCCTCGACCGGATGGAGGAGAATGGCCTGATCGAACGCCGGCCGGACCCCAACGACCGCCGCGTCAAGCTTCTGTTCCTGACGGCCCATGGCCAGGAGCAGGCGGAACTCGTCCGCTCGATTGCCGACCGGATGCGCGAGCAGATCTTCAGCAACATCGACCCCGACCAGATGCATGGCGCCGTGGCGCTCTTCGAGCGCATCACCGCCAATATAAGCGAGCTGGAGGACATCGATATCCTCGCGTGAGGCGGGCGCGCCTGTTCGGTATTCTTGCCGCGGGGCGTTTTGTTGTCAGCCGACCGGATCTTTGCGCCGACGCGCATGAAACGGGTGGGCGCCACTCGCTTTCGGCCTGTAATGCTGCGGGCCTCATGAACACTCGAGCTCCAACATGGCGCCATTATCGGCACCGCACGCATCGCCGCCGGGCGTCGCAACAGTCTTCAATCCCAGCCCGTCGAAGCCCTGCGGCGGGGGAAACCGGCATTCGCCGTGGACTACGCCGAAAAGACCTGCGTGTTCGTCCGCTTCCCTGGCGAGGCGTCCTCCGGTGCACCACCATCCACACCACCCACCCCATTCCTCATTTGACGCGCCGCAGCAATCGGCTAACATTGGCGGAAATTCCAGGTATTTCCCATGAGCGTCCGCCCTCCCCATTCGTTCCATCAGCAAGGTTTCGCCAATACCGGCTTCAACGTCCTCGAATACGAGTTGATGTCCGAGCGCGCTTCCGCGCTGGGGCGGCAGGGGCTGAAGGTGGAGGAAGCGCTCGCCGCGTTGAATGCCTGGAACCCGGAGCGCGACAGCGAAGTGCTGCGGGAGAGGCTTCGCGACGATGCGGCGGATGCCGTCTGGGGACTGTTCATCCAGCGCGAAATCTGCGGTCTTCGGAACAATCGCGACATCATCAAGCGGTATGCGATTCCGAGCGAGGTGCTTGCGAGAGTGGGGGCAGTCCGCAAGTGAAATCCGTTCCACACCTGAAATTCGAAGTGAAATTTGAAATTGCCGGCAGGCCGCTGATCGAAGCGCTGCGGCTGAATGATGGATTTGAGCAATGTCCAGACCGGTGATCGGCGTGATCGGCAATACCCATAATGTCGAAAACCGCTTTTCCGCGCAGCTCGTGGGTGAGCAGAATCTCAGAGCGATCGCGGACGTTACCGGCGCCTTGCCGCTGATGTTTGCCGGCAATCCGAATATCACCGACATTCCGACTTTGCTCGACACCGTCGACGGCATCCTCCTGACCGGAGGCCGCGCCAATGTCCATCCGAGCCACTTCAACACCGAGCCGCACGCCCGCCACGAACCCTATGACCAGAACCGGGATGCGGTCGCCCTGCCGCTGATCAATGCCTGCGTTGCCGCCGGCATACCGGTCTTCGGCATCTGTCGCGGCTTTCAGGAAATGAACGTCGCGGCCGGCGGCTCGCTGCACCCGGAGAT
Source organism: Neorhizobium sp. SHOUNA12A (assembly GCF_023006505.1). Taxonomy (GTDB): domain Bacteria; phylum Pseudomonadota; class Alphaproteobacteria; order Rhizobiales; family Rhizobiaceae; genus Neorhizobium. The sequence goes on from NZ_JALBGV010000130.1 coordinate 3,424, forward strand.
CCGCGAGCTGCCCGGCCGCATGAACCACCGCATGCCGCGCCTGGAAAACGGCGAAATCCACCCGGACCTGACCGTCGTCTTTGCCGACCGGCACGACGTCCGGCTGACCCCGGACGGCACGTTCGCGCGCCTGCTCGGCCGCGAGACGATCCGGGTCAATTCCCTCCACGGCCAGGGGATAGACGAGCTGGGAAACCGCATCGTCGTCGAAGGCGTGGCGGAAGACGGCACGATCGAGGCGATCCGGTTCAAGGAGGCGGAAGGGTTTGCGCTGGGCGTCCAGTGGCATGCGGAATACGACCCGCAGATCAATCCCATCAACCGCGCGCTGTTCGAGGCCTTTGGCGAAGCCGTCCGGGTACGCAGGAACGCCGGCTGATATCTGCCATTCGGCTTGCCGATACGAGCGCGGCGCATATAGTGCCCATCGTATTTCGGGGGATTCGGCGATGCGGGCAAACGCAAGGTATCTGGCAATTCTACTGGGGGGCCTTACCGTCCTTGGTGCCGGAAACGTCCCGGCACGGGCCGATTTTTCAGGACCGCTCAGTCCCGGCGCCTTCGAAGCGACGCTGAACATGGGGCCGATCGCCGAGACGCTGCGCCGGCAGATGCAGCGCAAGGGCAACCAGGGCCCGGCATCCGCCACCCCAGAGACCGCCCGGCCGGTGCGGCCGGACAGTTTCCGCTACGTCCCCTCGAAAGCCCGCCGCACGGCCAATCTCGCCGGCTTCGTCGCCAAGAGCCGGGCTGCAGATCCGAAGGGTGCGGACGACCTCGCCCAGCTGGTCGCCTCCCGCGACATCATCGAGGAGATGCGGGCGCCGCTCGCCAAATACGGGTTGCGGATCGACAACCTGGCCGACGCCTATACGGTCTGGTGGATCGGCGCGTGGCAGGCGACGCGCGGTTCGACCGACGATCCGAGCCAGGCGGCAACGGCTGCCGTCAAGCAGCAGGTGATGCGCACCATGGCTTCGGTTCCCGAATTCGCCAACGCCAATGACAGCCTCAAGCAGTCCATGTCGGAAGCCCTGTTCATGCAGGCGCTGCTGCTCGGGGTCGGGCTCGAACAGGCCAAGGGCAATGCCGCTCAGACCAAGGCAATCGGTCGTGCCGCCGCCGAAGGTGCACGCAGCATGGGGCTCGACCTCGCCTCGATGACGCTGACCGACGAAGGTTTCAAGCCGACGGACTGACCCGGCCCGGTATGAACTGACCCCCGAAAGTTGGACATCAACCTTCGGGGGGTCAGTTCAGTCGTCGCGGGCTTCGATGCCCCGATGATCTACGGCGGGCTCGATACGGTGGAGCCCTCGTCGGCGAGTTGACAGGTGTCAACAAAGTCTTAATGGCGCGGCCGGCCGGCGCCATCCTTTAACTCGCGTACCCCGTTCAGCCGTCTTGGCAACCGGAGAAACCAGGAATAGCCTTGGCTCCGGAAGCTTGGAGGGCGACATGACATCGAGTTTCAATGTCCGCAACGCGGGCGGTTACGAGCAACTGATGGGGCGCTGGAGCCAGAGGCTGGCACCCCAGCTGATCGATTTCGCTGGTCTTGAAGACGGAGAAAGGGTTCTCGACGTCGGCTGCGGCACCGGAAGCCTGACATTCGCACTGCCGAAGGCAGCCAATCTTTCCGAGATCGCGGCAATCGACTATTCGCCCGTCTTCGTCGAGGAGGCAATCCGCCGCAACACCGATCCGAGGATCAGGATCAGCCAGGCGGATGCCTGCGCGCTGCCCTTCGAGGACGGTTATTTCGACCGGGCGATGGCGCTTCTTGTCCTGCATTTCGTGCCCGAAGCGGACAGAGCCGTCGCCGAAATGCGGCGCGTGGTGCGGCCGGGCGGCGTGGTGGCTGCCACCGTCTGGGATCATCTCGGTGGCATGCCCGCCATGCGGATGATGTGGGACACGGTCTCGATGCTGGACGACAATGCCCGGCAGATGCGAAGCCACCATTTCTTCCAGCCGATGATGCAGCCGGGCGAGATGAAGGACAGCTTCATCCGCCAGGGCCTCGTCGATGTGGCTGAAGTCTCGCTGATGATCCGGATGGATTTTCAATCCTTCGACGACTACTGGGCGCCGATCGCCGCCGGCGAAGGACCGCTCGGCAAATATGTGGCCTCGCTCGACCCGGCGCTTCGGGCGAAAACCGACGCCGCGGTCAGGGCCGCCTACGAGGCGGGCAGGCCGGATGGTCCGCGCTCGTTCGTCTCCGTCGCCTGGGCCTGCCGGGGTGTGGTTCCCTCCGCCTGATCGCCGGACGCTGAAAGCACACCGTCCTCCCGGCATTGCCACCGGGAGAGCGCTCGTCGTCCAATCCGGTTCGACCAATCAATGCGTCGTGTTCGCCTGACCACCCTTCTTCTTCGCATCATGGGTATGGTGGCTGTCGCGTTCGCCGCCGCCGCCCGAAACGCGGCTGGTGGAACGCAGATCGTCATCGGCCGGCGGCTTCTTCACATCCAGCGGCACACCCTTTTTCGCATTGGGGGCATTTTCATGGGACGCGCCTGGCCCGCCCTGGCGAATGCTTGCGGGTGTCTTCTGCGATGTCGACATGATGAACTCCCTATCGGTCCTGCTGATAACCCTGATGGGTGGTGTTGACCTTGGTATTGCCTTGCTGGCCCTGCTTGCCGGGATCATTCGCCGCCTGAGGTTTGCCGCGCTTGATGTCGGACGTATGAGCCTGTTCGCCGGAGCCCTTATGGCTCAGGTTTTCCGGGGGCGTCGGGGGAAGTTTGCTGCTCATGAAGGGTCTCCTTTTCCTGCGGTTTCCCACTGGTCTAACCCGCAGCGAGTCACGATGTTCCATCAGACGAGTTGTTGCCGCCGGGGCGAGGAACCCCGTCCGCGCTCTCGCGTTCGAACAGGTTAAAGAGACAGGGAGGGCATCGATGAACGACCTTCAGGATCAGCTTGCCGCCGCGATCAAGCAGGCTGCATTGCCGATAGAACGCAAATGGTGGCACACCGCCACCGTCTACCAGGTCTACCCGCGCAGTTTCTGCGATCTCAACGGCGATGGCGTCGGCGATATTCCCGGCATCACCTCCAAGCTCGACTATCTGAAATCCCTCGGCATCGAGGTGATCTGGCTGTCGCCGATCTACAAGTCGCCGATGGACGACAACGGCTACGACATTTCCGATTACCAGGACATCGCCCCGGAATTCGGCACGCTTAGCGATTTCGACAGGCTGGTATCGGAGGCGAAAAGACGGAGTATCGGCATCGTCCTCGATCTCGTCGTCAACCACACGTCGGATGAACATCCGTGGTTCGTCGAGAGCCGCAAGGGTCCGGGCAACCCGTTCCGCGACTTCTATATCTGGCGCAAACCGGCCTCAGACGGCGGGCCGCCGAACAGCCTCAAATCCTCCTTCGGCGGGCCGGCCTGGACGCTCGATCCCTTGAGCGGCGAATATTACCTGCATCTGTTTTCGACCCGCCAGCCGGATCTCAACTGGGAAAACCCGGCGGTTCGGGCCGAGATCTACAAGATGATGAATTGGTGGCTGGAGCGCGGCATTGCCGGTTTCCGCATGGATGTCATCGACTATATCGGCAAGCAGGTGGACCAGGAGATCGTCCACGACGGCCCGCACCTGCACGACTACCTGCAGGAAATGAACCGCGAGACATTCGGCGGGCGCGATATCCTGACCGTCGGCGAGACCTGGAGCGCGACGCCCGGTTCGGCTCTCCTCTATTCTGGCCGCAACCGGCACGAACTGTCGATGGTCTTCCAGTTCGAGCACGTCACCCAGCAATGGGATGAGGTGTTCGGCAAATGGCGCTCGAAACCGTTCGACTTGGTGAAGCTGAAATCGGTGCTCGGCAAATGGCAATATGCGCTGTCCGACGACGGCTGGAACTCGCTGTTCTGGGGCAATCACGACCTGCCGCGGGCCGTCTCCAAATATGGCGATGCGACCGGCCATCCGGTGGAATCGGCCAAGATGCTGGCAACCGTGCTGCACCTGATGAAGGGCACGCCCTTCATCTATCAGGGCGAGGAGATCGGCATGACCAACGTGCCGTTCACCACGATCGAGCAGTATCGCGACATCGAGACGCTCAACATGCACCGCCTTCATATCGAGGCCGGTCTGTCGCCGGAGGAATTCATCAAGGGCGCCAACGAAAACGCCCGCGACAACGCCCGCACTCCGATGCAATGGAGCGCCGCGCCCTATGGCGGCTTTTCGACCGGCGTACCCTGGATCGAGGTCAATCCCAATTACCCGAAGATCAATGCGGAGGCGGAAATGACCGACGAGACGTCGATCTGGAACCACTACCGCAAGCTGATCGCACTGCGCAAAGCCCATGACGTGATCGTCTACGGCACATATCAGAGCTGGCTCGACAGCCATCCGGACGTCTTCGTCTACTCGCGAACGCTCGACGGGGAGCGGTTGGTGGTGGCGGCCAATTTCACGGCCAGAGACCTGACCGTCGAGCTGCCGGGAGAATTGCGGCTGTCGGGGCAAGGCCTGATTTCGAACTACGAATTGGTGGATGCGCTTGGCGAGAGCCTGACGCTGAAGCCCTATGAGGCTTTTGCGGTTCTGGCGCGAGCGGTTTGAAAAGCGCGCGTCACTGATCCGCGGACCAGTCAGAGGGAAAATCCATGCCCCGCGGAAGAATACGCAGGATATTGACCCTGTCCTGCTCGACGACGAACGCTATGGCGGCACTACGCTCAAACCCTATGACGCGTAGGCCCGGATGGATATGGTTCCGGACCGTGCCGCGCTGGGGAAATGCCGCGAGGCTCATGCAGGCCGCTTCAATTCGATCGATATAGTTTCCAGCGCGCTCATGCCCTGCCTCTTGGGCAATTCTCAGGTAGATCCACCGGAGGTCAGTGACGGCTGCCGGTCGAAACTCGACATTATGAACCACGCTTGTCGGCTTTCGCCTGGCTGGCATGGAATTCGCGAAGTTCCGCGAATACTTTGGCGGCCGGAATACTGGGGCGCGGATCGTCCATGGCTTCCTGAACCTTCAGGCGCATGATTTCGTCCAGGGCTTCCCTTTCCCGCTCAAGTGCGCGCAGAGCGGCGCGCACCGCCTCGCTGGCGGAATCATAGTCCCCCGATTCCACCATGGCATCGAGAACTTGCTGCTGTTTACCGAGTGTCAGGGTAATGGATTTGTTGGTGCGCATGTCAGCCTATCCTTTTACGCTGCCCTATTCTGCAACACGACAGTGTCTTGCGCAATCTCCCGCGGGCTGGAGCCTAGCTCCTCACCCGCAGCAGCCGCAACGCATTGATCGTCACCAGCACCGTCGCCCCGGTGTCCGCAAGGATCGCCGGCCACAATCCGGTGATGCCGATGATGGTGGTCACCAGGAAAACGGCCTTCAGGCCGAGCGCGATCGAGATGTTCTGATGGATGTTGCGCATCGTCCGCTTCGACAGTTCGATCATCGCAGCTATGTCGCCGACCCGGCCGTGCAGCGTTGCGGCATCGGCGGTTTCCAGTGCCACGTCGGTTCCGCCGCCCATCGCGATGCCGACATCGGCGGCAGCGAGTGCCGGGGCGTCGTTGATGCCGTCGCCGACCTTGCCGACCACGTAGCCCTCGCTTTTCAGCTCGCCGACGATGCGGCTCTTGTCTTCCGGCATCAGCTCGGCACGTACCTCGATGCCGAGATCCTTGCCGATCGCGGTCGCGGTGCGGGCATTGTCGCCGGTCAGCATCACGGTCCTGACGCCGGCATCGGTTAGCGCCTTGAGACCCGCCCTGGCGTCGGGACGCGGTTCGTCGCGCATGGCGACAGCACCGGCAAGGACCCCGCCAACGATCAGCACCGAAACAGTCTTGCCCTCGTCGTTGAGGCCGGTGATCCGGCGGGAATGTGCCATCGGCAGCGACACGAGCTCGGCGGCGGCCTTGGGCGAACCGAGGAAAACTTCCTCACCTTCGACCACGGCCGTGACGCCCTTGCCGCCGAGCGCCCTGGCATCCGTCGCAGTCGGGATTTCGACCTCGTCATCGGCAGCCTTGGCAAGGATCGCGACGGCGAGCGGATGGCTGGAGCCGGTTTCGAGCGCGGCGGCAAAGCGCAGCACGTCTTCGGCATTGCGGCCGAAGGCGATGACATCGGTCACCTGGGGCCTCCCGGCCGTCAACGTGCCGGTCTTGTCGAGCGCGACGGCGGTGATCTTGCCGAGCGTTTCCAGCACCGCGCCACCCTTCATCAGCAGGCCGCGGCGGGCGCCTGACGACAGCGATGCGGCAATTGCAGCCGGCGTCGAGATGACCAGCGCACAGGGGCAACCGATCAGCAGGATCGCCAGGCCCTTATAGACCCACTCGCTCCAGGACGCACCGGCAACGAGCGGCGGCAGGATGGCGACCAGTGCGGCAACCGCGACGACACCCGGCGTGTAATACCGCGAGAAACGGTCGATGAAGCGCTCGGTCGGGGCCTTGCTCTCCTGCGCCTCCTCGACCAACCGCACCACGCGGGCAATCGTATTGTCCTCGGCAGCCGCGGTGACGCGAACCCGCAGAGCGGCATCGCCGTTGATCGTGCCGGCAAAAACCGCGTCGTCGATGCCCTTGGCGACGGGCGTGCTTTCGCCCGTCACCGGCGCTTCGTCGATCGCGCTCTCGCCGGCGATGATGACGCCGTCCGCCGAAATGCGGTCGCCGGGGCGCACGAGGATGGTCGCGCCGACGGCAAGGCTCTCGGCCGGCACTTCGCGGGTCTGGCCGTTTTCTTCGAGCAGCGCGTTTTTCGGCACCAGCGCCGTCAGGCTCTGGATGCTTTGGCGCGCCTTGCCGGCCGCGACCCCTTCCAGCAATTCGCCGATCAGGAAGAGGAAAACCACGGCGGCGGCCTCTTCCGACGCATTGATGACAACGGCGCCGACGGCGGCGATCGTCATCAGCATCTCGATCGAAAACGGCGTGCCAGCGAGTGCTGCCATGATGGCGCGGCGGGCGATCGGCACGAGGCCGATCAGCATTGCGGCGGTGAAGATATAGGTGTCATAGGCCGGGAGGAGATGGCCGATCCCGTAAGCCACCGCCAACGCAATGCCGACCAGGATGGTCAGGCGGCCCTTGGCGGATTTCCACCACGGCCCATCCATCGGCCCGTGATCATGGCCGTGCAGGCTTTCGATTTCTGTGGTGGCGTGGTCGTTATGGGAATGATCGTGCCCACCGTCGTGGCTATGTTGGCCGTGACCGGCCTCCCCCTCATCCGACCGCTCCGCGGCCACCTTCTCCCCGCTGGGGAGAAGAAGACTTGCCGCTCCGTCTCCGTCCTCCTCTCCCCTTGGGGAGAGGTCCGCCGAGCGAAGCGGAGGTGGGGTGAGGGGGCCATTCGCTCCAACCTTTGCCGGCGCCTTCTGCCCCAGCGCCCTGAGCGAATACCCAAGCCCCGCGACCTTCTTCTCGATCGCGCCGAGATCGCCGGTCCCGTCATGCTTCACCGTCAACGTGCCTGAAGCCACCGAAACGGACACGTCCTCGACGCCCGGCATGCGGCGCACCGCGGTGTCGATCTTCGTCGCGCAGCTGGCGCAATCCATGCCGCCAACCTTGTATCGTGCCTGTGTCGTCGCGTTCATCGTGTCTTTCCCGTTGGATCGAGCCCCGTCTCTACAACCTCTAGCAACTAGAGCTGCAAGGCCCAAAATCAGAAAAAATCACTGGCGAAGCGCATTATCTTTGCTGTAAGCCATGGTGAAGACAGGGGCGTCCGGCAAAACCGGGCTGAGAAGCACCCTTAGAACCTGAACCAGATCATGCTGGCGGAGGGAGTCGTCCGGGCGTTCAACATTGCGCCCCGCGCCTGCCCCGCCGAACGAGGCAGACATGCAGACGACAATGCCCCTTGGGACCCTTGCAGAGACCCCCGGCCAGCTGTTGACCGCGATGCGCGAAAAAAATCCGCTCGTTCAGAACATCACCAATTTCGTGGCGATGAATATCGCCGCCAATGTGATGCTTGCGGCCGGCGCCTCGCCCGCCATGGTGCACACCAAGGAAGAAGCCGGCGAATTCGCCCGCATCGCGGCGGCCCTGACGGTCAATATCGGCACCCTGTCGCCGGATTTCCTGGCCGGCATGAAGGCAGCGGCCGCCTCCGCCACGGAAGCTGGCAAGCCATGGGTGCTCGATCCTGTCGCCCATTACGCCACCGCCTATCGCCGCGCCGCACTCGCCGAGCTGATGGAGCTGCGGCCCACGATCATTCGCGGCAACGCCTCGGAAATCATCGCGCTGGCCGGCAGCCAGTCGAGCGGCCATGGCGTCGACAGCGGCGACAGCGTTGCAGCGGCCGAAAGCTCGGCCATTGCCATCGCCAGGCAGCAGGCCTGTGTGGTGGCTGTTACCGGCGAGGTGGATTTCGTCACCGACGGCCGGCGTTCG
>NZ_JALBGV010000131.1 GCF_023006505.1 Neorhizobium sp. SHOUNA12A
CGCGCCGGCGGCGCGCGCCTGCAACGCCTGCGCCCGGCCGATTTCGCCGCCATCCGCGGTGACCGCGGCATTGTTCGACATGTTCTGCGGCTTGAACGGCATGATCTTCAGGCCGCGTAGCGTAAAGGCGCGGGCAAGCCCGGCCACGACCAGCGACTTGCCCACATCCGAGCCCGTTCCCTGAAACATCAGCGCCCGAGCTGGCTTGACCCCAACCATGGCTAAAACTCGATGCCGGCCTGGGCCTTCACGCCCGCCTTGAAGTGGTGTTTGACCAGCGACATCTCGGTCACCATGTCGGCGGCCTCGATCAGCGCCGGCTTGGCGTTGCGGCCGGTGACGACCACATGCAGATCCAGCCGCCGTGCCTGTAACGCGGCGACGATCTTGTCGAGATCGAGATAGTCATAACGGAGCGCGATGTTGAGTTCGTCGAGGATGACGAGCCCGATCGTCTCGTCCGCCATCAGCTCGAGTGCCTTTTCCCAGGCCTTTTCCGCCGCGGCGACGTCGCGCTTCAGGTCCTGGGTCTCCCAGGTAAAACCCTCGCCCATCGTGTGCCAGACGACGCGGTCGCCGAAGACGGCAAGCGCCGGCTGCTCCCCGGTCGACCAGGCGCCCTTGATGAACTGCACGACGCCGACCCGGCGATTATTGCCGAGCATGCGCAGCGCCAGGCCGAAAGCCGCGGTGGATTTACCCTTGCCCGAGCCGGTATGGACGATGAGAAGACCCTTTTCCTGGGTCTTCTCTGCCACTTCCGCATCCTGAACCGCCTTGCGGTTCGCCATCTTGGCGCGGTGACGCTCGACGGACGCCTCGTCGATCTCCTTCACCGGGAGACGAGCTTCGCCGAAGATCCGGCAGAAGCCTCCTCGCCAGCGCGGAACTTTTCGCGGACGACACCGGCCAGCGCACCGAGCACCGCCCAGAACACCAGGTTGGTGGCATAGACGGCGTTGACGAAGCGGGCATAGAGATCCATCGGGACGGCCGTTTCATGGCTGGGCGGCAGCGGCGCGCCGACCAGATGCGGGGCGATCAGCAGCACGACCGCAAGCGCTGCAAATACGGCCGAGCGTGTGTAGGCGAGCAGGCCGAGACCGATTGCCGTGCAGACAGCCGTCGAGACCCACCAGATCTGGCGCGGACCGAGTTCCGCGGCCGGCATGCCGGGCAGTTCCGGCGGCAGGCCGAGGCCGGGCGCGAGGATGACGGCGAGGAAGCCGGCAATGCCGAACATCAGGCCGCCGCGCCAGCCCCTGAAGCCGCCGAACGCTTCCGAGGCGGCGATGAGGACAAGGGCAAAACCGATGGCCGACAGCATGTCTGCGGCAGCAGTATAGATGAAACGCTCAAAGCCATCGGCGGGAGCCCAGGCCTCTTCGCCGTGGTGATGCTCGGCGGCGGATACCGTGGCACCTGCGGCCGGTGCAGCGTCATGGCTGTGGCCCGCCTCGGGCGCGGCATTTTCGAACACTTCCGCCTGCAGGATCAGCGGCACGGTGGAGAAGCTCTGCATCACGGTAAGCAGCAATCCGGACAAAAGCCCGGCGATCACCGCCGTGAAGACGATGTTGCGAAACAACGACATTTGGGAGAACTCCTCAGTGGCAGGGGAAGGCGAGCGAGTGGCGCGTGTCATGCGCGGCATTGTGGACGACTTCCAGATGCGAGAAGCCGACAAAGCCAACGATGAACAGGCCGAGCAGGGCCGTCATGCTGAGGGGAATGATCTTCGAAGCGGAAATGGTGACTGCAGCTGCAGCAGAATTCAGTACCATGGTCTCGTCCTTTCGCCCTCCACCCGAGGGCCGTTCACGTTCTTTGCCGCCTCTGGCAGGTCTCCTGGCTCGCGGATCAGACGCCTTCTCCCGCCTTCCCAGGAGTCCGTTGGCCGGATTTCCCAGTGGCTTGACGGCCGGACGGCCGTTTTGGTCGAAGACTTTCCGCTTACAGTTGCGGGGGCAGCCGCGGGTTGGACGGCGGAATTCCGTCGCACCGCATTCCCTCTAAAACCCTTTCGGGCACCATAGGCTCGGTCACTATAGACGAATTCGGCGTCACGGCAATCGCCTTTGCGACGCATTGACATGGGCCTGCGACCGGGCTTACTTGAAAGGAGATGGTCCCTTTCCGGCAACGGGGAGGGCTAAGAGAGAATGCGGTGCGATCCCTTTTTCAGGATCAATGCCGCGGCTGCCCCCGCAACTGTAGGCGGCGAGCCATTGCCTAAAACGGCCATTTGGCCGTCAAGCCACTGGGAAATCCGGCCAACGGACTCTTGGGAAGGCAGGCAAATGGCGACGACCCGCGAGCCAGGAGACCTGCCGTCCGATTAATTTTGCTTCACCGGGCGGGGTGCTCCGGAGGAAGTTTCTCGATCACCGCAGAGGGATTTCGACCTTCTGCTCCGCGCCCCGATTTTTCGACCCCGGCGGGAACGCGGCTGACCGATGAGTGACCACCGACCAGATGATCCGGCAACCGCCGGCGCGGCAGATGTGACGATTTTCGTCTGCACCAATTGCCGCGACGCGTCCGACGGCGAAATCCGGCCGGGCGTCGCGCTGATCGCAGCGCTGCGCGAGGCAGCAAGCGGCAAGCCGCTTGCGATCAAGCCGGTCACCTGCCTCGCCAATTGCGAAAAAAGCCCGAGTGCCGCCTTCAATCATAAGAGCGGCTGGTCCTATGTCTTCGGCCATCTGTCGCTCGACAATGTCGAGGACATCGTCACCGGCGCGATGATGCTGGCCGAGGACGAGCGCGGCTTCCTTCCCCTTCGCGGCCGCCCGACCTGCCTGCGCGGTAAGGGCATGACGGCCCGTATTCCACCCTTTCATCATCACGAGGACATGCCATCATGAGCGTTTCGTTCGACCGCGTTCCCTGCACCGTCGTCACCGGGTTTCTGGGAGCCGGCAAGACCACGCTGATCCGAAACCTGATCGAAAACCTGAAGGGTAAGCGGCTGGCGATCATCGTCAACGAATTCGGCGATGTCGGCATCGACGGAGACGTCCTGAAGGGCTGCGGCATCGAAAGCTGCCCGGAAGACAACATCATCGAGCTTGCGAACGGCTGCATCTGCTGCACCGTGGCGGACGATTTCGTGCCGGCGATCGACCGTATCCTTGCCATCGAACCCCGCGTCGATCACATCCTCATCGAGACTTCCGGCCTCGCGCTGCCGAAGCCCCTCGTCCAGGCCTTCCAGTGGCCTGACGTGAAAGCCCGAGTAACGGTCGACGCGGTGATTGCCGTGGTCGACGGACTGGCGCTCGCCGAAGGCCGCGTCGCGGACGATCACGAGGCGCTGGAAGCGCAACGCGACGCGGACGGTTCGATCGACCACGACGATCCGGTCGAAGAAGTGTTCGAGGACCAGGTGGCCTGCGCCGACATGATCGTGCTCACCAAGAGCGACCTTCTGGATGCCGCCGGCCTCGCGACCGCCAGGGATCGCGTGTCCGCCCATCTGCCACGTGCCGTGAAAATCGTCTCGGCCGCCAATGGCGCCATAGATCCCGCCGTGCTGATCGGTCTCGGTCTTGCCGTCGAAGACGATATCGAAAACCGCAAGACCCACCATGACGACGAACTCGACCACGATCACGACGATTTCGACAGCTTCGTCGTCGATCTGGCCGCAGTCACCGATGCCGAACAGCTCGCCGCCCGCATTTCTGCGACCGCGGAGGCAGAGAACGTGCTGCGCATAAAAGGCTTCGTGGAAGTCGCGAACAAGCCGATGCGCCTGCAGGTTCAGGCGGTAGGATCGCGCGTGAACCATTATTTCGACCGTGCCTGGGCACCCGGCGAAGCGCGGACAAGCCGCCTTGTCGTGATCGGCGAAAAAGGCATCGACCGCGCCGCGATCGAAAGGATGCTGGCCGCATAAGTAGGCCCAGAGGGAAGGATGCACATACTCGCCACCACATCGTCGTCGCTTGACGACCTCATCGAACCGGTCGACCTCAATCAGTCGCCGGCCGACGTGGTGGTGCTGTCCTTTTCCGGCAGCGACCTGAACGGCATCGCGGCCGTCTGGAATTCGGCTGGGCACGGCGGTTTGGATACCCCCCTCTGGCCTGCCGGCCATCTCCCCCTCGAGGGGGGAGATCAGCAAGACGCACCCGCCTCCCTCAAGAACCAGCGTCGGAGTGAGGCGTGGCGCGGCCACGATTCGATCTCCCCCCTCGAGGCAGGGCAATCGCATATGGAAAAAACGTCGTTCCGGCGTGGAATCGAACCGAGAACAAAGCCGAATCGAACCGAGTCCGATTTCGTGATTTCTTCCAAGGATTCGTCTTTCGTTCTTCCATATGCGATTCCCCTGCCCCTCGAGGGGGAGATGGCCGGCAGGCCAGAGGGGGGTGACCACGGTAGAAACGAGCATCAGCGGTCCTCGACCCTCCGCCTCACCAATCTCTCCGATCTCCGCCATCCCATGTCGGTCGATCTCTGGGTGGAGAAGACGGCTACCCATGCCAAGGTCATCCTCGTGCGCATTCTCGGCGGATACGACCGCTGGTCCTACGGCGTCGAGGAGCTTTCGCGTATGGCGAAGCGGAAAAAGATCGCGCTGGCGCTGCTGCCCGGCGAATGCAGCATCCGCGACGAACGGCTGACCACGGCCTCGACCGTTTCGGAAGACCGGATCACCGGCATCCTGAGCTGCTTCCGCGAAGGCGGGCCGGCCAATATGCGGCTTCTGGCGAAGCTCCTGACGACGCTGGCCGAGGGCAAAACGGAACCGCTGCCGCAGGCGGCCCCGGTGCCGAAGACCGGCTATTACGCGCCCGGAAAAGGCATCGTCGAGGCCAACGACCTGCTGGCCCGCTTTGCGCCGGATGCGCCACGCTTGCCGATCCTGTTCTACCGCTCCATGCTGCTTGCGAATGACGCGGCGCCGATCGACGCACTGTTCGAGGCGCTGAAAAAGCGCGGTTTTGCACCGGTGCCAATCTTCGTCGGCGGACTGAAGGAACCGGATGCACTGGCCGTCGTCGAACAGGCCGTCTCTGATCTGAAATCCGCAGCCATCCTTTCCACCACCGCCTTTGCCAGCGGCACGGACGGCAACGGCGAAACGATTTTCGACCGCACCGGCGTGCCGGTCTTCCAGATCGTCGTTGCCACGACCCGCCGCGATGGCTGGACGGAAAACCGGCGCGGCCTCAACCCCGCCGACCTCGCTATGCACGTCGTCCTGCCCGAGCTCGACGGACGTATTTTTGCCGGTGCGATCTCCTTCAAGGCCGGCGAAAGCTCCGCCAACCTCGTCAATCAGCCGGAACCGGACCGGGTCGAACAGGTCGTCGACCGTATCGCCGCCTTCCTCCGGCTCAAAACCACGTCACGGCCCGAGCGCAAGATCGTCATCCTGATGCCGGATTATCCGAGCGCGCCCGGACGTACAGGTTATGCCGTCGGCCTGGATGTGCCACAGAGCGTGCTCGGCATGCTGCACGAATTATCGGTAGCCGGCTATGCTGTTTCAGATATCCCTGAGACTCCGCGTGATCTCCTCGACCGCCTGAGTGCCAAATCCGCCGGCCACGCACGCTCCGCCTACGTTCCCCTGACCGTTGCAGAGGCTGCGTGGGGCGGGCCCGAAGCCGATGAAGACCTCAGGGACGGCACTTTCCGTTTCCGCGCCGCAACCTTCGGCAACATCACCGTCGCGCTCGCGCCCGACCGCGGCCGCAATGCCGATCGACGCGCCGACTATCATAGCCCGGACCTGCCCCCGCGCCCCGCGCTGATCGCCTTCGGCCAATGGATGCGCGAAACGCTCGGCGCGCATGCGATCGTCCATGTCGGCGCGCACGGAACACTTGAATGGCTGCCGGGCAAGACCGTGGCGCTGTCGAAGGATTGTTTTCCGGAGATCGTCACCGGCGGCCTGCCGGTCGTCTATCCCTTCATCGTGTCCAATCCGGGCGAGGCCGCGGTTGCCAAGCGGCGGATTGCCGCCGTCACCATCGGCCACCTGCCCCCGGTTCTGGCCGGCGCCGGACTTTCAGACGAACAGAAGAAGCTGGAACTGCTGGTCGACGAATATGCGCAGGCCGACGGGCTCGATCGCCGCCGTCGCGACCGGCTGGCCAAGCTGATCGTCGAGACCGCCCGCAATACCGGACTGGCGGGCGAGGCCGGCGTCTCGAACAGCGACGATCCGGATACGGCGCTCACCCGCATCGACGCATTTCTCTGCGATCTCAAGGACTTTTCGATCAAGGACGGCCAGCACGTCTTCGGTCAGGTGGCGCCCAGCGATGATGACCTGTTGCGCATCCAAAGCGCCGAGACCGAACGACAGGCCTTGCTCGACGCACTCGACGGCAAGCACATCCGCCCAGGCCCATCCGGTGCCCCGGCCCGCGGCCGCCGCGACGTCATGCCGACCGGCCGCAACCTCTTCGCCAGCGATCCACGCACGCTGCCGACGCCGACCGCCTTCGAACTCGGCAAACGCGCCGCGGATGAAATCCTGCGGCGTTATCTCCAGGATCACGGCGACTGGCCGAAAAGCCTCGTCTTCGATCTCTGGGGCAGCGCGTCTCTGCGCAGCGGTGGCGAGGAAGTTGCCCAGGTTCTGGCGCTGATGGGGGCGAGACCCGTGCAGGATAGGGCGACAGGCCGCGTCACCGGCATCGAAGTCCTGCCGCCGGCAGCGCTCGGCCGCCCGCGCGTCGACGTGACGCTGAGGATTTCCGGCCTGTTCCGCGACATGTTTCCGGCTCTCATCGCCCTGCTCGACGCCGCGATGCGCGCCATCGCTAGCCGTGAGGAAGCACCGGGCGACAATCCTCTGGCTGAAGAGGCACAAACGCTCGGGCACGTCCCCTCACGCATCTTCGGCTCGGCACCGGGCACCTACGGCTCCGGCATCGAGGAAAAGCTCGCCGATGGCACTTGGGGCGAACGCGAGGAGTTGGGCCGCATCTATCTCGATGCGACAAGCCATTCCTTCGGCGGCGCGGAGGGCGATGCCAGCCACGTACCCGGCCAGTTCGCAAACCGCATCGGCACGGCCGATCTGCTGGTCCATACCGGCGACGATCCGGGCCGCGACCTGCTGGACGGCTCGGCCGATGTCGCCTTCATCGGCGGATTTGCGGCGGCCGTTGCAGCACTCGGCGGCAAGGCGGATGTGATCGCGCTCGACACGACCGATCCGCAAAAACCTCGTGCCCGTTCGATTTCCGAAGCGGTAACCCGCGTGGTGCGCGCCCGCGCCGTCAATCCGCGCTTCATCGCCGGCCAGATGCGCCACGGCCCGCGCGGCGCCGCAGAACTGGTGGAGACGGTCGACCGCCTGATCGGTTTTGCCGAAACCACCCATGCCATTCCGCAATCGCTGATCGAAGCGACCTACGACGCCTATCTCAACGATGATAGGGTCCGCGACTTCCTGCTGAGCCAGAACCCGGAAGGCGCCCGTTTCATGGCCGAGCGGTTCCGCTCGGCGCTTCGCCGCGGCCTCTGGCATCCCCGCCGCAACGCGGTCGACGCCGAGCTCGAAATGCTCACCCGGGAGAAGGTCGCATGACGGCACTCTCCCTCGATCGAAGCACGCTGGATATGCGCCGTGGCGCCTGCCCCGCCCTGTCCGCCCCGATGCAGACCGGCGATGGGCTTCTCGCCCGCGTCGCGCTGACTGACGCGATCACCCCGGCACAGCTGGCGGAGCTCTGCCGGTTGGCGCGGCACCATGGCAACGGCGTTCTCGATATTTCCGCCCGCGGCAACCTGCAGGTCCGGGGACTGAGCGAGACCTCGGCTCCCGTTCTCGATGCCGATGTCCGCGCGCTGGACCTGCAGCTTCGCGAGGGACTTGCTGTCGAAACTCCGCCCCTGGCGGGGATGGACGACACCGAGATCGCCGATCCGCGCGCCATAGCCGAGGCGATCCGCCAAGGCGCCCGCGACATCCCCGGCCTTGCTCCAAAGATGTCGGTGGTGGTTGACGGTGGCGGACAGCTCAGGCTTTCCGACCTCCTGGCCGATATCCGGCTCACCGCCGTTTCCAGCGATGAAGGCATCCACTGGACCCTACTTTTGGGCGGGACCGAAACAACCAGTCGCGTTTTCAATGTGTTACGTGAAACAGAGGCCGTCTCCGCCACTCTGGCGCTGCTTCGAAAGCTCGGCGAAAAGGGACCTGAGGCGAGGGGACGCGATCTCGCCGCCGGCTTGCCCGTGCACGATGCGCCCGGCCGGACAGCCTCGCCTTTCGGCACCTTCCGCCTCTCCGGCGACCGTTTCGCCGCAGGCATCGGGCCGGCCTTCGGTCAGGCAAGTGCAGAGACCCTGATCGCTCTTTGCGACGAGGCCAAGCGATTGGGAATACAGTCCCTGAAATCGGCCTTCGACCATTCGCTCCTGTTTTTTGGCGCTCAAACCGCCTGCGAAGCGCTCACCGCTTTTGCCGGCAGCAACGGCTTCGTGACCTCGCCGAGCGATCCGCGTTCGGCGATTGCCGCCTGTCCCGGAAGTCCCGCCTGCAATTCCGCGAGCGTCGCCACCCATGAACTCGGCGCCAAGGCCGCGGAAGATTGCGGCGATCTGCTGGACGGCTCGTTCAAGCTGCACGTGACCGGCTGCCCCAAGGGCTGCGCCCATCCGCAGCCGTCGGCTCTTGCGCTCTGCGGGACGGTCGCCGGCCTTTCGCTCATCGCCGGAGGAAAAGCGGCTGACAAGCCCTTTGCCTCGGTCGCTTTTGCCGATACCAACAACACCCTTCGCCGCATCGCCGATCTTGTCCGAGACGAAAGGCGCGCCGGCGAAAATTCCGCCGCCTGCCTCGCCCGTTTGGGATCGCGCCGGCTTGCTGCGGCCGTTACGTCAGGAAGATCATGAACAGTTACGATTACATCCGCGAAGGCGACGCGATCTACGAAAAGTCCTTCGCCATCATCCGCGAGGAAGCGGACCTCTCGCCCTTCTCGTCAGAGCAGGCCGAGATCGCGGTGCGCATGATCCATGCTTGCGGGCTGGTCGAGGCGGCTCAGCATTTCCGGTTTTCGAAGGATTTCGTTGCCCAGGCGCGCGGCGCGCTTCACGCCGGCAAGCCGATCTATTGCGACGCCGAGATGGTGGCGCACGGCATTACCCGCGCGCGCCTGCCGGCTCACAACCAGGTGATCTGCACGCTGCGCGACAGCCGCACGATCGAGCTTGCCAAGACGCTTGGCAACACCCGCTCGGCTGCCGCGCTGGATCTCTGGGACGAGATGGAAGGCGCAGTCGTCGCGATCGGCAATGCGCCGACCGCGCTCTTCCGCCTGCTCGAAATGCTCGACGCCGGCGCACCGCGCCCGGCTGCCATCATCGGCATGCCGGTCGGTTTCGTCGGTGCGGCGGAATCCAAGGAAGCGCTGATGGAAGCGACACTTGGTATTCCTTATGCGATCGTGCGCGGCCGCATGGGCGGCTCGGCGATGACGGCTGCCTGCGTCAACGCACTGGCGAGGGCCGGACTGTGAACGCCGCGCTCATCAAGGGCAGGCTCACCGGCGTCGGCACCGGACCCGGCGACCCCGAACTGCTGACGCTGAAGGCGGTGCGTGCGATCCACGAAGCGGACGTGATCGCCTTCTTCTGCAAGAAGGGTTCGAGCGGCAACGGCCGCGCCATCGTCGAGGCACATATCCGGCCAGGTACGCTCGAATTGCCGCTGGTCTATCCGGTCACGGTCGAGACCCACAAGGACGAGGCCGATTATCGCGGCCCGATCGCCGATTTCTTCGACCGCTCCGCGGACGACATCGCCGCGCATCTCGATGCGGGCAGGCACGTCGCCGTGCTGAGCGAAGGCGACCCGCTGTTCTACGGATCCTACATGCACCTGCATGTGCGGCTGGCCGACCGCTACCACGCGGAAGTCATCGCCGGCGTCACCGCCATGTCCGGCTGCTGGTCGATGACCGGCATGCCGCTTGTCCAGGGCGACGATATTCTAAGCGTGCTGCCCGGAACCCTGTCCGAAGAGAAGCTTGCGGAGCGACTTGAAAACACCGACGGCGCAGTGATCATGAAGGTTGGCCGCAACCTGCCAAAAATCCGCCGGGCGCTAGCCTCCGTCGGCAAGCTGTCCGGAGCGCTCTATGTCGAGCGCGGCACGATGGCGAACGGCGCAGCACAGCGTCTGGAGGAGCGCGACGAGAGCCCTGCACCCTATTTCTCGATCGTACTCGTGCCTGGCTGGAAGACGCGGCCATGACAACGGGTTCGTTGACTGTTGTTGGCCTCGGTCCTGGCAATCCCGACCAGATGTCGCCAGAGGCGGCCGCCGCAGTGACGGCTGCGGAGGATTTTTTTGGCTATTTTCCGTATATCGACCGTTTGAACCTCCGCCCCGACCAGCGCCGCCATGCATCCGATAACCGGGAGGAACTGGCGCGCGCCCGCGCCGCGCTCGAAATGGCGGCGGGCGGAGGCAAGGTCTGTGTCGTCTCGGGCGGCGACCCCGGCGTGTTCGCCATGGCCGCCGCGGTCTGCGAGGCGATCGACGAAGGTCCGGCCTTATGGCGCGAGATCGATTTTTCTGTCGTTCCCGGCATTACCGCCATGCTGGCCGTCGCGGCCAAGGCCGGTGCGCCGCTTGGCCATGATTTCTGCGCCATCTCGCTTTCGAACAATCTGAAGCCCTGGGATGTGATCGAGAAACGCCTGATCGCGGCGGCGACGGCCGGGTTCGTGATGGCTTTCTACAACCCGATCAGCAAGGCGCGCCCGCATCAACTCGGCGAAGCCTTCGATATCCTGCGCGCCCATCTGCCCGGCACCGTGCCCGTAATCTTCGGCAGAGCGGCCGGACGGACGGACGAAGTCATCCGGATCGTGTCGCTTGCTGAGGCGGCAGGCGACATGGCCGACATGGCGACATGCGTGATCGTCGGCACCGCGGAAACGCGGGTGATCGAGCGGGAGAACCAGCGCCCGATCGTCTATTCCCCGCGTTATTTCAGGGGCGCCGGCGCATGATCGAGCCAGGTGAGCATCTCCTCCACGGTCTCGACGGACGGCACTTCCGGCAGGTCCGGACGGCGGATCAGGATGACATCGATACCAAGTTCACGCGCGGCTGCGATCTTGCCGTAGCTCGCCGGCCCGCCGCTGTTCTTGGCGACAATCACCTCGATGCCGTGGTCCCGCAGAAGCTGGGCCTCGTCCGCCTGCTCGAAGGGGCCGCGCGCGGTCAGATAGACGGCGTTGGGGACGGAAAGCGCCGGTTCGACCGGATCGACGCTGCGGACCAGATAGGCGTGTTGCGGCGCGGCCTCGAAGGGCAGAAGTTCCTGCCGGCCGAGCGTCAGGAATGCTTTTCGCGGGACCTCTCCCACGGCATTGACCGCATCGGCGACACCGTCGACTTCGCTCCAGCGGTCACCGGGCTGTCTCTGCCAGGCCGACCGTCGCAGGGCGACAAGCGGAACGCCGGAAATCTCGGCAGCTTCGGCTGCATTGCGGGAAATCCTCGCCGCGTAAGGATGCGTCGCATCGATCAGGATCGAGATGCCTTTTTGGCGGAGGTAGGCGGCAAGCCCTTCGGCACCGCCAAAACCGCCGACACGCACCGGCACGGGTTGCTCGGCCGGCGCGCGTGTGCG
>NZ_JALBGV010000132.1 GCF_023006505.1 Neorhizobium sp. SHOUNA12A
CGGTTCGACGCTCTGGGCAAGCGCCGCAACGAGGGCCGGCGTCAGCTCCTGCTGTTCCTCCGCCTTGGCAGCGGGCGCCGCAGCGGCAATGTTCGGACGCTGGCCGGGAAGCGGCACGGAAGCGGCATCCTCTTGAGCGCGCATCGGGCCAACGGATGCGGTCATCACACCGCTTTCCGCGTCACCCTTGAAGCCACGCGGTCCGAGCAGCGTCGGGACCGGAATAGTGTAGGCGGAAAGATCGGCGAAGGTTTCGCCGCCGGGCTGGGCGGGAGCCGACGCCTGCAGGGCGAGCGCTTCCTGGGCCGGGTTACGCGCCGGAGAATAGAGAGCCGTCGCAAGCCCGCCCGCATCCGAACGGAAAGCCGGGCGCGAAAGCGGTACGGGCGCTGCAATCGTCTGTGCCTGTGCCGGAGCCTGGGCTTGAGCCTGCGTCTGGCCTGTCAAAGGCGAAGCCGAGGCAACCGCGACGGGCGCTTCGCCCTCGTCGTCGTCTGCAGCGGGCTTGGCAGCCGGAGCCCCACGCTTCGCCACGGCCGGAGCCGTGTTTTCCGCGTTGTCCTCCTCCTCGTCGGCACCACCGCCGCCGAACAAGAAGGCCAGCAGGTTCGGCTGCCGCTTCCGTTCCGAGCCGTCGCCGCGGATGCCGGCACCGGCGGTGCTGGCGATCTGGATCGAATCGGAACCGACGCGCCGCTTGTAATCCGCCATCGCCGCTTCGTAGCCGGGAAGCGGCTTGCCGTCGGCGGGAAGATGGATCGTGTTGCCGTTCGGGAATATCTGCACCAGTTCCTGGCGCGTCATCCGCGGCCAGGCGCGCACGCCGCCGACATCGAGATGCACGAAGGGCGAACCTGAAGTCGGATAATAGCCGACGCCGCCGACCTGCATCTGCATGGCGAGCCCGCGCAGCGTCGAAAGCTTCACGCCCGGAATGTAGAAGTCCATGGCCTTGCCGAGCATGTGCTGGCTGTTCTTGGCGACACCGGTGTAGCGCGAACGGGTGCGCAGCATGTTGTTGGTGGTGGGAGAACGATAGGCCGAAACCACATGGATATAGTCGGAAGCGCCGGAACGGCGGTAGACTTCCCAGACGAGATCGAAGAGCCGCGGGTCCATCCGCGCCGGCTCGTTGCGGCGCCAGTCGCGCAGGAACTGGTTGATCTGGGCGAGGCCCTTGGGATCGAACTTGCCATTGCGCTTGAAGGTGATGACGGCTTTTTCGCCGGTATGGACGAAATAGAGTTTGAGGCTCTTTTCCTGTGCGGCGGCATCACTTGCGGAGACCGAAAGCACGGGCAGAGCCATCAGCACCAACAGGGCGACGGCCGTAACGCATTTGGTGAGGCCGGCAAAAAGCCCGACTTTGCCGCCGCGCCTCTTCTCACCCGAAGGCGTTTCTTTTGCATACTGATCCGGCAAAACGATCCCCGTCCTGTCGACAACGTCCCACGTTGCCTCAAATGACTGTCAATTGCGGTGACACGATGGCAAATGTGCCACACATGTACAAGCTTCTCCCGTATAGTCAACAATTGACTAATCAGAGATTGACAGACGTTGGCAGGACATCCTTGCGCGAAGGTTAACACTCGCTAATACATTAGTAATTACGCGGCTTCCTTCAGGGGATCATCAGGATCGATGCCGTAATCCTTGAGTTTACGATAAAGCGTCGAGCGTCCGATGCCGAGCTTGCGGGCAACCTGGCTCATCTGGCCGCGATAGAACTTCAGCGCGAAGCGGATCAGCTCCTCCTCGACATCCGCAAGCTTCCTCACTTCGCCCGTGTCGTCGGTACTGACGATGACGTTTTCCTGGGGATAAGCGGCGGCGAGCATCGCCTTCGCATCCGGCCTGCCGACCCGCCCCTTGTCGTTATTGGCAAATACCGGCGAATCGGCGAGCGCCTCGCGCATGGCGTGATCGGACAAGACACCCGGCGCGGGCATGACGGCAGTCGCCGCCAGTTCCGCCTGCCGGAATTCCGGGATCTGCGCAGCGATCTGCGGAAAATCGTCTTCGGTAAGTTCGTCGCCCTCGGCAAGCACCACCGCCCGGAACACGGCGTTTTCGAGCTGGCGGATATTGCCCGGCCAGTCGTAGGCTGTCAGAAGCGCGAGCGCCCCGGCGCCGACCGACAGCGTCCTGTTGAGCTTCTGCTCGGTCGAGAACCGTTCGGCAAAGACGCGGGCGAGATGCGGAATGTCTTCCTTGCGGCGGCGCAGCGCCGGAATGGTGATCGGGAAGACGTTGAGGCGATAATAGAGGTCCTCGCGGAAGCGGCCGGCGCGGACTTCCTCGATCAGGTCCTTGTTGGTCGCTGAAATCAGCCGGACGTTGACCTTCTGGACCTTGGAGGCACCGACGGTCTCGACTTCGCCCTGCTGCACGGCGCGCAACAGCTTCACCTGCACGTCGAGCGGCAAATCGCCGATCTCGTCGAGGAAAAGCGTGCCGCCATCGGCTTCGACGAATTTGCCGGTATGTTTTTCAGAAGCGCCTGTGAAGGCGCCCTTCTCGTGGCCGAAGAGGATGCTTTCCACGAGATTGTGCGGAATGGCGCCGCAATTGACGGTAATGAAAGGCTTGCCGGCCCGGTCGCTGTTCGACTGGATAGCTCGTGCGATCATTTCCTTGCCGACGCCGGATTCACCTTCCAGCACCACCGGGATGTTGGAATGGGCGGCGCGCTGGGCGAGGTCGATGACCCGCAGCATGTCCGGGCTTGCCGAGATGATATCGCCGAAACCGACGGCGCCGGCGCGATGGCGGCGGCCGACGCGGGCCTTCGATTCCTTCTGGTCGAGCTTCAGCGCATTGGAAATCGAGGCGCCGATCCGTTCCGGCGACACCGGCTTGACGACGAAATCGAAGGCACCGGCGCGCATGGCCTGCACCACGTATTCGATGCTGCCCTGTCCCGTCTGGACGATGACGGGCGTTTCGACGCCGAGTTCACGGATCGCCGCAAGGAAGGTGAGGCCATCCATTTCCGGCATCATCAGATCGAGTACGATGACATTGATGTCGGTCGCGGTGCGCTTCAGGAACTCCAGCGCCACCAGGCCGTTCTCGGCAAGATGGGCGACATGGCCGTAACGTTCCACCGCATTCTTCAACAGGCGACGCTGAATAGGATCGTCATCGACAACGAGGATTTGCGCAATCATGCTCGGCTCCCAGCAATGGTCATCATGGCCCTTTTAGGCTGTTATGCCGCTGGTTGTGTCAGAAAGCCTTGAACATCCCCTTTTGAGAAAAGCTTGCATTTTAACGGCCGGCGAGGAAAACAGACGCAACAGGTTGAGAAGGAAAAAAGCGATGAGAATGTCCGCCCCCGCCCTCCCCGAAATTCTGGCCGCAACCGCCGCAGGCGCTGCCGCCTCCGACCCGGCGCTCGGCCTCCTGCCGGTCTGGAAGCTTTCGGATCTCTATGCCGCCAAGGACGCCCCGGCGTTTGCCGCCGACATGGAGAAAGCCCAGAAACTGTCGACCGCCTTCGAAGAAAAGTGGAAGGGCAAGCTTACCGAAGCCGCGACCAAGACCGGCGCCGGCGGCATCGGCGAGGCGCTCAAGGAATATGAGGCGCTGGACGATTTGCTCGGCAAGATCGGCTCGTTCGCCGGCCTCACCTATTTCTCCGACACCTCGAGCCCTGCCAACGGCAAGTTCTACGGCGACGTGCAGGCGAAGCTGACCGACCTCTCCTCGCACCTGCTGTTCTTCGCGCTGGAACTCAACCGCATCGACGACGCGGTGATGGACGCCTGCATGGACCGCGACCCTGCGGCCGGCCACTACCGCCCGTGGCTGGTCGACCTCAGGAAGGACAAGCCCTTCCAGCTCGAAGACAAGCTCGAACAGCTCTTCCTCGAAAAGTCGATGACTTCTGCTGCCGCCTTCAACCGCCTCTTCGACGAGACCATGGCCGAGCTTCGCTTCGAGGTCGACGGCGAGCAATTGCCGCTGGAGGTCGCCCTCAACATGCTGCAGGAGCCTCAGCCGGAGATCCGCGCAAAGGCAGCCGCAGCCCTGTCGAAAACGTTCGGCGAAAACCTGCGTGTCTTCACGCTGATCACCAATACGCTCGCCAAGGACAAGGAAATCTCCGACCGCTGGCGCGGCTTCGAGGACATCGCCGACAGTCGCCATCTCGCCAACCGTGTCGAACGCGAAGTCGTCGATGCGCTCGCAGAGGCCGTCAGGCAAGCTTACCCGCGCCTCTCGCATCGCTACTACGCGATGAAGGCGAAGTGGCTCGGCGTCGACCAGCTGAATTTCTGGGACCGCAATGCGCCGCTGCCGGAAACCCCGAACGCGCTGATCTCCTGGACCGAGGCCAAGGAGACCGTGCTCGACGCCTATCGCGGCTTCGCGCCGGAAATGGCCGACATCGCCGGCCGCTTCTTCGAGGAGGAATGGATCGATGCGCCGGTGCGGCCAGGCAAGGCGCCGGGCGCTTTCGCGCACCCGACCGTGCCGTCTGCACACCCCTACGTGCTCGTCAACTACATGGGCAAGCCGCGCGACGTGATGACCTTGGCCCACGAACTCGGCCACGGCGTGCACCAGGTGCTGGCCGGCGACCAGGGCGCCTTGATGTGCCAGACGCCGCTGACGCTTGCCGAAACCGCTTCCGTCTTCGGCGAGATGCTGACCTTCCGCGCGCTGCTCGAAAAGACCACGGACAAACGCGAGCGCAAGGCCATGCTCGCCCAGAAGGTCGAGGACATGATCAACACGGTCGTGCGCCAGATCGCCTTCTACCAGTTCGAGCGCAAGGTCCACACCGCCCGCAAGGAAGGCGAGTTGACCGCCGAGCAGATCGGCGAACTGTGGCTTTCCGTCCAGGGCGAGAGCCTCGGGCCGGCGATCAAGATATCGGAGGGTTATGAAAGCTGGTGGACCTATATCCCCCACTTCATCCACTCGCCCTTCTATGTCTATGCCTATGCCTTCGGCGATTGCCTGGTGAACTCGCTCTACGCGGTCTACAGTCAAGCCGCTCCGGGTTTCCAGCAGAAGTATTTCGAGCTTCTGAAGGCCGGCGGCACCAAGCATCACTCGGAACTGCTGAAGCCATTCGGCCTCGACGCCACCGATCCGTCCTTCTGGTCCAAGGGCCTGTCGATGATCGAAGGCCTGATCGACGAGCTGGAGGCTCTGGACAAGGCTTGAGGCATTCCCTTAATGCACGCCCATGCCCATAATACACTGCCATGAATGAGAAAGCGCCCTTCGCGCTCTTTCGCGACGACCCCGCCGGCCGGAGCCTCGTCTTCGACCGGCCGAAGGAAGTCGTCACGGCCCGGACTGCCGCCGAGGTGCTGCCCGCACTTCGGCGCCTGGAAGAGGCGCGTCTCGCTGGTCACTGGCTGGCGGGATATATTTCCTATGAGGCCGGCTACGTCTTCGAGGACAAGCTCCGGCCGCTGATCGTCGACAACCGGCCGACGCCGCTGATCGCCATGGGCATATTCGACAAGCGCTCGGGCAACGAACATCCGCTCGCCGGGCCGCCCGGCACGATCGTGGACGACGGTTCTTCGCAGGGCTCCTTCCTCAGCGAACCGCATGCCGGCTGGGATTTTGCGACCTACCGGGAACGGTTCGACCGGCTTCACCAGCACCTGCGCAACGGCGACTGTTACCAGGCGAACCTGACCATGCCGGTCGCAGCACGCTGGCACGGCGATCCGCTTTCCGCTTTCTGGTCCCTCGTCGCCCGCCAGCCGGTGCGCTACGGCGCATTCGTCGACCTCGGCGGCCCCGTCATCCTGTCGCGTTCGCCCGAACTGTTCTTTTCGGTCGATGCGGATCGTTTCATCGAAACCCACCCGATGAAGGGCACCGCCCCGCGTGGCGCGACCGCAGAGGAAGACGAATCGATCATCGCGGAAATGCTCGCCGACGAGAAGACGCTGGCCGAAAACCGGATGATCGTTGACCTGCTGCGCAATGATATTTCGATAATCAGCGAGGTCGGCACACTGTCGGTTCCGAGGTTGTTCGACATCGAAACCTATCCGACCGTCCACCAGATGGTGAGCCACGTGCGGGCAAAGCTGTTGCCCGAAATCGGCTTTCCGGACATCCTTGCGGCTCTCTTTCCCTGCGGCTCGATCACCGGAGCGCCGAAAATGTGGGCCATGCGCATCCTTGCCGATCTCGAAAGGGAGCCGCGCGACGTCTATTGCGGCGCCATCGGCTGGTGCGATCCGGCAGGCCCGATGCGATTTTCGGTGGCCATCCGCACGATCACGCTTTTCAACGACGAAAAAGCCGTCTTCAATGTCGGCGGCGGCATCGTTTTCGACTCGAAGGCGGAAGCCGAATATGACGAGTGCCTTCTGAAGGCACGTTTTGCGGTGGGCGACCAATGGATTTCTCGCTGATCGAAACAATGCGCTGGGAACCGGGCAAGGGCTTGCTCCGGGTCGACCAGCATCTGCGCCGGCTCAGCCGCTCGGCGGATGCCTTGGGTTTCCGCCAGCCCCCGGCGGATACGCTGAAACAGCTTCACGCGGCCACAGCCGCCAGCGAGACGCCGCTCCGCGTCCGCCTGGTCATGACCTATCGCGGCAAGATCGAGATCACCACCACGCCGTTCACGCCCCTGCCCGCCGATACGCTCTGGCGGATCCGGGTCGCCAGGACGACGCTTCCCTCTGATGACCCGACCTATCGCCACAAGACCTCCCGGCGAGAGCTCTACGAGGCTGCCCGTGCCGAATTTACACCGGAAGAGGCGGACGAGGTTCTGCTTCTCAATGAGCGTGGCGAGGTCTGCGAAGGCACGATCACCAACGTCTTCGTCGAACAGCCGGACGGTTCGCTGCTGACCCCGGCTCTGTCGAGCGGCCTCCTGCCGGGCATCCTGCGCGCCGACCTGATCCGCGAAGGACGGGCGAAAAGCCAGGTCCTGCGCCTCGCCGATCTCGAAAACCGCCGCTTCTTCGTCGGCAATTCCCTGCGCGGCCTGATCCCCGCCGAACTTGTCGCCCAGGCTGCGAGATCGGAGATTCCGGCGGAAGCCCCTCGCTCTGCAGCGCGCGCCGCCAAAATGGCGAGAGCTGGCCGATAGATGACCGCGCCAAAACCCCTCGCGGATCATCTGCTTGCGCTTGAAACCGCGCTGCAGACCCGAGAGGTTCGCAATTCCGAGGAAAAACTGCGCGAACTGCTGGCGCCGGAATTCCGGGAATTCGGCCGCTCCGGCCTCGCCTACACGTTCGACGACATCGTCACCCACCTCACCGCCGAGACCGGTCCGGACAACAGTTCGATCTCGGATTTCAGCGCAACGATGCTGAGCGACACGATCGCGCTCGCGACCTATCGCGGCACCCGCGTCAAGGACGACGGCAGCAGGCTCTTTACCAACCGCAGCTCCATCTGGCGCCTCGACCCCGACGGCAAATGGCGCATGGTCTTTCACCAGGGCACGGCATCAAAGCCCTGACCTTGGCCCAGACCGAATACAAGGCTCGCGCCGAGCCCGGCAGCTCTACTGAAATCCGCAACGACGCCCGCCGCAATCGAATAACCTCCTCGATTCATCTGCCGAAAATCGACAGGCTCTTTATTGTGACGAAGTTTTATGATCTAGAGCGCCGCGAATTGCCCGAGTGCAGCCTTTAAATTTCCATTCCACTGCCGAATAAGCGGGGCAGCGGCCCGACAAGGCCGCGATCAAGGAGAAAGACATGTCAGAGACTACCTATCCGGTTTATGGCGAAATCACCGGTCCGATCGTGATGATCGGTTTCGGCTCGATCGGCCGCGGCACGCTGCCGCTGATCGAACGCCATTTCAAGTTCGACAAGAGCCGGATGGTCGTCAT
Source organism: Neorhizobium sp. SHOUNA12A (assembly GCF_023006505.1). GTDB lineage: Bacteria > Pseudomonadota > Alphaproteobacteria > Rhizobiales > Rhizobiaceae > Neorhizobium. The sequence continues at coordinate 7,847 of NZ_JALBGV010000132.1, forward strand.
CGACCCGCGCGACGAACCCTCCGACATGGAGATCCTGAAAAAGCACGGCGTCCGTCACATCAAGGAATATGTGACCAAGGACAACTACAAGGACCTGCTGAAGCCGCTTCTGACAGCTGGCGAAGGCCAGGGCTTCTGCGTCAACCTCTCGGTCGACACCGGTTCGCTCGACCTGATGAAACTCTGCCGCAAGCTCGACGTCCTCTACATCGACACGGTCGTCGAGCCCTGGCTCGGCTTCTATTTCGACAAGAACATGAAGAATGCCGAGCGCACCAACTATGCGCTGCGCGAAACCGTTCGGCATGAAAAGAAGAAGAACCCCGGCGGCGCGACCGCCGTTTCCACCTGCGGCGCCAACCCGGGCATGGTCTCCTGGTTCGTCAAGCAGGCGCTGGTCAACCTCGCCAACGACACCGGCCTGAAGTTCGACGAACCGGATCAGCACGACCGCGAAGGCTGGGCGAAGCTGATGAAGAAGCTCGGCGTCAAGGGCGTCCACATCGCCGAACGCGACACCCAGCGCACCAAGCACCCCAAGCCGCTCAACGTGTTCTGGAACACCTGGTCGGTAGAAGGCTTCATCTCCGAAGGCATGCAGCCGGCCGAACTCGGCTGGGGCACGCATGAGGAGTGGATGCCGAAGAACGGCAAGAAGCACAAGAAGGGCAACAAGGCCGCCATCTATCTCGAACAGCCGGGCGCCAACACCCGCGTCCGTTCCTGGTGCCCGACGCCCGGACCGCAGTATGGCTTCCTCGTCACCCACAACGAGTCGATCTCGATCGCCGACTATTTCACGGTGCGCGACAAGGACGGCGAAGTGACCTTCCGTCCGACCTGCCATTATGCCTATCATCCGGCCAATGACGCGGTTCTCTCGCTTCATGAGATGTTCGGCAATGGCGGCACTCCGCAGCCGGTCCACCACGTTCTCAACGAGGACGAGCTGGAGGACGGCATCGACGAACTCGGCGTGCTGCTCTACGGTCACGAGAAGAACGCCTACTGGTTCGGTTCGCGCCTGTCGCTCGAGGAAACCCGCCGTATCGCGCCTTACCAGAACGCCACCGGCCTGCAGGTAACCTCCGCCGTTCTCTCCGGCATGGTCTGGGCGCTCGAAAATCCGACCGCCGGCATCGTCGAAGCAGACGAGATCGACTACAAGCGCTGCCTCGAAGTGCAGCTGCCCTATCTCGGCCCGGTCGAAGGTCACTACACCGACTGGACCCCGCTCGACGGCCGCCCGGGCCTCTTCCCGGAAGAGATCGACACCAAGGATCCGTGGCAGTTCAAGAACATCCTGGTTCGCTAGTCTCGCGAATGGGTTCGCTGACTTCGCGAACGGGTTCGCTGATCCAATAAAGCACAATGGAAACCGCCTGCCTCACCGCAGGCGGTTTTTTGCATGTTGAAAGCTCTTGCCTTTTCAAGGCCACATCTTGCGTTACATAGAGCGATGGCGGCAAGGTTTGCCAACCGAAGCCGGACCGAATCGCGGGAGACTGATCATGAAATTTAAAGTGAGCTTTGCGCTCATCGCCGCAGCCAGCTTGACCGCCTGCGTTTCGTCCCCTCCGCCGCAACAGATGGCGGCCGTGCAGCCGCAAGGCGTCGAAGGAAGCTGGGTCGATCCGACCGGCATCGTCTCCTCGTTCCAGGCTGGCACGTTCACCACCCGCTCCAGCGACAGCAACGTGCTTATGGCCTCGGGCACTTACGTCAATGTTTCGCCGACCCTTGTCGAAATCAACATGACGTCGTTCGCGCGTGCTAACCAGCCTCGTCAATCACGCGTCGCCTGCATGCTTGCCAACCCGAACCAGCTCAACTGCACGCTAGACAGCGGCGCCCAGTTCTCGCTCGCCCGCCGTAGCTGAGGCGACGCATCCTCGACCGTTCATCGCAACCCCGCTCCGGCGGGGTTTTCGCGTTTTGCGCGCATTCATTTCCCAATGCGCCACTGTCACATTTCCCTTGAACCCACCGTCGGTTGATGAAAACATGCCCGCCGGAACGGTTGTCACATTGAAAAACTAGAACAGATAAAAGGGGCGGCGCAGCCGGCCGAATTAAGAAAGAGGAGAGATCAGATGAAGAAGACATTGGGGTTCGGGCTGCTGACTGCGTCGGTCATGGCTCTTTCGAGCGGCGCGGCATTTGCCGATTTCGAACTCAATATCCTGCACATCAACGACTTCCATTCGCGTCTTGAATCCATCAATGCGACGGATTCCACCTGCTTGGCCGAGGATGAAGGCAAGGGCGTCTGCTTCGGCGGCGCGGCCCGGCTGCTGACCGCGATCAACCAGACCCGCGACGCGCTGAAGGCTGAGAACAAGAACGTCATCCTCTTGAACGCCGGCGACAACTTTCAGGGTTCCCTCTTCTACACGACCTATAAGGGTGCGGCCGAAGCCGAAGCGCTGAACGCCATGAAGTTCGACGCGATGACCGTCGGCAACCATGAATTCGACGACAGCGACGACGTGCTTGCCACCTTCCTCGACAAGATCCAGTTTCCGGTCGTTACCGCCAACGTCGTTCCGAGCGCCGCCGCCAAGATCGGCAACCGCATCAAGCCGTCGCTGGTGCTGACCGTTGGCGGCCAGAAGATCGGCATCGTCGGCGCCGTCACCAACGACACCGCCGAAATCGCCAATCCCGGCCCGAACATCACCATTGCCGACGACGTCGCCAAGATCACCGAAGCCGTTCAGGGCCTGAAGGCTCAAGGCGTCGACAAGATCATCGCGTTGACCCATGTCGGTTACCCGCGCGACCTCGCCATCATCGCCAAGATCCCGGATGTCGACGTCGTCGTCGGCGGCCACACCCACACACTGCTCTCGAACGTGGCCAAGGGCGCCGAAGGCCCCTACCCGACCTGGTCGGACAATCCAGGCGGCTACAAGGTCCCGGTGGTCCAGGCTTTCCAGTATTCGAAATATCTCGGCGACATCAAGATCGTCTTCGACGACAGCGGCGTCGTAAAAAGCGCCGAGGGCGAGCCGATCCTCATGGATAAGTCGATCACGCCCGATCCGGCCTTCCTGGCTCGCGTTGCCGAGCTGAAGAAGCCGATCGAGGACATGAAGAAGAAGGTCGTCGGCGCGTCCGACGCGGTCATTGATGGCGACCGCCGCGTTTGCCGCGCCAAGGAATGCTCGATGGGCAACCTCGTCGCCGACGCCATACTTGACCGCACCAAGGGCCAGGGCATCACCATCGCCATCCAGAACGGCGGCGGCTTGCGCGCTTCGATCGATGCCGGCGAAGTCACCCAGGGTGAGGTCGTCAGTGTCCTGCCCTTCCAGAACACGCTCGCGACTTTCCAGCTCACCGGTGCCGATGTCGTCAAGGCACTCGAAAACGGCGTCAGCCAGATCGATGACGGCGCCGGCCGCTTCCCGCAGGTCGCGGGTCTCAAATATTCCTTCGACAAGTCGAAGCCGGCCGGAGCCAAGGTCAGCGACGTGCAGGTCAAGGAAGGCGACAAGTTCGTACCGATCGACCCGGCCAAGACCTACGGCGTCGCCACCAACAATTTCATGCGCGCAGGCGGCGATGGCTACGCCATCTTCAAGACCGGCGGCAAGAACGCCTATGACTACGGTCCGGACCTCGCCGACGTAACGGCGGAATTTGTTGCCGCCCACAATCCCTACAAGCCCTATACGGACGGCCGTGTCACCGACCTGACCCCGGCCAGCTACACCCCGCCGGCCAAGCCCGCGCCTGCCGCCCCACCGGCAGCTGCTCCGGCTC
>NZ_JALBGV010000133.1 GCF_023006505.1 Neorhizobium sp. SHOUNA12A
ACGCCCGGCCGGCGGCAAGCCGCGCACGCCGAGAGGGTAACGCGCAGTGCGGATCGTCGGTGGTGAATTTCGCGGCCGGTCTCTGGCCACGCCCAAAACGAGCGATATCCGGCCGACCATCGACCGGACGCGCGAAAGCCTGTTCAACATCATCGGCCACGTCTATCCGCAGGCGCTGGAGGGCGGCCGCGTGATCGACCTTTTCGCCGGCACCGGCGCCGTCGGGCTGGAGGCGCTGTCGCGCGGCTGCAAGAGCGCGCTCTTCGTCGAGAACGGCGTCGAGGGCAGGGGCCTGTTGTGGGAGAATATCGACAGCCTCGGCCTGCATGGCCGGGCACGCATCCTGCGACGTGATGCCACCAAGCTCGGCACGGCCAACAATATCGAGCCGTTTCATTTCCTGTTCGCCGATCCGCCCTATGGCCAGGGCCTCGGCGAAGGCGCCATGCTTTCGGCCCATGTGGGCGGCTGGCTCGCACCCGGAGCCCTTGCCATTCTGGAGGAGCGGGCCGACATCAATCCTGCCGTCGATGCCGCGTTCAAGCTTCTGGAGAGCCGCACATTCGGCGATACCCGCATGGATTTTTTCCGCTACCAGCCGACCTGAGGTCAGAGGAATGAATACGAGGCTTGCAGTTCCCGATCTCGAAGCCGTTGGAGCCAAGGGCGGCCTGACGTTTGCCATCGCTCTCGGCGGCGGCGGGGCGCGGGGCATATCGCATATCCAGGTCATCGAGGCGCTCGACGAACTCGGCATACGGCCGGTGGCGATTTCCGGCTCGTCGATCGGCGCGATCATCGGCGCCGGCATGGCGTCGGGCATGACCGGCCGCGAAATCCGCCAATACGCGCTGGAGACGGTCGGCCACCGCGGCACCCTTTTGAACAAGCTCTGGGGCCTCGGCCCGGCGACCATGCGCGACAAGCTCGGCGGTTTCCGTTTCGGCCAGTTCAATCTCGAACTGATCCTCGATGCCTTCCTGCCGCCGCAGGTGCCGGAGGATTTCGCCGATCTCGAAATCCCGATGAAGATCTCCGCCACCGACTATTACGGTCAGGCCGAGGTGATCCTCGAACAGGGCGAACTGCGTACCGCGATCGCCGCCTCGGCCGCCATTCCCGGCCTGTTCATGCCGGTCCGGGTCAACGGGCGGGTGATGATCGATGGCGGCGTCTTCAATCCCGTCCCTTATGAGCAGCTGATGGACGTTGCCGACGTGGTGATCGGCGTCGATGTGGTCGGTGCGCCGGAAGGCGACGGCACCCATGCGCCCAGCCGCATCGACAGCCTGTTCGGCGCCAGCCAGCTGACGATGCAGGCAAGCATCGCGCTCAAGCTGAAGCTCAATCCGCCGCACATCTTCCTTCGGCCGTCGGTCAACCGTTTCCGGGTGCTCGATTTCCTGAAGGCCCGCGACATTCTCGACGAATCCGAACACGTCAAGGACGAACTGAAGCGCGCCATCGATGCGCTTCATGCTGCGGCAGCCGAAGCCTAACGTTTGGGCTGGCTACGCGGCCTCGGTTTTCCGGGCAGCGCTGAAAACATTGCGGCCGATCCTGCGTGCGATCTCCGATGGGAAATCAGGTCTATCCAGCTCTTCTTCCAGGAGAAGCTCGGAGGACATCACCGGCGCGCCGCAATAATCGAATATCCCGTGATCGATCTGCGTTCTCATCGCGCCGAAATAACCATGCCGCGCATAAGTCCGCAGGTCGGCGCCGCCGATCGCGACCAGATGGATGGGAAGGTGGCGAAGTTTCTTCACCACTTTGGCGCCTTGTCCGTCGTCATAGGCCCAGCCGTTTGCGAACACGCGGTCGATCCATCCTTTCAAGAGCCCCGGCATCGACCACCAGTAGACGGGGTAGACGAGCACCAGGGCATCGGCACGGTCGATCCTCGCCTGTTCGGCCGCGACATCCGCCGGCGGTGGCGCCTCCCTGCGATGCGCCGCAAGATCCGTCTGCGTAAATCTCGGATCGAAGCCCTCCGCCGCAAGATCGGCAATCTCGAAAGAACCGCCGGACATGGTGACGCCCTCGGCCAGATGGGCGGCGACGTTATGGGTGAGGGATCCGGGTTCGGGATGTGAAACGACGATCAGCGCGTGCATGGCGATAACTCCTGCTGGCAGATTGAAACTGACGGGCAATGGCTATATACTTTTAGTAAGTTACTTTTGGTATATAGTCATGTCAAGCATCGAAATGAAGGAGCCGACCCGTCTCCGGCAGCGCCTCTCGCGGCAGGGAAGGCGCCAGCAGCTGATGGAGGTTGCGTGGCGCATCGTCCGGGAAGAGGGCACCGACGCCCTGACGCTTCCCCGGCTGGCGGAGCAGGCGGGCGTCGCAAAGCCCGTCGTCTACGATCATTTCAGCACCCGGCCCGCTCTCCTGGCGGCACTTTACGAGGATTTCGACAGCCGCCAGACCGCCATCATGGACGCGGCCCTGCAATCGGGCGCCCCGACGCTCGCTGGCCGGGCTGCGGTCATCGCCTCCTCCTATGTGGATTGTGTTCTGTTGCAGGGCCGGGAGATACCCGGCGTCATCGCCGCCCTGGCGAGCTCCCCCGAGCTTGAACGGATCAAGCGCGACTACGAGGCTATTTTCATGGAAAAATGCCGGCTTGCGCTTGTCCCGTTCGCAGAGGCCGGCCACATAGCGTCGCCTGGGCTCTGGGCCATGCTCGGTGCAGCCGAAGCGCTGTCCAACGCCGCCGCGAGCGAGGACATCACGGCTGCAGAGGCCAAGGACGAGCTTTCCGAGACGATCGTCGCGATGGTCGCAAGAGCAGGCGCCGTCCGGTCCTAGCCGTTCTCCGCAGTCGCGGGCTCCGGGCTCAGTTCGTCGTCGACCACCATCGACCGTTTCGGCTTGATCAGCGGCTCCGGTCGGACCGGGCTGTTGAACAGCATTTCGCGGCCGGCGCCGAGCCCCTGGACGGCCTGGATCTGCAGCCGCTCCTCGTCGCGCTGGCGGATATCGTCGCCGATCTCGTCGGTCTCGTTCTCGCTCATGCCGAGCGCTTCCAGCGTCTTTTTTCCGAACAGCAGGCCGGATTCCAGGGTCTCGCGCAACTCGTATTCGACGTTCCGATCCCGCAGCGACAGCGCATGGATGCGGTCGTAGGAGCGCACATAGAGACGCACGTCCGGAAATTCCGAACGGATCAGATCGACGATCTGGTCGGTCGTCTCGCGTTTCTGGGTGGTGACGGCAACGATCTTCGCCTTTTCGATGCCCGACGCGATCAGCACGTCCCGGCGCGTCCCGTCGCCGAAATAGATGCGGAAACCGAAGGAGGCCGCCTGGCGGATACGGTCGGCGGAATCGTCGATGACGGTTACCTCGCGGCCGCCGGCCAGCAGGATCTGCGCGGCGATCTGGCCGAAACGCGAAAACCCGATCATCAGCACGTCGGCGCCGGCACCGTCGAAATCCTCCTCCAGTTCCTCGCGGCTCTCACCATTGAGAAGCCGCTTGGAAAGTGCTGCGCCGAAGGGGGTGAGGGCCATCGACAGCGTCACGCCGGCGATCAGCAGCGAGGCGGTGGCCGACGAGAACAGGCCGCTGGCCGTTGCCGTGGTGAACAGCACGAAGCCGAATTCGCCGCCCTGCGGCAGCAGGAAGGCGATCCGCACCGCGTCGTTGTGCGGCGAACCCCAGAGCCGGGAAAGCCCGTAGACGATCAGCGCCTTGAGCGCCATGAAGATCGGCACCGCCGGCAGGATGAAGAAGATGTTGTCGAGGATGACGTGCACTTCCAGCGACAGGCCGACAGCCATGAAGAACAGCGCCAGAAGCAGGCCGCGGAACGGCTCGATGTCCGCCTCCAGCTCGTGCCGGTAAGAGGATTCGGCCAGCATCACGCCGGACAGGAAGGCGCCCATCGCCATCGACAGGCCGACCGCCTGCATCGCCGCCGCCGATCCCAGCACCACCAGCAGGGCTGCGGCGATCATCACCTCGCGCGCACCGGTGCGCGCGATGATCTGGAACATCGGCGTCAGGAGATAGCGCCCGGCAATTACCATCGCACCCACGGCCCCGACCGCGATTGCGAAATCCAGAAGTGGCGAGGCTTCCGTCTCCGTGGTTCCCGGCGCCAGAATGGTGATCAGTGCCAGCAGCGGCACGATCGCGAGATCCTGGAACAGCAGCACCGAAAACGACCGCTGGCCGTGCCGGCTGTTCATTTCGCCGTCGTCGTTGAGGATCTGCAGCGCAAACGCGGTCGAGGACAGTGCCAGGCCGAAGCCGACGATCAGGCTGCCGCGCCAGTCCGCCATATTGCTGAGATACGCCAGCCCGGTGAGCGCGAACCCCGAGATTGCCACCTGTGCCGGCCCGAGGCCGAACACGTCGCCGCGCATCTGCCAGAGACGCGAAGGCTTCAGTTCGAGCCCGATGATGAACAGCAGGAAAACGACACCGAATTCGGCAAAATGCAGCACTTCTTCCGTTTCGACGATCTGCTGCATGATCGGTCCGATGACCACGCCGGCGGCGAGATAACCGAGCACCGTGCCGAGTCCCAGCTTCCTGAACACCGGGGCGGCGATCACCGCGCCGGCAAGCAGGAGAAGCATTTGGGAAAATAGCGAGCCGGGAGCGGTCATGCGGGATACTTTCAGTCTAAGGTGGGATATCAAGAATCGGCGAGCCGCCCTTGATGCTTCTGACAGTGCACAATAAATGGGACGAGAATGAAAGGCTTGCAATCATGACCTCTGAAATCGATTCCGCCGACCTGCTTTCCCGCGCCAGCCAATTGATCGATCTAGCCAAGGCCGCGGGAGCGGATCAGGCGGACGCGGTCGTGGTTCGCTCCCGCTCCCGCTCCGTCAGCGTCCGCCTCGGCAAGGTCGAGGGCACGGAATCGTCCGAGAGCGACGATTTCTCGCTCCGCGTCTTCGTCGGCCGGCAGGTCGCCAGCGTCTCGGCCAATCCCGGCTTCGACATGAAGGTGCTTGCCGAGCGTGCCGTCGCCATGGCCAAGGTGTCTCCGGAAGATCCCTTCGCCTGCCTTGCGGACGAGGCCGATCTCGCCAGATCCTATCCAGACCTCGAGCTTTACGACCCGACCGACATCTCGACCGACGCGCTCCGTGAAGCATCGCTCGAAATGGAACAGGCGGCGCTCGATGTTCAGGGCGTCACCAATTCCTCCGGCGCCGGCGCATCGTCGGGCATGGGCGGCCTCGTGCTCGTCACCTCCCACGGCTTTTCCGGCAGCTATATGGCTTCCCGTTTCGGCCGCTCCGTCAGCGTCATTGCCGGCGAAGGCACCAAGATGGAGCGCGACTACGATTTCGACAGCCGCCTTTATGCCGCCGATCTCGACGATCCGAAGCTGATCGGCCGCCGCGCCGGTGAGCGCACCGTCAAGCGCGTCAATCCCCGCCAGGTCGATACCGGCAGCAATGTCACCGTCGTCTTCGATCCGCGCATCGCCCGCGGTTTCGTCGGCCATATCGCCGGCGCCATCAACGGCGCGTCGGTCGCCCGCAAGACCAGCTTCCTGCGCGACAAGATGGGCCAGCAGGTGCTGAAAGCCGGGCTCAGCATCACCGACGATCCGCTGATCGTCCGCGGCTCCTCTTCGCGTCCTTTCGATGGCGAGGGTGTGTCCGGCGAACGCATGGTGATGATCGAGGACGGCGTCCTGAACCACTGGTTCCTGTCGACCTCGACGGCGCGCGAGCTCGGGCTTGTCACCAACGGCCGCGGCGTCCGCGGCGGCACGGCTGTCTCGCCCGCCTCCACCAATCTGGCGCTGGAGCCCGGCGACATCTCGCCCGAGGACCTGATCAGGTCGATCGGCAACGGCTTCTACATCACAGAACTGATCGGCCAGGGCGTCAACATGATCACCGGCGAATACTCGCGCGGCGCGACCGGCTTCTGGATCGAGAATGGCGAACTCGCCTATCCCGTTTCGGAAGTGACGATCGCTTCCAATCTCAAGGACATGTTCATGCGCCTGACGCCGGCCAACGACATTGACCGAAAGTTCGGCGTCGCCTCCCCGACCATCGCCATCGAGGGCATGACGCTGGCGGGACGCTGATCCCGATGGCGGAAGTGCAGGACTGGGGCCAGGACCTCGAACTCATTCTCGACGCGGCGCGCCAGGCCGGCGAGATCGCCCACGGGTTTTTCGGCCGCTCGCCGGAAGTCTGGTGGAAGAACGAGGGCCGGTCTCCGGTCAGCGCCGCCGATTTTGCCGCCAACGACCGGCTGCTGAACCTGCTCCTGGCGGCCCGGCCGAACTACGGCTGGCTCTCCGAGGAGACCGACGACGATGTCGCCCGGCTTAGCTGCGAAACCCTCTTCGTCGTCGATCCGATCGACGGCACCCGCGCCTTCATCAATGGCGAGAAGACCTGGTGCGTCTCGGTTGCCGTCGTGCATCGCGGCCAGCCGGTCGCCGGCGTCCTGGTCGCGCCGGCGCTCGACGAGGAATTCTGTGCGGCGAAAGATGGGCCGGCGCTGAAGAATGGGCGCCCGATTTCAGTCACCGGTGAGCGCGCCAACGGCGAACTGGTTATCGCGGCCGACGAGAACCTCGTCAAGAAATTCGAACCGGGTTTTCGAGATGAAGTCCGCCGGGTGCGGCATGTGCCGTCGCTCGCATATAGGCTCGCCATGATCGCCGACGGCAGCATCGACGGCACGGTCGTCAAGCGCGCCTCCCACGACTGGGATCTGGCCGCCGCCGACCTTATCCTCGAACGGGCAGGCGGGCGCCTCATCGATCTTGCCGGCAACCGGCTCGTCTATAACCGTGAGAGTGTTGTCCACGAAATGCTGGCTGCCGGCGCCGAACATGCGCTCCGCAGCCTTTTGCCCCAGCTTGCCGGCCTTGCTCCGGGTTGACCTTTCCTTTGGAATGCAGCACAGGAAGAGCCGGGGGAGCTGGAACGGACGGATACGGACAATGACGGAAACGGGCGAAAAGAAACAACTTCTGCATCTGGTCTTCGGCGGCGAATTGCAGAGCTTGGAAGGTCTTCAATTCAAGGATCTTTCGGCGCTTGATATCGTCGGCATCTATCCCGACTACGCAAGCGCGCTCGTCGCCTGGCGGGGCAAGGCGCAGCAGACGGTCGACAACGCTCATATGCGTTATTTCATCGTCCATATGCACCGCCTGCTCGATCCTGATACTAAGTCGGCTTGAGATAAGCCTCGCGTTTTACAATGTGCTCGCAATGCTGGTCCCTCGCCTGGTATCGATCCCGGGGACCCTTTTTTGACGCATTTGTAAAACACAAAAAACTGGGCTACGGATGAGCAATCGGAGGGTCTATCACATTGATGGCGGCCATCACGCATCGGGGGCAAACACGGTGAGCAAGATTTCTGCGCGCCTCGCTCTCGCTGGCTACCGGGCGGCCGGTATTACGCTTTATCCGTTAGTCGGACCTTACCTTGCCTATCGGGCCATGAAGGGCAAGGAAGACAGGACCCGCAAGCTGGAACGGCTCGGTTATGCAAGCCTTGCCAGGCCCCGCGGGCCGCTGATCTGGGTGCACGCGGCAAGCGTCGGGGAAACCATCGCAATCATGCCGATGATCCGCGAGCTGCGGCGCCGCGAAGTCCACATCCTTCTGACGACGGGCACAGTGACGTCGGCAAATCTCGTCCGGTCACGACTGGCGGACGAGGTGATCCATCAATATGTGCCGCTCGACCTGAAATTCCCGATCAAGCGCTTCATCGCCTATTGGAAGCCCGACGCCTGCATCACGGCGGAGTCGGAGATCTGGCCGACGACGATCGCCGAACTCGCCCGCCGTCGCATTCCGCAGATCCGCGTCAATGCCCGCATCTCCGACCGGTCCTTCGATCGCTGGCGCAACCGCAGCTCGATCGCCGAGGCCATTTTCGGCAGGATGGCGCTGGTCATCGCCCAGTCGGATCTGGATGCCGAACGTTTCCGCGATCTCGGCGCCTGGCCTGTCATCACATCCGGCAACCTGAAGAGCGATACGGACCCACCACCCTGCGACGAGGCGCTGCTTGCAAGTTATCGCAAGCAAATCGGCAGCCGCCGGACCTGGGCGGCGATTTCGACCTTCGACGGCGAGGAAAAGGCGGCGGCGACTGTGCACAAGGCGCTGAAGCCGAAAAACGGCCAGCTGACCATTCTCGTGCCGCGCCACCCGGATCGCGCTGACGCGGTCGAGGAGATGCTGAAGGAAGCGGGCCTCACGGTGGCGCGCCGCTCGCGCAACGACGTGGTGACGCCAGAGACCGACGTGTTTCTCGGCGACTCCATCGGCGAAATGGGGCTTTACCTGCGCTTGACCGAAATCGCCTTCGTCGGCAGGTCGCTGACGAACGAAGGCGGGCAGAACCCGCTGGAGCCGGCCATGCTTGGCTGCGCCGTGCTTTCCGGCCCGCACGTCCAGAATTTCCGCGACGCCTATCAGCATCTGGTGCGCAAGGGTGCCGCCCGCATCGTCAAGGATGTCGAGATGCTGGCAAAGGCCGTCCATTACCTGATGATCAACGACCTTGCCCGCGTCAAGATGATCGATTCCGGCCATGACGCGATGGAAGAGATGCGCGGTGCCCTGTCGAAGACGATCAAGGCGCTGGAGCCCTATGTCAATCCGCTGACGGTGAGCGCAAGGCTGCAGCCGAAAGCCGCCGCCGTTCGATGACCCCGGAAAAGCTCGCACACATCGCCGGTATCCTGTTCGACAAGGACGGCACGTTGTTGCTCTATGACGAAAGCTGGGGACCGGTGAACCGCGAGGCGGCCCGGATCGCTTCCGCCGGCGATACCGAGCTCGAGCCGCAGCTTCTGTTTTCCGGCGGCATGGACCCGGTATCCGGCCACACCCGCCCGGACAGCCTGCTGGCCGCCGGCAATGCCGCGGAAATCGCTGCCGGCTTTGTCGCCGCCGGCTCGCCGATTGACGTTGCCGAACTCACCCGACTGCTCGACGACCTCTTCATCCGTTCGGCCGAGTTTTCGGTGCCGGTCACCGATCTGGCGTCACTGTTTGCCAAGCTCAAGGCGCGGGGCTTCAAGCTCGGCATCGCCTCCAGCGACAACGAACAAGCGATCCGCCAGACCGCCATCCGCTTCGGCATCATCGATCATGTGGATTTCGTCGCCGGCTACGACAGCGGGCATGGCGTGAAGCCGGGGCCCGGCATGGTGCTCGGCTTCTGCCGCGCCACCGGGCTCGATCCCGCCGAGGTGGCCATGGTCGGCGACAACAATCACGACATGCATATGGGCGCGAGCGCTGGCGTCGGCCTGAAGGTCGCGGTGCTGACCGGCACCGGCTCCCGCGAGACGCTGTCGGCCTCGGCGGATATCTGCCTTGCCGACATCACCGCGCTCATGGACCTTCTGCCGGAAAAGCTTCACGCCTGAAGCGGGCTTTGGTTTCAAGGACTTGCCTTTTTTCAAAAAGTGCCATTTTGTTCGCGGGCTGTTTCAGGATGGATCAGCCGGAGTTTGGGTATGGTATCGGAAGCACCGCCATTCTGGTGGACGAAAGCGGATTGGCGTGCCTGGGGCCTTGCCCCCGTTTCTTTTCTTTATGGCCGGATCGCCGGCCGGCGCATGGCCAAAGCCAAGCGCGCCAGCATTCCCGTGCCGGTTATCTGTGTCGGCAATTTTACGGTCGGCGGCGCCGGCAAGACCCCGACCGCCATCACCCTTGCCCGAGCGGCAAAAGAAAAGGGCCTGAAGCCCGGTTTCCTCAGCCGCGGTTACGGCGGTTCGCTTGACGTCACGACCGTTGTCGACCCCGAACACCACCGGGCCGAGGCGGTCGGTGACGAGGCGCTGCTGCTCTGCCGCGAGACGCTGACGGTGATTTCCCGCACCCGCGTCGAGGGCGCCCACAGGCTGGTTTCGGAAGGCGCCGACCTGATCATCATGGACGACGGTTTTCAGAGCGCCCGCCTGGCGCTGGATTTCGCCCTCGTCGTCATCGATACGGTGCGCGGCATCGGCAACGGCCATCTGGTGCCGGGCGGTCCGGTGAGGGCGCCGATATCCGAGCAGATGCGCCAACTCTCGGCCATTCTCAAGGTCGGCAACGGCGAGGCTGCCGACAAGCTGGTGCGCCAGGCGGCTCGCGCCGGCAAGCAGTTCTATGTCGCGGCGCTGAAGCCGCGCGAAAATCGCGAGATCGCCGGCAAGGCGCTGTTCGCCTTCGCCGGCATCGCCGATCCGGAAAAGTTCTACCGCACCGTCAGAGAAGTCGGCGGATTGGTCGTGGAAAAACGCGCCTTCCCGGACCACCATTATTTCAGCGAGGACGAAATCTCGGACCTGCTGGACGATGCCGCGAAAGACGATCTGACGCTCGTCACAACAGCCAAGGATGCGGTGCGGCTGCAGGGCCATCACGGACGCATGGAGCAACTGGCGAGAAAGGCAAGCGTCGTCGAAGTCGACATGGCGTTCGACGATCCACAGGCGCCGGGCAAGATCATCGATACGGCGATCGCCAATTTCCGAGAGCGGCGCATCCGGGAAGGAAATGCGGTGAAAGCCTAGCCGCGGCTCTGGTTCGGCAGCATGCCGGCGCGTTTGTCGGCTTCCAGCGAGGAGGCGCAATCGACATAGGGCTCCTGCCGCGCGACGCTCCAGTAACGCAACTCGTCGATCGGGATCTGCGCGCCGGTCATGGCGCATATCACATAGGAGCCGGCGGTCAGGATCTGGTAGTCGCCGTCGAGATAGCGGATCTTCGCTTCGCGGAATCCGCTTCCCTCGAACCGGTTCATCTGTCGTCTCCTGCGGAAAAACATGGCGCCTGCTCTATCCCGATTGTCGCTGAATTGCCAGCTTTTTCAGCTTCGGCCGAAGAGCCGTTCGATGTCGGAAAGCTTGAGTTCGATATAGGTTGGACGTCCGTGGTTGCAGGTGCCGGAGCCGGGCGTCGCTTCCATCTCCCGCAACAGCGCGTTCATCTCCTCCGGCCTCAGCCGCCGGCCGGAACGCACTGAACCGTGGCAGGCCATGGTGGCGGCGACATATTCGAGCTTGCCGCGCAGGCCCCCGGCGGTGTTCCATTCGGCGATCTCGTCGGCGAGGTCGCGGACCATCGAGGCGGCATCGACTTCGCCGAGCATGGCGGGCGTCTCGCGCACCGCGACGGCACCGGGGCCGAAACGCTCGATCGCCAGACCCAGCCGGTCGAGTTCCGTCGCATTCGCCATCAGCCGGTCGCAGTCTTCCTCGGGCAGGTCGATGATCTCGGGAATCAAGAGCACCTGGCTCGCCAGCCGCTTGTTGTCGAGCGCCTTGCGCATCGCCTCGAACACCAGCCGTTCATGAGCGGCATGCTGGTCGACGATGACCAGCCCGTCCTCGGTCTGCGCCACGATATAGTTTTCGTGAACCTGCGCCCGTGCGGCGCCCAGGCGATAGCGGGGGGCGTCTTCGGCAGCGGTCCTTGGAGCGGCTTCCGCGATCACCGTGTCGGCGCGCGCAGCCGGCATGGTCAGCACGTCGACACCGGATTGCGCCGGTTCGGCAAAGCCGTTGGCCGGCTGCGGATGGAGCGGCCTGAAGGGC
>NZ_JALBGV010000134.1 GCF_023006505.1 Neorhizobium sp. SHOUNA12A
GCCTCGATCGAAGCGCGCACCAGAAAGATGCCGCCGAAGGCAAGCGCCACGCCGCCGACCCAGACCGGCCAGCGGGCGCCGAGATAGCTTTCGAGGTTTTCGCGGTTTTTCGGTTTTGCGGGCGTTGGTGTCCGTGTCGTCGTCGCGACCGGTGCGGGAGCCTCTTCGCGGGCCGCAACGTCCTCGGCGGCCACGCTTGCCGCAATCGTCTCTTCCGGCACGGCCTCTGCCGCAACCGGTTCGGCCCGGAGCACCGGTTCTGCCCGAACTGCCGGTTCTTCGGTCACCGCTTCGGTGGCGATAACAGCCGCCGCAGCGGGAACCGTCGCCGGGGCAGCCACGGGTGCCGCCGTGGAAACCGGCTGCGTGGAAAGCAGTCCGACCTTGATCGCCTCCAACTCCTTTTCGAGCGCTGCCACTCGGGTCGATGTCTTGCGATAAAGACCCACCATCAAGATCACCAGCAGCAGGAGGAGGATTTCGATCATCGGCGCGCTCGCGGGTGAAGAGTTCAATCAACCGGTTATACAATTGCCGGCCGAGGGAAGGGAAGAGCCGTGTTCCACGACCAATCAGGCGCCGGGTTGGGTGTCGGTCACGGTCCCATGCCGCAATGGCCGTGTCCCATCCGCGCCGGTCATCCGGCCTGGAAAACACCCCGCAAGTGCTCGACGACCTCACGCTCGGCCCCTGGATGGGCGGCGGTACCGACCGTTCGCAGAATCCCGCAAGCGATAGCAATAGCGTCAATCCCGGCGATGTATCAAAAAGGTCCATATGACCTTTACATTCAGTGCAAATGGACTAACTTCAAGGCGAAGCAGGAGCTTGCCATGGAAGTCGCAGCCAGAAAAGAGAAAGCGGAACAGCTGACGGCCGTCGCGCTGAAGGCCTTTGGCAATGTCGTCGCCGAGTGGGGCGTGCCGGTGAACGAGGCGGCGGCCCTCGCGGACATGTCGGAAAGCACCTGGAAACGTGCACGAAAACCCGGATACTCCGGAGGCTTGACCAAAGACCAGATGCTGCGCCTCAGCGCCGTCATCGGCATCTACAAGGCGCTGAAACTCTATTTCAGCGATCCGATTGCTTCCAGATGGATGACGTTGCCGAACGAGGGGCCGCTGTTTCGCGGCACCCGACCCATCGATACGCTGATCGACGAGGGACTGCCGCAATTCCTCGCGGTGCGCAATTACCTGGATGCCCTGCGGGGCGGCGCGTGATCGTGACCTCGGTCAGCGACAGGGCGCTGGTGCGGCTGATCCCGGCGACCTACCACAAGCCGCCGAGCCTGCGCGGCCTGGTGGATAGCGACGAGGAACTGGCGATCCTTGCCGAGATCGAGGGCATGACTAGTGCCAGGCTGACCGCCGAGCGGGGATTGAACCTCTATCTCGACCGCCGCGAGCTCGCCTGGAAACGCCGCAAGCACGACCTGCAGGTCTACGGCAACACCCATATCAATGCCGCCTTCACCTATACGCGAAAAGGCGGAAACCGCTTCAACGACGAAAACCGCGGCGCCTGGTACTGCAGCTGGGACACGATGACGTCGATTGCCGAGGTCGCCTTCCACAAGACGCGGGAACTGCGGTTCATCGGCGTCTTCGAGGAAACGGCGCGTTATGTGGAACTGCTGGCGGATTTCATCGGCGAGTATCCGGACATCACCGACGAACGCGGTCACCCGGCGCTCGATCCGGATCCCGCGATTGGTTATCCCCAGGGGCAGGCGCTTGCCGAAAGATTGAGGCGCGACGGGCATGACGGACTGATCTACCCGTCGGTGCGGCACGATCAGGGCCGCTGTCTCGTCGCCTTCGAACCGACGGCCATCCGCAACGTCCGTCCGGGGGCGTCCTGGGACATCGTCTGGTCAGGCAGCGAGGAATACGACCTCAAGGTCGTGTGACGGCGATCGCCGATTCGCCTCTCGTAACATTTGGGCATCGGGGCCGGCTTCCTCGTGAAAAGCCGGCCCCGATGCATCCTTTCCTTCAGGTCCGCTGCGTGACCGGTTCGTCCGCACCGCGAGGAGCCGGAGGTCCGCTCTCCCCGGTGACGTCGCGGGTTTCTACCTGAGGGTCTGGAATCTGTTCTGGCTGCCTGTCACCCGGAACCTTGTCGAAAGCGAGCTTGACGTCCCGGGTCAGGTCGCGTCCGGTTTCCCACCAGTCGCTGCTCTTCGTCCAGTAGCGCAGCGTCAGCTTGGCACTGCCGGCATCGAACTCGGCCACGTAGACGGTCGGCGCCGGATCCTTCAGCACCCGCCTCTCACCGCTGGCGAGCGCCATCAGCTTCGCCTGGGTCCGGCCGATGTCGCGGTCGGTGCCGATACTGACCGAAATCTCGTTGCGGCGCGTCTTCAGCCGGCTGTAATTGGTAATCGGCACGTTCCACAACGTCGAGTTCGGCGCCAGCCGATAGACGCCGTCGGCGGTCCGAAGTTCGGTCGCAAACAGTCCGACATCGACGATCGTGCCGGTGACGCTGCCGGTCTCGATGCTCTCACCGACCCGGAACGGCCGCAGGACCAGGAGCATGATGCCCGCCGCGATGTTCTGCAGCGTACCCTGCAGCGCGAGGCCGACCGCAAGGCCGATCGCGCCGAGAGCCGCGAGCACCGATGCCGTCTGCACCCCGAACTGGCCGAGCACCATGACGACGACGAGAACCAGCATTGCATAACGGATGATATTGGAGAAAAATTGCGACAGCGTCGCGTCGATGCCGTGGATGCGCGACAGGCCGCGATGGCCCCAGCGGCTGATCAGGCCGGCGGCCATCCAGCCGAGAATGAGGAGAACGATCGCACCGACGGCGGAGAAGGAATATTGCACCGCCAGCGCGCTCAACTGAGCGAGTGCCGCCCTGGTAGCCACAACAAATTCCGACGCCTGGTCCATCCGGCGGTCTGCTCCTGATTTTAGTTTCGCCGTTAATTGGCGCAGCAGGCCGCGAGGTCAAGATAAAAGTGGAGCTTTTTTGCTCCGAGCTAAACAATTAGGAAAATTCAACTTTCAGGTTCAAGGCGAGGTTTTTAGCGGCAAGATGAAGGAGGCCCGGCCATCAGTCTCGGTACCGCGGCCTATCCCCTTGATGGCAGCGATCAGCCGGCCGTTGCGGCCGAGCAACCGGTCGCCGATCTCGATCAGCCGCGTATTCGGCGTCGCATGCGGCGCGACGCTGCGAAGCCTCGCAGCCAGCGCGAAATCGTCCTCTTCCGGGTGCAGCGAGAGCGCGGTGATCACCGCTGCGGCAGGCGAACGGGAGACGCCCATCCAGCAATGGATGACGATCGGCGCCGACTGGTCCCAATCGCGCACGAAGCCGATCAGGCTTTCCACATGCGCCTCGCTCGGGGCGATCAGGCCTCCCGTGCCGGCAAAACCGATATCGTTCATCGCCAGCTTCAAGTGGCGCTCGGCGGAAATCACGCCGGGCCGGTGAAAATCCTGGCCCTCGGCGATCAGGCTCACCATTTCGCGCGCCTTGTGCCGGACGGCTGTCTCGGCGATGGAGCCGAGCGGGCAGACGACGATCGCGGTCATGGCGCCTTGTCCGCGCGCTCGGCCTCGATCTGATGGAACCGGTCGAGGAAAAGCTGTTGCGCCGTCAGCGCCGGCATCGGTTGGATCGTCAGCATGTCGGGGGTGATGCCACGCGGCTGGCCGAAAAATTTCCGCGCCTCGGTGACCGAGAAGCCGGCAAGTTCCGTGGCCTCGAAAAAGGCAGCGATCGTGTCGGCCTTCTTGATCAGCGCCTTGAGTTCGCGGCTCGGATGCGGCGGTAGGCCGAAGCGCAGGTGGATCGCCGCCTCCAGCCGCTGCTCGACCGCCTTGTAGCCGCCGCCGACCACCGATTTGAACGGCGAGATCATGTCGCCGATCACATATTCCGGCGCATCGTGCAGCATCGTCATCTGCAGCGCGTCGGGCGTGCAGGCCTCGTTGCAGCGGCGAAAGATTTCCTCGACGACAAGGCAGTGCTGGGCGACGGAAAAGGCATGGTCGCCGCGCGTCTGGCCATTCCAGCGGGCGACGCGGGCAAGCCCGTGGGCGATATCGGAGATTTCGATGTCGAGCGGCGAGGGATCGAGCAGGTCGAGCCGGCGTCCCGACAGCATTCGTTGCCAGGCACGTGGTGCCGTCACCACTGGGCTCACGTCTCGGCCTCTTCAGCCTCGGCGGGGAAGGAGAGCCCGCTCCAGGCCGGAAGCGTCAAGCTCACAGTCACGTCGCCCGCGGAAAGCCGCACGCCGCGTGACAAGGCGTCGCCGACGCGGTCGATGCGCACGATCGCCAGCCCCTTGTTTCCGAAAACGGATCCGAGCGCGCCGACCGGCTTGCCGCCGGCTACGATCTCGGTGCCGGAGGCGGGCAGGGCGGCATCGCCCGAAACGATCACCACCCGCCGCCGAGCCGTGCCGCGATGCTGCATGCGGGAAACGACTTCCTGGCCGACATAGCAGCCCTTGCGGAAGGAAAGTCCGCTCGTCTGGTCGAGCAGCACGTCGTGCGGAAAGGCGTCCTGCAGCGCATAGTCGTGACCGGAGATCGAGATGCCGGCTTCGATTCGAAGCGCGTGATAAGCCTCTTCTGATCCGTCGTCCAGCTTGCCGGGAGCGCGGACGAGGGAGATTCCGGCCTTGGCGAAGGCCGCATCCTTCACCGAGCCCTTGCCCGAATCATCACCCCAGAACACGGTGATTCCGTCTTCCGGACCGGCCGTGATATCCACGGCTGCGCGCAGCTTGTACATCGTCAGCCGCCGCATCAGCGCCTCGCGCTGAGCCGTCTCGGTCTCGATGACGAACCCGTCTCCCTCCCGCCAGACCAGGAAATCGAACAGGATCTTGCCCTGCGGCGTCAGCAGCGCACCCGGCCGGGCTTCACCCCCCGGCAGCGAATCGATGTCGGTGGTGATCAGCCCCTGTAGGAAATCCTGCGCATCCTTGCCGGTAAGGCGGATCAGGCTTCGCGAGGGAAGAAAGGCGGCGGGCATGGCGCGGGAATCCGGTTGTTCTGAGACTGAGAGTTAAGTCTTCGCAGGGGCGGCGGCAAGGCATACCGGGCGGCAAATGCGGTGGCGGCCGAATATGCCGCCGCACCCCCCTCTGCCCTGTCGGGCATCTCCCCCTCAAGGGGGGAGATTGGCTGGGGCACCGCCTGGCGTCCAATACGCCTGGCTATCTTTTTGGGACGTTATTATTGGATGGACCCGATACCGCAATCCCCCCATGATCTCCCCCCTTGAGGGGGAGATGTCACGAAAGTGACAGAGGGGGGTAGCGACGGTTCGGCAAATGCACTGGTGGCGATTGACACAAAACCCGACAGGAGTCGCCGGTTCAGTCGCCGCCGGAGAAGAACTTCCATTTGCCGTCCGGGCTGATGCCGGCGCGGAAGAAGTTGTAGTTGCCGTTCTCTTCCATGCCGGCGAGGTCGCCAGCCGTCACGATGCGCAAAAGATCGACCCGTTCGGGCGGCGTCAGCTTCGAAAGCTGCTTGCCGGCGAAATAGGGCCAGACATAGGCTTCTTCCGGCGTGCCGATGTCGAAATGCGCGGCACCGGTGGAAAGGATATCGAGCAGGATGGCGAGGATTTCCTGGCCGTCCGCATCGCCCGAAAAACTCTTCAGCGTTTCGATCGGATCCTCGAATTCGCCGTTCATCACCTGCGTCTGAGTAGCCCCTGTTCCCATCAGGTCGCGCAGGCGGGTGACATCGCCCGAGGCCGCGGCCTCGACGAGCTTTTCACGCATCTGCTTGACCGGCGCCGGCAGCTTTGTCATGTCGCGGATGATTTCCGCCGGCTTGTCGTCGCTCGGCGCGGGCTTGGCGGCGTTCGGGTTTGCCGGGGGAGCGGTCGTCTTACTGCTGTCGCCGGCCTGTGCCGATCGATTGATCGCCGGACCCGGCTGCGGCAGGGTCGTGCCTTCGAAAGCCTGAACGATGGCGCGGCTCTGGCCACGCTCCGGTTCTTGTGGCTCGACGCTCGGGCGTAGCTCCGACAGCGCCAGGGCCTGGCCGCCGACCGCCATTGTCATGGCGGCACCAAGCACGATTGCCGCCGAAAGGCGGATGGAGAGTCTGGGCATCGTCGTTTCCGCCGCGTTTCGCACGGGAAACCTCTATCGTTTATTGAACAGTGCGCTCGGGGGAGAATTCGCCGGCGAGCATGCGGCTCTTGAGCGAATCAAGCATGGCTTCGGCGCCCATTTCTCCATGAATGCGGATGGTTTCCCGCATAGCAAGTACCAGAGCTGCGTCGGCAATGATTTCCGGCTCGATACCGTCGGCACGGCCGTCTGCCCATGCCTCGCTCTGATATTCCAAGGCAGCCTGCATCTTCTCATGCACAATCATGTCGTCGATGTCGTTGCGGCCTGTCTGCATTCTGTCGTCCTCGGTGCCCGTTTAATTACTAGCCCGTTAAAAACTTTATCAGCCTTTTATCAAAACGACACGGCCTCCCGCCAAAAGAGGTAAATAATCCTCTAATTTCCGAAGCGCGCCGCGATTTCTGTCGCAAGTGTTGCGCCTTCGATACGATAACGCTCCTCGGCTGTCCTAGCCGCATCCGTGCAGGACGTATGCACGGCTGCAAACGACCGATACCCGCGGTTGAAGGCCGCCGTCAACCTCTCGCGGCGCTTCGGTTCGGTGCCGGTATCGGCATCCAGCAACTGCTGCATCGAGGCCCGCCATTCGGATGTCGATGCGCCGCAGAGCGCGCGCAGATACTGGATGGAGCCGAGCACTTCCGCCAGCCGCGTCAGTTGCCCGTCATAGGGCGCCGGCTTTTCCTCGGCCGCCGGGGGAGGCGGTAGCGGTGCGGACGGCTGCTGTTTCGCCGACTGGGCGGCAAGCGGCGTCGCCGAGAGGATTGCCAGCAGTGTCAGGCAGCCAAGTCGCTGAATGAGCTTCATGAACGGGTCCCGATGCGGCGCAATTGCGCCTGTCTTAGCGAGCCTTCTTAGCGGGCATTGGTCTCCGCCGCCAGCCTCTCGGCGCATTCGAGCACGCTCGCCGGCACCGGCAGGCCGCGGATCTCTTCAAGCGTATACCAGCCGGCATCGGCCGCATCGTCGGCGGCGATCGCCTGGGTGTCGGGGTCGGCCTCCACGCGAAAGACCGACAGAAAGAAATGCTGCCCGCCTTGCTTCTCGTTCTTCAGATCATAGGTGGCGAAGAGGACGGGATTGCGCACCGCAATGCCGGTCTCCTCGGAAAATTCCCGCACTGCCGTCTGCTCCGGCGTCTCGCCGGGCTCGGCCCGACCGCCCGGAAACGCGAACAGATCCATCGACGGCGGGTTCATCCGCCGAATCAGCAGAAACCGGCCGTCGCGTTCGAGAATGGCGGAGGACGCGGCTTGGGGGGATTGGGGCATATTACGGTCTTTGCGGTTCAATGTGCTGGGACGCTTCACGCCGCGCTCAAAGTGGGAATCTTGCTGACGTCCACCTCGCGTTCCGCGTGCCAGGCGTCATAGCCGGCCTGCATGCGCAGCCAGATAGCGGCACCGTCGCCGAACATCTTCCCGAGTCGGGCCGCGACATTTGGGGAGATGGACTTGCGCTCGCGCAGGATGTCATAGAGCTGCTGGCGGGAGATGCCGAGCAGTTTGGCGATCTCGACCTTCGTCTTGCCTGTCGCGGGGATGATCTCATCAAGCAGCGCCCCGGGATGCGACGGGCAACGTTGGATCGGCCTTTTCACTTCATATTCCGCCATCGATCTCATCCCTAAACCGCCGCTTCAATGATATTGCTCGAAATCAACACGGGCGGCGTCCTTGCCGTCGAATTCGAATGTGATGCACCACGGCCCGTTGACGTGAACGGTATAGCGGGTCGGATCAAGGCCATGCAGGGCATGAAAATCAAACCCCGGGAGGTTCATGTCCTCCGGGCGCTCGGCCGCTTCAAGACGGTCCAGCCGCACAAGGATGCGCTTGTGCATCTTCGCGTCGATTTTGCTCGTCTTGCCGCTCTGGAACAGGGCAGCCAGCGCCTTGTTCCTGAAGGAATTGATCATGCAGCATGTAAGTATATTGCTTACACGAGGTCAAGGCCGTAAGCAAATAATTTACATGTGGCCGTGCATGCCCGCGTTATGATGGGATCGCGCAGATTTCGGTTTCCATCGTTTCGATCATATGAAAACGTGCCCCAGATGCCATCTCCTTCAAGCCCACGTCTCCCATGAAAACTTACATCCTCTACTCCATCGCCGCGCTTGCCGAGATTGCCGGTTGTTTCGCCTTCTGGGCGTGGTTCAGGCTGGAAAAGCCGGTCTGGTGGCTGGTGCCGGGCGTTGTGTCGCTCATCGTCTTTGCCTGGCTGCTGGCGCTGGTGCCGAGCGAGGCGGCGGGGCGGACCTATGCGGCTTATGGCGCCATCTATATCCTCGCCTCGATCCTCTGGCTCTGGGCTATCGAGGCCCGGGTGCCGGACCGATGGGATGTTCTCGGCGTCACGGTGTGCCTCGTCGGCGGTGCGATCATCCTCTTCGGCCCCAGAAGCGCATGACGTCAGCGCCTGAGCATCAGCGCTTGACCCTTCCAAGGCCCGATGCCACATAGTCTGCATGTGCGGACGCTACGCCCTGACGGCGACTCCCAAGGATATTTCGGAATTCTTCAGCCTGGCGGATCTCGACGATTTCCCGGCCCGCTACAATATCGCCCCGACCCAGCCGATCCTCGTCGTCATGTCATCGGAAAAGCGTGAGCCGGGCAGCAACCTGCCGGAGCGCCGCGCTTTCCTCGCCCGCTGGGGCCTGATCCCCGGCTGGGTGAAGGACATGAAGGAGTTTCCGCTGCTGATCAACGCGCGCTCCGAGACGGCGATCGGCAAGGCCTCCTTCCGCGCCGCCATGCGCCATCGCCGCATCCTGATCCCCGCCACCGGCTTCTACGAATGGCGCCGGCCGCCGAAGGAAAGCGGCGTCAAGCCGCAGGCCTATTGGATCCGCCCGAAGCGCGGCGGCGTCATCGCCTTTGCCGGTCTGATGGAGACCTGGTCTTCTGCCGATGGTTCCGAGGTGGATACCGCCGCGATCATGACGACGGCGGCCAACGGCGGCATTCGCCACATCCACGACCGCATGCCCGTCGTCATCGAGCCCGAGGATTTTGCCCGGTGGCTCGACTGCAAGACGCAGGAGCCGCGTGAGGTGGCCGACCTGATGCAGCCGGTTCAGGAAGATTTCTTCGAGGCGCTGCCGGTTTCCGATCTCGTCAACAAGGTCGCCAACATGGGGCCGGACCTGCAGAAACCGGTTGCGGTCGCCCAGCCGGAAGAGGAACCGCCGAAAAAGCCGAAACCCGACTCGACCCAGATGTCGCTTTTCTGACCTCTCGGCTCTCTTCCTTCAGACGGACAATTTCATGAACCTGTTTTCCGCCGGCCTTTCCGGCCTTGCACTTGGTGCCTCGCTGATCATCGCCATCGGCGCCCAGAACGCCTTCATCCTGCGCCAGGGGCTGATCCGTTCCCATGTCTTCATCCTCTGCCTGATCTGCGCGCTGTCGGATGCGACGCTGATCGCCGCCGGCGTCGGCGGGCTAGGCACCATCGTCGCGCAATCTCCCGTGCTGATCTCGGTGGTGACGCTGGGCGGTGCGGTGTTTCTCGGAACCTACGCCTTCATGGCCTTCCGCCGGGCAGTCAAGCCTGGCGCGATGGTGGCAGGTGCCCCGGAACCGATGGGGCTGAAGGCGGCGGTCTTGACCTGCCTGGCCTTCACCTTCCTCAACCCGCATGTCTACCTGGATACGGTCGTGCTGCTCGGCAGCCTGTCTGCGGCCTTCGAAGGAGCGGAACGAGTGGCCTATGGCGCCGGTGCGGCGATTGCCTCGTTCGTCTGGTTCTTCGGGCTCGGTTACGGCGCGCGGTTTCTGGCGCCGCTGTTTGCCAGACCCGCCGCCTGGCGGGTTCTGGACGTCGTCATCGGCGTCGTCATGGGCCTGCTCGCGCTGGGGCTCTTGTGGAGCTTTTTCAGCGGCGAATGAAGCCGATCAGCCGACTGATCAGCCAGCTGGGGTAAGCTTCGGCTTGCGGTTCAGCATCAGGGCTGCGGCAACCACGGCCTTCAGGCCGAGCGGACGGTAAGGCGTGGTCATTTCCGGTTTTGATTCGATTTTCTTCTCGGTGCTCATGGCTGTCTCCTCAACACGCGAATCTCTTGTTTGCATTTTGCGATCGCGGCTTTTCCCATAAAAGCGGGCGGAATCGTGGCCGGCAAGCTGGCACTGCCGCCCAGTATTCGTAGAACTGTCATCTTGTGGGAAACTGTTGCGCGGAAGTTGCAGCTTACCGAGTTCGAGCAGACTCAGACATGCGTACTGTCATCCTCGATTGTAATCGTGCCGTAACGACGGTGCCAGGCGCGGGCGCTGAACGGCAGGACGAGGAGGTAGGCAACGACGGTGGTCGACAGCACTTGCCAAGTATAGCTCATCAGCAGCGCTACATAGAGCACCACGGCAAGCATGATCGGCAGCATCAGGTCGCGGCGGATGCGGCTCGACTTGCCGGACCAGACCGGCAGTCGGGAGACGAGCAGGTAGCCGATCAGCAGCGTATAGGCAACGCTTGCATAAACGAAGATCGGCGTCGCCTCGAGCCCGAGGAAGCCGAGATAGACCGGCAGCAATACCAGCATGGCGCCCATCGGAGCTGGCACGCCGACGAAGAATTCCGATTGCCAGTCCGCCTTGATGTTGCGGTCTTCCATGACGTTGAACCGGGCAAGGCGCAGGCCGGCGGCGATCGCATAGAGCAGGGCGGCGATCCAGCCGATCGAATGCGCCTGGTCGAGCAGGAAGGCGTAGGAGACCAGCGCCGGCGCGACGCCGAAATTGATGATGTCGGCAAGCGAATCCATCTGCACGCCGAATTTCGACGTGGCTTTCAGGAGCCGTGCCACGCGCCCGTCGATGCCATCCAGGAAGGCGGCCAGCAGCACCATGGCGACCGCCAGCTCGTAGCGCCCCTCGAAGGCGAGCCTGATGCCCGTCAGGCCGGCGCAGATGGCAAGCACCGTGATCAGGTTCGGGACCAGCAGCCGGAGCGGAATTTCGCGCAGGCGCGGCCCGCGGGCCTCTTCGTTCGGGCTGTTGTGTTCCGCGTGCGAATGAGGGGGCGAGGGCGGCGAGGCGGGCGTCTCCATCAGGCTCTAGCTCCCTTTACGTGCGGCGGCTGATGATCGGGCCCTTGGCGGAGCCGAATTCCGCAAGCACGGTTTCGCCGCCGATGGCGCGCTGGCCGACCGACACGCGCGGCTGGCCGCCGG
>NZ_JALBGV010000135.1 GCF_023006505.1 Neorhizobium sp. SHOUNA12A
CCACGCCGCCCGCCACCTGACCCCCGCCATTCTCGACGCGGCGGAGGAGGCGGCGAGGCAGGGCGATGCCGCCGCCGACGTGCATGCCTGGGAAGAGGCGAACCGCCGCTTTCATCGGCTGATTCTCACTCCCTGTGGCATGAAGCGCCTGCTTGCCTCGATCGACGACCTGCATGCCGCAAGCGCCAGGTTCCTGTTTTCCGCCTGGCAGTCCGGCTGGGAAAAGCGCACCGACCACGACCATCGCGCCATCCTCGCCGCACTCAGGCAGGGCAAGATCGACGAGGCCGCCGCCATCCTGCAGAAGCACGTGCAATGGATCGGCCGCGGCCCGCAACCGGCCAAGACCGGTGCCGCGCGCGAGACTTTCGCGATCGTCGGCTGATCATTTCCAAAAATTATAGATAATTTATTTCCGCGGAAACCGGCTTTATAGGCCTGTTTTTGCCGAAATTTGCCATCATTTCCTCTGCGCCCGCTGTGTACTCGACACCGTGCCCCTTGCCTCCGTCAAAAATTCATCTCATAAAATAGATGGGAATCAAAATTATCTATAATTTGAAGGAGAGCCCGATGTCCCTGATTAATTCCCCCCAGACGCTTGTTTTCGATCCCTTTCGGCTTGTCGAGCGGTCCTTGCCCGCCAAAATCCTGTTCGTGCTTGCGGGCACGCTGGTGCTGGCGATCGCGTCCCGGATCGCCGTGCCGATGGTTCCCGTGCCGATCACCATGCAGACCTTCGCCGTGACCATGATCGGCGCGCTTTACGGCTGGCGGCTCGGCGCCTTGACGGTGCTTGCTTGGCTGGGAGAAGCAGCACTTGGAGCGCCGGTGCTCGCGGGTGGGGCGGGCGGCATTGCCGTGTTCGCAGGGCCGACCGCCGGTTATCTCTTTTCCTTTCCGGTGATTGCGGCCGTTGCCGGCTGGCTTGCCGAACGTGGCTGGAGCGGGCGGCGCATCCTCGCCAGCTTCTCGGCACATCTGATCGCAAACCTTCTATGCCTTGCGCTCGGCTGGGCCTGGCTCGCGGCACTGATCGGCGCTGAAAAGGCATTATGGGCCGGCGTTGCCCCGTTCATCCTCGGCGCTGCGCTGAAATCGGGCCTGGCGGCAGCCGTCCTTGCCGCCGTCGCCTCCCGCAATCGCGCCGCGGCAGAGTGACGGTGAGGCTGCGGCCGCATCATCTTCTCTGCATGCTGACCTTTGTCGGCGAGGGCTACAGCCCGGCCTTCGTCGCCAATTATCGTCGTCTCGCCGGCCGGCTTTCCGCCGGCGAGACGATCGAGATCGTCTCCGGCCCCGACGATATCTGCGCCTCGCTTCTCTCGGATGAAGATGCGCATTGTTTCGGTGCTTCGGTTGCCGGTCGCGATGCGGCGGCGCTGGCGGATATCGCCCGCCTGCTTGGGCGGGAGCTAGAGACCGGGGCGGTGATCTCCTCCGATCCGGCGCTGTTCGAGAAACTGCGCCGCGCCTTCTCTGCCGGCGTGACCCGCCGCGCTTGCACGGGCTGTGAATGGAGCAGCCTTTGCGATCGCATCGCGGCAGAAGATTATGCAGGCGCGCTGGTCATGACGTTCAGCCCGCCGGAAACAGCGAAAGAAACTTCCGTTCCCCATCCGGCGTGAACAGCACCGCGCGGCTCTCGTCACTGCGCCGTGCCCATCCGTTTTCGAGGAAATGGGCAAGCAGCGCCTTGCCGAGCGTGCCGGCCAGATGCGAGCGCCGCTCGCTCCAGTCGAGGCAGGATTTACAGAGCGGCCGGCGATTGGATGTAAGCGATGCCACATCGATGCCGAGCGTACCGAGTTCCGCGCGGCCGTCCTCGGTCATCGTCAGGTTGTCGCCATCGCTCTCGATTGCGCCGCGGGCGACAAAGCTGTCGAGCATCCTCACCCCGTAATCGCCGGCGAGATGATCGTAACAGACACGCGCCTTGCGCAGTGCCGGATCTTTCGGTCCCGGCCGGTGGCGGAGATGGCCTCTGCTTGCCGCAAACCCCATGATGTTTTCGAGCAGCGTGCCCGCGGCCGCGTCTGCAAGTGTGAAATAACGATGCCGGCCCTGCTTACGCTGGGCGAGGATGCCGCCTTCCTCAAGCTTGGAGAGATGCGAACTCGCCGTCTGCACCGTCACGCCGGCGGCTTGCGCAAGCTCGGTCGCCGTCAGCGCCTGGCCGCCCATCAGCGCGGTCAGCATATTGGCGCGGGCGGGATCGCCGAACAGCATCCCGATGCGGGCAATGTCTGGACCTTCTTTCATACTTCGACCGTAACCGAAGCATCTTCGTCTGGCAATATGGCAAAACACCTCCACAATAGAAGGAGACGAAGTCATGATCACCTGTTTTATCCGTTACGAGATCGACCCGTTCAAGAAGGACGCTTTCGCCGAATATGCCCGCAACTGGGGCCAGGCGATCCCGCGCTGCGGGGCCGATCTGATCGGTTATTTCGGCCCGCACGAAGGTTCGGCGACCACGGCCTATGGCATCTACAACATCGACAGCCTCGCCGCTTACGAGACCTATCGCGCCCGGCTGATGGCCGATCCGCTGGGCAAGGAAAACTACGCGTTCTCGAAACGCGAACGTTTCATCCTGAAGGAGGACCGGATCTTCCTCAAGAATGTCTCCACGCCGCACGGAGCTTTGGTAAAGCCATGATCGCCGTCATCTTCGAAGTCATTCCCTATATGGGCGAGCGCCACAAATATCTCGACCTTGCCGGCGAGCTGCGGTCCGAACTGGAAACCATCGACGGCTTCATCTCGATCGAGCGGTTCGAAAGTCTCACCCTACGCGGAAAAATCCTCTCCTTGTCTTTCTGGCGAGACGAGGAGGCGGTCAAGGCATGGCGCAACCTCGAAAGCCACCGCGCCGCCCAGAAAGCCGGCCGCGGCGGCATCTTTGCCGACTACCGCCTGCGCATCGGCCATGTCGTCAGGGATTACGGCATGTTCGAGAGGGACGAAGCGCCGAAGGACAGCCGCGAGGTGCATGCGGCTTAGCTACGGTTCCTCGACCATTCGCAGTATCGCTTCTATGGCGATCCCAAGCTTCGGGATTTCGTCGACGATCACGCCCCAGATGATCTTGTCTGAAAGGCCATGATATTCGTGCCTCAAGACGTTGCCGATACCTCTAATTTTCGGCCACGGAATTTCCGGGCGTGATGTTTTGAGGTCATCCGGAATCCCACGACTTGCCTCCGAGATGATTTCGACAGCGCGCTCCAGACCGAGTTTGAGAATCGGATCGCCGCTATAGTCGGCGAACGATTTGCCAGCGGTCGCATTCTCGATGATAGAGATCGTTTGGCGAATATCGTAAAGAAAATGCCGGACCTCGCGGGGCATCAGAACACCTGCAACGCGGAGCTTTCGATCCCGTCCTTCAGAATCGGATGAAGGCTGTCGCGCGTTGTAATATCGACCTCCGTCGCAAGCTCATCTTCCAGGAAAAGCTTGATTCCGACGAGGTCGAGTGCGTTGAAGCGGCTCTGCGGATCATAATCGATGAACAGATCGAGATCGCTGGTCGGCCCGGCCTCGTCGCGTGCGACTGAGCCGAAAAGATAAAGCGATGTCGCGCCGAGCGCGCGGATGGCGTCGGCCTGCTGTTTCAGCTTTTCGATCGCTTCACTTCTCTTCATGAACTGATCCTAGCGCAACCCGCACCATCTTTCCACGCCTCAAAATTTTTCCCGAAACCGCACGCCGCTTCAGGCTTTAGTAACCAAAATGGGTAACCATAACAGGCAGTAAAAATTCGTATCGAGTAGAGCGTAGCGAGTAGCAAATGGCAGCAGTTCTTCCGTTGGCCGACCTGAAGCGTCAGGTCCGTCCGGACACTTGGCTAAACTCCATCATCAAGGGTGATTGCGTCGCTGCTCTGGAGGCTCTGCCGGATCATTCCGTTGATGCGATCTTTGCCGATCCCCCATATAATCTCCAGCTCGGCGGCACGCTTCACCGTCCCGACCAGTCGCTGGTCGATGCCGTTGACGACGAATGGGACCAGTTCGCCTCCTTCGAAGTCTATGATGCCTTCACCCGCGCCTGGCTGCTCGCCTGCCGCCGCGTCCTGAAGCCGAACGGCACGATCTGGGTCATCGGCTCCTACCATAACATCTTCCGTGTCGGCGCGATCATGCAGGACCTGAACTTCTGGCTGCTGAACGACATCGTCTGGCGCAAGGTGAACCCGATGCCGAATTTCAAGGGTCGCCGGTTCCAGAATGCCCATGAAACGATGATCTGGGCGAGCCGCGACGCCAAGTCGAAGGGTTATACCTTCAATTACGATGCGCTGAAGGCCTCCAACGACGACGTGCAGATGCGCTCCGACTGGCTCTTCCCGATCTGCTCCGGCGGCGAACGCCTGAAGGGCGACGACGGCAAGAAGGTCCATCCGACCCAAAAGCCGGAAGCGCTGCTTGCCCGTGTGATCATGGCCTCGACCAAGCCCGGCGACATCATTCTCGATCCCTTCTTCGGCACCGGCACGACCGGCGCCGTTGCAAAACGCCTCGGCCGCAATTTCGTCGGCATCGAGCGCGAGCAGGATTATATCGATGCGGCTTCCGAGCGCATCGCCTCCGTCGAGCCGCTCGGCAAGGCGGAACTGACGGTCATGACCGGCAAGAAGGCTGAACCTCGTGTCGCCTTCAACACCCTGGTCGAAAGTGGTCTCGTCAAGCCCGGTCAGGTCCTGACCGATGCGAAGCGCCGCCACAGCGCGATCATCCGCGCCGACGGCACGCTTTCGGCTGGTGGCGATGCCGGTTCCATTCATCGCCTCGGCGCGAAAGTGCAGGGCCTTGATGCATGCAACGGATGGACTTTCTGGCATTTCGACGATGGCAAATCCCTCAAGCCCATCGACGAACTGCGATCCGTGATCCGAAACGATATGGCGAAAATGGATTGATCCACCGGTCCCGCCACATCGACCGAATGCCTCGTCCGGTTTCGTACCTCTAGTCCCGGACGAGGATAATTGGCGCCCGGGAAGGCTGATCCCGGGCGCCATTTCTTTTTGCGCGTCTCTCGATCGCTTCTGCCGCCCGGCCAAACTCGACTTTGCGAAATTTCAGGTATTCCCGCCGTCACCTGCGCTTGATATCGTAGGTTGTATCAGGTTGAACGAATTTCCAGGTTAGCGTTTTTTAGAATGTCCATGCCTGTCAATGGCGAGCTGCGCCACCGGATCGAGCGTGCCTTGGCGCGGTTCTCTCCAAGCTGGGAGGGCAGGGATGCCGCGCGCCGGGCCGTGGCGCTGAAGATGCTGATCCTCTGCGAGCTCGCCGGCGGCCGGCTGAGGGTGGTGGGTGCGCTGGGCTTGAACGACAACACCCTCGACAACTACCGGCATGGCAAGACCGAGCCGCGCCACAGCACACTCAACATGATGGCGGAACTGGCCGACGTGCCGATCGAATATCTCGGCAATGACTGGTCGGTGGAAGAAGGCATCATCCATTTCGCGGCACCGGAAATCCAGCCGGCCGGATTTTCCGAGCCGAGTCCGGTCTGGGATCTGGCCGATCGTATCGTCATCCCGGCTTATGAAAACGAGGCGACCGGACAGCCCTCGCTCGAACCGCACGACACCACATGGGCGGCCATACCGCGAGGTTTTTGGGCCAAACTTTCGGCCGAGCCGGAAAACATGCGGGTCGTGTCCGCCAAGGGCGACAGCATGTCGCCAACGATCATCGACGGTGCCCCGATGTTCGTCGATATCAGCGACCGAAAGTTGGAAGACGGGCGCGTCTACCTGTTCGATACCGGCGCGGAACTGATCGCGCGGCGGGTGCAACGGCTTGCCGACGGCAGCCTCGAACTCCTGCCGGACAATCTGGAACGTTATCGCCCGCAGCATGTCCTCAAGGACAGTTTGCCCGATCTGAAGGTCGTCGGCCGCGTCTGCACCGTAAGCCGGGTCCTGTAGATCCGGCCCATGAGACAAAACCTTAAAGTTCGATCCCGTGGGCGATCAGGTCCCGGCGCAGCGTCTCGGCATCCTTGAAATGCACCGCCTGCCAGCCGGCCGCGCGCGCACCTTCGACATTCGCATGGCTGTCGTCGATGAAGATCGAGGCTTCCGGGGTCAGGCCGAAGTCGCGGGCGTGCTTTTCGTAGATTCCCACGTCCGGCTTGATCAGACCGATCTCGCCCGACACGGTCACGCCCCGCGGCTTGTTGAGAAAGGGGAAGATTTTTCTGGCCTCGGCGAACGTGTCGGCGGCGAAATTGGTCAGCATCGTCACGTCGCGGCCCTTGTCGATCAGGCCTTCCATGATCGCGACCGAGCCATCATAGGCATGCGGCACCATTTCGTGCCAGTATTTGCGGAAGGCGCGGATCTGTTCCTCGCGTTCCGGGTATTGCTCGACCAGCAGCGCCTCGGCATCTTCCCACTTGCGGCCGCGATCCTGTTCCAGGTTCCATTCATGGGTGCAGACGTTCTCAAAAAACCATCTGCGTTCCTCCTCGTCCGGGATGACGCGGGCATAGGGAAGGTTCGGATCGTAATGGATCAGCACCTTGCCGATGTCGAAGACGATGTGGTCGATCTTGGCTGCCATGAACATGTCCTGAGAATATCAGTTCGGAGATTTTTCGAAGGCCAGTGGAATGGCCTGGGTGATGGCTTTTTTCATCACCGTCGGCAAGGCCTGGGCCTCGAGATTTGTGACCGGTTCCCACCATCCGTCGGCAGTGGTGATCCGCGCCGTCTTCGCTCGGAAGACCGAGAGCCTCAGTTCGAAATGGGTGAAGACATGGGTGACGGTGCCGGACGCTTCCCATGCTGCGGGGAAGGGGGCGTGCTCCGTAGTCGTCCCGCCGTCGATACGCGACGTCCAGGCTGTGGTCGGCACTTCGGTCATGCCGCCGAGGAGGCCGCTGTTGATCCGCCGCCTGAGCAGCACTTCGCCCTCCGATGTCACAGCGATGAACACCGCGCCAAGCCGCACCGGCTTTTCCTTCTTTGCTGCCTTTACTGGAAACCGCTCCGGGTCGTGTTCCCCAAAGGCGAGACAGTCGTCGCGGAAGGGACAGAGCGCACAGGCCGGCCGTTTCGGGGTGCAGATGGTCGCGCCGAGATCCATCATCGCCTGGGCGAAGTCGCCGGGCCGCTCAGTGGGCGTCAGTTCAGCTACCCTTGCCTTCATCGCCGGTTTCGAGCCCGGAAGCGGCGCATTGATGGCATAGAGCCGTGAAATCACCCGCTCGACATTGCCGTCCATCACGGCTGACCGGCGGTTGAAGGCGATGGCCGAAACGGCGGCTGACGTATAATCGCCGATGCCGGGAAGCGCTCGCAGGCCTTCCTCCGTGTCGGGAAACACACCACCATGTTCGGCCGCAACCGCTTCGGCGCATTTTTTCAGGTTGCGGGCGCGGGCGTAATAACCAAGCCCCGCCCAGGCCGCCATCACGTCCTCGACCGGTGCCGCGGCAAGGTCGGTCACTTTGGGCCAGAGCGTCAGGAACCTGGCGAAATAGGGTTTCACCGCCTGCACGGTGGTCTGCTGCAGCATCACTTCCGAAAGCCAGATATGGTAGGGATCGGCTCGTTTTCCGGCCTTTGCCGCGGCCGGGCTCACCCGCCATGGAAGCTCGCGGTGGTGCCGGTCGTACCAGGTCAGCAGCTTCTGCGCATGGGTGATGTGGATCGTCTGGAGCATCGTTTGCCGTAATGGGAAGAGATGGCGTATAGTTGTGGGAATAGTGCGCCGGCATCAAGGCCTGCCGGTGCCGCAATGGCGGGCGTCATGAGTTATCCCAAGAAACGCGAGTTGCAGATATCGGAAATCGCCAACGGCATCATCGATCCGGTGCTTGCCCGCCGCGCCGGCATATCGACGGCACTGCTCGGCTCCTGGGACGAGATCGCCGGCGAGGACTTTGCCGATTGCACGCGGCCGGAAAAGATCGCCTGGCCGCGACGCGACGAGGGCACCGGCTCGGGCGGCGGTCATCAGGCCGGTGTGCTGACGATTGCCTGCGAAGGGGCGCGCGCTCTTTTCCTCACCCATGCCCAGGGTGAACTGATCGCACGCATCAACGGCTTTTTCGGTTTTCCGGCTGTGCGCCAGATCCGCATCGTCCAGAAACCG
The DNA here is from genome assembly GCF_023006505.1 of Neorhizobium sp. SHOUNA12A. Classification (GTDB taxonomy): domain Bacteria; phylum Pseudomonadota; class Alphaproteobacteria; order Rhizobiales; family Rhizobiaceae; genus Neorhizobium. Next base: position 8,127 of record NZ_JALBGV010000135.1, read on the forward strand.
GTGTCCCAGACCTTCAAGCATCCCCGCAAGCCGCCGCCGTTGAAGGGCGAGGCCGCCAGGCGGCTGGAAACCATGATGGAAGGCATCGAAAGCGAGGCGCTGAAGAAGGCGGTAGCAAGGCTTGGCACCGCCGTTCTGCAGCAGAAACGCAAAGTCTGAGAGATAAACCTGCCGATCCTCTTGATAGACCTCCGATTTGTCACAATTCTTTGAAGAGATTTGCTTATCGACAGCTTGTTCGCGCTGGGGCGCCGCGATACGGAATGTCACCTTTATTGAAGATTTCTCGCACACGGGTGTTCCATGCAGATGAACGAAATGACCATGACCAGGCGCACGCTTCTCGGCGGAGTGGCTGTAACCGCCCTTTGCCTGGCGCTGCCGCTTAGCGCTTCCGAAGCCTTTGCGCAGGAAATGCCGGAATCCCAGGGCGACGTGGACATGGCCGCTGCACTGAAGCCGGGCCCGCTGCCGGAAATGGCGCTGGGCGACGAAAAGGCCAAGGTCACAATCATCGAATACATGTCGATGACCTGCCCGCATTGCGCCAACTTCCACAACAAGACCTTCGACACGATCAAGACCAAGTATATCGACAGCGGCAAGGCGCGCTTCATCATCCGCGAATTCCCGTTCGATCCGGTCGCGACCGCCGCTTTCATGCTGGCCCGCTGCAGCCCGCAGAACGCCGCCGAGCTTTCGACGCCTGCCCAGTATTTCCCGATGGTCTCGATGCTCTTCAAGCAGCAGCGCGGCTGGGCGTCGCCGGCGGACGGAAATGTGCGCAATGCGCTGCTCCAGACGGTCAAACTGGCAGGTTACTCACAGCAGACTTTCGAGGCCTGCTTGACGAACCAGAAGCTTCTCGATGAAGTGAATGCTGTCGTTAAGAGGGCTGCGGACGAATTTGGCGTCAATTCCACGCCGACCTTCCTGATCAACGGCAAGAAGTATTCGGGAGATATGTCGGTTGAATCCATGTCCAAGCTCATCGACAGCTTGTTGTGAGCACACCTTCCTTAAGGGGAAGGTGAGGGGCGCGGCATGAAGTTCAACAAGCTGCGCGTTCTGGGATTCAAGTCTTTCGTCGAACCGACGGAATTCATCATCGAGCGCGGGCTGACCGGTGTGGTCGGCCCGAACGGCTGCGGCAAGTCCAACCTCGTCGAGGCGCTGCGCTGGGTGATGGGGGAAAACTCCTACAAGAACATGCGCGCGTCCGGCATGGACGACGTGATCTTCTCGGGTTCCGGCAATCGGCCGGCCCGCAATACGGCCGAAGTCGGCCTCTATCTCGACAATTCCGACCGCACGGCGCCTGCTGCCTTCAACGATTCCGACGAGATCCAGGTAACCCGCCGCATCGAGCGCGAATCCGGGTCCGTCTACCGCATCAACGGCAAGGAAGCCCGCGCCAAGGATGTGCAACTGCTGTTTGCCGATGCCTCGACCGGCGCTCGCTCGCCGTCCATGGTCGGGCAGGGCCGCATCGGAGAACTGATCCAGGCAAAACCCCAGGCACGCCGCCAGCTCCTGGAAGAAGCCGCTGGCATTTCCGGCCTGCATTCACGCCGCCACGAGGCGGAACTGCGGCTGCGGGCCGCCGAAGGTAATCTCGAACGACTGGACGACGTGCTCTCGCAGCTCGAGAGCCAGATCGAGAGCCTCAAGCGCCAGGCCCGCCAGGCCAACCGTTTCAAGACTCTGTCGGCCGATATCCGCGCCCGCGAGGCTATGCTGCTGCATATCCGCTGGGTTCAGGCCAAGGAGGCGGAAGGCGAGGCGGAAAGCGCGCTCAACCAGGTGACCAGCGTGGTCGCCGAAAAGGCTCAAGGTCAGATGGAGGCCGCCAAGAACCAGGCAATCGCCAGCCTCAAGCTGCCCGAACTGCGCGAGGAGGAGGCGAAAGCCGGTGCCGTCCTACAGCGCCTGCAGATCGCCCGCGGCCAGTTGGAAGAAGAGGCGAACCGCCTCCTGAAGCGCCGCGACGAACTGACCCGCCGGCTCGTCCAGCTCGGCGAAGATATCAGCCGCGAGGAGCGGCTTGCCGCCGACAACACGTCCTTCCTCGAAAAGCTTGGCGAGGAAGAGGCCGAGCTCAACGACATGCTCGCCGATACCGGCGCCGAAGCTGAGGAGATGCGCGAGACCTTCGAGGCCGCCGCCGCGTCGCTTGCGACGAGCGAAGCGCTGTTTTCGGCAATCACTGCCGAGCGCGCCGAGGCCGCAGCCGGTCGTAACCAGCTCGAACGGCTGATCCGCGATCTGGCCGAACGCCGCCAGCGCCTCGACCGCCAGCTTGGCGATGCGACGAACGAACTCGACGCCATCAACGGGCGTCTCTCCGGCCTCGACGACCCGGCCGAAAGGCGCGAGGCGGTCGAAGCGGCGGAAATCGCCGTCGAGGATGCGACGATCGCTGCCGAGGATGTGGAAGCCGCACTTTCTGCCGCGCGCTCCGCCGAGCTTTTGGCGCGTGGTCCGGTGGAAGCGGCTCGCTCGGCGCTCAATGCGCTGGAGACCGAGGCCCGTACCATTTCGAAAATGCTCGCAGCCGGTGCGACCTCGGGGGATTTCGTCGCGGTTGCTGACATGATCCGCGTCGATCGCGGTTTCGAGGCAGCCCTCGGTGCCGCACTCGGGGAGGATCTCGACAGCCCGGTCGATGCTACGGCTCCGACCTACTGGTCGGTGAATGGCGACGGTTCCGGTGATCCCGGCCTGCCCCAGGGTGCCGAGCCGCTGATCGGCCGTGTTACCGCGCCGCCGGAGCTGTCCCGCAGCCTTGGCCAGATCGGCGTCGTCGCGGCGGCGGATGCACAGCGGATG
>NZ_JALBGV010000136.1 GCF_023006505.1 Neorhizobium sp. SHOUNA12A
CCGACGCGCCGTCATAGCCGCGCTCTCAAACCACCATCCACCACAACGATGTCCACACTGCCGTATCAGGTTCCAAATGACCTCAAAATCAATTCTGCCAAAGTAGTGCTAGCTATTTGTCAAATTCTCGGAAGTGGCAGTCAGGATCAAATGCGCTGCGCCAGTCACTGCCGGGGTGCGAGCCCTCAAATGATCCCCATCAGCTCAGTGAACGGTTTGGATCGATATCGCTGAAAAACTCGCCGAATTGCCATTCATCCGCCATCTACAACTGTAGTATTCGCCAGATCAGTTGACCAATATCCGTTTCCCAAGTTCGGGGTGGTTGACGAAAACTGAGGCCTTCGGGCAAAGTTATACGGCTTCCTCATATACAGGCTATCCGATGATCACTGTCCTAGGCTCCCATAAGCATGGACCTTGTTGCTACGGCCTGCCGCAACCAGGAGAAACGATCTCGGGATCTATATTCAACACGGTCGCAGGCGGCAAAGGCGCGAACCAAGCACGAGCAGCAAGGCGTGCAGGGAGTCTTGTCAGGATGGTGGTGCGGTTGGTCAGGACGGATTTGCTGGACCGCGCTATGTCTCCTTGATGAAGCATCCGTCGATCTTAACCTAGTAGCGAGAACCGCTGGAGCAACAGGCACGGCCCTGATCCTGGTCAGCGACAGGGGTGAAAACATGATCGCGACGGTTCTGGGCGCAAATGGAACAATCAATGAGAAGCAGGCGAGGAACGCGGTTGACGCTATGGAGCCCGACGACATCTTGATGTTGCAGCTAGAGATCCCACCCATTGCCGTTGAAGCAGCCCTTAGAACGGCACGTAGCAAAGGTGTCACAACATCGTCAACACGGCGCCGCTGACTGCGGATGCGGTACGCCTCGCAAGGTTGGCCGATATCGTTGTGGCGAACGAACCAGAATTCGGATTACTCGCCGACCAACCGATTTCCGATGGGCAGACCCGCAAACAGGTGCTTCAAGAGCTACATGCCGAGAACGGCCAGACTTTAGTCGTCGCGCTTGGCGCTGACGGTGTCGTTGCAATCCGTACCAGTCAATTTTATGAGGCAAGCGGCCTTCATATAGAGCCGCTGGATAAGGTCGGCGCAGGAGATACGTTGCGGTTATCTCGCGGCAAGCCTCGACCAGGGCGTCGATTTCAAAGCAGCTTTGCGTCGAGCGGCCGTGGCAGGATCGCGCGCCTGCCTCAGTCGAGGCGCGCAGTCCTCTATTCCACTAGCAGCCACAGTTGATATGCACGTTTGAATCGGCATCCTGCTAACGCCTGCAACCAAACTTTCATTTATTGGAGTCCGCATTTGTTTTTCGTGGAGCGCGGGAGGATCTCCTTCAGTAGCTCTTCAGATGGCGTTCGTCATCAGACCGGCATTAGGGCTCAAAGTGGTTCTCGAAATACCCTTTTCGAAATCGGTTCCAATCACGCGAGCACGACGCAGCTCAACGGTGCATTACCACTTCGAACTAACGCTTGTGGGGAAGCGCCCCCAGCGGGCTTTTTTGTCGATTCAGCGCATTCCAAATGCTGCATATAACAAATGCACCAGTGACCTTGATATTAAAAAAATGAAATAAAATCAGCCCAAAAATATCTGCGTTAGCATATATCAAAAATTGACTAACTTCAATCATCGCGAAAAATCCTTCATACTTAAAACAATTGTTGACGGGCGTGATCTGAGCTGTATAGGATGGCAGGTATAGCCAGCTTGACTTCTAGAAACTGGCGGATCCCTACCAACGGTGGGGTGCAGTACGTGAGATTAGCATCCAACGTGACGAATTGTTGGATGCGAATACATAAAGTATTACGTCGCTACAAAAAATCGTATCGTCGCTTGCGATATGGCATAATTACAAGATCTGCCAAGCAGAGAACCACCACTTTCTTCACGGAATGACTGAACCTTACTACGGTGAGGGCGGACAAGTGAAACAGTACCTAATCGGTGCATCGGAGGGGTCAGGGCATGAAGTACGTAAAATTACTAACATTAGCCGCAGCGTTGCTTGCATTTGATATTAACGTAACGCTGGCTCAACAGAAAGACACGGTAACCATCGGCGTTGCGACTGAACCACCGCATCTCGATCCATCATCGCATGTAGCCGGCTCCATCCGTGAAATAGTTTACGCCAATGTCTTTCAAGGTCTCATGCTGATCGATGAGACCGGCAAGGAATATCCGTCCTTGGCGCAATCGACCGATGTATCCAAAGATGGGCTTGCTTACACGTTCAAGCTTCACCAGGGGGTCGTCTTCCACGACGGTGCCCCGTTTGACTCTTCGACTGTCAAATTTTCGCTCGATCGGGCTCGCGGACCAAATTCGGTCAATGCTGGCAAGCGTATTTTTGAGCCGATCAAGACCATCGACACGCCTGATGCATATACCGTCGTTATAACGCTAAGCCGCCCGGTTGGTGACTTCCTGTACAATATGGGGTCCGGCGACGCCATCATGGTATCGCCCGCTACCGCTGACACTAACGTTCAGCGCCCAATTGGGACTGGTCCGTTCAAGTTCGATCGGTGGGCAAAGGGTGATCGCATAGAATTGTCGCGTTTCGAACGCTATTGGGGCGAGCCTGCAAAGTTTTCCAAGGCCACATTCCGCATCATCCCCGACGCGCAAGCGCAGGTAGCCGCCCTTCAAACCGGCGAAGTTGACGCCTTTCCGCTCATGGGCGCCCCGGAAACTCTTAAGCAGTTCGAGAAGAACCCGCAGTTCAAGGTAGTTGTCGGCCAGACCCAAGCCGAAGTTTACATGCCGCTGAATCACCGTCGTAAACCCTTTAACGACGTGCGGGTCCGCCGTGCGATGACCTACGCCATTGATCGTAAGGCGGTCATTGACGGTGCGGTCGCGGGCTATGGTACCGCCATCGGCAGCCATTTCCCTCCGAGTGATCCTGACTACCTCGACCTGACGGGGGTTTATCCCTATGATCCGGCCAAGGCGCGTAAGCTTCTGACTGAGGCTGGCTATCCAAATGGCTTTGAAGCGAAGTTTATCTTGCCACCATTCCCTTACACCCGCCGTGCTGGCGAGATCATCCAGGCCTTTCTGGCAGACGTAGGGATCAAGGCCAATATTGAAGTTTACCAGGGGCCGCAATGGCTAAGCCAGGTCTTCCGCGATGCGAATTTCGACATGACCATCATTGGTCAGACTGAACCGCGCGACATCGGTACCTATGCTCGCGACGACTGGTACATGGGCTGGAAGAATGACGAGTTCCGTACGCTGGTGGCCAAGCTAGAGGCCACAACTGATACGGCCGAGCGGACGCGTATTGATCACCGGCTTCAAACCATCATCTCGGATGATGCCGCCGGCGTCTATCTCTTCGAACTCCCGAAAACGGGCGTTTGGGCGGCAAAGCTTCAAGGTCTCTGGAAAAACTCTCCTGTGCAGGCGAATGATCTGACCAAAGCCTATTGGGCGAAATGACATTGAGCTAAACGCCTGCCCACGCCCTTTTCGTGGGCAGGCCTCTCTCAAAGACTATGTTTAAAGATCGGGTTGTTGATGCTCTTCATTGTTCGGCGTCTCGCCGCATTGATTGTGACGCTCTTCATAACGGCGTCCGTGGCGTTCTTTCTACTGGAAGTGATCCCCGGGGATCCCGCGCTTGACATGCTGGGCACGGAGGCACGCGAGGACACATTGGCCGCTTTGCGCACGCAACTTGGTCTCGACACGCCATTGTGGCTGCGTTTTTTTCACTGGCTTGCTGGCTTTGTAACGGGTGACCTCGGAATGTCGTTCCGTTATCGGGTACCGGTAACCGAGCTGATTTGGGATCCACTTTTTGTTACAATTCCGCTCGGCTTGCTAGCGATCGCAATCACCATTGTTATTTCATTGCCATTGGGAGCCTTGGCGGCGCGCTACCGTGGCAAGGCACCGGACGTGATTGTGACCCTCCTCACCCAGCTTGGGTTGGCTATCCCGAACTTCTGGTTTGCGGTTCTGCTGATCCTTGTCTTCTCAATAGGATTGGGGTGGTTCGCTTCAGGTGGTTTTCCAGGGTGGGAAGCCGGTCCTTTTGACGCGTTCAAGGCGCTGCTGCTGCCGGCAATCTCGTTAGCACTGCCACAGGCCGCGATTATCGCACGTGTTACTCGCTCCTCCGTCTTGGAAGTGCTTGATCAGGACTTCGTCCGCACGGCGCGCGCTAAGGGGCTTACACGCAGCTCGACGCTTTGGAAGCACGTTCTACGCAATGCGATGGTTCCGGTCGTCACCGTGATGGGAACGCAGTTCACATTCCTGCTCGCCGGATCCATCATTGTTGAAAACGTTTTTTATCTTCCTGGGCTTGGCCGGCTCATTTTTCAGGCAATCACCCAGCGAGACCTGGTAGTGATCAAGAATGTGGTGGTGCTCATCGCAGCGTTGATCATGATCATTAATTTCCTGGTCGACATTTCATACGCCATTATCAACCCGCGCCTGAGGCAAAGATGACGCTAGCTGCTCTTACCATCGCGCGCCGAAATCCAAGTCTCGTGATCGGCTTCCTATTGGTTATCACCGTGATGGCCATGGCGATCGGATCCTTGTTTTGGACGCCTTATCCGCCCAATCAGATGGCAATGACATTGCGGCTGCAGGCCCCCACGGCGGCTCACTGGATGGGTACGGACCCATTCGGCAGAGATGTCCTGTCCCAAATCATGGTGGGCGCGCAAAACGCTCTGTTCGTTGCTGTCCTTGCGGTGATGATCGGCGCCACGCTCGGCGGCGCGCTCGGCCTTGCCGCAGCGGCCCTCCGGGGCTGGGTCGAAGAGATTTTCATGCGCGTTTGCGATTTCGCCTATGCGTTTCCCGCCGTTCTGATGGCGATCGTGATCTCAGCGCTGCTTGGTGTCGGCGCAACGCCAACAATCTTGGCGATTGCTATTTTTACGATACCCGTGTTTGGGCGATTGGCACGCGGGGCGGCGATAGAAGTCTGGAGCAAGGCGTTTGTGGCGGCCGCCCGAACCAATGGACGGGGTGCGCTTCATATCTCCTTGCGCCACATTCTCCCGAATATAGGCGGCCTGCTGATTGTCCAGGCCACGACACAGATCGCGCTCGCCATCATCGTAGAGGCTGGCCTTTCCTATCTGGGGATCGGACTGCAACCACCTGCCATCAGCTGGGGGAAAATGTTGGCCCAAGCGCAAACGAACATGTCCCTCTCTCCTACGTTGGCCATCTTTCCTGGCCTGATGATCGCCCTTGCCGTGCTCGGTTTCAATCTGCTGGGTGACGGCGTGCGGGATGCACTTGATCCAAGACTGAGGCGGTTACGATGATGCAAAACACGCTTTCCGTCCAAAATCTGTCTGTGTCGCTGCGTACCGACAGCGGCTATGTCCCAATCGTGCGTGATCTGAGCTTCGACGTTCGTAAAGGCGCGGCATTGGGCATTGTTGGCGAGTCAGGTTGCGGAAAGTCGATGACTGCACTCGCAGTTATGCGCCTGCTTCCTGATAGCGCGCAAACCTCCGGAAGTATTATGCTTGAAGGGAACGATCTCCTTCAGCTGTCTGAAGGAGCGATGTGCGCTGTGCGTGGTGCGCGGATCGGCATGGTCTTTCAGGAGCCTATGACAGCGCTCAATCCGGCACACACCGTCGGTAAGCAGATTGCCGAAGGACTGCGCCTTCACAAGGGGCTTAGTTCGCGCGCGGCGATTGAAGAAGCGGGAAATCTGATGGATTTGGTTGGCATTCCCAACGCGGGGGCCCGCCTCAGTGATTTCCCCCATCAGTTCTCCGGCGGGCAGCGACAACGGGTCGTGATCGCGATGGCTTTAGCCTGCAAACCAGATCTCCTGGTCGCGGACGAGCCGACGACGGCGCTCGATGTCACAGTTCAGCTGCAGATACTTGAACTCCTCGAGAAGCTTATCGCCGACATGGGCATGTCGCTGATTGTGATTAGTCACGACCTTGGGGTAATCGGGCGGCTATGTGACGACGTGATGGTGATGTACGCCGGGCAGGCAGTCGAGAAAGGCACGGTAGCCGACGTTTTCGACGCGCCTTCGCATCCCTATACGCGTGGACTTTTCGGTGCGTTGCCGGAGGCGCAGGAAGATATCGGAGCACGTCTGTATACCATCCCCGGCGTTGTGCCGTCTCCGTTCGCGTTACCGCATGGCTGCAAGTTTGCTGACCGTTGCGGGTACGTAGTCCCCGCTTGTCGAGACGCTGAGCCCCCACTGTCGCCCGGCAAACTTGGGCAATTGGCGCGCTGCATCAAAGTTCCAGAGGTTGTCGCATGACAAAATATATTCTTCAGGTTGAAGACCTTGTTTGCGAGTATCGTCTGAAACGCCAACGTTTATTCGGCCCGCATCCTGTGCTCAGGGCGGTGGGCGGTGTGAGCCTTCAAATCATGCCAGGGCAGAGTTTAGCAGTGGTCGGAGAGAGTGGCAGCGGCAAGAGCACTCTGGCACGTACGGTCATGGCGCTCGAAACGCCAACGTCCGGTTCGGTCAAGCTGAATGGAGAAGACCTTTTCGCAATGTCGTCAGCCCGCCTGCGCGAAGTGCGACGCAATCTGTCTATGGTATTCCAAGACCCCTATGAGTCGCTCGACCCGCGCCTTAAGATCGGCGTCTCGGTTGCTGATCCGCTTGACGCATTGCACGAAGCAAGAACCTCATCCGAGCGGCGTACCCGTATCGGGGAGGCGCTTGAAGCTGTCGGATTACGCGCTGCCGATGCGGAAAAGTTTCCCCATGAATTTTCAGGGGGGCAGCGTCAGCGGATCGCCATTGCTCGCGCGCTGATAACCCGTCCCGCATTGATCGTAGCGGACGAACCGGTTTCGGCTTTGGACGTTTCAGTACAGGCGCAGGTACTCAATCTGATGCACGATCTGCGTGAGCGCTATGGCATCGCCTACCTCTTCGTCAGTCACAATCTTGCAGTTGTGCGCCAAGTGGCTGATGAGGTCGCGGTCATGCAATGCGGTGTTTTCGTTGAGAAGGGGAAGGCGGCGGACGTCTTCGCCAAGCCTCAGCACGACTATACACGCAAACTGCTCGCCGCTGTACTCAAGCCGGAAGCAATGCGCAGGGCGCAACCACCGCTTAGGGCGATACCCAATTGATCACTGCAGGAAACACCATGCGCGAAAAAATCATCATTGATACCGATCCCGGGCAGGACGATGCGGTAGCCATCTTTCTGGCGCTTGCTGCGGGTGATCGCCTGGAAACGCTTGGTGTCTGTGCAGTTGCGGGAAATGTCCCGGTTGTGCAAACCACAGAGAATGCTTTGCGCATTATGGATGTCGCAGGGCGCAGGGCACCCGTTTACAAGGGTGCGGAACGCCCATTGATCTATGCGCTGGAGACAGCCGAATTCGTCTGTGGGCTCGACGGTATGGACGGCGCCGGTCTACCAGGTGCCGTGAGCGCACCTGAAACCGAACATGCGGTAGACTTTCTGATCAGAACCTTGCGGGGGTCAGACGACGGTTCCGTTACGCTTTGCCCACTTGGACCTCTGACCAATATCGCGCTGGCAATGAGGCTTGCGCCCGACATCAAGCCTAAGGTGAAGCGCATTGTCCTGATGGGCGGAGCGATGAACCTTGGAAATATCACCCCCGCAGCTGAGTTCAATTTCTACGTTGATCCGCATGCTGCGGCCGTGGTGTTCGATGCTGGCGTACCGATCGTTATGTTCGGACTCAACGTCACCTTAAGGGCAATCTGCAGCCACGAGCAGATCGCCCGCTTTGCGGCTGCGGGCACCGCTACCGGACGAGCAATCAGTGGTATGTTGGCCCGTCCACGTTCAAGCAGTCTAGGCAGTGTCGGTCATCCCATCCATGATATGTGCGTAATCGCCTACCTGCTCTGGCCCGAGTTGTTTGGGGGGCGCGACTGCTTTGTGCAGATTGAAATGGGTGACGGGTCATTACGTGGACGCTCCACTGTCGACTGGAATAATCGCCTCAAAAAGCCAGCCAACGCATTGGTAATCGATACAATAGATGCGGAATCCTTGTTGAATCGCGTCATCGAAACAACATCATCATTGTCCTGACAGGAATCTAAAATGAGCCACTATGTGGAAGAACTTCAGCACGAGGCTACTGCGGCCATAGAAGTGATGCAGAAGGCAGCTATCGCGGCCCGACATATTCACGCTCGCGCGGAATTAATGCGCCATATGCGTCTCACCGCGGCGAAAAACAAAGCTAAGCCCAAGGTGGAGGCTGTCGAGGCCGTAGTCGCAGAATGGCTGGAAGCCTGGTACGTGCCGCGCAACGATTGGCCACACATCGCCAACGAGATGGAAAACTTCACGGCGACCTTCTACGACTATGTTAACGACGCAAGTGACGCAAATGACCAACGCATGCGCGCAACGACGAAAGCCCTAGACGAAGCGCTGGCGGCCGAAGGCACTACCATTTCCGATCAGATGGCGTTCCGCTCGATGTGTGCTCATGGTTGGTGGGAAGCTGTACTCCCCACACCCGACACCTTGCCCGGGAAAGCTGAGCGGCCAACCGTCCCACAGTTGGAAAAAGGACGTGCGTTTTGGGAGGCAACCTGCGCTGAGCAGTGTCGTGAAGGCTGACAGGCCGCCCGTGTCTCCGCGATATTAGCATCGCGGTCGCAACAAAAACATGGGAACGAAAATATGCTGGGACCGTCAGGCCATCTGGATACGTTTGCCCGCGACAATCTTCCGCCGCCGGATCAGTGGCCGGAAATCAGGCTTGGTGGCTTCGATTATCCGGAATGGATGAATGCGGGCGTCGAACTCACCGACCGCATGGTCGAGCGCGGCTTCGGAGACAATACAGCGCTCATCGGCAACGGCCGCCGCCGCACCTACAAGGAATTGTCCGACTGGACGAACCGCATCGCCCAGGCGCTGACCGAGGACTACGGCCTGAAACCCGGCAACCGGGTGCTGATCCGTTCCGCCAACAACCCGGCCATGGTTGCCTGCTGGCTGGCTGCGACGAAGGCCGGCGCGGTGGTCGTCAATACGATGCCGATGCTGCGCTCCGGCGAGCTCGCCAAGATCATCGACAAAGCGGAAATCTCGATCGCGCTCTGCGATACGCGGCTGATGGATGAACTGGTCGCCTGCGCCAAGGAAAGCCGGTTCCTGAAACAGGTGATCGGCTTCGACGGCACCGCCAACCATGACGCCGAACTCGATCGTGCGGCGCTCAACAAGCCGGTGCGTTTCGAGGCGGTGAAAACCGGCCGCGACGATGTCGCCCTGCTCGGCTTCACGTCCGGTTCCACTGGCGTGCCGAAGGCGACCATGCATTTCCACCGCGATATCCTGATCATCGCCGACGCCTATGCGAAGGAAGTGCTGGACGTGACGCCGGACGACGTGTTCGTCGGTTCACCGCCGCTCGCCTTCACCTTCGGGCTCGGTGGCCTCGCGGTCTTCCCCTTACGTTTCGGCGCGGCTGCGACCCTTCTGGAGCAGGCCACGCCCGCGAAGATGATCGAGATCATCGAGACCTATAAAGCGACGATCAGCTTCACCGCGCCGACCGCCTATCGCGCCATGCTGGCGGCAATGGATGCCGGCGCTGATCTCTCCTCGCTGCGCATCGCCGTTTCCGCCGGCGAGACGCTGCCGGCGCCTGTCTTCGACGAATGGGTGGCGAAGACCGGCAAGCCGATCCTCGACGGCATCGGCGCCACGGAGATGCTGCATATCTTCATCTCCAACCGGCTCGGCGATTCCAGGCCCGCCTGCACCGGCAAGCCGCTTGCCGGTTACGAGGCGATCGTTGTCGACGACGACATGAACGAAGTGCCGCGCGGCACGATCGGCAGGCTTGCGGTCAAGGGACCGATCGGCTGCCGTTATCTCGCCGACGACCGCCAGAAGGAATACGTCAGGGATGGCTGGAACCTGACCGGTGACAGTTTCGTCGAGGACGAGGACGGTTATTTCCACTTCGCCGCCCGCTCCGACGACATGATCGTCTCGGCCGGCTACAACATCGCCGGCCCGGAAGTCGAAGCCGCGCTTCTGAAGCACGATGCCGTGCTGGAATGCGCGGTAATCGGCGCGCCGGACGATGGGCGCGGCACGATCGTCGAGGCGCATGTGGTGCTGGCGAAAGGCTTCGAGGCAAGCGACTTGCTCGTCAAGCTTCTGCAGGATCACGTCAAGGCGGTCATCGCCCCTTACAAATATCCGCGTTCGATCGTGTTCACCGATGCGCTGCCGAAGACGGAATCCGGAAAGATCCAGCGCTTCCGGCTTAGGTGAAAGAAGGATCAAAAATTGAGCTCAGGCCGGAAAAGTTCAACCGGTAAGGCCTATTCTTGTCAACCTCGGACAATTTCCCTCTCCGAACGGTTGACGTTTGGCTCGCAGGCTTAGCCTGCGAGCCTTTTTCTTTAGGCTTCAGACAGCGAATAAATCCTCTTCTTGCGAATTGGTGCCAATCAGCCTTTAATTGCGGGACTTATACCAATCCTCATTGATCAGAACCCATGCGCCCATTGCCGCCGGCCGATGGAAATGATCTTCCAAGGGCGGTCTTGCAATGTGCGCCAGGCGTGGCAGCAGTAGTAAACCGCTGGAGCGAACTCAAAACTGGATAAAACTTGGGGGCAAGGTCACGAAGGCGGTCGAAAAGGGGCATCCACCGATCAGTTCATTCCAACTCAAATCAACTGATTATTTCAAACCTAAAACTCTTCTTGACGAAGCCGAAAACTGTTTGTAAAAGA
>NZ_JALBGV010000137.1 GCF_023006505.1 Neorhizobium sp. SHOUNA12A
CCCGGTCGCCGCTGCCCCCACCCGGCCGGCGCCGGCCCGCGCTCCGGTTTCCCGCGGAAATACGGCTCTCGCACAATCGACCGACGAGTGGGAAGAATTCTGATCTTCCTGGCACCAAGAAAACTTAAGAGGGCGGCTTCGGCCGCCTTCTGCGTTTTGGTCGATCCTTCCCTGATCCATCAGTTGCTGCTTGCATAGAACGGCAAAACGATATAAACATATCTTTATATCTTGATTGCGTAAGGATGCGGCTGAATGGGATTGGCGCTCGACACCCTGGTGGACGTACTGAAAACGGCGGGCGAGCCGACGCGCTTCCGCCTGCTCGCGCTTCTCGCTGCCGGGGACCTGACCGTCACCGATCTTACCGAAATCCTGGGTCAGTCGCAGCCGCGCATTTCACGGCATCTGAAGCTGCTTGCCGAGGAAGCGCTGATCGATCGCTATCAGGAAGGCGCCTGGGCCTATTTCCGGCTGAAGCAGGAAGGCAAGGCGGCAACGCTGGTCAGGACGCTGCTGGCGGCCGCTTCCGAGGAGGATCCGGTCCTGCTGAGAGACAGCGAGCGGTTGACGATGGTCAAGCGCTTGCATGCCGAGCGCGCCCAGGCCTATTTCAGCCGCAACGCGTCCGAATGGGACGAGCTTCGCCGCCTGCATATAAGCGACGCGGCCGTTGAGTCGGCGCTGCTGAAGCTGATCGGCACGACGCCGGTCGACGCGCTTCTCGATCTTGGCACCGGCACGGGCTGGATCCTGCAACTTCTGTCCAACATCTATCGTCGCGCCGTTGGCATCGACGCGAGCCGCGACATGCTCTCGGTCGCCCGCTCCAATCTCGACAGGGCCGGGATCGTCAAGGCGTCCGTCCGGCATGGCGACATTCTCAACCTGCCGCTCGAAGGCCAGGATTTCGACCTGATTACCGTTCATCAGGTGCTGCACTTCCTCGACCAGCCGGAACTAGCGATCGCCGAGGCAGCCCGCGTGCTGCGCCCCGGCGGCCGCCTGCTGATCGTCGATCTCGCACCGCATACGCTCGAATACCTGCGCAACGACCATGCCCATGTGCGTCTCGGCTTTTCCCATCAGGTGATGGCGGAATGGCTCGAGAAGGTGGGCCTCGAAGTCGAGCAGGCAATCGATCTGGGTTCGGGCAAGGAAGGCGGGCTTACGGCCACCGTCTGGCTCGCCCGCGACCGCCGGCTGCTGATTGCTGCCCATCACGCCTCCGCCCAATCGCAAACCGTTCTTTAAGGGAGCTGAACCAATGACCGCCGATAGCGAAACTTTCAGCGTTTCCTTCGAATTCTTTCCGCCGAAGTCGGACGAGATGGAGGGCCAGCTTTGGGATACGGTCGATGAACTGGCGCTCTGGGACCCGAGGTTCGTTTCGGTCACCTATGGTGCGGGCGGTTCGACCAAGGCGCCAACGATCAATACGGTGCGCCGACTGGTCGGAGAGACCTCGCTTGCGACCGCCGCACATCTGACCTGCGTCGACGCCACGCACGAAGAAACCCATTCGGTGGTCAGCGAATATCGCGCCGCCGGCATCCGCCATATCGTTGCCCTGCGCGGCGATCCGGCGAGCGGTGTCGGCACCGAGTATCGTCCGCATCCGGAGGGTTATGCCAATGCGGCAGACCTGGTGCGCGGATTGACCGAGCTCGGCGGCTTCGACATTTCCGTCTCCGCCTATCCCGAGAAACATCCGGAAAGCACCGATCTTGCCGCAGACATCGAAATGCTGAAGCGCAAGGCGGATGCAGGCGCTGCCCGGGCACTGACCCAATTCTTCTTCGACAACGACATCTTCGAACGTTATCTCGAAAAGGTGCGCGCCGCCGGCATCTCGATCCCGATCGTGCCGGGCATCATGCCGATCCAGAACCTGACCCAGCTCAAGCGTTTCGCCGGCCGCTGCGGTTCTTCGGTTCCGTCCTTCCTGGATGCCCGTTTCGAAGGGCTGGACGACAAGCCCGAGGATCGCGCCAAGGTCGCCGCCGATATCGCGGCCGAACAGATCGAAGACCTGATCCGCCGCGGACTTGGCGACTTCCACATCTACACGATGAACCGCGCACCGCTCGTATCCGCCGTCCTGCACCGGCTCGGCCGCCGGCAGATCCGCACGCCGCGTATCGCCGCTGCCTGAGCGCATTGAAAAAAACGCATGCTCCTACGAAAGGAGCATGCGTTTTCACCGGAAGTGCTGATTATCAAACGGTCGTGGATGCGATATTTTGAACTGGTAGTGGAACTGGTGGCGCTCAAATGAAGAGCATGGATGCCACAAACACAAACGCTGCACCGACTACCAAGACATTGAGAGAGTATGTACGTCCCATGTCTGCCTCCTTGCGTTGACGGGCAGACTTTATGTCGGTTTTGTGCCAGTTGGGAAGCGTCTTTCGATGCTGCAGTGCCGTCCGCCTATTCGCCTTACGCCGGAAATGATCGTGTAAGTCACTGATTTTTATTAATAAACCATCCGTTAATCTTAATTTCCGCAAAGTTAAAAAGCCGTGTACGGCTGTTAACTTCTGACATATTCCGTGATGGTTTCGCCCCGTTACGGCGCTCTCGATGCCACATTGCTGCGTCTGCGAAGAAGCCTTCCATCGAGCAGAACGAGGCCGAAGCCGATCAGCAGCATGCCGATCAGGTCGGTCGCCTCCAACCTTTCGCCGAGGAAAAGCGCGCCGAGAAGGATAGCGCTCGGAGGCACGACGAGTGTGACCAGAGACGCGTTCGTTGCACCCGCCAGCGCGAGAATGCGAAAATAGAGAAGATAGGCGAAGGCGGTCGACAGGAGCGCCAGGGCAAGGATCGCAAGAACGGCGTGTGTCGACGGGGCGGGCAGTGCCCAAGGCTGGTCGGCGAAGAGCGACACGGGCAGCATGATCAGGCTGGAGGCCGTAAGCTGTCCGGTGGCACTGACAGGTGCCGGCAGGCCGCGGAAACGTTTGCCGTAGGTGCCGGCCACGCCGTAGGAGATTGCCGCAAGGATGGGCAGGATCAGCGCCCAGAACGGCACCGAGGCGGCTGCCGTGACGCCGGGCCCGATGAGCACGGCCGTGCCGGCAAGTCCCGTCAGGCAGCCGGCGATTTTTGCGGGTGTCAGTTTCTCGTCGGTGGTCCAGCGATTGGCGATCAGAACCGTCCAGATCGGCGTCGTCGCGTTGAGGATCGAGGCAAGCCCGGCGCCGATCTCGGTCTGGCCGAAGAAGATCAGCGTGTGGGGCAGGGCGTTGTTGATAAAGCCCATCACCAGAAACGAGCGCCAATGGGTGCGAAGCGTCGCATAGAGCTCGAAGCGACCGTGCAGGTAGATATGGAGCGCCAGCGCCGCCAGAAACAGGCGCAGGAAAACGAGCGTGAAGGGCGGAACTTCAAAGACCGCTACGCGCGCGAAGAAGAAGGACCCACCCCAGATCAGCCCGAGCAGCAGGATCAGCGCCCATGCCACGGCGCCGGGTTTCGAAATGGCGGCGGTTGTCATGCGAAATCTCCTCGCGGTCAAGGCGAAGGGATATCCCGATGATCCACGAGTCGCCACCCGATTTCGCCGGGCGGCGATTGAATTTCAGAGCGCGGAGAGCAGGCCCTGGGTCGGCCAGCCGTCGGCCGGCAGGCCGAGGCGTGCCTGTTCCTTCTGGACGGCCTGGCGCGTACCCGATCCGAGAATGCCGTCGACCTTGCCGATATCGTGGCCGAGCGCTTCGAGTTTGGTCTGCAGCGCCTTCATGCCGGTATCGTCGAGACCCTGGTCTGGCGTGCCCTTCTGATAGGTCGGAGCGCCGGAAAGCCGGGTTGCGAAATAGGCGGCCGAAGTCGTGTAGATGAACGACTGGTTCCATTCCAGATAGATGTTGAAGTTCGGATAGGTGAGGAAGGTCGGTCCTTTGCGGCCCTGCGGCAGGATGAGGGCTGCGGGCAGGTTGCCGAAATTGGTTACACCGTCGCGCGGGACGACGCCCAGCTTGAACCATTCGCTCGCCGGCATTTCGTTGCCGAGGCCGGACTTGTCCCAAGGCAGGTTCTCGGGCAGCGTCACTTCCTGCATCCAGGGCTGGCCGGGCTTGAAGCCCATGCTCTGGATGAACTTGGCGGCTGTCAGGATGGCGTCCGGAGAACTGGTCTTGACGTTGACATGGCCATCGCCGTCACCGTCGACGCCGTGCGCGACGATATCCTTCGGAAGCATTTGCACCTGGCCGATCTCGCCGGCCCATGCACCCGTGTTGATGGAAGGATTGAGATCGCCATGCTGGACCATTTCGATCAGGGCGATCAGCTGCGGGCGAAAAAGTTCAGGGCGGCGGCAGTCGTGCGAAAGCGTCACCAGGGCGTTGCGGGTGTTGAAATCGCCCTGGACGGCGCCGAAATCGGTCTCCATGGCCCAGAAGGCGGTAATCACGCCTGGCGGCACGCCGAATTCCTTTTCGGCGCGGGCAAAGACGTCCGCATACTGCTTGATCTTCTGGCGGCCGATATCGAGGCGGGCCTGGCTGACGGTGCGCTGCGAGAATTCAATGAAGGTCTGTCGGAAGACACCCTGGGCCCGGTCGCGAGACAAGACCTTCTGGTCGATCTGCGCGCCGGCGAGTGCTTCATCCGCAGCACTTGCCGATGCGCCCTTGGAAATGGCTTCCGCCTTGACGCCGTTCAGGAAGGCGCCGAGATCGCCGCCGCAGGCGGGAGCCGGGGTCTGGGCGAGAGCGGTGGAGGCGAGGCAGCTGGTGATGACGGAGGCGAGGGCGAGGCGGCGGGCAAAGCGAGCGGACATTCGGCGTTCCTAGAATCTGAGTAAGCGCCGCCTGATCTCGGAAAATTTTGTGACCGAAACATGGGCGACAGCTCTGGTGGCGCAGTTTTTATCGCAACTGCTCACACATTGCCAGACACCTGTTCGCCCTGCGAGCGGAGTTACTTGTTCACCGCCGCAATCCAGTTATGCCAGTTCTTGGACGTGCCCGCAAAGACGTTGATATCCATCTCACCCTTGATGCCCGGAACGATGCCTGTCGAAGTATACTGCCAGAAGGCCCAGCGGCGATCGGGGTAGATCTTGGTGGGATGCTGCGCCACGGCGCGGAGCCAGAAATGATAGTTGCTGAAGGCGCCGACCAGATTGTCCCGGTGGAAATCCACCGACGTATAGATGATCGGACGCTTGCCGTAATAGGCCTCGAGACGGTCCATGAAGCGCTGCATCGACGCACGCACTGTTTCGGGATCGGGACGGGTCTTGCAGGTCGGCGAAGCCTGGTTCCATTCCATATCGAGGACCGGCGGCAGCTTTACCGCATCCTTGGGCACATTGTTGATGAACCAATCGGCCTGTTCGTCGGCCGTCGAGCAGAAATAATAGAAATGGTAGGGGGCGTAAGGAATGCCGGCCGACGCTGCACCTCGCCAGTTCAGCTCGAAGGTCGGATCGATGCGATCCCTGCCTTCGGTCGCCTTGATGAAGACGAAGGCTATTCCAGCCTTCTTCACGGCCGGCCAGTCGATATCCGTACCGTTCCACTTGGAGACGTCGATGCCGTGGATCTCGTGCAGGCCCGGGTGGTTCTTGCCGAAATCCTGCGGGTCGCTGTCCTTGAACCGCATCTTCTTGACCGATGACGTTTCCATCGGGTCATAGCTGGAGGATGTGCATCCCGTGGCAAGGATCGCGGTCGCAAGGAGGGCCAGAAGGAGCCGAGGCATGAACATCCCGTGTGGTGTCGATGTGGAAGCCTCTTGCCCCGTTCGACGCAAAACAGGGAGGCGTGAACTCCATATTCACCATAACGTCGTAAAAAATCAGTTAGGGCAAGAGGAATTCCAGCTCGAAACGCCGGGGAGGGCGGGGATTCAGCTCCGGCGGCGAATGACCGCGTGCCACGCGTAGCCCCCGCCGATCTCCTCGAAGATCATATCGGCGTTAGCGTCGGCAAGCTTGCTTTCGAGCACCTCGTGCAGGTTCGGCCGCGGCGTGACGTGGAAACGCATGAGCCACGCTTTCAAAAACCGCCCGAACCAGCCCGGCAGCCGTTCCTGCTGGCCGAAGTCGACGATGTGCAGCGAACCATGCGGCGAAAGCGCCGCAAGCGAGGCTTCGACCGCCTTTTCCCAATCGGGAATCATCGACAACGCGTAGGAGATCAGGATACGGTCGAAGCCGGTCGTGCCGAATTCCTCCGCTTTGAAACTGGTCGCATCGGCGACCCGAAATTCCGGGGTGACCGGCTTGCCGCGGAAATTGGCGCGGGCGCTTTCCAGCATCTCGGCGGAGATATCGAGGCCGTAGAGCCTTGCAGCCGGATAAAGCCGGTGGGCGAGGGCGAGGTTACGACCGGTGCCGCAGCCGACTTCGAGCAGCGAGGCATTCGGCGGAACATTCAATCCCGCAATAGCCCGGTCGCGGCCGAAGAGGTAATATTTGCGGGTGATGTCGTAGATATGGCGCTGATACCGATACATCCGGTCCATGCGTTCGGCGTGGCCATTGGACAGGGGGCTGCTCGCCATATCCGTCGCCATCAGGCTTTTTTCACGTAGATGTGGAAACCGCCGTAGATCGCCGAGCGATCCTCGAGGTTGAGCTCGCTGGAGCGTTCTTCCAGATAGGACCATTGATCGAGCAGGGCCGGCGAGAGGCGACCGTCGAGCACGCTCTTTTCGGCGGCGGTGCGGAAGATCACGCGGGCGCCGGGTGCAGCCGTGCGGCTGATTTCCGACCAGACGTCGTTCAATTGCTCGTCGTTCATCCAATCCTGCGCGTCGAGCAGGACGTAACGATCGACCGAGCCGGCTGCCTTATGGGCCAGCAGTTCGGTGAAGCTTGCATGATGGACGGTGACGCGCTCGGCATTGTCGCGGATGGCACGGTAGTTTTCAGCCTTGAGATACGTCGGCAGCGTGCCTTCCTCGGGCTTCGGATAACGGCGCGCGAAAGCCTGCCAGGCGAAATAGTTGTCGCGCAGCGGAAAGTGGCAGGCGAGCTTTTCGAGGCGCTGACGCAGGACCGGCGCGATCGAGCCGTCGGAGGCGAGGCTCGCCAACTCGTCATATTGCTGCGGCGGAATGCCGAGGCCAAACAGCGAGCTCTTGCGGCTGGTGATCCAGCGGATCAACGGCTTGTCAAACAGCGGAGCGATGCGGTCGTCGAAGAACTGGCGCTGTTCGCGCAGCGACTTGGCATGGGCCATTTCGGTCAGGTTGATGCCGTGCAGGCGGGCGATCAGATGGCCGGCGCCGATAAAACGACCGAGCAGGCCGGTCTTGTAGATATTGCGGTCGAACACCTCGATCCGGCGGCGGCCGGCAATCGAGCGCTTGTCCCAATAGGCGCGGGTTGCTGCATCGAGATTGGGGGCAATGAAGGTGTCGTAGCTCTTGCTGTTGGTGCGGATGCCGTCCATGCCGAAATGGCGAACGACATCGCCGTGGCCGGGCAGGTGGCGGAAGGCGGCGAGTTTCAGGCGATTCAGCGCGACGTGATGCGGGTTCAAATCGACGACATCGATTTTCTTCGGCGAGCGGGACAGGTAGGCCAGCATGTTGCAGCCGCCGGAGCCGATGGTGACGATCGAATGCTCCTCGGAAAGCTCCATGGCGGTCATGTCGACTTCCGGGTCTTCCCAGATCTGCGGATAGACGAGGCCGGAGAACAGGAGGCCGAAAAGCCTTTCTGAGAAACCCTGCCGGGACAGAGCTTTATGCTGCAGAAGTGCGTCCTTCAGCTTCTGATTTTTCCGAAAACCGGCTTCCTGTGCAATATCCGCCATGGTCGAGTCCCGCCTTGTCCAGAGTTTCAGCGCGTGTAAACCTGTCATGCTACAGATTGATGACGAGGCCTGTGTCTAGTCCGGCAATAGGCCCGGGCGCGGCCGATCGCCTCTTCCTTGGACCCGAGATTCCTGATTGCATGCGGCCGTCCAATGGGAGGCATGCATGCGGTTCTTGATCCGGTTTTTGAAAATCCTTATCGGCGTCATCTTCGTCGGCCTGATCGGGCTTGGGATCTGGCTCTATATCTCGCCTCCGGAACTGCTGAGGGTCGGCAGCGGCTATTCGGCCAAGATAGTCTGCTCGAACGTCTTCTTTGCCGGACGCGACAGCGACGAGGTTCTGGCGGTCGATGTCCAGGCTCCCGGTCATCCGCTTCTGAGATTGATGCGGGTTTCCGTCGACCGAACGGAAAAGCGGGTTCATGCGGCGCTGCTTGGCATTTTCGCCGGCAATGACGCGGTCTATCGCGAAGGGCTCGGCTGCACCGTCACGCCTGACGGCGCAGCCGCGCCAGCTGTCAGTATTCCAATGCCTGCCGTTACGTCAGCCGATCCGTCCGCGCTTTGGCCGGAAGGCGGAAAAGTGGAACCCGATCCGTCGGTTGTGCGGCTCCTCTCAGATGCGAATCTTGTCGGACCTGGCATGCGGGCGGTGGTGGTGGTCAAGCAGGGGCGGATCGTCGCCGAGATTTACTCTAGCGGTTTTTCAAAGGATACGCCGCTGCTTGGCTGGTCGATGACCAAGACCGTCAACGCCGCGATCCTCGGCACGCTGATCCGCGACGGAAAGCTCTCGCTGGACAACAAGGGACTGTTTCCCCAATGGCGGGGCAACCAGCGCGGCGATATCCGGATTGCGGACCTCGCCGCCATGGAAAGCGGACTTGCCTTCAACGAGGATTACGGTGCGGTCGCGGATGTGACGCGCATGCTCTATCTCGAGCCGGACATGGCAGGTTTTGCCGCCGACCAGCCGCTGGAGGCCGATCCCGGTTCACGGTTCAGCTACTCCTCCGGCACCGCCGTGCTGCTCTCAAAAATCTGGATGGAAAAGGTCGGCGACGGGACCGCAGCGCTTGTCTATCCCCGCACCGCCCTGTTTGGTCCGCTGGGCATGACAAGCGCCGTGATTGAACCCGACGCGGCCGGCACGCTCGTAGGCAGTTCCTATATGTATGCGACGGCGCGGGACTGGGCTCGTATGGGGCTGCTGCTTGCGCGAGACGGCGTCTGGAACGGCAGCCGGATCCTGCCGGACGGTTTTGTCGCGCTGATGCACCAGACCAACGCCACGTCGAACGGCCGTTATTCGAAGATGCAGACCTGGCTGCCGCGCAAGAACAATCCGGACATGCCGGCGGATGCCTTTTTCATCGAGGGGCATGATGGGCAGACCATCACGGTCGTCCCGTCGCTCGATCTGGTGGTGGTAAGGCTTGGGCTGACGCCGAGCTGGAACCGCTACGATCCGACACGGCTTGTCGCCGAGGTGGTGAAAGCAACAACGGCGCCCTGAGGCGCCGCGAGCATACCGTCCAAATATTTTTCGGGCCTGGCTTACTTTTCCAGGACGTCCAGCATGTCCTTGCGCTTGGCATCATAATAATAACCGCGCGCATAAAGCTTGATGGCATTGTCGTTTTTGTTGTCGGCAACCAGCCAAGCGCCGCGCAGGTACTTGATCGCGTATTTGAGGTTGGTCTCGGCATCGAGCAGGCCGGCCGGCGGGCCTTCGTAACCCATCGACTTGGCGGTCGAATACTTGATCTGCATGAGGCCCCAATAGCCGTTCTTGTGATAGGCCTTGGGATCATATTTGCTTTCCCGATGCACGACGCGGTGCACCAGCGATTCCGGCACGCCGTACATGCCGGCATAACGCTTGATGAGCTTGCTCAATTCCGGCGGCGCATCGGACGCCGTGGTCGGCATAGGCTCGCCCGGAGCCGGTGGGAATTCCATGGCGGACAATGCGGCGATCGCTCTCGGCTGCGCTGCATAGGCAAGCGTCGCAGTGTCCGGGCGAGGGATCGGGACGACGGTCTGCAGTGCGACCATATCCGGCGTAAGTTCGGGTTCGTCGAGCGCGATTGCGGAGGCTGCGGCCGGCTGGATCCGGCCTTCGGTGACGGCAGGCGCGATCGGCGGCGACACGAGGCGGCT
>NZ_JALBGV010000138.1 GCF_023006505.1 Neorhizobium sp. SHOUNA12A
AACCCCTGCAGGGCGCGCGCCGCGATCAGCATGGTGAGGCTGGTCGAGGCGGCGCAGAGCAGCGAGGCGAAGGTGAACAGGGCGATCGCCGAGCAGAACACCAGTCGCGCGCCGAAACGATCGGCGAGCCAGCCGCTCAAGGGCAGGAACACGCCGAGCGACAGCACGTAGACGGTGATCGTCGAATGCAGCGCCAGCGGCGGTTCGCCGAGCGCGTCGGCAATCGTCGGCAGGGCCGTGGCGATCGCGGTCGAATCGATCTGCTGCATGATGAGGGCCGATGCGACGATCAGCGGCACGGTCTTGCGGGTATCCAATGGGGCAGTCTTTCGGTTCAGGTCCTTGTTTCGTAAGCCCGGTTCCTGGCAGGCCACCAAACCGTGCGGCCACCGATGGTGTTTCCGCTTGCTTCAGTCGTCGTCATGTGTTCTTCTATATGGAACGTCGGTCCACAGATAGAATATTCCCTTGGATAAGGGGCTGTCAACGGCGCTTTTGCGGTTGCGGCGTTGACCGCGACCGTTGTCCGGATGCAGACCGGCTGATTGTCACGGGAGCGGCAACCGAGATGAAGACGGTGGGGACATGAAGATCACGGGCGCGCCGGCCGAGGACCAGCAAAAGGGCCGCCTGTCTTCGGTCTCTATGGCCATCCGCATCCTCAAGGCTTTCGAAGGCGACGATGCGGAGATCGGCGTCACCGAACTCGCTCGCCGTCTCGGCATCGCCAAGAGCACCGTGCATCGCCTGGTCGTGACTCTGATGGCCGAAGATTTCCTCGAACAGAATCGCGAGACCGGCCGCTACCGGCTGGGGCTCGAGCTTTTCAGGCTCGGTTCGCTGGTGCGCAACCGCATGGATCTTTCCACCGAAGCGCGCACGCTGCTGATGGACCTGCGCAGCGAAACGGACGAGACGGTGCTGCTAGGCGTGCCGGCCGGGCCGGAGATCATGTATATCCGCGTCCAGCCTTCCCGGCAGGCGGTGCGCATCAGCGCCGAGATCGGCATGCGCGCGCCTTATCATGCGACGGCCGCCGGCCGCGCAATTCTCGCCTTCCAGCCGGAAAGCCGCATTGCGGCCCTTGTCGGTGCGCCCCTGCCGCTCCGAACCCCGAAAACCGTCACCGATCCCGACAAGCTGCGGAAACTGCTCGGCAATATCCGTCGCCTCGGTTACGCGGTGGAAGACGAGGAGAACGAACTCGGCATGCGCGCCATCGCCGCACCCATCCATGACGCCCAGTCGGACGTGGTCGGTGCCGTCGCGATCGCTGGCCCGGTCCAGCGCCTGTCGCTGAAAAATTTGAACGGTTTTGCCGAACCGCTGCTCGTCGCGGCACGGGCAATTTCCGCCCGCCTCGGACATCGCGGTTCGCTCGGTGCCGGCGATTTCTGACGAGCGGCAGCCGTGACGATTTAATGTTCCAGAAGGGTTGCCGCGGATTGGACGCGCTCTAGGTAAATCATTGAACCGCTCGGTTCGATCTCATCGGCGCACGTCGTTTCGGCGCGTCACCGACCTTTTCTCTCCGGGGAGATCCTTCTATGGAAACCCACTGTCTTAAGCGCCCCACGCGGCGCCAATTCCTTTCTTCCGTTGCTTTTACCATTCTCGCCGGCGGTGCCGCGCCGGTCATGGCGCGCAGCATTTCCGGCAGACTTCCCTGGGAGGCGCGCTCCGCCGATCCGCCGGTACAGGTCAAGCCCGGCGGCTGGCTGTTCTTCACGCTCGAAGAGGCGCAGACAATGGAGGCGGTCGCCGACCGGCTGGTGCCGGCGGACGATCTGTCGCTCGGCGGCAAGGATGCCGGCTGCGTTCTTTATCTCGACCGGCAGCTGGTGGGATCCTACGGCACGTCGAGCCGGCTCTATACCAAGGGCCCGTTCATGCCCGGCCTGCCGACGCAGGGGTATCAGGCGTCCGACACGCCGGCCCAGCGGTACCGGGCCGGCATTGCCGCGCTGAACGCCTTCACCCGCGAAACCAAGGGCGGCAAGCGCTTCGCCGAACTTGCGCCCGCCGACCAGGACGCGGTCCTCAAGGATCTCGAAGCCGGAAAGATCACCCTGCCGAACAAGGTGGATGCCAAGTCCTTCTTCAACCTGATGCTCGCCAACGTGATGGAAGGTTTCTTCGCCGACCCGATCTATGGCGGCAACAAGGACATGGCCTCGTGGAAGATGCTGGGCTTTCCCGGCGCGCGATACGACTACCGCGACCACGTTTCCAAACACAACCAACCCTATCCCCTGCCTCCGGTTTCGATCGCAGGCTCGACGGAATGGATGACCAGGTAGGGACTGAAAAATATGACCACTATTCTACCTCGCAAGGACGCCGTGATTGTCGGCCTTGGCTGGACAGGCGCGATCCTTGCCCATGAACTGACGGAGGCCGGGCTCGATGTCGTGGCGATCGAACGCGGTCCTTGGCGCGATACGGCCACCGATTTCAACATCGGTTATGCCCAGGACGAACTTCGCTACGGCATCCGCCGCGATCTCTTCCTGCAGCCGGTCGTCGAAGCGATGACGATGCGCAACAACACCTCGCAGACGGCGCTGCCGATGCGCGATTACGGTTCCTTCCTGCCCGGCAACGGGGTGGGCGGCGCCGGCGTTCACTGGAACGGCCATACCTGGCGGTTCTGGGACAGCGACTTCCAGATCGCCGACCACCTGAGGGATCGCTACGGCGCAGCGCGGATCCAGGACCTGCAATTGCAGAACTGGGGCGTGACCGGCGCCGAGATGGAAAAATCCTTCGACCGCTTAGAATATCTCGCCGGCATTTCCGGCAAGGCGGGCAATATCAACGGCCTGATCCAGGAGGGCGGCAATCCGTTCGAGGATCCGCGCTCGCGCGATTATCCGCTGCCGCCGCTGCAGATGACCTATGCGCCGACGCTGTTTGCACAGGTGACCAAGTCGTTGAACTTGCACCCGTTCCCGACGCCGGCGGCGAACCTCTCCAAGGACTATATCAACCCGCTTGGCATCGCCATGGGCCAATGCACCATGTGCGGTTTCTGCGAACGGTTCGGCTGCGCCAACTATTCGAAATCCTCGGCCCAGACGACCATCCTGCCGGTGCTGATGAAAAAGAAGAATTTCGAGGTCCGCACGGAGTCGGAAGTCCTGCATGTGGATCTCGACGCCTCGAAGAAACACGCCCGCGGCGTCACATATGTGAACACCTCGGGCGAGGAGTTTTTCCAGCCGGCCGATATCGTGCTTCTCTGCGCCTATGGTCTCCACAACGTCCGGCTGATGATGCTCTCCGGCATCGGCCAGATCTACGATCCGAATACCGGCGAGGGGACTGTCGGGCGGAACTACTGCTACCAGACCAATGCCGGCGCGCAGGTGTTCTTCGACGACAAGAACTTCAATCCGTTCGTCGCCGCCGGCGCGCTCGGCCAGACGGTGGACGACTTTAACGGCGATGCCTTCGACCACGGGCCGCTCGATTTCGTCGGCGGGGCGGGCATCAACTGTATTCCCTCGAACGGCCGGCCGATCCAGACCCGCCCGACCCCGCCCGGCACGCCGCGCTGGGGCAGCGACTGGAAGAAGGCGACCGTCAAATCCTACAAGTCGACGCTCGGCTTTTCCTCCCAGGGCTCGAGCTATCCGACCCGCGGCAACTATCTCGATCTCGATCCGACCTATACGGACCGGTTCGGGCGGCCGCTGCTGCGCTTCACCTTCGATTTCCCCGATAACGACATCCGCATGTCGAACTGGGTCTCGGACCGGATGGAGGAGATCGCCAAGGCCTTCGGCGGCAAGCAATACACCAATACCCGCCGCAAGAAGGGCTGGGATTCGGTGCCCTACCAGAGCACCCACAATACCGGCGGGGCGATCATGGGCACGGACCCCAAGACCAGCGCCGTCAACAAGTACCTGCAGAGCTGGGACGTCGCCAACGTCTTCGTCATCGGCGCTTCCGCCTTCGCCCACAATGCCGGCAAGAACCCCACCGGCACCGTCGGGGCGCTCGCATTCCACGCGGCGGATGCCATCCGCCAGCAATATCTCCGCAACCCCGGCCAACCTCTGGTGTCGGCATGAGCAGGATCGTCTTTTCCCTCACCCTTGCCGCAACGGCCTTCTCGGCAGGCCTGGCGCTTGCCCAGGCTCCCGACCAGGCGGACGAGATCATCCGCGGTCGTTACCAGGCGATCCTCGGCGATTGCTCCGCCTGTCACACCGCGCCGGGGGCAAAACCACTCTCCGGCGGGCTGCCACTCGAAACGCCCTTCGGCCAGATCATTCCGCCGAACATCACGCCCGACAAGGCGACGGGCATCGGCAACTGGACGGAGGCGGATTTCCGCAGCGCCCTGAAAAAGGGTATCGGCCATGGCGGCAAGCGGCTCTACCCCGCCATGCCCTATCCGGCCTATACCAGGATGACCGACAGGGATATCGGCAACCTCTGGTCCTATCTCCGGACCGTCGATCCGGTCTTCAACCCGGTCGAATCCAACCAGTTGCCCTTCCCGTTCAACATCCGGCTGTCGATGATGGGCTGGAACATGCTGAACTTCACGCCGGGCGAATTCCAGCCCGATCCGTCGAAATCGGCCGAATGGAACCGCGGCGCCTATATCGTCCAGGGGCCGGGCCATTGCGGCACCTGCCATTCGCCGAAAACCGCGCTCGGTGCGGACGAGACAAGCGAGGCGTTGCAGGGTGGTTCGCTGCAGGGATGGTATGCACCCAACATCACCGGCAACAGCTATATCGGCATTGGCAGCTGGAGCGAGGATCAGATCGTCCGGTACCTGAAGACCGGAACCAACGGGCATACGATCGCGTCCGGCCCAATGGCGGAAGCGATCCAGGCCTCGACCTCGCTGATGACCGACGAGGACGTGCACGCGATCGCCACTTACCTCAAGAGCACCGAAGGCGGTTCGACGCAGAAACCGCAGCCGATTCCGGCGAGCGATGCGCGCATGAAGGTGGGGGCGGCGATCTATCACGACACCTGTTCCGCCTGCCATGGCGGCGACGGCAAGGGCGCGAGCCAGCTCTTCCCGGCACTCGCCGGCAGCTCGATCGTCCAGCAGCCGAGCGCGGAGACGCTGACGCGCCTCGTGTTGCAGGGCAGCCAGGCGGTGCATACGCCTGCGGCGAAAACGACACCCGCCATGCCGTCGCTCGGCTGGAAGCTGTCGGATGAGCAGGTGGCCGCCGTGCTCACCTATGTCCGCAACAGCTGGGGCAATGCAGCACCTTCGGTCGGGGCTTCGGATATCGGGGCCCAGCGGTAGAGAAGCCGAGGGAGGTCGCCGGCTCTGCGTATCTTGAGACAGGGCGAGGCGGCAAGCTGCCTCGGATTTCTCACTATGGTGGAGTGACCGTATGTGGGACGTGAGGCGGTGCGGCATTCTTAACCCTCCCCCTTGTGGGGAGGGTGACCGGCAGGTGGGTGGGGTTTTATGTGAAGTGAAGACCCCTCCCCAACCCCTCCCCACAAGGGGGAGGGGCTCCACGCACCGCCTCAACCCGCAATACAATTTTCTTGTCCTTGTGGAAGATCGGCCTGTTGCGCTGCCCGCTTCCCATCACGACTGGCCACGTGGGTGAGATGGGTACCACCGTCCAGGAACCGCACGATTTCCCGGTTTCCCGGTTTCCCGCCTTCACGCACCCTCATCCGCCCGCTACAACTCCATTATTCCGTTCCACAATTTTGGATTTTCCCCATGGCCGATAACGTTACCGATCGTTTTCTCCGTTACGTCGTCATCGACACCCAGTCCGACGCCAAGTCTCCCTCCCAGCCGTCGACGATGAAGCAGAAGGATCTCGGCCGGCTACTGGTCGAGGAGATGCTGGCGATCGGCGTTACCGACGCGCATCTCGACGAGCACGGTTATATCTACGGGACGATCCCGGCGACGACATCGAAGAACAACGTGCCGGTCATCTGCTTCTGCGCTCATATGGACACCGCTCCCGACTTTTCCGGCACCAACGTCAAGCCGCAGATCGTCAGGAATTATCAGGGCGGCGACATCCAGCTCACCGGCGACAAAAGCCAGGTGATCCGGGTGTCCGAACATCCGGTGCTGAAGGACCAGATCGGCAACGACATCATCACCTCCGACGGCACCACGCTTCTAGGCGCCGACGACAAGGCGGGCATTGCCGAGATCATGTCGGCCGCCGAATTCTTCATCAACAACCCCGACGTCAGGCACGGCGCGATCCGCATCCTCTTCACCACCGATGAGGAGATCGGCCGCGGCGTCGACAAGGTCGACCTTACAAAGCTCGACGCCGACTTCGGCTATACGCTGGACGGCGAGACGGCCGGCACGATCGAGGACGAGACGTTTTCGGCCGATGCGGTGGAGATCGCCATCAAGGGCGTCGCCATGCATCCGGGCTTCGCCTTCGGCAAGATGGAAAACGCCATCAAGATCGCCGGCGGCATCGTCGCGAAACTGCCGAAGAACATGACGCCCGAGACCACCAAGGGCCGCGACGGCTTCATCCACCCGACCGGAATGTCCGGCGTGATGGAAAAGGCGAACCTCTCCTTCATCATCCGCGATTTCACCGAAGAGGGCCTGAAGACCAAGGAGACGCTGCTCGAGGAGATCACCAGGCAGGTAATCGCCGACTATCCGGGCTCGACCTACACCTTCACGGTCAAGGAACAGTATCGCAACATGAAGGTGGTGCTCGACCAGCATCCGGGCATCGTCGATTACGCGGTCGAGGCGATCAGCCGGGCCGGCATGACCCCGGTGCGCGGCAGCATCCGCGGCGGCACCGACGGCTCGCGCCTCTCCTTCATGGGCCTGCCCTGCGCCAACCTCTTCGCCGGCGGCCACGCCTTCCATTCCCCGCTGGAATTCGTCAGCAGCCAGGACATGGAACTGGCGGTGAAGACGGTGGTGGAGCTTGCGAAACTGTGGGAGGAGCGGGCCTGAAGAACCGCTCAACCCCGCACGGCACTATTGTCCTCGACGGATGGAAGACCATTTTCCGCCAGACTGGTGTAATCAAGTCGGCGTGGAACTCCCATGGATCGCCCCTCGAAAACATCGCAAGCGCGAGCCCGGCGGCCACACGCCGCACTCGCGACACTTTGCCTTGCCGTGATCACGGCGCAATTGGATACGTCCGTCGTCAATCTCGCACTGGATCCGATCGGCAAAGATCTGGATGCCACGGTCTCTCAACTGCAATGGGTGGTCGACGCCTATAATCTGGTCTACGCGGTCCTGCTGCTGACCGGCGGGCTGCTGGCCGATCTCGCCGGCCGCCGCAGGATCCTGATCTCCGGCGCCTTGGTATTCGGCATCGCCAGCATCGGATGCGCGGTCGTTCCCACGGCTCCGCTTTTGATCGCCGCACGTGCATTGACGGGCGTTGGCGCGGCCCTCTTGCTTCCCGCCTCGCTTTCGATCATTCGGGTGATCTATCCAGATCAGCAGGCCAGACAGCGGGCGCTCGGCATATGGGCCGGGTGCAATGGACTGGCGCTCGCCATCGGGCCGACGCTCGGCGGGCTGCTGATCCATGCCTTCGGTTGGCGTTCCGTCTTTTATGTCGTCGTACCGTTTTCGCTTGTCGGCGTTATCAGTGCGCGCGCGACGATCGAGGAAAGCGCCGATCCGGCAGGTCGATCTTTCGACATCAGCGGCCAGGTGCTGGCGATCCTGTCGTTGGCGACGGTGACACTTGCGGCGATTGAATCACCACATTCCACCATGTCTCTCACGGCTGCTTTCGGGGTTACGGGTTTCGTGTTGTTTGGCCTGTTTCTCGCGGTCGAGCACAGGCAAGGGCAGGCGGCGCTCGTGCCGCTGACGATGTTCCGTTCGAGATCCTTTACAGGCGCCATGGCTGGCACGACGGCCATGACTTTCGGCATGTACGGGACGCTGTTTCTGTTTCCACTCGCGACGCAATCGCTCGGTCGGCTCGATGCTACTTCGACCGGACTGGCGCTGCTGCCCATGGCGCTGAGCTTCGTGCTGGTCTCGCCCTTTTCAGACGCCGTGGTGCAGCGTTTCGGACAGCGTGTCACGATTGCGCTCGGATTGGCGACGATCGGAAGCGGCAACGGCATCCTGAGTATTGCCTTCATGCTCGACCTCTTCATGATGAGTGAAATCGGGTTGTTGCTGACCGGGATCGGCATGGGACTCGCGACCGGGCCGCTGACCGCCGTCGCCGTGTCGGCGGTCGGGAGCAATCGCGGCGGAACGGCGGGTGCCCTCATCAACGTCGCGCGCATGGTGGGTGCGACGATCGGCGTTGCGGCACTCGGGGCGATCTTTGCGGCGGTGGCCGGCGCGGAAAACGGCTTTTTCGCCGCGATGATCGTTGGCGCTTTTGTCCAGGTGATGGGCGCGACCGTGGCACTATTGGCGATCGGCCGATGAACGACGTGCCGGGATCGCCAGTCTTGAACGCGCCGCATTTTCCGCCTAGAGAGCCGCCATCTGCAGCACCAACAGGACGGTGACCCATGGACCTCAGCCGAAACGCAACGCCGCTTTGCCTTGCCATTCGGGGAACCGTCCATGCCTTCCATTACGCTTGCCAATCTCTCGTGGTCCACGCCTGACGGCCGGCCGCTTTTTTCCAGTCTGAATCTCAGCTTCGGGCCCGAACGCGCCGGTCTTGTCGGGCGCAACGGCGTCGGCAAGACGACGCTCTTGAAGCTGATCACCGGCGAACTATCGCCCGCATCCGGCACGGTCTCCGTGTCCGGCAGCCTCGGCGTGTTGCGCCAGAGCGTGCAGGTTACGTTGGATGAGACCATCG
The DNA here is from genome assembly GCF_023006505.1 of Neorhizobium sp. SHOUNA12A. Classification (GTDB taxonomy): domain Bacteria; phylum Pseudomonadota; class Alphaproteobacteria; order Rhizobiales; family Rhizobiaceae; genus Neorhizobium. The sequence continues at coordinate 8,805 of NZ_JALBGV010000138.1, forward strand.
CCGACCTCTTTGGCACACGCGCTGCCTTGGCCACCCTTGCTCGCGCCGAAGCGGGCGAGGCATCCGCCGAGGAACTGGCCAATGCCGACTGGATGCTGGAGGCGCGCATGGCCGAGGCGCTGGCGCGGGCAGGGCTCGACGCAGATGCGAACACGCCGCTCGAAACGCTGTCGGGCGGCCAGCGCACCCGCGCGGGGCTGGCGGCGCTGATCTTCACCGAGCGGGATTTCCTGATCCTCGACGAACCCACCAACAATCTCGACCGCGACGGCCGCCAGGCGGTGATCGACCTTCTCGCTGGCTGGCGAGGCGGCGCGATCATCGTTAGCCACGACCGCGAACTGCTCGAAACCGTCGATGCGATCGTCGAACTGACCTCGCTCGGTGCCACCCGTTATGGCGGCAACTGGAGCCGATACCTTGAGCGCAAGGCGCTGGAACTGGCCGCTGCCGAGCACGATCTCGCTGATGCACAAAAGCGGATGGCGGAGGTCAGCCGCACGGCGCAGGAAACCACCGAGCGCAAGGCGCGCAAGGACAGCGTTGGCAAGAAGAAGGCCGCGCGGGGCGACATGCCGCGCATCGTCGCCGGCGGCATGATGCGGCGGGCGGAAAACACCAGTGGCGACAATGCCCGGCTTGCCGAGCGGCTGCGGACCCAGGCGACCACCGACATCTCCGCCGCGCGTGAAAAGATCGAGATCCTGCAACCGCTCTCCGTGACGCTGCCGCCGACCGGCCTGCCGGCGAGCCGTGTCGTGCTCAGGATCGACAACGTCACCGCCGGTTACGAGGTGGAAAAGCCGGTCCTGCGCGATCTTTCCTTCGAGATCACCGGGCCGGAACGGATCGCCGTCACCGGTCCGAACGGCTCGGGAAAAACGACGCTGCTGTCGCTGATCTCCGGCAGCCTGTTGCCCTTCTCGGGCACGGTGCGGGTGCCGGTCAGATCCGCGATGCTCGACCAGCGGGTGAGCCTGCTTGATCCGGCGCTGTCGATCCGCGACAATTTCCGGCGTCTCAATCCGCAGGCGGACGAAAATGCCGGCCGGGCGGCGCTCGCACGCTTCATGTTCCGCGCCGATGCCGCGCTGCAGGTGGTCGGCACGCTGTCGGGCGGGCAGAT
>NZ_JALBGV010000139.1 GCF_023006505.1 Neorhizobium sp. SHOUNA12A
CCCTGCCGGTCGCGCCGCGGCCGGCCGCCGCCCAGGAGCCTCTCCCGCGCCGCAACCTCTTCGATTACCTGTTTGGCGGCCCGCGTTACGAACGCGACGACCGCTATGAGCAACCTCCTCCTTATAGCCGACGCCGTTACGACCGGGATGGCTCGATCATCGATATGAGGCCGCGTCCGCGCCGCAGCACGGGACGGGCGGCCGCTCCACGCCCGGTGCAGCCAATGGTGCCGGCGGCGCCGGAACCGGTTGCCAAAATCGACAATGCCAAACAGGTTCTGGTGGTCGGCGACTTCATGGCCGGCGGCATCGGCAGCGAACTGGAAACGGCGTTCGCGACCGCTCCCGGCGTCGCGATCACCGAGCGCAGCGACGGCTCCTCCGGTCTCGTCCGCGAGGATCACTTCGATTGGCCGGGCGAACTCCCCGCCATGCTCGACGAGGTGAAGCCGGCCGTCGTCGTCGTCATGCTCGGCGCCAACGACCGCCAGCAGATGACGATCGGCAACACCAAGGAAAAGTTCCGCAGCGACGCCTGGTTCAAGGAATACGAGCGGCGGGTGACCCGGCTCGTTGGCATTGTCACTTCCCGCAAGCTGCCGCTTCTCTGGGTCGGCCTGCCCTCCTTCCAGTCGCCGACCGCAACCGCAGACGCCGTGACGCTCAACGCCATCTATCGCAACCAGGTTGAAAAGGCCGGCGGCGAATTCGTCGACATCTGGGAAGGTTTCGTCGACGAGGACGGCAAGTTCGTCATCACCGGCTCAGACGTCAACGGCCAGCAGGTGCGCCTGCGCGGTTCCGACGGCATCACCTTCACCAAGGCCGGCAAACAGAAGCTCGCCTTCTACGTGGAAAAACTGGCCCGCCGGCATCTCGGCGAAATGGCAAGCCCCGATGTCATCAAGCTCGACGGTTCGAACCTGCCGGCACTGTCAGCCCTTCCCGCCTCGCCCGGCCAGGCGGTCCCGACCCATCCGATCAGCCTCTCCGACCCCGAACTCGACGGCGGCAAGGATCTTCTCGGCGCAGCCCCGCTCCCGCCGGTCCTCGTCGAAACGCCGCGCGACAAACTGGTCAGGCGCGGCGAACTGGCCCCCGCACCGGCCGGACGGGTTGATGATTACAAGGTGAAAGTGGCCCAGTAGCAGCAGTTGTCATCGTTGGCGTGGGAGCAAGATCGCTCCCACGTTATTGAATTCCGCTCCCGCTTACCGCGGCAGAACCGAGCTTCCCATCAGCGCCTCGTCGATCGCCCGCGCTGCCTGGCGGCCTTCGCGGATCGCCCAGACGACCAGCGACTGGCCACGGCGCACGTCGCCGGCGGTCCAGAACTTGTCGACTGAAGTCTTGTAGTCCTTGTCGTTGGCGACGACATTGGTCGAGCCGCGGCGGTCGACATTCAGCGTCAGCTTGCCTTCGAGCTCGTTCAGAACACCGTCCGTCAGAGGGCCTGAAAAGCCGATGGCGATGAAGGCGAGATCCGCCTTGATGATGAAATCCGTGCCGGCGATCGGCTTGCGGCTTTCGTCGACTTCGCAGCAGCGCACGCCGATGAGCTGGCCGTCTTCGCCGACGAATTCGAGCGTCGCCACCTGGAACTCGCGCACCGCACCTTCGGCCTGGCTGGACGAGGTGCGCATCTTGGTGGCCCAGAACGGCCAGACGGCGAGCTTGTCTTCCTTTTCCGGCGGCTGCGGGCGGATGTCGAGCTGGGTCACCTTGACGGCGCCCTGGCGGAAGGCCGTGCCGACGCAGTCCGACGCTGTATCACCGCCGCCGACGACGACGACATGCTTGGCACCGGCGAGGATCGGATCGGCCGGCCAGGCGACGCTATCGATGTTTTCGCGGCCGAGGCGACGGTTCTGCTGCACGAGGTAAGGCATCGCGTCATAGACACCATGCAGCTCGACGCCTGGAATGCCGGCCGGCCGCGGGGTTTCCGAACCGCCGCAATAAAGCACCGCATCGTGTTCGGCGATCAGCTTCTCGACGGGAATGTCGACGCCGATATTGGCACCGTAATGGAAGGTCACGCCTTCGCCGGTGATTTGCTCGACGCGACGGTCGATGAAGTTCTTCTCCATCTTGAAGTCCGGAATGCCGTAGCGCAGCAGGCCGCCGGCCTTGGACTCGCGCTCGTAGACATGCACCTCATGGCCGGCGCGGCCGAGCTGCTGGGCAGCCGCCATGCCGGCGGGGCCGGAACCGATGATCGCCACTCGTCTGCCGGTATGAACGGTTGCGGGCTGCGGCGCGATGAAGCCGAGCTCATAGGCCTTGTCGGCGATGGCCTGCTCGACCGTCTTGATCGCGACCGGCGCATCCTCGAGGTTCAGCGTGCAGGCTTCCTCGCAAGGGGCGGGGCAGACGCGGCCGGTGAATTCCGGGAAGTTGTTGGTGGAATGGAGGTTGCGGATCGCCTCCTCCCACTTGTTGTTGTAGACGAGGTCGTTCCAGTCCGGGATCTGGTTGTGAACCGGACAGCCGGTCGGGCCGTGGCAATAGGGAATGCCACAGTCCATGCAGCGCGCCGCCTGCTTGGTGACCTCCGCATCCGACATCGGGATGGTGAATTCGCGGAAATGGCGGATGCGGTCGGAGGCCGGCTGATACTTGCCCACCTGCCGGTCGATCTCCAGGAAACCCGTTACCTTGCCCATGTTCTACCTCTACTTCGCCGCTACCGCAGCCAGTTCTCAATCTTCAATCCCGGCACCCGGGAAAACTCACTCTCGTTGTTCGTCACCAAGACCGCATCCAATGCAAGGGCATGAGCAGCGATCCAGAGGTCGTTTGGACCGATATTCTTGCCCTGTCTCAATACCTGCCGGATGTCGGCATAGCGCTGGTCTACCGGCAGGTTGAGCGGAGCGACATAAAACCTCCGCGTGACTGCGGCGACCTTACGCGCCAATTCCTCAGAGCCGTTCTTCTTGACGCCATACCAGACCTCACCATGCGTGATGATGCTGATGAAGACGTTCTGTTCTCCCACTTCAGCCAACCGCTCGAACACCTTGCCGCGAGGATCACGGACGATGGCCGAAACGATGTTGGTATCGAGCATGAAGCGCATCAAAGGTCGATCTCATGAAGCGGCGCCAGATCGTCGTCACTCGCGATAAAATCTTCCCCAGTCCAAGCTTCAGCTTGCCTGAGATAGTCGATCAGCCCGGCAGTTACCGCCGTTCGAATGAGGATCGATCCATCTGGCTGCTTCACCATCACGACCTTGTCGCCATCCAGATCGAATTCCTTCGGTATGCGTACTGCACGGCTGCGACCATTTTTGAAGATGCTGACGGTAACGCCACCATCCTCACGAGACTCCCTTATGTGTTCGTTCATCTCCATACTCCATCGTCGTCATATGCCGCCAGCATATCACAGCAATGATGCCCGGTGAAGTTACTCCGCAGCGACGCCCATCCGCATCCGCTCCATCTCCACCAGAGCACGGCGGTATTCGACCGGCATGACCTTGCGGAATTTCGGGCGGTATTCGCTCCAGCGGTCGAGGATTTCCTTGGCGCGGTTGGAGCCCGTGTAGTGCAGGTGGTTGGAGATCAGCTGGTAGAGGCGTTCCTCGTCGTGGCGCGTCATGTCCTCGGAAACGTCGACGCGTCCCTTGTGCATGAGGTCGCCGCCGTGATGGTGCAGCTTCTCCAGCATGTCGTCCTCTTCCGGAACCGGCTCGAGCTCGACCATCGCCATGTTGCAGCGCTTGGCGAAATCGCCGGTCTCGTCGAGCACATAAGCGACGCCGCCGGACATGCCCGCCGCGAAGTTGCGGCCCGTCTCGCCGAGCACGACGACGATGCCGCCGGTCATGTATTCGCAGCCGTGGTCACCCACGCCCTCGACGACCGCGATGGCACCGGAGTTGCGAACGGCAAAGCGCTCGCCGGCAACGCCGCGGAAATAGCATTCGCCGGTGATCGCGCCGTAAAGCACGGTGTTGCCGACGATGATCGAGTTCTCAGCGACGATCCTGGAGTTCTCCGGCGGGCGCACGATGATGCGGCCGCCCGACAGGCCCTTGCCGACATAGTCGTTGCCGTCGCCGACCAGATCGAACGTGATGCCGTGCGCCAGGAACGCGCCGAACGACTGGCCGGCGGTGCCGCGCAGCGTCACATGGATCGTGTCGTCCTTGAGGCCCTTGTGGCGCCAGCGCTTGGCGAGCGCACCCGACAGCATCGCGCCGACGGAACGGTCGACGTTTTTGATCGGCACTTCGAAGACCACCGGCTCCTTGTTCTCAAGGGCAGCCTGCGACTTCTCGATCAGCTTGCGGTCGAGGATGTCGTCGATCGGATGCTTCTGGCGCTGCGTCCAATAGGTCGCCTCCTTCGGAGCCTCCACCTTGTGGAAGATCTTCGAGAAATCGAGGCCCTTGGACTTCCAGTGGGCGATCATCTGGTCCTTTTCGAGAAGCTCGACCATGCCGATGATCTCGTCGAAGCGGGTGAAACCGAGCGATGCCAGGATCTCGCGCACTTCTTCGGCGACGAAGAAGAAGTAGTTGATGACATGCTCAGGCGTCCCCTTGAAGCGCTTGCGCAGGACCGGGTCCTGCGTCGCCACGCCGACCGGACAGGTATTCAGGTGGCACTTGCGCATCATGATGCAGCCGGCGGCGATGACCGGAGCGGTCGCAAAGCCGAATTCGTCGGCACCGAGCAGCGCGCCGATCATGACGTCGCGGCCGGTCTTCAGGCCACCGTCGACCTGCAGGGCGATGCGCGAACGAAGACCGTTCAGCACCAGCGTCTGCTGGGTTTCGGCAAGGCCGATTTCCCAAGGGGAACCCGCATGCTTCAGCGAGGTCAGCGGCGATGCGCCGGTGCCGCCGTCGAAACCGGCAACCGTGATATGGTCAGCACGCGCCTTGGCCACACCTGCGGCAACCGTGCCGACGCCCACTTCCGAGACGAGCTTGACGGAAATGTCGGCAGTCGAGTTGACGTTCTTCAAGTCGTAGATCAGCTGCGCCAGATCTTCGATCGAATAGATGTCGTGGTGCGGAGGCGGCGAGATGAGGCCGACGCCCGGCGTCGAATGCCGGGTCTTGGCAACCGTCGCGTCGACCTTGTGGCCGGGCAGCTGGCCGCCTTCGCCGGGCTTTGCGCCCTGCGCCACCTTGATCTGTAGCATGTCGGCATTGACCAGGTATTCGGTCGTCACGCCGAAGCGGCCGGACGCGACCTGCTTGATCGCCGAGCGTTCGGGGTTCTGAGAACCGTCCGGCAGCGGCATGTAGCGGTCGCTTTCCTCGCCGCCCTCGCCGGTGTTCGACTTGCCGCCGATCCGGTTCATGGCGATGGCGAGCGTCGTATGCGCCTCACGGCTGATCGAGCCGAACGACATGGCGCCGGTCGAGAACCGCTTGACGATATCGACGGCCGGCTCCACCTCGTCGATCGAGACAGGCTTGCGGCCGATCGCTTCGGCAGACTTGATCTTGAAGAGGCCGCGGATCGTGTTCATCCGCACTGCCGTCTCGTTCACCATCTCGGCGAATTCGCGGTACCGCTCCTGGCTGTTGCCGCGCACCGCGTGCTGCAGCGTCGCGACCACATCCGGCGTCCAGGCGTGGCTTTCTCCGCGCATGCGGTAGGCATATTCGCCACCGATATCGAGCGTGGAGGCGAGGACCGGGTCCTTGCCGAAGGCGGCGTGGTGCCGGGAAACCGTTTCCTCAGCGATCTCTTCCAGACCGACGCCTTCGATGTTCGAAGCCGTGCCGAAGAAATACTTCTCGACCAGACCCGAAGACAGGCCGATCGCATCGAAGATCTGCGCACCGCAATAGGATTGGTAGGTCGAGATGCCCATCTTGGACATGACCTTGAGAATGCCCTTACCGACCGCCTTGATATAGCGATAGACGATTTCCGAGGAATCCACTTCCTTGGGGAATTCGCCGCGCATGTGCATGTCGGTCAGCGTGTCGAAGGCAAGATAGGGGTTGATGGCTTCCGCGCCATAACCGGCGAGACAGCAGAAGTGATGGATCTCGCGCGGCTCGCCGCTCTCGACGACGAGGCCGACCGAGGTTCTGAGCCCCTTGCGGATCAGGTGATGATGCACGGCAGCCGTCGCCAGCAGTGCCGGGATCGCGATGCGGTCGGGACCGATCTGGCGGTCGGAAAGCACGATGATGTTGTAGCCGCCCTTGACCGCCGCTTCCGCACGTTCGCAGAGACGGTCCAGCATTTCCGGCATGCCTTCGGCACCACGCTCGATATCATAGGTAAAATCGAGCGTCTTGGTGTCGAACCGGTCTTCGGTGTGGCCGATAGAGCGGATCTTCTCGAGGTCGCCATTGGTCAGGATCGGCTGGCGCACTTCCAGACGCTTGGCGTTCGCCGCACCCTCGTGGTCGAGAATGTTCGGGCGCGGACCGATGAACGACACGAGGCTCATGACCAGCTCCTCGCGGATCGGGTCGATCGGCGGGTTGGTGACCTGCGCAAAATTCTGCTTGAAATAGGTGTAGAGCAGCTTCGACTTTTCCGACATCGCCGAAATCGGCGTGTCGGTGCCCATCGAGCCGATGGCTTCCTGGCCCGTCGTCGCCATCGGCGACATCAGGATTTTGGTGTCTTCCGAGGTGTAGCCGAAGGCCTGCTGACGGTCGAGCAGCGACACGTCGCGACGCAGCGCCCGCGGCTCCACCGGCTTCAGGTCTTCGAGGATAAGCTGGGTCTTGTCCAGCCACTTGCCATAAGGATGTTTGGTCGCAAGTTCGGACTTCAGCTCCTCGTCGGAGATGATCTGGCCCTTTTCCATGTCGATCAGCAGCATCTTGCCGGGCTGCAGACGCCACTTCTTGACGATATTCTCTTCCGGCACCGGCAGCACGCCCGCTTCGGACGCCATGATGATCCGGTCGTCGTCGGTGACCATGTAGCGGGCCGGACGCAGGCCGTTGCGATCGAGCGTCGCGCCGATTTGGCGACCGTCGGTGAAGGCAACGGCGGCCGGACCGTCCCACGGCTCCATCAGGGCGGCATGGTATTCGTAGAAGGCCTTGCGCTCCTTCGACATCGACTGGTTGCCGGCCCAGGCTTCCGGGATCAGCATCATGACCGCATGGGCAAGCGAATACCCGCCGCGCACGAGGAACTCCAGCGCGTTGTCGAAACAGGCCGTGTCCGACTGGCCTTCGTAGGAAATCGGCCAGAGCTTGGAAATGTCGTCGCCGAACAGTGGCGAGGAGACCGACGCCTGGCGCGCCGCCATCCAGTTGACGTTGCCGCGCAGCGTGTTGATTTCGCCGTTATGAGCGACCATGCGGTAGGGATGCGCGAGCTTCCAGGACGGGAATGTGTTGGTCGAGAAGCGCTGGTGGACAAGCGCCACCGCCGTCTCGAACCGAGGGTCGGCAAGATCCTTGTAATAGGCACCGACCTGATAGGCGAGGAACATGCCCTTGTAGACGATCGTCGAGGACGACAGCGACACCGGATAGAAACCCATGTCGACGCCACCGAACGCGTCGTAGATGCGGTTGGAGATCACCTTGCGGATCAGGAACAGCTTGCGCTCGAAATCATGGTTCGTCGCGGCATCCTTGCCGGCACCGATGAAGACCTGGACGTGATGCGGCTCGGTGGCAGCGATATCCGGCGCCTTGGAAAGTGACGAATTATCGACCGGCACGTCACGGAAGCCGAGGAACTGCTGCCCCTCCTCCGCGACGACGTCCTGGATTACCTTCTTATAGTGCTCGATTTCATCCGCCTTACGCGGCATGAAGATGTGGCCGACGGCATATTCGCCAGCCTTCGGCAGGGTGACGCCCTGCTTTGCCATCTCCTCGCGGAAAAAACGGTCGGGGATCTGCACCAGGATGCCGGCACCATCGCCCATCAGCGGATCAGCGCCGACGGCACCGCGATGCGTCAGATTTTCGAGGATGAACAGGCCGTCCTTGACGATCTGGTGCGACTTCTTGCCCTTCATATGGGCAATGAAGCCAACGCCGCAGGCATCGTGCTCGTTGCGCGGGTGATAGAGGCCCTGAGCCATCGGCAAACCGCCGGCGACAAATGGAACGCGAACTGTCGTCTCGGCCGACATCGGGGCTTCAGCGCCGGATATCTCGGAGATGGTCTTCGTCATCGTCATTCCTCCTGTTGGCCGCCTTCGGCAGCGGGCAAAGTGGCTCTCAATTGTCTCTTGGGGATGACAGGCCGAGGCTCCATCCCGTGCTTCATGCGATGGCGCCGCTCCGGTGCGGTTGCAGCTTCGCAGCGCAACATAACCCGGATCGGCGCGAACGTCAGCGGGAAAGACACGCAAAATAACGCTTCATTTCCCGAAATTAGGACAGTACTTCTGTCCTAATTTCCAAAATCTATGCCATAGAAGTTAACCCGCGACAAGAGCGGTCATTAAAAATCTCCCGCCTTTTGCGACAGAAGATTACGCCGAATGGCGTAGATGTGGAAATTTAATTACAATCGAGGGCGTTTTAAAGCGTGGCGGGTGCTGACCTAACCGTTTTGGCCGCTCGACCGCCCTCGCCGATTGATTACCGGTTCAAAAAGATTAATCTCCCCAAGCTTCCGAGACAAAACTTCCAGGGTATTTTTCAGAATGTTTTTCGCTTCCGACAATTGGGCCGGCGCCCATCCTTCGATCAATGAACGCCTCTCCAAGGAGTCGACCCGGTTTGCCGCCGCCTATGGCAACAGCGATCTCGACAAGGCGGTCGAAGCCCGTTTCAACGAGATTTTCGAGCGGGACGTCTCGGTCTATTTCGTCTCTACTGGTACGGCTGCCAATTCGCTGTCGCTCGCCAGCATCGCGCGGGTCGGCGGAGTCGCCTTCTCTCATACGGAAGCGCATGTAATCGAGGATGAGTGCGGCGCTCCCGATTTCTTTTCCGGCATGCGCATGGTTCCCGTCGAAGGCGAAGACGGCAAGATGGACCCGGCAAAGCTCAGCGCCCGCATCGCCGGTTTTCCGCAGGATTCGCTGCATCACGGCCGCGCCGCCGCCGTCACCCTCACCCAGGCCACCGAGACCGGCACCATCTATACGCTCGGCGAGATCGACGCGATCACCGCGATTGCCAAGGCGAGCGGCCTGCCGGTGCATATGGACGGCGCCCGTTTCGCCAACGCGCTGGTCTCGCTCGACGTCTCCCCCGCCGAAATGACATGGAAGCGCGGCATCGACATCCTCTCCTTCGGCGGCACCAAGAACGGCTGCTGGTGTGCCGAAGCGATCGTGTTCTTCAATCCGGAACTCGCCAGGGACTTCGCCTTCATCCGCAAGCGCGCCGCCCAGCTCTTTTCCAAGACCCGCTTCATCTCGGCCCAGTTCGACGCCTACCTGCAGGATGGGCTCTGGCTCAACATGGCAAGCCATGCCAACAGCATGGCCGACCGCCTGCGCGCCGGCATCGGCTCGCTGAACAGCACAAGGCTTGCCTGGGACACGACCTCCAACGAGGTTTTCGCCGTGCTCAACAAGGCGTCCGCCGAGGCTGCCGAAGCCAGGGGCGCAAAATTCTACGGCTGGCCGGTGCCGACCAACATGCCGGAGCCGGTGAAGGACGACGAAACCCTGATCCGCCTCGTGACCTCATTCGCCACCACCGAAGAGGACATCGACCAGTTTTTGGCGATCTGCAAGGCGGGTTGAAGCCTCAAGCTACACCTGACGCTGCGGCGCGATCTGCGCCACGATCAGGCTCGACAGCGCTTCCATGAGCGCGGCATCGGCGCCGCGTCGTGGGACCAGCACGAACTCCACGTCTTCCAGCACCGGCAGCCGGTCCGCGGCGATTTCCTTGAGCCCCGCCGGCGCCATGCTG
>NZ_JALBGV010000013.1 GCF_023006505.1 Neorhizobium sp. SHOUNA12A
GGCTCCGTCTCCGGCCGCCGCACAGGCTCCGGCACCCGTCGCTCCGGTTCAGGCCTCTGCACCGACATCGAAGGCTCCGGTACCGATCGCACGCCCGGCTGAGCAGCCGGTCAACGTGGTCGCTGCCGTCACGGATCAGGGCAATGTCCGCGCTCCCGGCCAGCAGACAGCAGCCGCTCCGGCGTCCGCATCGAACCAGGTCGCTTCGCTGGGACCGGGGGACTACGTGATCCAGATCGCCTCGCTGCCGTCGCAGGCGGAAGCCCAGAAGTCCTATCAGAGCCTGTCGGCCAAGTTCGGCAGCGTCATCGGTGGCCGGGGCGTCGATATCAAACCCGCCGAGATCGCCGGCAAGGGCACATTCTACCGCGTCCGTATTCTGGCCGGCGGCAAGAATGAGGCTGTGGCGCTCTGCGAACGGTATCGCGCAGCTGGCGGAACCTGCCTGGTCGGCCGGTAAGGATTGAAAGCGAAGAAATCGGACGGGGCGCCTGGCGCCCCGTTTTTCGTTGGTCCAGCAATGATCTAAGATCGAGCCATGAGCGAATCAAAAGCAATGATCCTGGGCTCCAGCGGCCCGACCCTCACCGCCGACGAAGTGGCGCTTTACCGGGATGAACGGCCCTGGGGCTTCATCCTCTTTGCCCGCAATTGCGTCGAACCGGCGCAGATCGCCGATCTCGTCGCATCTATGCGCGATGCCATCGGCCGCCCGGATGCGCCGGTGCTGATCGACCAGGAGGGAGGGCGCGTTCAGCGCATCCGTCCGCCGATGATTGAGCGTTATCCATCCGCTGCGGTGCTTGGCGAACTCTACAGGCAGGATCGCGGCAAAGGGCTGAGGGCAACCTGGCTGATGTCGCGCCTGCATGCCTTCGACCTGATGAAATTCGGCATCAACGTCGATTGCCTGCCGGTGCTCGACGTGCCGATCGAAGGGGCGAGCAACGTCATCGGCGATCGCGCCTATGGATTCGATCCGAAGACGGTCGCCGAAATGGGGCAGGCTGCTGCTGACGGCCTCAAGGCGGGCGGCATGCTGCCGGTGATGAAGCACATCCCGGGCCATGGCCGCGGCATGGCCGACAGCCATCACGAACTGCCGGTGGTCACCGTCTCGCGCGCCGGACTCGAAGCGCATGACTTCCTGCCCTTCGTCGCCATGAAGAACGAGTTGATGGCGATGAGCGCCCATATCGTCTTCACCGCCATCGACCCGGACGAGCCGGCGACCATTTCCCGCAAGGTGATCGACGAGATCATCCGCGGTCATATCGGCTTCGACGGGCTACTGATGTCCGATGATACATCGATGAACGCGCTGAAGGGCACGATCGGCGAACGTGCGGCGAGAATCGTTGGGGGCGGATGCGATATTGTCTTGCATTGCAACGGCGTGATGGACGAAATGAAGGCCGTCGTGAAGGAAGCGATACCGCTTGGCGGCGAAGCGCTACGGCGGGCAAGGGCGGTGGAGACAGCCTTCGGCGTGGGCGACGGCTTGAGCGAGGAGGCGATCCGCGCGGAATTCCACAGTCTTCTCGCCGTCTCCTGACGGCTGTCGACAGGACAAGGTTTGGGAATGGCCATAAATACATCGCAGGACGCCATTCCGATGGACAAGCTCTGGCAGGATGCCGGCGCCAACCGCGCGACCGACGATCCGGCGCTGGTGATCGACGTCGGCGGCTTTGAGGGTCCGCTCGACCTGCTGCTTCACCTTGCCCGTACCCAAAAAGTCGATCTCGCCCGCATCTCGGTGCTGGCGCTCGCAGAGCAATACCTCCTGTTCATCGACAGCGCCCGTCGGGTTCGCATCGAGCTCGCCGCCGATTACCTGGTCATGGCCGCCTGGCTTGCCTACCTGAAGTCCAAACTTCTGATCCCGCAGCAGGTCAAGGGCGACGACGGCCCGAGCGGTGAAGAACTCGCTGCGACGCTCGCCTTCCGCCTGAAGCGGCTGGAGGCGATGCGGGAGGCCGCGACCCGGTTGGTCAACCGCAACCGTCTTGGCCGCGACGTGTTTGCCCGCGGAGCGCCGGAACATATCCCGCACAATGTCGAATCTGCCTATGATGCGACGCTTTATGACCTGCTTGCGGCCTATGCCAACCTGCGCCAGCGCACCGCCGTCACCCAGGTGACGATCGAAAGGCGCAAGGTCTGGTCGCTGGTCGACGCCCGCGAACTCTTGACCCGCATGCTTGGCGAGGTCGCTGACTGGACGGCGCTGCAGCACTATCTTTTGCCCTATCTGCCGCCGGAGGATCGCGTCACGGCGACCGCCAGCGCCTTTGCCGCTTCGCTGGAACTGGTGCGCGAAGGCAAGCTCGAAATCCGACAGGACGGTGCCTTCCAGCCGATCTATTTGCGCAAGGGCCCTGGGCCGCATCAGCCGGCTTCGCCGCAACCCGTCACGGGAGGCGTTGTTGACGCCGCAGGATGACGACGATCTGCCGATCGCTGACGAAGAGGAGGCCGAGCCCTCATCTTTTTCATTGATGGAGGTTGAGCGGATCGCAGAAGCACTGGTCTTCGCCTCGTCCGAACCGGTCTCGGAAGCGTTTCTGGCCGAACGGCTGCCGCGCGGCACCAATGTGAATGCCGTCATGCGGCGGCTGGTGGAGGTTTATGCGCCGCGCGGCGTCAATCTGATCCGGACCGGCGACCGCTGGGCCTTCCGTACTGCTGCCGATCTCTCCTTCGTCATTCACAAGGACGATAACGAGACGAAGAAGCTGTCGCGTGCGGCGCTCGAGGTTCTGGCCATCATCGCTTATCACCAGCCGGTCACCCGTGCCGAGATCGAAGAGATCCGTGGCGTCCAGACCTCCAGGGGAACGCTCGACGTGCTGATGGAAGCGGGCTGGGTTCGCTTCCGCGGCCGTCGCCGCACTCCGGGGCGGCCGGTCACGCTCGCCACGACACCTGATTTCCTCGATCATTTCGGCCTCGAGGAACTGCGTGATTTGCCTGGTCTCGAAGAATTGAAGGGCGCCGGCCTGCTTTCCGGTCGCATCCCGCCGGGCTTTGCGATACCCATCCCGCTCAATGTCGATGATCTTTCCGAGGACGAGGACCCGATCACGCAACTCGACCTTGAGGAACTCGGCCTGTTGACGCCGGGCGGTGAAGCAGAGGAATGAACCCATCTTTCTCTGAAGGCTTGGCTCAGCGGGTGCAAGCTATCGGAGAGGGTTCGGCCCGGAGCGCGTCGGTCTGTCGCACCATACGCAGAAACACCCGCATGCGCTCTCCGGCGAAGTGCAGCAGCGTGTGCATTTGACCGGTGATTGCCCCGCCAAGCCCGGGCTGCGACCGTTCCTTGGCGGTATTGAGTACCTGGCGTGTGTGTTCCCGGAGCTTTGGAACCGGCCCATGCCGGCGGTTTGCCAGCCACGGTAAACGACGTGTCGATAGCGGTGCCGTCCGAGGACATTTTGGTGTTTGAAAAAGCATCATAAAAAGCTTACATCGATGAAACGGTACTAATGGAGTTGGACTTATGGGTTCTTTCAGTGTGTGGCATTGGCTGATCGTTCTGGTCATCGTGCTCGTTCTCTTCGGACGCGGCAAGATTCCGGAACTGATGGGCGATTTCGCCAAGGGCATCAAGAGCTTCAAGAAGGGCATGAGCGACGAGGACGCCCCTGAGGCGAACGGCGCGACGACCACGACGAAGACCGTTGATCTCAAGGCTGAAGAGGCCAAGGAAACCAACCGGTCGTAATGTCCGAGTGGCGGGTTCCAGGAGCCTCATTGAATGTTTGATATCGGCTGGACCGAGCTTCTTGTCATAGCGATCGTGCTGATCGTCGTGGTTGGTCCCAAGGATTTGCCGCCCATGCTCAGGGCTTTTGGCAAGATGACGACCAATCTGCGCAAGATGGCCGGCGATTTTCGCGCGCAATTTGATGAAGCGCTGAAGGAGTCGGAACTCGACGACGTGCGCAAGACGATTTCGGATGCGCAGCGGCTGAACCCGACGAATGCGCTCAGGGACGCGATCAACCCGCTCCGGCAGATGGGGCAGGAAATCCGCGCCGACCTGCAGAAGGCGACGCAACTGCCGACGGCGGGGGTAAGCCAGACCGATGCCGAGGCTCAGCAGGCTGTCGAGGGCACGTCGTCCGTCGATGCGGCTCCCGAGATCCCGGCAAATTTCCCGTCGCTGACAGTGCCGCCGGTTACCACCGCTCCGGCACAGTCCGTGCCGGCCGCGGCGGAGGCTGTGGCAGCTGTTGCCGAAAAACCAAAGCCGGTCCGCAAGACTGCCGCCAAGGCAAAGCCGGTTCCCGAGGCCGCTGAAGCTCCTGCGGCCCCGGCCGCTCTTGCCGAAAAACCGAAGCGCAGCCGCGCGGCGCCCAAGCCGGCGCCCGTGACCCAGGCTGTGGAAGAGGCGGTCGTCAAGGCTCCGGCCCGTAAGCGCACGCCGAAGAAGGCCGATACTCCGAAGGACGACGCATGAGCGGTGACATCGAAGACAAGCCGCAGCCGCTCATCGAGCATCTGATGGAGCTGCGCACGAGGCTGATCTGGTCGATCGGCGCGTTTTTCGTCGCCTTCGTCGTTTGCTTTTTCTTCGCCAAGCAGCTCTTCAATCTGCTCGTGGTCCCTTATAAGTGGGCGGTTCTCTGGGCCCACCTCGATCTTGCCAAGTCCGAACTGATCTATACCGCGCCGCAGGAATTCTTCTTCACGCAGGTGAAGGTGGCGATGTTCGGCGCGCTGGTGATTGCCTTCCCGGTGATCGCCTCGCAGATCTACAAGTTCGTGGCACCGGGTCTCTACAAGAACGAACGGGCGGCTTTCCTGCCGTTCCTGATCGCTTCGCCGATCCTCTTCCTGATGGGCGGCGCTCTGGTCTATTTCTTCTTCACTCCCATGGTCATGTGGTTCTTCCTTGCCATGCAGCAGGCACCGACCGAGGGCGAAGTCGGCATTTCACTTCTGCCGCGGGTCTCGGAATATCTGAGCCTGATCATGACGTTGGTCCTGTCCTTTGGACTGGTGTTCCAGCTTCCGGTGATTACCACGCTGCTGGCCCGCGTCGGCATTCTCACCAGCGACTGGCTGCGGCAGAAACGCAAATACGCGATCGTGCTTGCCTTCATCGTTGCCGCCGTGCTGACGCCACCTGATCCGATGTCCCAGATCGGTCTTGCACTGCCGACCATCCTTCTCTACGAGATTTCCATCTACGCCGCACGACTCGTCGAGCGCAAACGTGCCGAGGAAAAGCTTTCGGAGCAGGAATCTTCGGATGTTGCGGAGACGGACAAGGCCTGAAGCCTTCCGGCCTGCCTTGCGAGTCCGCGGCGTTCCGCTCTAAAGGCAAGGCAAGATGCTCGATATCAAGTGGATCCGTGAAAACGAAGGGGCTTTGGATGCAGCGCTGAACAAGCGTGGCGCAGAGCCCATGGCGGCAACCCTCCTGGCGCTGGACGACACGCGTCGTTCCGTCATCCAGAAGCTTCAGGACATGCAGTCCCGCCGCAACGCCGCTTCCAAGGAGATCGGCATTGCGCTCGGGCAGAAGAATTCCGAGCTTGCCGAAAAGCTGAAGGCAGAGGTCGCCGTCATCAAGGACACGATGCCGGTTGCCGAGCAGGAAGAGCGCGAGGCCGTCGCGGCGCTCGAAGACGCCCTGTCGCGTATCCCGAACATCCCGTTTGACGACGTACCCGTCGGCAAGGACGAGCACGATAACGTGGTCAGGCACGTCATCGGCGAAAAGCCGCGCTGGAACCATGCGGCCAAGGAACACTACGAGATCGGCGAAGCGCTCGAAATGATGGATTTCGAGCGGGCCACGAAACTCTCAGGCTCGCGCTTCACCGTGCTCACCGGCCAGCTCGCCAGGCTCGAACGGGCTCTTGGCCAGTTCATGATCGACATGCACACGACCGAGCATGGTTATACGGAAGTCTCCTCGCCGCTGATGGTGAAGGGCGACGCCATGTATGGCACCGGCCAGCTGCCGAAGTTCGAGGAAGACCTCTTCAAGACGACGGATGGCCGCTACCTGATCCCGACGGCTGAAGTGACGCTCACCAACCTCGTTTCCGGGGAAATCCTGGAACAGGAAAAGCTGCCGCTGCGCTTCACGGCGCTGACGCCATCTTTCCGCTCGGAAGCCGGTTCCGCCGGCCGCGATACGCGCGGAATGCTGCGCCAGCACCAGTTCTGGAAGTGCGAACTGGTGTCGATTACCGATCAGGAAACGTCGATCGCCGAGCACGAGCGAATGACCGAATGCGCCGAGAATATGCTGAAGCGCCTCGGCCTGCATTTCCGCACCATGACGCTCTGCACCGGCGATATGGGTTTTGGCGCACGCAAGACTTATGACATCGAGGTCTGGCTGCCGGGTCAGGATACCTACCGCGAAATCTCGTCCTGCTCCGTCTGCGGCGATTTTCAGGGCCGCCGCATGAATGCGCGCTACAGGTCCAAGGATGACAAGGCGCTGAAGTTCGTTCACACGCTGAACGGCTCTGGTGTCGCGGTCGGCCGCTGCCTGATCGCGGTCATGGAAAATTACCTGAACGAGGACGGTTCGGTCACAATTCCGGACGCGCTCCTGCCGTATATGGGTGGCCTGACCAAGATCGAGCGGGCGGCCTGATGCGGATACTTCTGACCAACGACGACGGCATTCACGCCGAGGGCCTCGCCGTTCTCGAGCGGATAGCCCGGAAACTTTCGGACGACGTCTGGATCGTTGCGCCGGAGACCGACCAGAGCGGTCTTGCCCATTCGCTGACGCTTTCCGAGCCGCTCCGTCTGCGCAAGGTTGGCGACAAGCACTTTGCGTTGCGCGGCACGCCGACCGATTGCGTCATCATGGGCATCCGCGAGATCCTGCCCGAGAAGCCGGATCTGGTGCTTTCCGGCGTCAACGACGGCGCCAACATGGCCGATGACGTTACCTATTCCGGCACCATTGCCGGCGCGATCGAAGGCACGCTCCAGGGCGTGCGCTCGTTTTCGCTGAGCCAGGCAGTGCGTCGCGAGAACGGTCGTTTTGCGCCTTGGGAAGTCGCCGAATCCTATGCACCGGACCTCATTCGCAAACTGATCGACGTGGACCTGCCCGACGGCACCTTCCTCAATCTCAACTTCCCGAACTGCGAGCCAAGCGAGGTGCAGGGCGTCGAGGTGACGTCGCAGGGCAAGCTCGATTTCGGCCTGACGATCGACGCCCGCAACGACGGCCGCGGTCTGCCCTATTACTGGCTGCGATTCGGCGAACGGAAAGGGCATTTCCGCGAGGGCACCGATATTCAGGCGCTCAAGGAAAACAAGATTTCCGTGACACCGCTGAAACTGGACCTGACCGATCATTCGGTTCAGGATCGTGTCGCGAAAGCACTGGGATTCGGAGCTGCCGATTGAAATCGGGCATGGTCGAAAAAGAAGGTTTTGCGGCGCTCGTGCTGCGCCTCAGGTCGGAAGGCATTTCCGACCTCGATCTGCTGACCGCTGTTGAACAGACGCAGCGGTCGCAGTTTGTGCCGCCGCCGCTTGCCGAAGATGCCTATTCCAGCCGCACGGTGCCGATCGATTGCGGATCCTTCATGGAAGGCGCCGATCTCGCCGTCCGGTTGCTGCATCGCCTCCAGGTCAAGCCTGGGCACAGGGTGCTCGAAATCGGCACGGGCAGCGGCTTCACCGCCGCCGTTATGGCCCGGATCGCCGAGCGGGTGCTGACCGTCGAGCGCTACCGCACCCTGGTTACCGCCGCCCAGGGCCGCATGGATGCGCTGGGGCTGCGCAATATCGTCGTGCGCCAGGCGGACGGCGGCAACGGCATGCCGGGCGAGGGCACGTTCGACCGCATTTTTGTCACGGCCGCCTTTCCGTCACTGCCGCGATTCTATGCCGAGCAACTCACGCACGGCGGTTCCATGCTCGCTCCGCTGGTGGATGGTGAGGTCTGCATGATGGTGCGCCTGACCAAAACCGGCAGCCGATTCGAGCGTGAAGACCTGTTCCCGGTGCCTTTTCTGCCGATCGTTCCGCATATCGCTGCAGCGCTTTAGCCGGGTTGGTTCCATGCCATGCCGGCCTTTTGGCGGTCATGGTTATCAATTTCTCTAAAATTTTAAGACAATGCCTGCCCTTTAACAGTGCAGTAAGACTAACGCGCTTTAATGACTCTCACGATGGTGGCGTATCTGTAGGCGAGTCATGCGTATGAAGAGTTCTCCGAAATTCGGAAAATCCGTAATCAAATTTGCTGTCGCGGCACTGCTTGCCAGCGCAGCGACAGGGTGCAGTTCGGACGCGACGCGTTTCTCGGGGCTCTTTTCGAAATCCGACAACATAACGACGGCGTCCATTCCGCAACGGCAGGGGGGCGGGGCCTATGGCCAAGCACCGACGCCGCAGGCCGATCTTGGATCCGGCCAGGCTCAGGCGTTGCCGCCAATTCCGCGGAACGACTACGGCTCGCGCAACACCGCCATGGCTCAACCGTATCCCGGTAATTCCGGCGGTTATACCTCGCCGGCGCGCACCGCATCCGCTCCCGTCGCCGTCCAGCGCTCCGAACTCGCGGCCCCGACAGGCGCCACGGCGCAGCGTAACACCGCACCGATGGCCCGTGATCCGGCGAACCGCCAGGAAGCGCTCGCTCAACCGTTCCCCGGCCGTCAATCGGCCGCCCACACGCTCGTCGCTCCGTCTTCATCGACGCTGAAGGCCGACAATGTCGTTACCGGCACGACCGCCAAGCCGATGTCCGGCTGGTCCACGGTCAACGCGCCTAAGGTGACGCTGAGGCCGGGTGAAACGGTCTCGACGCTTTCCAAGCGTTACGGCGTTCCGGAAAAGGAAATCCTGAAGGCCAATGGCGGCGCCGTCGCTCCCGGCCAGTCAGTCCTTATCCCGACCTTCGGCACGGCGCAGAATTCTGCGAAGAACGCCGCCGGCACGATCGACCTCCAGAACAAGGCTCCAGCACCAGCCCGCGAGCCCGAGCAGAAACTCGCCGTTCTGCCGACCCCGGCACGCGACAAGGCAATGGCCGAACCCGCCAAGCTGACGCCTCCGGGCGGCAAGCCGGGTGGTGGTACCTATGTGGTCAAGCCGGGCGACACGATCAACAAGATCGCCCGCGAGACCGGCACGCCGATCGATCAGCTGAAAGCGGCCAACAACCTGACCTCCGGCGGCGTCCGGATAGGGCAAACGCTCAAGGTCGCCAACGGCGTTGCGGCTCCTGTCGCCGATCCGGTCAAGACCGCGTCCATTCCGCAGAAGCCGGTCGAAAAGGCCGCAGCCGCGGCACCGAAGCCGGCTGCTCCTGCCACGGCCCAGGTCGCTCAGGTTGCTGTGGCGCCTGCCGCTGCCAAGGCCGCGGTCGATGGCGCCTCCGTCGCCGACGTCGAGAAGAAGTCGGACACCGCCTCCGTGGCACCGCAGTCCACCGGCATCGGCAAGTATCGCTGGCCGGTCAATGGTGCGGTCATCGCCGGCTACGGCCAGAACGTCGACGGCAACCGCAATGACGGCATCGACATCTCGGTTCCGGAAGGCACCCCGATCAAGGCTGCCGAAAACGGCGTGGTCATCTATGCCGGCAACGGCCTGAAGCAGCTCGGCAACACGGTTCTCGTCCGTCATGACGATGGCAAGGTCACCGTTTACGGCCACGCCGGCAGCATCAACGTCACACGCGGACAGAAGATCACCCGCGGCCAGACGGTTGCCGCCTCCGGCATGAGCGGCGACGCCAAGCGCCCGCAGGTCCACTTCGAAGTCCGCAAGGACGCGACCCCGGTCAACCCGATTACCTTCCTTGAATAAGTAGTGCGTTTCAGGGGACGGAGAAAAGCCCGGCAGTGCCGGGCTTTTTGCGTTCTCAGTGCTTTTTCAGGTTTCAATCTCGGGAAAGCGGTTTCCGCAGCCGCCCGGCAAGATCCTGGATATATTGCCAGGCGACACGGCCCGAGCGCCCGCCGCGAGTGGTCGCCCATTCGAGCGCCTCGTGATGCAGGGTCTCCTGGCCGAGGCCGAGCTCGAAATGTTCGGCATAACCGTCGATCATCTTCAGGTAGTCGTCCTGGCTGCATTTGTGGAAACCGAGCCACAGGCCGAAACGATCCGACAGCGACACCTTTTCTTCGACTGCCTCGGACGGATTGATCGCCGTCGACTGCTCGTTCTCCATCATGTGGCGCGGCAGGAGATGGCGGCGGTTGGAGGTCGCATAGAACAGGACATTGTCCGGCCGGCCTTCGATGCCGCCGTCGAGTGCCGCCTTCAGCGACTTGTAGGCGGTGTCGTCGTGGTCGAAGGAGAGGTCGTCGCAGAAAGCGATGACGCGCTGGCCGGAAGCCTTGAGGATATCGAGCAGGGCTGGGAGCGAGGCGATGTCTTCGCGATGCACCTCGACAAGTTTCAGCGGGATCCCGGTCGCTGCGCGCACGTCCTCGTGGACCGCCTTCACCAGCGACGATTTGCCCATGCCACGGGCGCCCCATAGCAGCACGTTGTTAGCGGCAAAACCTTCCGCAAATCGCAGGGTGTTTTCATGAAGAATGTCACGCACGTGGTCGACGCCGCGGATCAGCGTCAAGGCGACCCGGTTCGGACGCGGCACCGGCTGCAGGCGCTGGTTTACCGGTACCCAGACGAAGCAGTCGGCGGCGTTCCAGTCGTTGACGGCGGGCGGAGGGCCGGCAAGCCGTTCCAGCGCATCCGCAAGCCTGCGGATCTCGGTCAGGATCAGGGTGTTGAAGTCGTCGCTCATGGTGTTTCTCCGGTCGTATCGGCCAGTTTTTGAGCCTTTTCGCTGCGGTAACATGCTCGTTGGTGCATCAAAAGCCTGAGAGCCGCGAATTCGGTACGCCGGCCGGCGTGTTTCTGTTGCATTCCGGCCTATCGCAACTATATTCCGGCGGCTTGAAACGGGGGCCCGGGGCCTCCGGTAATCTTAGGAGTTTTCGATGTTCATTACCGAAGCATTCGCCCAGGCCCCAGCCGCAGCACCGGGAGCTTCCGCGTTCGGCTCCGGCCTTGAGATGCTCTTCCTCTTCGCGCCTCTGATGGTGGTCTGGTATTTCTTTCTGATCCGTCCGCAGCGCGCCACTGCCAAGAAGCGCCAGGAAACGCTGTCCAACGTCCGCCGCGGCGACCAGGTCGTTCTCGGCGGCGGCATCACCGGCAAGGTGACCAAGGTTATCGACGACGCCGAAGTGGAAGTCGAAATCGCCGAAGGCGTGAAGATCCGCGCCATGCGCGCCTATATTGCCGAAGTCCGCGTCAAGGGCGAGCCGGTCAAGACCGAACCGGCGAAGACCGGAACGGCTTCCTGAACGTTATCGCCGATGCCAAAGGCCCTGTCTGCTGCAGGGCCTTGGATCCAAAGAGCCGGGCCATCATCCGGCTCGTAACCTTTTCGAGAAAGCATGCGACCCATGGCGAAAGGCATCGAAATTCGCGACGCCCATTTTCCCGGTCGTGCTCCGATCGACGCTTACGGCAATGGCGGTTTCCGTTTTGCAGACATGTCGCATCGCGGCTCGCTGCTCTGCCTTCCCTCGGGTATCCACGGCTGGGAACTGCAGGAAGGTGAACCGCTGACGGTTGCTTCCCTAATGAAGGTGCTCGCCGAATCAAACGAGATCGAAGTGTTGCTCGTCGGCATGGGCGCCAACCTCAAGCCCATTCCGGCGGATGTGAAGGCGGCGTTGAAAGCCAAAGGCATCGCCTCCGATCCAATGAGCACCGGTGCCGCGGTGCGCACGTTCAACATCATGCTCGCCGAATCGCGCGCCGTCGCCGCAGCTCTGATCGCCGTCTGACAGATGGCCGATCCAGCCAGACAGAACGGCGACATCTGCCTTGCAACGCTCAGGGATACGGACCGCGACCGTTATCTCGCCTGCCTTCTGTCGCCGGAAGACAAGCGCGGCGCACTTGCAGCCCTTTATGCCTTCAATGCCGAGATCGCCCGTGTCCGCGACGTGGTGCGTGAACCGCTTCCCGGCGAAATCCGCCTGCAATGGTGGCGCGACCTCCTCGAAGGCAGCGCTCATGGCGACAGCACCGGCAACCCCATCGCCGCCGGCCTGCTTGAGGCGATCGAGACCTATCGCCTGCCGCGCCAGACGCTCGTCGACATGATCGAGGCGCGCATATTCGATCTCTACGACGATCCGTTGACCGATCGGAATGCATTTGAAGGATATGCCGGCGAGACCGCTTCGGCGGTCATCCAGCTCGCGAGCCTGATCCTCTCTCCCGCCGATGCGGCAAAATCTGCCGAGGCGGCAGGACATGCGGGTGTCGCCCAGTCGATCGCCGGTTTCCTGCTGCTGATGCCCATCCATCGACGCCGTCATCAACTTTATCTGCCGCTCGATATCCTCTCGGCGACCGGGCTCGACCGTGATACATTCCTGCGCGGCGAGGATAGGTCGCGCATTTCCGTCGCGATCGAGGCCTTTGCGGGCCTTGGATTGGAACATCTGGCCAAGGCCAGAAAGTCGGGAACCGTCCCGTCCGCCGTCTTTCCGGCCTATCTGCCGGTAGCGCTTGCCGAACCAGTGCTGCGCCGCGCGGCGCGCGCCGGTGCCTCGGTGTTCGATACGGCGCTGCAACTTCCGCAGTGGCGGCGGCAATTGCGGCTCTTGAAGGCCTCGGTCACCAGGCGCTTTTGATGGACGTCAAATTCGCGCAAGGCTCGCGCGCTAAGGGACGAGACTAGAAATCCGGCGCCATCATAAGGAGAAGCGGTGTGAGCCCCGTTGTCGTCTGGTCCATCATCTTCGTGCTCCTCATGGCGCTCGCCTATTACATCACGCGGATGTCGGGCAAGGACCGGGACAAGGACGGCAACCTGCACGATACAGGCATGGCCATTCTCGAATTCGGCCGCGCCTTTCCCAATGAAGCGATCCGCAGCCTGCATGTGACGGCCAATGGCGAAGCGATCTTCGTACGCCTGCACGACAACAAGGCCGGTTTCATGCGCAGCCACCGCAACCATTACGCCTGCTTTTTGATCGAGCCGGGCAGAGTTCGCGTCACCCCTTTGCCAAACGCCAAGGGTTTCACCGTCGAATTCCTGGACGCGTCGACCCAGAACGGCACCTACCTGTTTTCCACGGAAAAGGAGGCGGCCGAGGTCGCCCTCTGGCTGCTCGACAACTATGTCAGCGTTGCCGATCGCGATCTGGAAGAAAAGCCGAAGCCGTCGACTGGGGATATCAGCCCCGATCAAGCCAACTAGCGCAATCCCGGAGCGCCCGGACGGCGAGCAGTTGCCGCTTCATCACCGTCTTGTCCTTACCGCGGAAGCGCTTGACCCCTTCCGGCTTGACGATGGAGCCCGGCTCCAGATCAGGAAACAGCCCGAAATTGACGTTCATCGGCTGGAACGAGCGCTTGCCCGGCTCGTCGTCCGAAACCAGATGCCCACCGGTTATATGACCGAGCAGCGAACCTAGAGCGGTCGTCGCAGGCGGTGCGGGGAGCGTTTCGCCCTTGCGTTCGGCAGCCGCGAACCGGCCGGCAAGAAGTCCGATCGCCGCACTTTCCACATACCCCTCGCAGCCGGTGATCTGGCCGGCGAATCGCAGGCCCGGCCGACTTTTCAGCGTCAGGCTCCTGTCGAGAAGAACAGGCGAGTGGATGTAGGTGTTGCGGTGCAGGCCGCCGAGCCTTGCAAATTCGGCATTCTGCAGGCCGGGAATCATCCGGAAAATGTCCGCCTGGGCGCCGTATTTCAGCTTCGTCTGGAAGCCGACCATGTTGTAGAGCGTGCCGAGCGCATTGTCCTGCCGGAGCTGCACGACCGCATAGGCCTTGACCGTCGGGTTATGGGCATTGGTGAGACCCATCGGCTTCATCGGCCCATGACGCAGCGTTTCGCGGCCGCGTTCGGCCATCACCTCGATCGGCAGGCAGCCGTCGAAATAGGGCGTGCCCTCCCATTCCTTGAAACCGATCGAGTCGCCGGCGATCAGCGCATCCACGAAGGCATTGTACTGAGCCTCGTCCATCGGGCAGTTGATATAGTCCTTGCCGGTACCGCCGGGCCCGACTTTGTCGTAGCGCGACTGGTACCAGCAGATGTCCATGTCGATAGAATCGCGGTGCACGATCGGTGCGATGGCATCGAAGAAGGCGAGCTGGTCCTCGCCTGTCTCCGCCTGGATCGCCGCTGCAAGCGCCGGCGAGGTGAGGGGGCCGGTGGCAATGATCGCCAGATCCCATTCCTTTGGCGGCAGGCCCTGGATCTCCTCGCGCACGACGGTGATGAGCGGGTGTTTTTCGATCGCTTCGGTGACCGCGTCGGAAAATCCGTCGCGATCGACGGCAAGCGCCCCGCCGGCCGGTACTTGGTGCCTGTCGGCACATGCCATGATCAGTGAACCGGCAAGCCGCATCTCCGCATGGATGACGCCGACGGCATTCGCAGTCGCATCGTCGGAGCGGAAGGAATTCGAGCAGACGAGCTCGGCAAGTCCGTCTGTCTTGTGGGCATCGGTGCCGCGCACGCCGCGCATCTCATGAAGAATCACCGGCACGCCGGCCGAGGCGATCTGCCAGGCGGCTTCGGAGCCTGCAAGGCCGCCGCCGACGACATGGATGGCGGCAGGAGAGGTGGGGGAGGAAGAAATGTTGCTCATGGCCGGCTCATTATCACGCCATTTGCCGGACCGGAATCAAAAAGGCACCCGAAAAGGTGCCTTTGATACGTCCTTGGATGTCCTCTCGGACCGCTCGATCCTCGCCGCAAGGCCTCGAGCCGTGCGGGTCCGCCTGCGAGAAGCGGATTAGCGGAAAGAGCGAGCCGCGATGTGGCGGATGTCGTAGCGGGTCAGACCGATGTCGCTGAGGGCCTGGCTCGAAAGATTTCCAAGCTCATTCATCGTGCGGCGGTAGCTGATCCAGTTCTTGGCGATACGGATCGGGTTCATGGTTGTTTCCTCAAGATTTTTCCTGATGCTCTGTCGTCATCAGCGATGAGGGTCTTATACATCCGCATAATAAGAATGTGCAGTGCAAAAAATGTGCGACTGCCATGCAAATGTGCAATGGATAGCTGAAATTTGCGGCTCAGTCTGAAAAATGGGCAGGCATTTGAAGCATTAAATTTCTATGAACAAAAAGAAAAAGCGCCTCCCGAAGGAAGCGCTTTTTGGACGGTTCAGCGATGTCTGCGCGAGGCTTAGAAGCCGACGGCAGTCCGCGCAACGCGGCGGATGTCGGCGCGGCCGATGCCGAGGTCGCTGAGTTCGCGGTCGCTCATGCGGCCGAGCTCATTGACGGTTTCGCGGTACTTGCGCCAGGTGGTGAGCTTCTGTGCGATGTTCATGATCTTGTCCCTTTCTAGGCCCTTGCCAGCAGCCCGTTCGGCGCTGACTTCAATCTCATGAGCACCAATATATGTTGCGCTGCAAAAAGTAACAGCGCCTATTCGGAATGCCACCTATGCATCTGGCGCATTACGAGATCGTTTACCATGCACAAGTGAGGAAATGATGCGCGAGTTTTAGGCAGATCGCATGCTGCAGGACAAAAAAATAACGCCCACCGGGGGAGGAGGTCCGGTGGGCGTCATTTGTAACGACTGGCGACTTGGGAGGAGGAGGATCGCCAGTCCCATCAAGCCCGCGCTGGGAGGAGGAGTGCGCGGCTCGAATTCCTGTCACGGGAAACTCCCCGAGGGCATCTGCATCGTTCAGGGCGGGCGCCAAGCCGTCCAAACCAGAGAGACCGAAACCTTCAATCAATCTCTGTATTTGCACAATATGAGATTGCAGCGAAATTGTGCAGTGCAATATACGTATGGATGGCATGCGGTTATTGCATGGCTCACATCGCCGTTGATTCCAATGTACACATTAGAATTTAATAAAAAGTTAAATATCCCGATAATCGCTGGTTCGACCGGGGTGCGGCGGGAGCAAATTCGCCTATCCACCGCGGTTTCTCGGAGCTGCCAAAAAAGCGTCATTTTCCCTTTGCGTGCGCCGAAACGGGTGATATAGAGACGCGCGCTCCGGAAGGCCTTGTGCGACGAGGATTTTCGACGCGGCTGGGGCGCGGGTATGGTGAAATTGGTAGACACGCCAGATTTAGGTTCTGGTGCCGCAAGGCGTGGGAGTTCAAGTCTCTCTACCCGCACCAGAACCGCCCCGCATCAAAACCGCCAGGAGTGCGGTCCGAGCCGGTTCTGGCTAAAGGATCGGCGCTCCTTGAAGCCGCGGCCGGTCTCTCAAAGTTCCGGCGATGTGCTCATTGAAACCAACGGCTGTCTGAGCACCGCCGCCACGATATGAAGGTATGAAAATGCAGGTTACCGAAACGCTCGCTGAAGGGCTGAAGCGCGAAATCAAGGTCGTAATCCCCAAGCGGGATATGGAAGCGCAGCTGAACGTGCGCCTCGCCGACGCCAAGGACAAGGTCCGCATCAACGGTTTCCGTCCGGGCAAGGTGCCGATCGCCCATCTGAAAAAGATGTACGGCAAGTCGATCATGGCGGATCTCGTCAACGAGATCGTCCGCGAACGCCCGACCGAGATCCTCACCGACCGCGGCGAGAAGTCGGCGACCCAGCCGTCGGTCGCCATGACCGAGGATGAGAACGAAGCCGAAAAGATCTTGAACGCCGAGGTCGATTTCGAATTCACGCTCTCCTACGAAGTCATCCCGGACATCGAGCTGCAGCCGACCGACGGCCTTTCCGTCGTTCGTGAAGTCGTCGAAGTCACCGAAGACGAAGTCAACGAGCAGATCGAGAAGATCGCCGAGAGCGCCCGTACCTTCGAAACCAAGAGTGGCAAGGCCGCCGATGGCGACCGCGTTACCATGAACTATCTCGGCAAGGTCGATGGCGTTGCCTTCGACGGCGGTACCGCCGAAGATGCCGAACTGGTTCTCGGCTCCGGCCGCTTTATCCCAGGCTTCGAAGACCAACTCGTCGGCGTCAAGGCCGGTGAAGACAAGACCATCACCGTGACCTTCCCGGCCGAATATCCGGCTGCGAACCTCGCTGGCAAGGAAGCCACCTTCGACGTCACCGTCAAGGAAGTCGCCGCTCCGGCCGCTCTCGAGATCAACGACGAACTCGCCTCCAAGCTCGGCATCGAATCCGTCGACCGCCTGAAGGAGATCGTCCGCGGCCAGATCGAAAGCCAGTACGGCAACGTCACCCGCCAGAAGGTCAAGCGTCAGATCCTCGACCAGCTCGACGGCATGTACCAGTTCGACACCCCGCAGGGCCTCGTCGACGCCGAGTTCGACAACATCTGGCGCCAGATCAACACCGACCTGCAGCAGTCCGGCAAGACCTTCGAAGACGAAGAAACGACCGAGGAAGACGCGCGCGTCGAATACCGCAAGCTGGCTGAGCGTCGCGTTCGTCTCGGCCTCGTCCTCTCCGAAATCGGCGAACAGGCCGGCGTCGAAGTGACCGAGGAAGAAATGCAGCGCGCCCTTTATGCGCAGCTCCAGCAGTTCCCGGGCCAGCAGAAGGAAATCCTCGACTTCTTCCGCAACACCCCCGGCGCTTCCGCCTCCTTGCGCGCGCCGATCTTCGAAGAGAAGGTCGTCGACAAGCTGCTCTCCGAGATCAAGGTCACCGACAAGGTCGTGACCAAGGAGGAGCTGATGGCTGAAGACGAGGAAGGCTCGGAAAGCGCTGAAAAGCCGGCCAAGAAGAAGGCCGCCCCGAAGAAGGCTGCTGCCAAGGCCGAGGCTGCCGATGAAGCCGCCGAAGGCGAAGAAGCCGCTCCGAAGAAGAAGGCTGCTCCGAAGAAGAAGGCCGCTGAAGACAGCGCCGAATAACCTTCGCATTGATTGATTAGAAAAGCCGGGTCGGCGACGACCCGGCTTTTTGTTGTGATGAAACCTTTCGAGCCCGCCCGCCCATGATCCGCATTGAAAATATCAGCAAATCGAACAGCCATCGCATCCTCTTCATCGAGGCGGCCGCGGCGCTGAACCGTGGCGAGAAGATTGGCCTCGTCGGGCCGAACGGCGCCGGCAAGACGACGCTCTTCCGGATGATCACCGGTTCGGAGGCGCCGGACGAGGGGCAGGTCAGCGTCGAGAAGAATGTCACGATCGGTTATTTCAACCAGGATGTCGGCGAGATGGCCGATCGTAGCGCCGTCACCGAGGTGATGGACGGCGCCGGTCCGGTGAGTATCGTCGCCGCCGAATTGCACGAACTCGAATCGGCGATGGTCGATCCGGACCGCTTGGACGAGATGGACCAAATCATCGAGCGCTACGGCGAGGTGCAGGCGCGCTACGAGGAACTCGACGGCTACGGCCTCGAAGGTCGCGCCCGCGAAGTGCTTGCCGGCCTGAGCTTCACCCAGGAGATGATGGACGGCGATGTCGGCAAGCTGTCCGGCGGCTGGAAGATGCGCGTGGCGCTCGCCCGCATCCTGCTGATGCGCCCGGACGTCATGCTGCTCGACGAACCGAGCAACCATCTCGACCTCGAAAGCCTGATCTGGCTCGAACAGTTTCTCAAGGGGTACGACGGCGCGCTGCTGATGACCTCGCATGACCGCGAATTCATGAACCGAATCGTCACCAAGATCATCGAGATCGACGGCGGATCGCTCACTACCTATTCCGGCGACTACGGCTTCTACGAGCAGCAGCGGGCCCAGAACGAAAAGCAGCAGCAGGCGCAGTTCGAGCGCCAGCAGGCGATGCTTGCCAAGGAGATCAAGTTCATCGAGCGCTTCAAGGCGCGCGCCAGTCATGCAGCCCAGGTGCAGAGCCGGGTCAAGAAGCTCGACAAGATCGAGCGTGTAGAGCCGCCAAAACGCCGTCAGGCGGTCGCCTTCGAATTCCAGCCGGCGCCTCGTTCCGGTGAAGACGTGGTCAACATCAGGAATGTCGCCAAGCGATACGGTAGCCGCTCGATCTACGAAGGCCTCGACTTCATGGTGAAGCGGCGCGAGCGCTGGTGCATCATGGGCATCAACGGCGCCGGCAAGTCGACGCTGCTGAAGCTGGTGACGGGTTCGACCGAGCCGGACGAAGGCAGCGTCTCGATCGGCGCCAGCGTCAAGATGGGCTATTTCGCCCAGCACGCCATGGATCTCCTCGACGGCGACCTGACCGTCTTCGAATGGCTGGAAGAACAGTTTCCGCGCGCGGGGCAGGGGTCGCTGCGGGCACTTTCCGGCTGCTTCGGCTTTTCAGGCGACGATGTCGAGAAGAAATGCCGGGTGTTGTCCGGCGGAGAGAAGGCGCGCCTGGTGATGGCCGCCATGCTGTTCGACCCGCCGAACTTCCTCGTCCTCGACGAGCCGACCAACCACCTGGACCTCGACACCAAGGAAATGCTGATCAAGGCGCTGTCGGAATACGAAGGCACGATGCTGTTCGTCAGCCACGACCGGCATTTCCTCGCCGAACTGTCGAATCGCGTGCTCGAACTGACGCCCGATGGCATCCACCGTTATGACGGCGGTTATACGGAATATGTGGAACGCACCGGTTACGAGGCGCCGGGGCTGCGGAGCTAGGGAAGCCGATAGAGGCGGAGCGGCGTCGGCCCCTATCGCTTCTGGCTTTGGATTCCAGCTCCGGATGCTTTTGGTTCCAGAACTGCTCTACGCCGAATCTCCGTGAACGGAAGGGTGGGAAGTCAACTTTCCATTAGGAAGACCGTCGTAAGACGTCGTTCCGGCACGTCTGGCAGGGCCTCGGTTCGAAGGGGCTTGCCGCTAGGCCGGCCTGCAACCGGAACGATTTTCCTCCCAGTTTTGATTGTCTCTTATGGCGTTTGATCTGAATCAATTTTTGAGGTATCCCTTTTCGCGCCGTAGCGATTTCTGGAATTATACCGCAGGGGGGATATTCAATGACGGCGAGCGATAAGGCCCTTCTCCGGCCGGCAGTAGGCCTGGTTGGAATGATGCTTCTATCGGCATGCACGTCGGCGCAGACGACGTCATCCATCTCACCCGCGAGCACGACCGTGAAGCCTGCACCGGTCTCCAGGAAACAGGTCTATCACTACACGCCGGCCGATCGTGACTGCATGAAGCGGGCAATGTATTTCGAGTCGCAGCGGTCGAGCCGTGAAGGGTTGATGGCGGTCGGCACCGTGATCATGAACAGGCTGACTTCGGATGCCTATCCGCCCAGCATTTGCGGCATCGTTGCTCAGGAAAAGCAGTTTGCGCCGGGTGTCCTGACGCGACCGATCAACGACGAAACGGTTCCGGAACTCGATGCGGCGGTCGATGCGATCATTCGCGGCGAGCGGAACCCGGAAGTCAGGGACGCCATGTTCTTTCACACGGCCGGCTTACGCTTCCCCTATCAGAACATGCATTATGTGACGGTTGCCGGCGGCAACGCCTTCTACGAGAAGCGCGACAGGGACGGGGAGCTGCAGACGCCGCCGCCGAAACCAGCAGACGAATACGTGCTCGCACTCGTGCAGAGCAATCCCGACCCGTTCAGCCTGATCCAGGCTAAGGAATTCGACGTTGCGTCCATTCCGTCGACCGGCGCGGATCCGATGGTAGCGACGAACGTCCCGGTTCCGATCGAGCGGCCGGATCCCTTGGCTGTCCGTTCGGCCAGCATCCAGCCGACTGGCACGCAATCCGTAAAGCCTCCTGTCGGGCCGGTGATCCTTGCCAGCTCCATGAGCAATGAATGGATGCTGCGTTTCGACGCCGGCAACGCAAAGCCGATACCCACTCCGTCGCCCAAGCGATCGCCGGGCGGTATCGACCGCTGATCCCTGAAGTCTATCCCGCGTTCTGCAGCTCGGCAGCCGCGGCGTTGTCCTTGTCGTTGGCCTGCTGATAAGCCTCGCGTAGCGCAAGCCGTCCGAAATACTGTTCGAATGCTGCGCGTTTTTCGATCGTGCCGAACCGCAGTCCATAGCCGAGCTGCGAGCCGACATAGACATCCGCGGCGCTGAACGTGTCACCGGCGATATAGGCGTTCGCCCGAATGGCCGCTTCCAGCGTATCCATGACATCCTGATAGGTGCCGTAACCGACCATCCGCTCGCGTTCCTTCGGCACCTCGAAGCCGAGCACGTGGTTGCTGACGGCTGCTTCCAGTGGACCGGCCGCAAAGAACATCCAGCGGTAATAGTCGGCTCGCTTGGCGGGGGCGGGCGCAAGACCCGCCTGCGGAAAGACATCCGCCAGATAGGCGCAGATCGCCGCGCATTCGGTGACGACAGTCTTGCCGTGCGCGATGCTCGGCACCTTGCCCATCGGGTTGACGCTTCTGTAGGCGTCGCCCTTCATCGTCGTGCCGAAATGCAGGATTTCGGTACGATAGGGGATGCCGACTTCCTCCAGCATCCAGCGGGCAATCCGGCCGCGTGACATCGGATTTGTGTAGAGCACAAGTTCATCTGACATGTGGTCCTCCGGGCAGTGACGTCTATGTTTTGGTGCAGCTTGCTTATCAATCAAGGTGCCAGGGCGAATTAGAGCGCCTTCCGGTACTGGATGAAGCCGGAGTTTTGGGCGATGCGGTCGTAGAGCCGCCGCGCGGCTGCATTGCTCTCCTGAGTCAGCCAGTAGAGCCGCCCGGCTCCGTTTGCCCGCGCGAGATCTGCCACCGCTTCAATCAGGGCTGCGCCGGTTCCGCGGCCGCGCAGGGTATTCTTGACATAGAGGTCCTGCAGATAACACGTCGATTCAGGCAGCCAGCAGGATCGGTGGAAGATGACATGCGCGATGGCGATCATCTTGCCGGTCTCGTCGAATGCGCCGAGAGCATGCATCGGCTCGGCGGGATCGTGAAGCCGGCTCCAGGTGAGATCGTACATCTCTTTCGGCAACACGGTCTCGTAGAAGCGCAGATAGGCTTCCCAGAGCGGTTCCCAGGCGGTGCGGTCGGCTGGCTCGAGCGGACGGATGATCGCAGGTGTCGTCGTGGCGGTCATGGCAAACTTCCTCACAAAAGAAAACGGCGGAGATTGCTCCCCGCCGTCGAATGATTAGCCGATTTTTCGGACTTAGGCAGCCATGGCCACCTTGAGATTTTCGTCCACCTTGTCGAGGAAGGCGGTGGTCGAGAGCCACGGCTGATCCGGACCGATGAGCAGCGCCAGGTCCTTGGTCATGTAGCCGGCTTCGACGGTGTCGACGCAGACGGTTTCGAGCGTGGCGGCGAACTTTGCAAGGGCAGCATTGTCGTCGAGCTTGGCGCGATGTGCGAGGCCACGGGTCCAGGCGAAGATCGAGGCGATCGAGTTCGTCGAGGTCTCCTGTCCCTTCTGGTGCTGGCGGTAATGACGGGTGACGGTGCCGTGGGCAGCTTCCGCTTCGACGGTGCGGCCATCGGGCGAAAGCAGAACCGAGGTCATCAGGCCGAGCGAGCCGAAGCCCTGGGCAACGATGTCGGACTGGACGTCGCCGTCATAGTTCTTGCAGGCCCAGACGTAGCCGCCGGACCATTTCAGCGCCGCTGCGACCATGTCGTCGATCAGGCGGTGTTCGTAGGTGATCTTCAGCGCGTCGAACTGTTCCTTGAATTCAGCGTTGAAGACTTCCTCGAAGATATCCTTGAAGCGGCCGTCATAGGCCTTGAGGATGGTGTTCTTGGTCGACAGATAGACCGGCCACTTGCGCATCAGGCCGTAGTTCAGCGAAGCGCGGGCGAAATCGCGGATCGATTCGTCGAGGTTGTACATCGCCATGGCCACGCCGGCGCCCGGAGCCTTGAACACTTCCTTCTCGATCACCTGGCCGTCTTCGCCGACGAACTTGATCGACAGCGTGCCCTTGCCCGGGAACTTGAAGTCGGTTGCCTTGTATTGGTCGCCGAAAGCGTGACGGCCGACGACGATCGGCTTGGTCCAGCCCGGAACCAGGCGCGGCACGTTCTTGCAGATGATCGGCTCGCGGAAGATGACTCCGCCCAAGATGTTGCGGATCGTGCCATTCGGGCTCTTCCACATTTCCTTGAGATTGAATTCCTTGACGCGGGCTTCGTCCGGCGTAATCGTCGCGCACTTGATGCCGACGCCGTGCTTCTTGATGGC
Source organism: Neorhizobium sp. SHOUNA12A (assembly GCF_023006505.1). Classification (GTDB taxonomy): domain Bacteria; phylum Pseudomonadota; class Alphaproteobacteria; order Rhizobiales; family Rhizobiaceae; genus Neorhizobium. The sequence continues at coordinate 23,015 of NZ_JALBGV010000013.1, forward strand.
GTTGGCGGCGTCGATGGTCACCTGGTCGTTGGTGGCGTCGCGGTTCTCGACCGAGAGGTCGTAATATTCGATGTCGAGATCGAGATAGGGAAGGACCAGCTTGTCCTTGATGAGCTGCCAGATGATGCGGGTCATCTCGTCGCCGTCGAGATCGACGACCGGGTTGGCTACCTTGATCTTTTGCATGGAATTCCTCTTGGACATAGAAGGGACCTCAAGGTCCCGACGGGTGGACACCAGTGGGTGCGCTATAACATCGCCGGGCCGGAACGCAAAGGCATTGAGGCCATCATATGCGGCTTTTCGCGCGAGAAATCGCGGTGCGTCCGGACCTGTGGACGATTGCCCTTGCCAAACCACAAAGCCTGATTAATGTCCGGCCAAATCGCTCTCCAACAGCCGGATTTGATGTTATGCGGACCTTGCCGCTTGCCCTTGCCTTTTCATTCATCTCGACCTTCGCTTCGGCGGCTGATGTTACCGATCCGGTGAAAGAGGTGATGAAGATCACCGAGGACAACTGGAACACCGTCGACAGCGAATGGAAATACATCTTCGATGCGGATCCGTTGTCGCGCCTGTTCAGCAAGAAGTTCCAGAGCGCCTATGCGGAAGCCGCCAAACACCCGGCCTATGACACGGAGAACAACCAGCCGGGCGATCCCTTCGGCTACGATGTGGTCACCTCGTCGCAGGACGGCTGTCCGTTGAAGGAAATCAAGACCACCTCGGCACCGGGCGCCAACGGCATAACCGACGTTACCGTGACCTTCAAGATGTGGACCTGCGTCGATGAGGCCGCGGTGAAGGACAGTGTCAACGAACTGCATTTCGACGTCATCCAGGAAGCCGGCAAGCCTGTCATCGACGACATCCACCGCGTCGCCGACGGCGAGCGGGATTCGGTGATCGAAGAGATGCATTCGATCGCCAAGGGCGAGTAACCGTGCCGGTAGTCTGGCAGCCCGCCGATCTGTCGATCGTGGCCCTCAGCCCCATGCACGGTATCGCCAAACTTTATCAACGCGATATATTCGCCGGCCAGGAGCGGGTGCCGGCACCCGCCTGGGGTGGTTGATGACGGTTGCCGCAAAGATCCGAGACTGGCTGCTCGCCAACGACCCGGCGCTGTCGCGCCTGCGCATGGCAGGACGGGTGACGCTGACCGTGATTGGCGCGGTGGCCTGCCTAGCGCTCATTCACATGGCTGGTCTGGCGCTGCCGATGATCGCCTACGGGCTTGCGATCATCCTCTCGATCGAAGGAGGCGTCGCTGTCCGCGACCGGCTGCCGTCGGACCAGTTGAAGACGCGGCTGATCGGCGGCGCCGTCAGCTTGCTCTGTGTCGGGCTCGCCGCGGCACTGGAAGACTATCGCTACATCTCCGATCCGATGTTCCTGGTGGTCATCGCCGGCGCTACGGTCGGGCGTGTCTACGGGCCGCGCGGATTTGCAGTCGGCATGTTCGCGTTTACGTCCTATTTCATGGGCGCCTATCTCAAGCCGAACCTTTCCGATCTTCCTTTGGGGGCCATCGGTCCGGTGATCGCGGTCGTCATCGGCCATCTGGTCCGCACCTATCTCCTGCCGGACGATTGGCGGCGCGACCTTCTTCGGTCGCTAGTGGCGATCCAGGGCAGGGTGGGCGATATCCTGATGAAGCTCGCGGTTCTGTCGAGCGGCGGGATCATCTCGGATGGGGATCGGCGCGAATTGCGGCAGCTCGAGGAGCGGTTGAAGGACGTCGTGCTGATGGCCGAGGGGTTCCTTCCCCGCACGGCCGACGGCACGATCGATCCGGAAGACGAACCGCTCACGTCTCTCACGATGAAGATCTTCGACGTGCATCTCGCTGCGGAAAGTGTGATCGTGCTCTCCTTCGAGGCGCTGCCGCCCTTCCTGCTCGTTCACGCCCTGATCGAGGACGACGGGGATATGGCCGAGAAGATCGCAGCCAGCCCGGCGGTCGCCGGCGACGACCGGGTGGCGGAGAACGCCCGCGCCCTGATCTGGCTGCAGACGGCGAGGGTGGCTTTGACGGAAGCCATCGAGGAGGGGCGGCGGGACCGTTTCCGGGCCATCGACGACGCAGTTGCCGCGCCGGCCCGGGCAAAGATCGATTTCTCACTCAAGAACCCGGTGATGCGATCCGCGGTGCAGATCACGATTGCGTCGAGCCTGGCGATGACCTTTGGCCTGATGTTGTCGCGCGACCGCTGGTTCTGGGCTGTGCTGACCGCCTTCCTGATCTTCACAAACACCAAGTCGCGCGGTGACGCGGCGATCAGAGCCCTTCAGCGTTCGATCGGCACGCTGCTCGGCATCGCGGCCGGGCTCGTCTTGGCAACGCTGATCGGCGGTTATCCGCTGGTATCCGCACCGATCGCAGTGCTCTGCATCTTCCTCGGCTTCTATTGCTTGCAGATCTCCTATGCGGCGATGACCTTCTTCATCTCGATCTTGCTCTGCCTGATCTATGGCATGACCGGCGTGCTGACCCTCGACCTCCTGCAGCTCAGGATCGAGGAAACGCTGATCGGCGCTCTAGCGGGAACGATCGTCGCCTTCCTCGTTTTCCCGGCTTCAACACGCTCGACCCTCGATCTCGCGTTGGGGCGCTGGTTCGATGGCCTTCGCGAGCTTCTTTCCGCAGTCAGGGAGGGCCGAAGTGGTTTTGAGATCATCGCGCTCTCTCACAAGCTCGATGCCTCATATCGCGAGGTCACGCTCGCCGCGCGTCCGCTTGGCACCACCTGGTCGGTCGTCAGTCGTCCGGGCCAGGTTCGCCAGACGCTCGGCATCTTCCTTGGTGCCACCTATTGGGCGCGGATCTTCGCCCGCAACGCGGTCCAGGCGGGACACAAGCCGGAAGGCCCTGTGCTGACGGCACTTGAGGATACGTTGGGCAATATCGACGCGCTCTCCGCGCGTGGATCGGAATGTTTCGTGGTGAAGCGTAAGCTGAGCCGCGGCGGCAGCCGCCACCTGCCGATCTTCAAGCACGGCAGTCGCGTTGGCGTCGAAATGATCGGCACCATGCTGGGCAGGCTTTATCCCGCAGCCGCATAAGGCTTGCCGATTGCCCCGGTCACCGGTATTCCGGCCTTGGATTTGGATACGGAAACAGACATGTCAGGCACCAACAGCGAGCGCGAACTCATAGCCGAAGGACCGGCGGTCATCCTGGTCGAGCCGCAGCTCGGCGAGAATATCGGCATGGTGGCGCGCGCCATGGCCAATTTCGGCCTCGCGGAACTACGCCTCGTCAAACCGCGCGACGGTTGGCCGAGCGAAAAGGCTCGCTCCGCCGCCTCCAAGGCCGACCACGTCATCGACGGTACCAAGGTGTTCGAAACGCTGGAAGAAGCGATTGCCGATCTCAATTTCGTTTATGCGACGACGGCGCGCGAGCGTTATGGCTTTAAGCCGGTGCGCTCGCCTGTGACTGCGGCCGAGACCCTGCGCACCAAATTCAAGGCAGGCGAGAAGACCGGCATTCTGTTCGGCCGCGAACGCTGGGGCCTCACCAATGAGGAGGTGGCGCTCGCCGACGAGATCGTCACCTTTCCGGTCAATCCCGCTTTCGCCTCGCTCAACATCGCTCAGGCCGTGCTGCTGATGTCCTATGAATGGATGAAATCGGGCATGGAAGATCTTACCGAGACGGTCTTCCTGCCGATCGAGCAGCGCCCTTCCACCAAGGAACAGGTCATTGGCCTGTTCGAGCACCTGGAAGAGGCGTTGGACGCCCGCAATTATTTCCATCCGCCCGCGAAAAAGCCAAGAATGATCGACAACCTCCGGGCCGTCATCTCGCGGCGGGGTTTTACGGAACAGGAGATCAGCGTGTTCCGGGGCGTCATCAACTCGCTCGACCGTTTTCCCCGCGGATGGTCGAAAAAGGACGGGCCGAAGCCTGAAAAGGCGGATCTGCCCAAAGGGGTATCTGGGGAGAAGACGGGGAATGACGCAGACGAATGAATCGAAACCGGTGCTGATGTTCGATTCGGGCATCGGCGGGCTGACGGTGCTGCGCGAGGCGCGCGTGCTGATCCCGGAACGCGGCTTCATCTATGTCGCCGACGACGCCGGTTTTCCCTACGGCGACTGGGAGGAGCCGGCCCTGCGCGAGAGGGTGATCGCGCTCTTTGCAAAACTCCTCGATGAATACGATCCCGAAGTCTGCGTCATCTCCTGCAATACCGCTTTCACGCTGGTCGGCGCCGAGCTGCGCGAGACTTTTCCGAAGATGACCTTCGTCGGCACCGTGCCGGCGGTCAAGCCGGCGGCCGAACGCACCCGGTCAGGCCTCGTCTCGGTTCTCGCGACGCCGGGCACCGTCAAGCGCGCCTATACCCGCGACCTTATCCAATCCTTCGCCACCCAGTGTCACGTGCGTCTTGTCGGCTCGCAGAACCTCGCCCGCATGGCGGAAGCGTATATTCGGGGCGAGACGATTTCCGACGAGGCGGTGCTGGCCGAGATTGCGCCCTGCTTCGTCGAGAAGGACGGTCGGAAAACCGATATCGTCGTGCTCGCCTGCACCCACTACCCCTTCATGGCCAATGTATTCCGCAGGCTTGCCCCCTGGCCGGTCGACTGGCTCGACCCGGCCGAGGCGATCGCCAGGCAGGCACGCCGAAAAGTGCCGCTGGTCGAGGGCGCAGAACATCCGGATAATTACGACTTCGCCGTCTTCACCTCCGGCAATCCCGACTTCGCCACCCGCCGTCTGATGCAGGGTTTTGGGCTGAGGGCCTGAGCGCCAACGAGCAATGTGGCTTATTTGCCACGGTTTTTCCGTGATGACTGCAATTCGCGATTGTGCGCTTGCTCATCGGACGATCTCGTGTATTATTTATCCATTCCGCAAATCGAACACAGGAGGCGTGAAATGAAGTCCATTACCATGTATATGCGCCTTTCTGGCGGAACGGCTATTGTGGCCTCGGTGTCTCGCACATCGATGCCGGCCGGCATGTGTTTCCAGGCTGTATAAGGCTGGATTTCCGCCGCTTTTGGCACTTTTCCCATTGATCTGACGTGACCGGCTGACGACGCGATTTACCGTGTTTCCTCGTCCGCATCCGCACGTCTTTCTTCATCTCAGAGGACCTGGTCGCAACATGCGCCGGGACGGAAAATCATGCGTGAATCACAATTTATGGTTGCTGATACCCTTTCGGCTGCGGTTCATGAACTCTGCCGCGAGCATGGCGTCTGGAAGACTGCTGGCGCACTGCTCCTAGCAGCCTGGAGGCGTCGTCAAGAACGGAACCAGATCTCTGATCTTTCCAACCGGATGCGCCGCGATGTCGGTTTCCCCGAACTCGAGGACGACCGCCGAAATGTCCGGTTCACCCTTTGGGACATCCGGCTGTGAAAGGACTGAGATGGGTCCCCGGCGGGACTTCCGCCGGGGCCTCTCGTGGAGGATTCTATGGCTGGAGCTGAAAGAATGACGGTCGTCTTCCGCAAGCTTTGCCGTGACGATATGGCGGCCGCTGCGAGCGTTCACCGTATCTCCTTCAAGGAGCGGCTGCCCTGGCTGGCTCAGCTTCACACGCCTGAGGAAGATCGCGGATACTGGAGAGGGCATCTCTTCGCGACCTGCGACATCTGGGGCGCCGAAAGGGACGGCACCTTGCTCGGCGTTATCGCTTTTCGCAAGGATTGGGTCGACCAGCTCTATATCCTGCCGGGCGTGCAGGGGCAGGGGATCGGTTCCCGGCTGCTGGACATCGCAATGGGAGCCCATCCGCAGCTTTTTCTCTGGACCTTCCAGCGCAATGCCGCAGCCCGCCGTTTCTACGGAGCGCGCGGCTTTGTAGAGATCAGGCAGACCGATGGCGCGGCCAACGAAGAAAAGGAGCCGGACGTGCTCTATCGCTGGCGCATGACGACTGAATAAACACCACTTGCAAACTGAAAAAATCGGTGGCTTGCTCCCTCTATTCCATGGAGGAGCATTCGCATGTCGCTTGAACACTGGCTCGCTTTCGTCGCCGCTTCGTCGGTTCTCCTGGCCATTCCGGGACCGACGATCCTGCTCGTCATTTCTTACGCGCTGAGCCATGGCCGCAAGGTGGCATCGGCGACCGTCGCGGGTACGGCGCTGGGTGATTTCACGGCGATGACCGCTTCCATGCTTGGGCTCGGCGCACTGCTTGCGACCTCTGCTGCGCTCTTCACCGTGCTGAAATGGGTGGGTGCCGCTTACCTCATCTATCTCGGCATCAAGCTCTGGCGCGCGCCGGTTTCCGAACGGGCCGCCGATCTCAGCGAGGCCGAAGTGACGTCGGTAAAGCCGTTCAAGATTTTCCTGCACACCTATGTGGTCACCGCGCTGAACCCGAAGAGCATTGTCTTCTTCGTGGCCTTCCTGCCGCAGTTCCTAGACCTCAGCCAGCCCCTGTTCTTCCAGATGGTGGTCTTCGAAGTGACCTTCCTGGTGCTCGCAACCCTGAATGCCACGCTCTACGGCCTGCTGGCCTCGATGGCCCGCAACACGATCCGCAAGCCGAAGGTCCAGCGGATCGTCAACCGCACCGGCGGCTCTTTGATGATCGGCGCCGGCCTGCTGTCGGTCGGCTTCAAGCGCGCAGCCGTCTGAGCGTCGTCAAGGAGGAACAGCTGATGATTACCGGGCGTTGCCACTGCGGCGAGACCGTTTTCGAGATCAAGGGTGAACTGCCGCAGGCACTCACCCGTTGCACCTGCACTTACTGCTCCAGACGCGGCGCGCTGCATGCCTATTACGACCCGAAGCAGGTGAAGGTCACTGCCGATACGGCCAATGACAAAGTCTACCGGTGGAACACCAAAATGGTGGCACATCATTTCTGCGGCACGTGCGGCTGCACCACCTATAGCGACAGCCCGGATTTCCAGCCGGACGGCACCTGGGACGGCAAGACCCGGCGTATCGCTGTGAACGCCCGGCTGTTCGACGATTTCGACGCGGAAGACTGGCCGCACACGGTCATCGACGGCCGGCACCTCTGGTAGGAGAAAAGCGATGAGTAACGTTTCCCTGCTCGCCTTTGCGATCGTCGCGTTCATTGGCATCGCCACACCCGGGCCGACCGTTCTCCTGGCGCTCACCAACGGCTCGCGTTTTGGTCTGCGCCGTGCGCTGCCTGGCATGGCCGGTGCGATGATCTCCGATTTCGTGCTGATCGGCGCAGTGGCTCTCGGCCTCGGCGCTCTGCTGGCAGCCTCAGAATTCTGGTTCTCGGTCGTCAAATGGCTGGGTGCCGGTTATCTCGCGTTTCTCGGCCTGATGCTTCTGCGCTCGAAAGGCTCGCTTAACGTAACGGCAGGCGATGCCGCGGCCGGTTCGGGTTCCGCAACGTCAATCTTCCTGAAGAGCTTCCTCGTCGCGGTTACCAATCCCAAGGGATACCTGTTCTTCTCGGCTTTCCTGCCGCAGTTCATCGTGCCGGATGCGCCGCAGTTTCCGCAATATGCGATCCTGGCGCTCGTCTTTGCGTTGATCGATTTCGCGGTTATGTTCGCCTATGCGCTGCTCGGCTCGCGGGCGGTGCATCTGTTGAAGAAGAAAGGCGCGCTCTGGCTTGACCGGCTCTGCGGCGGCGCGCTTCTGGCGCTCGCGGGGTCTCTGGCGCTCTATCGAAGGGCCGCTTCGTAAAGGAAGAACCCGATGTCTGGTCCAGTGAAATCCGTCCGGCCCTTCCTGATGTTCCAGGGCGGCACCTGCGAGGAGGCGATCACCTTCTATACGTCAGTGCTGCCGGCAGGCAGGATCAACGACATCAGGCGTTACGGCCCGGGCGAGGCGGGGCCGGAAGGCAGCGTGTTTCGCGCCACCTTCGAGGTCGCGGGCCAGCAGGTGGTCTGCATCGACAGCCCGGTAAAGCATGTCTTCGATTTCACGCCGTCCTTTTCCTTTTTTGTGGAATGCGGGGCCAAAGAGGAGCTCACGCGGCTGGCCGAAGCTCTGAGCGAGGGCGGGATGTTCCTGATGCCCACCGACAATTACGGGTTCAGCCGGAAATTCTGCTGGCTTCAGGATCGTTTCGGCATCTCCTGGCAGCTCAATTTCGAGTAGTTCCTAAAGGCCTGTGCATTTTCGATCTTGCCCGGCGAAACGAATCCCGATCTCTGTTAGAGTTCCGGAGTCGCGGCTTCCAACGGTCACCGCGAAGAGACAGTTTACGGGGTAAGTGCATTGCAGGTCGGCATCGATATGGGAATTGTGTCCGGGGGCGATCCGGCCAAGCTCGATATCGAGGAGCTTCTGGCGACCCGTCTGCTCGTGCAGGGAAATTCCGGCTCCGGCAAGTCACATCTCCTGCGTCGCCTTCTGGAACAGTCCGCGCCCTGGGTGCAGCAGGTGGTGATCGATCCGGAAGGCGATTTCGTCACTTTATCTGAAAAATTCGGCCATGTGGTGGTCGATGGCGAGCGCAGCGAGGCCGAGCTTGCCGGCATCGCCAACCGTATCCGCAAGAATCGCGTCTCCTGCGTCCTGACGCTCGAGGGCCTCGATCTTGAAGAGCAGATGCGCGCCGCCGCCGCCTTCCTCAACGGCATGTTCGATGCCGATCGCGAATACTGGTATCCGGTTCTGGTCGTGGTCGACGAAGCGCAGATGTTTGCGCCGTCGGTCGGCGGCGATGTGTCGGAAGACGCTAGAAAGCTTTCACTCGGCGCCATGACCAACCTGATGTGCCGTGGCCGAAAACGCGGCCTTGCCGGCGTCATCGCCACCCAGCGGCTGGCAAAGCTCGCCAAGAACGTCGCGGCCGAAGCCTCGAACTTCCTGATGGGCCGCACCTTCCTCGATATCGACATGGCCCGCGCCGCCGATCTACTCGGCATGGATCGCCGCCAGGCGGAAATGTTCCGTGATCTGAAGCGTGGCAATTTCGTCGCCCTCGGCCCGGCCCTGTCGCGCCGGCCGTTGCCGATCGTCATCGGCACGGTCGAGACCTCGGCGCGCTCTTCGAGCCCCAAGCTGATGCCGCTGCCGGATGCGCCGCAGGACGTCGAGGACCTGATCTTCACGCCGGATCCGGAAGAATTCACCCGGCCGATGGTCCGCCGTGCCCCGCCTGCGCCGCGGCCGACAACGGATATCCTGGCCGAACTGTCGCGCTCGACACCATCAGCGGTGGCGCCGCCGCAGGAGCCGCGTGTCGCCCAGCCGGAATTGTCCGCCGAAGAGCGCGAAGAACGGTTGTCCGCCGTCCTGTCCGAAATTCTCGACGATCCGCAATCCGCCTACCGGACGGATTCCGTCCTATATCAGGATTTTCTGGTACGTGCCCGGATGCGGCGCCTGCAGGGTCCGCCGCTCTCGCTCGGTGAATTCCGCCGCCGCACGGCAATCACCCGTTCCGGCGTCGACGTGGAAACCGCTTCCGGCGAGGCCTGGGGGACAGCGCTGTCGCTGTCATCCGGCGTTTCGGATGACCTGCAGGGCGTTTTCCTGCTGATGGCGAAGGCGGCGATATCAGGGGAGCCGTGTCCCTCGGACGCGCGGATCGCCCGCGCCTACGGCACCCATTCGGCGCGTCGCGCCCGCCGCCTGCTCGGTTATTTCGAGGAACAGGGCCTGATCGTCGTGCATGCGGACTTTTCGGGCAAGCGCATCGTTGCCTTCCCGGATCTGCAGGCGGAGACCGCGCCCGGCAGTGCCGATGCGCCGGATGAGGGCGAGGCGAGGGCCGCTGCCGAATAGGTGGTCAGTGGATGTGAAAATGCGCTTCCACCGCTGCGGCGATAAAGGCGCGCCGGGCTTCCGAGGGCCTCGACTTTCCCTTCAGTGCTTCGTCGCAAACCTGTTCCGCCAGATGATGCTGACTGCCGTGATAGTCCGGCCAGAAGCGGTCGAGGACTGTTTTTGCCTCGCGTACCGTCTTGACGGTGCGGACCATGCCGGTTTCGGGATTCTCGATCCTGATCGGGCTGTTCCAGAGTTTCGATTTCATGACACGACACCTCCTTTCCTTAAGATGGTACGAACCCCCTGTTCCGTCAAAAAAGCCTGCGGACAGCCTTGCCGAAAGGTTAAGAGACCGGTGCAGTTGACATTCCTGTGACATCCGCCTAAACACCGCGCCAACGCCGGGCCGAAAGACCCGGTGTTTCACTGACATGTCCCGTGGTTTTCTCCGAACGCTTTCGTGAGAGACCTGTCAGAGCTCTTAAATCAGGGCTCAGAGGAGGGCGTGTTTCCTTGATCCGGCTTGGCAGCAAGTCGGTGTAACCGTTTGATAAGGAAATACGATGAGCAAGCGCGAATCGTCCAAATACAAGATCGACCGCCGTATGGGCGAAAACATCTGGGGTCGTCCGAAGTCCCCGGTGAACCGCCGCGAATACGGCCCGGGCCAGCACGGCCAGCGCCGCAAGGGCAAGCTTTCCGACTTCGGCGTGCAGCTGCGCGCCAAGCAGAAGCTCAAGGGCTATTACGGCGACCTGCGCGAAAAGCAGTTCCGCTCGATCTATGACGAAGCCAACCGCCGCAAGGGCGACACTTCGGAAAACCTGATCGGTCTGCTCGAATCGCGCCTCGACGCGATCGTCTACCGCGCCAAGTTCGTTCCGACGGTCTTTGCTGCCCGCCAGTTCGTCAACCATGGCCACGTCACCGTCAACGGCGTTCGCGTCAACATCGGTTCCTACCGTTGCAAGGCCGGCGACGTCATCGAAGTCCGCCAGAAGTCGAAGCAGATGGTTACGGTTCTCGAAGCCGTTTCGCTCGCTGAACGCGACGTTCCGGACTATATCGAAGCCGACCACAACAAGATGGTTGCCACCTTCGCCCGCGTTCCGGGCCTGAGCGACGTTCCTTACGCCGTTATCATGGAACCGCAGCTGGTCGTCGAATTCTACTCGCGTTGATGAATTGCCCTTCGGGGCGGTTCCGCGACACCAAAGAAAAAGCCGCCTTTCGGGGCGGCTTTTTTTCGTTTGATCGGACGGCTTGGCGAGAATTACCGCCTCACTTGGAGGCGGATTTTTTCTTCTCGCTGGCAGGTTCCGTGGTGGTCGCGGTCGTGTCCGTGGACTGGGAGGTTGCGACCGGTGCTTCCTTCGGGCCTTCGCCCATGCGGTTCCAGGCGTCGAGGCCGGCGATCTTGTAGGCTTCGGCGAGCGTCGGGTAGTTGAACGTGTTCTCGACGAAATATTCGACGGTGCCCTTGAGGTTCAGGACTGCCTGGCCGATGTGGACGAGTTCAGTCGCCCCTTCGCCGACGATGTGGACGCCGAGCAGGCGGCGGGTCTTCAGCGAGAAGATCAGCTTCAGGAGGCCGGTATCGAGGCCCATGATATGGCCGCGCGAGGTCTCGCGGAAGCGGGCGATGCCGCATTCGTAGGGAATGCCGCGCTCCTTCATTTCCTCTTCGGTGAGGCCGCAGGTGGAGATTTCCGGCACGGCATAGATGCCGTAGGGGAAATATTTCTGCGGTTCCTTGGCAATCGCGCCGACGGCGACGCGCGCCGCGACGCGGCCTTGTTCCATCGAGGTCGAGGCGAGGCTCGGAAAGCCGACGACATCGCCGGCGGCATAGATGTTGGGAACGGAGGTCTCGAAGGTCTCGGGATTGACCTTGAGGCGGCCGCGGCTGTCGGCCTCGAGGCCGGCCGCGGCGAGGTTCAGCGTGTCGGTGGCGCCCATGCGGCCGGCGGCGAACAGCACCATGTCGGTAATGATCTGGCGGCCGCTGTCCACGTGCACCATAACCTTGCCGTCCGGCAGCCGTTCCACCTTGTCCGCCTTCTGGCCGAGCAGCAGCTTCATGTTGCGGTCGCGCAACTGGTAGGTGAAGTCTTCGACGATTTCCTTGTCGATGAAGTCGAGCATCGTCGACTTGGGGTCGATGACGGTGACCGCCGTGTCCAGCGCGCTGAAGATGGTCGCATATTCTATGCCGATGACGCCGGCGCCGATGACCACCATAGACCGGGGAAGCTGCTCGATTTCGAGCAGTTCGTCGCTGTCGAGAACCGTCTTGCCGTCGAAGGGCATGTAGTCGGGGCGGAAAGGCTTGGTGCCGACCGCAAGCAGGATCGACTTGCCCATGACGTGCATGACGTCGCCGTCGTCCTTGGCGATTGCCATCGTGTCGGGCGTGACGAAAGTCGCCTTGCCACGGATGCTCTGGACGCGGTTTCGGGCGAACTGATGTTCCAGCACCTCGACCTCGTGGTCGAGTGTGATCAGCAGGCGACGACGCAGGTCCTCCGCACTGATCTCCTGCTTGACCCGATAGGCCTTGCCGTAGAAACCGCGCTCGCGCCAGCCGGACAGGTTGAGCGCCGTTTCGCGCAGCGTCTTCGACGGGATCGTGCCCGTATGGACCGATACGCCTCCGACCCTCTTGCCCTGTTCGACGACCAGAACCTTCTTGTCGAGCTTGGCTGCCTGGATGGCCGCGCGGCGACCGGCCGGTCCGCTGCCGACGACGATGAGGTCGTATTGGTTCATGGGATGCTCCGCTCCGAATCTGACGGCTGCCGCAATGCGGCAGCACTCACGAATCCCTTTGTAGCCGCCTATTCTAAAGTTTTGATTGCGGCCCGTCCAAGCCTTGATTTCAATCTGTATGCATCAATTTTGTGCACTGCAAGAATTGCCGAAAAATTAACTTGACGGAGGTCAGGAAATGCCGTCCATTCGGACCAATCAGAAATTGGTACGATAAATGGTACAGGATAAAGCCGGCGAGGCTCATGACAATTCGAGCTATGCGCTGGATCGCCTGAGGGAGCTTTTAAGGGCGGGGGAATTCGGTTCTGAGGGCCGCCTGCCGACCGAACGGGCTTTGACCGATATGCTCGGCATTAGCCGGCGCGCGGTGCGACGTGCACTCGAGGTGCTCGAATCCGAAGGCCTCATCTGGCGCCGTCAGGGCTCAGGCACCTTTATCGGCGAAAGGCCGAGTGAGTGGAGCAACCACGTGGGCGCAATCGTCGCCGGCACGGACTTCATGGAGATCATGGAAGTCCGTCTGAGGATCGAACCGCAGCTCGCCCAGCTGGCGGCCATGCGTGCCAAGCCGGCGGATATCGTCAAGATGCAAGAGATCGCCTTGAAGATCATCGAGAGCAGCGATGCCGACGCCCGCGAACTGTGGGATGGAACGCTGCACCGGTTGATCGCCCAGAGCGCCGGCAACCAGCTTTTCCTGTCGATCTTCGACGTCATCAATCGTGTCCGCCAGGACGAGGCATGGCGGGCGATCCGCGAGCGCGCCCGTTCGAGCGGCGACGCGGTCAACATCTCGTTTGCGCAGCACAAGACCATCATCGAGGCGATCGCCGAACGTGATCCGGTACGGGCAGGGGAGGCGATGCGCGAACACCTGCTGATGCTTCAGGAGCGGCTCATCCGCGCGACGTCCTTTGGCTCCGTGGAACAGGGATCGCTCAGCGAAGCAAGCTGAATGGCCGCCATGCGGCCCACCACCAGAAGCCGGAAACCGGCCAAGACTAAAAACAGGAACCTAAAAACAAGAGAGGAATGTTCATCATGATGCGACTTACCAAGCTTACGACCGCGCTGCTGGCCGGCGCGCTTTTCGCCTTTCCGGCGCTTGCGGTCGATTTGCGCATCGGGCTGCAGGACGATGCCGACGTTCTCGATCCGGCCCAGTCCCGCACCTTCGTCGGCCGTATCGTCTATACCGCCCTGTGCGACAAGCTGGTCGACGTTTCGCCCGACCTGAAGATCGTTCCCCAACTCGCCACCGAGTGGAAATGGTCCGCCGACGGCAAGGAACTGACGATGAAGATCCGCGAGGGCGTCAAGTTCCATGACGACACCCCGCTCGATGCCGCCGCCGTGGTTGCCACCATCGAACGTAATATGACCCTGCCGGAATCTCGCCGCAAGAGCGAACTGACGTCCGTCGCCAAGGTCGAGGCATCTGGTCCGCTGGAAGTCAAGTTCACGCTGAAGGCACCAGACGTGACGCTGCTCGCCCAGCTCTCCGACCGCGCCGGCATGATCGTCTCGCCGACCGCCGCCAAGGCGCTCGGCGCCAATTTCGGCTCCAAGCCTGTCTGCGCCGGTCCGTTCAAGTTTGTCGAGCGCGTCCAGCAGGACCGCATCGTGCTCGAAAAATTCAAGGATTACTGGAACAAGGACAAGATCTTCGTCGACAAGGTCACATACCTGCCGATCCCGGATACGACCGTGCGCCTTGCCAACCTGCAGTCGGGTGACCTCGACTTCATCGAGCGTCTGGCTCCGACCGACGTTACCGCCGTCAAGGGCAATTCGGGCCTGAAATACGATGCGACCGTCAACATCGGGTACATGGCGCTCTACGCCAATATCGCCAACGGCGCGCGTGCCGACAATCCGTTCGGCAAGGACAAGCGCCTGCGCCAGGCCTTCTCGCTGGCGATCGACCGCGACGCCATGAATCAGATCGTTTATGAAGGCACCGCCGTTGGCGGCAATCAGCCTTTCCCGCCGAATAGCCCGTGGTTCAACAAGGCCATCCCGGTTCCGGCCCGCGACGTCGCCAAGGCCAAGGCCCTGATCAAGGCCGCCGGCTTCGATCGCGTGCCCGTCGAATTGCAGATCCCCAACAACCCGGTCGCCCAGCAGATGATGCAGATCCTGCAGTCGATGGTCGCCGAAGCCGGCTTTGACGTCAGCCTGAAATCGACCGAGTTCGCGACGCTGCTCGAAGAGCAGACCCGCGGCAATTTTCAGCTCAGCCGCTCCGACTGGTCCGGCCGTGTCGATCCGGATGGCAATATCCATCAGTTCATCACCTGCAAGGGCGGCATCAACGACGTGAAATACTGCAACCCGGACGTCGACAAGCTGCTCAATGAAGCGCGCGCCTCGACCGACGACGCGGTCCGCAAGCAGAAATACGATGCTGCGGGCGTGATCCTCAACGAAGACATGCCGGTCATCTATCTCGGTCATCAGTCGTGGATCTGGGCTTACAAGAAGAACGTCACGGGTTTCGTGCCCAATCCTGACGGCATGATCCGCCTGCAAGGCGTCAAGAAGGGCTAAGCCTCCCGTGCCGCATGGGAGTGGACCCGTGCGGCACTTTTCCGCATCGCTTCGTAACAATGTTGCTCAACGGGGGACGGCGTCATGCCTGTCTACATCGGAAAGCGTCTGCTGGTCGCCATCCCGACCTTGCTGATCATCTCCATTTTTGTCTTTTCGCTGCAGAAATTGTTGCCCGGCGATCCCATCCTGGCGATGGCCGGCGAGGAGCGCGACCCTGCGGTCATCGAATTCCTGCGCGACAAATACCGCCTGAACGATCCGGTCGTGGTGCAATATTTCTATTGGCTCGGAGGTGTGCTGACCGGCGACTTCGGCATCTCGCTGCGCACCAACCAGCCGGTCCTGGAACTGATCCTCCAGAAGCTGCCGGTGACGATCCAGCTTGCCGTGATGGCGATGTTCTTCGCCATGCTGATCGGCATTCCGATCGGCATCCTGGCAGCGGTCAAGAAGAACACCTTCATCGACTACGTCGCCAATGTGCTAGCGCTGACGGGCCTGTCGATCCCGAACTTCTGGCTGGGTATCATGCTCATCCTGTTGATCTCGGTGCAGCTCGGCTGGCTGCCGGCCTCCGGCTTCGAGTCGATCTTCGTCGATCCCGTCCGGTCCCTGCAGACCATGGTCATGCCGGCCTTCGTGCTCGGCAATGCGCTGGCCGCGACGCTGATGCGCCATACCCGCTCGGCGATGATCGGCGTACTCAGCGCCGACTATATCCGCACCGCCCGCGCCAAGGGCCTGTCGCCGCGCGAAGTGGTGCTCAGCCACAGTTTCCGCAATGCGCTTCTGCCGGTCGTGACGCTGTCGGCGCTGCTGTTCGGTGAACTGCTCGCCGGCGCGGTGCTGACCGAACAGATCTTCACCATTCCGGGCTTCGGCAAGCTGATCGTCGATGCCGTCTTTAATCGCGATTACGCGGTGGTGCAGGGCGTCGTGCTGTGCACGGCAGTCGGCTTCATCTTGATGAACCTCATCGCCGACGTTCTTTATGTCCTGCTCAATCCGCGTCTGAGGGCCACCCTATGACCACGATCGACCAAGCGCCGCCGGTTGCGGCAGCCAAGCGCGACAAGAGCCGCGCCTGGCGCAAGATGAAGAAGAACCGAAGCGCGCTTGTCGGCGCCGTCTTCGTCCTGTTCTTCGCAATCCTCGCGGCCAGCGCGCCGATCCTGCCGATCATCGATCCCGTCGCGACAAGCTGGACGGCGATCCGCAAGGCGCCTTCCGCCTTGCACTGGCTCGGCACCGACGATCTCGGCCGCGACATTCTTTCCCGCATGATCTGGGGCGCCCGGGCATCGCTGATGGCCGGCGTATTCTCGGTTGCGATAGCGGTCGGCATCGGTGTGCCCTTCGGCCTCGTCTCCGGTTATTTCGGCGGCTGGGTGGACATGGTAATCTCGCGCATCACCGAAGCGCTGCTCGCCATGCCCTTCCTGATCATGGCGATCGCGCTTGCGGCATTTTTGGGCCCGAGCCTGATGAATGCGATGATCGCCATCGGCCTGTCCGCCATGCCGATCTTCGTGCGGCTGACTCGCGGTCAGGTCCTGGCGGTCAAGACCGAGGACTATGTCGAAGGCGCACGTGCCGTTGGCCTGAACCACTTTGAAATCATGACCCGCTACATCCTGCCCAACGTCTTTGCCCCGATCATCGTCCAGGCGACGCTGACGATCGCAACCGCGATCATCGCCGAGGCGAGCCTTTCCTTCCTCGGCCTCGGCCAGCAGCCGCCATCCCCGTCCTGGGGCTCGATGCTGAACGTCGCCAAGAACTTCCTGAGCCAGGCGCCCTGGATGGCGATGTGGCCGGGTGCGGCGATCTTCCTCGTCGTTATTGGTTTCAATCTCCTGGGCGATGGCCTGCGCGATGCGCTGGATCCCCGCGAAGCATGATGACCGCGCGAAGCGTGATGTGAAAGGACCTATACCCATGACTGAATTCACCACACGGCCGGAAATCCTCGGCACGTTCGGGGTCGTCACCTCGACCCACTGGATCGCTTCGGCCGTCGGCATGGCGATCCTCGAAAAGGGCGGCAATGCCTTCGATGCGGCCGTTGCAACCGGCTTCGTGCTGCAGATCGTCGAGCCGCATCTCTGCGGCCCGGGCGGCGACATGCCAGCCGTCTTCTATTCGAAGAAAAAGGACAAGGTCGAAGTCATCTGCGCCCAGGGGCCGGCGCCGGCTGACGCCACCATCGAGCATTACGCGTCGGAAGGCCTGAAGCTGATCCCCGGCGACGGCCTGCTCGCGACCGTCATCCCCGGCGCCTTCGACGGCTGGATGCTGATGCTGCGCGACTACGGCACGATGAGCGTCCGCGACGTGCTCGAGCCGGCGATCTATTACGCCGAGCACGGCCACCCGATGCTTGCCCGCGTTTCCGCCACCATCAAGGGGCTGGCGAGCTTCTTCGAGACCGAGTGGCCGACATCCTACGCTACCTGGCTTCCGGGCGGCGTGGCTCCCGAAGCGCAGAGCAACTTCAAAAACCCGGTGCTTGCCGAGACCTGGAAGCGTCTCATCGCCGAGGCTGAAGCCAAGACCGGCCGCGAAAACCAGATCGAGGCCGCTCGGGACGCTTTCTATCGCGGCTTTGTCGCCGAGGCGATCGACCGTTATGTCTCGACGGCCGAAGTCATGGATGCGAGCGGCGCCCGCCACAAGGGCGTGCTGACCGCCGACGATATGGCCAACTGGCGGGCGACCGTCGAGGCGCCGCAGACCTATGACTATCACGACTGGACCGTCGCCAAGACGCCGGCCTGGGGGCAGGGGCCTGTGCTTCTGCAGTCGCTGGCGCTGCTGAAGGGCTTTGACCTCTCGGCGATGGATCCGGCCGGACCGGATTTCGTGCATATTGTCGTCGAGGCCATGAAGCTCGCCTTCGCCGACCGCGAAGTTTATTACGGCGACCCGGATTTCGCGCAGATCCCGACCGAATACCTGCTGTCGGAAGGCTACAATGCCGAGCGCCGCAAGCTGATCGGCAAGGAAGCCTCGCTGGAGCTGCGGCCAGGCCGCGTGCCCGGCTACGACCACCAGTTTGACCTCACCATGGGCATGCTGGCGGAAGTGAGCGGCAAGGGCGCGGTCTACGAGCCGACCATGTCGCATCTCACGGAGAAGCGCGGCGACACGGTCCATATCGACGTCATCGACCGCTGGGGCAACATGGTCTCGACCACGCCGTCGGGCGGCTGGCTGCAGTCCTCGCCGATCGTGCCGGGCCTCGGTTTTGCCCTGAACTCCCGCGCCCAGATGTTCTGGCTGAAACCCGGCCTGCCGACCTCGCTGGAACCGGGAAAACGTCCGCGCACGACGCTCACTCCGTCGCTGGCCCTGCATGAGGGCCGTCCGACTTTGGTGTTCGGCACGCCCGGAGGCGACCAGCAGGATCAATGGCAGTTGCCGTTCTTCCTGCGATACGTCCACCACAAGCCGAACCTGCAGGCGGCGATCGACATGCCGCTGTTCCACACCACGCATTTTCCCGGCTCCTTCTATCCGCGCACCAGCCAGCCGGGACACATCATGGTGGAGAGCAATATCGGTACCGACGTGCTCGCCGAGTTGCGCAGCCGCGGCCACCAGATCACCGTTGCCGATCCCTGGAGCGTCGGCCGGCTGACCGCCGCACGCCGCGACGCGGACGGATTGTTGCGGGCAGCTGCAACGCCGCGCTTGATGCAGGCTTACGCGGTCGGGAGATAAGCCATGACCTGGTCGATCGTCGCACGCGACCCCGCGACGGGTCATTTCGGCATCGCCGTCGCCAGCCGCTTCTTCGCGGTCGGCGCCGCAGTGCCGCATATCAAGGGCAGGGTAGGCGCCGTTGCCACCCAGGCCTTCGTCAGCCCGCTCTATGGCACGGATGGACTGAAGCTTCTGGAAGATGGCAGGAGCCCGCAGGAGATCGTCGAGGTGCTGACGGCGCGCGATGATGGCCGCCGCCAGCGCCAGTTCCACCTGATCGACGCCCATGGCCGCAACGCCGCGTATACCGGCGAGATCTGCGTCGACTGGGCCGGCCATCTGGTCGACGACAACGTCTCCGTCGCCGGCAACATGCTGGCCGGGCCGCAGGTGATCGCCGAGACGCTTAGGGTCTACAGGCAAAAGACGGTCGAAGGGGCGCCGCTTGCCGCACGCCTGCTCGCCGCCATGGATGCAGGCGAGGCCGCCGGCGGCGACAAGCGCGGCAAGCAGTCTGCCGCCATGGTCCTCTATCGCGACCAGGATTACCCGTGGCTGCGCATCAATGCCGACGACCACGCCGATCCGCTCGGCGAACTCCGCCGGCTCTACGCGGTGGCGCAGGAGCGTTTCCTGCATGTCGCAGAAACCATGCCGACCCGCGAAAACCCGCACGGCATGATCGACCGCCGGGTCATCGACCAGAAGATCGCCGAACTCGAAGCCGCCCGCGAGGCGGAAGGCTGCGCCTCGGCCTCCTTTGCCACCCCGTGGAAGCCCCAATGACGGAAGCCCTGAAGACGGAAGCCCCAATGACCGAGACACCTGTTCTTTCCGTCAGGAACCTGACGACATCCTTCCTCGTCGACGGCGAATGGAAAAGCGTCGTCCGCGACGTCTCCTTCGATGTGCATCCGGGCGAGACGGTCGCGATCGTCGGGGAAAGCGGCTCCGGCAAGAGCGTCACTTCGCTGTCGATCATGCGGCTGCTTGCGGCCAACACGAGCAGGATCGAGGGCAGCATCCTGCTCTCCGGCCGGGATCTCCTGTCGATCTCCGAAAAGGAGATGCGGGGCGTGCGCGGCAACGACGCCTCGATGATCGTCCAGGAGCCGATGACTTCGCTCAATCCGATCTTCACGATCGGGCGGCAGATCTCGGAAGTGCTGACGCGCCACAAGGGACTGACGAAAGCTCAAGCGCGCGCCGAAACCGTGCGGCTGCTCGAAAAGGTCCGCATCCCGAACGCAGGTGCCCGGTTCGACGATTATCCCCACCAGTTCTCCGGCGGCATGCGCCAGCGTGTGATGATCGCCATGGCACTGGCGTCGAAGCCGAGGCTGCTGATCGCCGACGAGCCGACCACCGCGCTCGATGTCACCATCCAGGGACAGATCCTCGACCTAATCAAGGTGCTGCAGGAAGAGGAGGGCATGTCGGTGCTCTTCATCACCCATGACATGGGCGTCGTTGCCGAGATCGCCGACCGCACCATCGTCATGTATCGCGGCGAGGCGGTCGAAAGCGGCCCGACCGAGGAGATCTTTCATCGCGGCAAGCACGCGTATACGCGGGCGCTTCTCTCCGCCGTGCCGCGGCTGGGTTCGATGCAGGACCGCAAGTGGCCGACCCGTTTCCCGGTCGTCGACATCACCACCGGCGAGACCGCCGAGCCGAAGGAAGTCGCCGGCACGGTCGACACCCGGAAAACTCCGGTTCTGGCGGTGAAGAACCTCGTCACCCGCTTTGCCGTCCGTTCCGGCCTATTCGCGACGCAGACGGGTTCCGTCCATGCGGTCGAGAATATTTCCTTCGATCTCTTCCAGGGCGAGACCTTGTCGCTGGTCGGTGAATCCGGCTGTGGCAAGTCGACGACCGGCCGCTCGATCATGCGACTGATCGAGCCCACCAGCGGCGACGTGGCGCTCGACGGCTATGATGTCTTGCGCCTCGATCAGACCGGCCTGCGCGACATGCGCAAGACCATCCAGATGATCTTCCAGGATCCGTTCTCGTCGCTCAACCCGCGCATGACGGTCGGCGCCGCAATCTCCGAACCCTTCGTCAAGCACAAGCTCGGCAACGCCAAGGAGGCCAAGGAAAAGACCGCCGACCTGCTCCGCAAGGTCGGTCTCTCATCCGACATGGTAGGCCGTTATCCGCATGAGTTCTCGGGCGGTCAGCGCCAGCGCATCGCCATTGCCCGCGCCCTGTCGCTCGATCCGAAGGTGATCGTCGCCGACGAAAGCGTCTCGGCGCTCGACGTGTCGATCAAGGCGCAGGTCTGCAACCTGCTCCTCGACCTGCAGCAGAGCCTCAATCTCGCCTTCCTGTTCATCAGCCACGACATGGCGGTGGTCGAGCGTGTCAGCCATCGGGTGGCGGTCATGTATCTCGGCGAAATCGTCGAGATCGGCCCGCGCGCGGCGGTCTTCGACAATCCTCAGCATCCCTATACGAAAAAGCTGATGGCCGCCGTTCCGGTGCCGGACCCGGCCCGCCGCGGCATCCGTCGTGGCATTTCCAATGACGAATTGAAGAGCCCAGTCCGTCCGGTGGGTTTCCAGCCGCCGGCCCGCCAGTACCGCGAGGTTTCCGAAGGCCACATGGTGCAGGTGGGGTGATCAACTCGGCCGGATTGTAACTGCAGACGGGCGAGTTTAAGATTTATCTCGCCGTATCGTTAAGATTGTAGATAGATGGAAATCGACTTTTGGTTGCTTGCCTGTTTTAATACTCGAATAGCGCGGGGATGCTTAAATGGGCTTGTATGATCTGCTGCATATCGAACCTGAAGGCGGAATTACTAAAGTGAGCCAGGCCTTGGACCCTAAAGAGCCGGAACTGGCCTTGGCGTATGCCCAGAATTTTTGGGATTCTGGCAACCAAATCGTCGTTCTTGTTTTCGCCGTTGCTTTTGGTTTTTTTTTGGCGATAGCTCAATCGCTGGATCTGAGAGCGCTTGCGGCTACACATAAAACCAAGCTGGTATGGCTTGCAGTCTTTGGAAATGCTGCCTTGGCATTCCTCCTTTTCCGTCTTTACGTGCACGAGCATCGTATCGTTAGTACGTTGACTGGAAACCGGACGCTGATTGATGGGATAGATTCCGCCTTTGAAATGCGCCTGATACTATTACTTGTGAACTTGGGAATTTATCTTTGGATTATGCTCTTTGTCGTGAAAAGCAACGCCATCAATAGCTCTAAATAAGCCTCAGCCCCTTCAGGCTGACATGGCCGTCCTTGCCGATGATGATGTGGTCGTGCACCGTGATACCCAAGGGTTTCGCGGTGTCGACGATCGTCTTGGTCATGTCGATATCGGCACGGGAAGGAGTGGGGTCGCCGCTCGGGTGGTTGTGGACGAGGATGATCGCAGTCGCTGACAGTTCGAGCGCCCGGCGCACGACTTCGCGCGGATAGACCGGGGTGTGATCAACGGTACCGTGGCCCTGCACCTCGTCGGCGATCAGCGCGTTGCGCTTGTCGAGAAAAAGGATGCGGAACTGTTCGCGGGGCTCGTAGGCCATGACCGCATGGCAATAGTCGATCACGGAAGACCAGGACGACAGGACCTGCTTGCCGCGCAGTTCGCTTTTCAGCATCCGCTGCCCGACGGTCGCAACGAGCTTCAGGTCGAGCGCCACCGCCTCTCCGACGCCCTTAATCTCCTGCAGCAATCCGAGCGGCGCGCCGAGAACTCCGGCAAGCGTTCCAAAGCGGGCGATCAGCGCCTTGGCAAGCGGTTTGGTATCCCGGCGGGGAATCGATCGGAACAGCAGGAGTTCGAGGATCTCGTAGTCCGCAAGCCCCGTATCGCCATGTTCGCGATATTTGGTTTTGAGGCGTTCGCGGTGGCCATGGTAATGCGCCGCCGGCTCGTCGTCCTCGGCAAGTGCCGGCTTCTTGATGGCTTTTGGCTTTGTCAGCTGTTCGGCGAAAAAGCCGCGCTCGTCCTCGACGAAGGACGCCTGTTCGTCCGGCGGAGGAGCGGAGCGGTTGGCCATCCGTTACCTCGAAAGCGGCGGCAGGCCGGGCCGGTCGAAGCCCCCCGGCGAGAGCGTGAAAATCTCGCAGCCGGTGGCGGTGACGCCGATCGCGTGTTCGTATTGCGCCGACAGCGACCGGTCGCGGGTGACCGCGGTCCAGCCGTCGGAAAGCACCTTCACATGCGGCTTGCCGAGATTGATCATCGGCTCGATGGTGAAGATCATCCCTTCCTTCATTTCCGGACCTTCGTCGGCGCGACCGTAATGGAGGATGTTCGGCGAGTCGTGGAAAAGCCGGCCGACGCCATGGCCGCAGAAATCGCGCACCACCGAGCAGCGCTCCGCTTCCGCATAGGTCTGGATCGCTTCTCCGATCGCCCCGGTGCGGGCGCCGGGACGGACTGCCTCGATGCCGCGCATCAGGCATTCGTAGGTGACTTCGAGCAGGCGCTCGGAGGCGCGCTTGATTTGGCCCACCGGATACATGCGGCTCGAATCCCCGTGCCAGCCGTCGAGGATATAGGTGACGTCGATATTGACGATATCGCCTTCCCGCAAAGGCTTGTCATCCGGAATGCCGTGGCAGACGACGTGATTGATCGAGGTGCAGGAGGATTTCGTGTAACCGCGATAATTCAGCGTCGCCGGCAACGCACCATGGTCCATGCCGAATTCGAAAACGAAGCGATCGATGGCATTGGTGGTGACGCCGGGCTGCACGATCGCCGCCAGCTCGTCGAGGCAGCGCGCCGTCAGCAGGCAGGCCTTGCGCATGCCGGCAAAGTCGTCCGCGGTATAGAGCCGGATCGCGCCCGTGTTTTTGAGGGGGGCGGAAACCGCCTCGATATAGTTGACCATGGTTCTTCTCTCGCAATCTCTCCGTTCATAAAGCAGCCGGCCCCGGTTCGTCCATGGCGATCGGAGATT
This sequence comes from Neorhizobium sp. SHOUNA12A, assembly GCF_023006505.1. GTDB lineage: Bacteria > Pseudomonadota > Alphaproteobacteria > Rhizobiales > Rhizobiaceae > Neorhizobium. The sequence goes on from NZ_JALBGV010000013.1 coordinate 46,654, forward strand.
TCAGCGCTTTTCTTCCCGACAATCCGAACGAGTAGATTTGAAACGAGCCTTTTAAAGTGCTTCTTATGGGTCTATACAAGGTGCGAATTGGAGCATTGGAGCCACCATGGTCAGCATCGTCCTCGCCGAAGTTACCGCCAGCGTGTCCGAGCTGAAGCGCAACCCCATGGGTACCGTCGCAGCAGGAGACGGAGCTCCTGTCGCCATCCTCAATCGCAATGAGCCCGCCTTCTACTGCGTGCCTGCAAAGGCTTACGAAGCGATGATGGACCGGTTGGAAGACTTTGAGCTTAATGCGCTTGCCGACAGCCGGGCAGGCGAGGCCGTCATCAAGGTAACGCTGGATGAGCTATGAGCTCGCGTTTCTGGATGTTGCGCTGAAGGAATGGCGCAAACTCGACTCGAATATCCGCGAGCAGTTCAAGAAGAAATTGGCCGAACGCCTCGAAAATCCGCGCGTCGCTGCCGCCCAGCTTCATGGATCCAAGGACCGCTACAAAATTAAGCTGCGCTCCATCGGCTATCGCCTCGTCTATGAAGTTCGCGATACGCAACTGATCGTCTTGGTAGTCGCCGTCGGCAGACGGGATCGAGATGCGGTCTACAAAGCGGCCGAAAAACGATAGCCGAGATCTTCGATCGGGATCAGCCCCGACGGCGCGATTTCCTCCGGCGAAACGTGGCAATCGACGGCATAAGCCTCAACGCCGCGGGACTTGGCGCGCTCGAAGGCGAGCGCATAGAATGGATCGAGATCTCCGCAGATACGGAAACGCGAACAGTCGTGCCGCTGGATGAGATAAATCATCACCGCCCGGTGACCAGCCTCCGCCATGTCGCCCAGTTCTTCCAGGTGTTTGGCACCGCGCTTGGTAACGGTGTCGGGGAATTCCGCCAGCCCCGGCTCACGGCAGAAGTGGACGTTCTTGACCTCCACATAGGCATTCGGCAGATCGCTGCCCAGAAGCAGGAAGTCGATGCGCGAATTGCGGCCGTAGCGCTGTTCGCGCAGGATCGTCTCGTAACCGGCAAGGCTCGGGATCAGCCCGGCGTGGATCGCTTCTTCGGTGAGCCGGTTTGGCAGGCCGGTATTGATGCCAACGCGCTCGCCGTCCACCTCGACCATCTCGAACATGTGCCGGTATTTGCGGGTGGGGCTGTCATGCAGCGACACCCAGATCTTCGAGCCTGGCGTCGTCAGCCCTCGCATCGAGCCGGTATTGGGGCAGGAGCCGGTAAACGGCGTGCCGTCCTCCAGCACGGCGTCGAACAGGAAACGCTTGTAGCGTTGCAGGAGTGTCGCAGGCACCAGCGGCGGATCGAAACGCATCGGGATAAGGATCAGACGCGTTCGAGCACGTAGGTGCCGGGCGCATCGGCAATCGCATTGAGCGCCTTGCCGCCGGGCTTGCGGGCCGGCATGCGCTCGTCGTCCTTTGCCTCGACCCAGGCATGCCAGTGCGGCCACCAGGATCCCTTGTTTTCCTCGGCACCTGTAAGCCAGTCTTCGTATTGGCCCTCGGCCTTGCCGCCGGTCCAGTACTGGTATTTCTGCTTGTCGGGCGGGTTGACGACGCCGGCGATATGGCCCGAACCGGTCAGCACGAAATCCACTGGTCCGCCGAACAGCGAGGAGCCGAGGAAGACCGATTTCGGCGGCGCGATATGGTCTTCCCGGGTGGCGAGATTGTAGACCGGAATCTTGATGTCCTTGAGCGAGATCGTCTTGCCGGCGAGCTTCATCTCGCCCTTGCTGAGCGTGTTGTCGAGATAGCAGTTGCGCAGGTAATAGGCGTGGTTGGCAGCCGCCATCCGTGTGCTGTCGGAATTCCAGTAGAGCAGGTCGAAGGGCATCGGTTCCTTGCCCTTGAGGTAGTTGCTGACGACGTAGGGCCAGATCAGTTCCGAGGCGCGCAGCATGTTGAAGGCGGTGGCCATCTTCGAACCGTCGAGATAGCCGACCGCATTCATCTGCTTTTCCATCGCCGCGATCTGTTCCTCGTCGACGAACACCTTGAGATCGCCCGCATGGGTGAAATCCACCTGGGTGGTGAGGAAGGTCGCCGATGCGATGCGGCTGTTCTTCTTCTGTGCGTGATAAGCAAGCGTTGCGGCAAGCAGCGTTCCGCCGACGCAATAACCGATCGCATTGACCTGGCGTTCGCCGGTAGCCTTCTCGACCGTGGTCAGCGCGAAGTCGATCCCTTCGCGCATGTAGGATTCCCAGTCCTTCTTCGCATGGCGTTCATCCGGATTGACCCAGGAGATCACGAAGACCGTATGGCCCTGGTCGACGCACCACTTGATGAAGCTCTTCTGAGGGTTGAGGTCGAGAATGTAGAACTTGTTGATCCACGGCGGGCAGATGAGGAGAGGGCGCTTCAGCACCGTTTCCGTCGAGGGTTCGTACTGGATGACCTCGCAGACCTCGCTCTGGGCGATCACCTTGCCCGGCGTCAGCGCCATGTTGCGGCCGATCGCGAACTTGGTCGCGTCGGTATGGCGCAGTCTCAGGTCGCCACCTCCGGCCGCGATGTCCTCTGCGAACATCTTCATGCCGGCCACCAGGTTGGCACCGTTGCTGGCGACCGTCTCGCGATACACCTCCGGATTGGTGAGAGCGAAATTGGCCGGCGAAAGGGCGGCCGTCACCTGCTTCACGTAGAAGGCAGCCTTGTGGCGGGTGTGCTCGTCGAGCCCTTCGGCTTCGTTGACCAGCTTGTCCGCCCAGGAGGCGGTAACGAGGTAGAGCTGCCGGAGGAGGGCGAAGAAAGGGTTCTTCATCCAGTCATCGTCGGCGAAACGTTTGTCTTTCGGCAGGGTGTCGGCTTCGGGGGCGACTGGCTGGCCAGAGAATTGGCCCGAAAACTGATTGAGAGTGCGTGTCCAGATACCGATATAGCTGGAGAACAGCAGGGTCTGCGCCTCGAGCGTCCGCTTCGGATCCGAAATCCAGTATTCCGTGACCTTGGAAAGGGTCTTCACGAGGTCTGTCACCGGGTCCGCGACCGAATCGCCGACCTCGCCGCGTTCGCGGGGGCCGAGCCATTCCGATGCCGCCTTGCCCAGGTTTTCGAGCGCCCTGGCGAAGTTCATGGCGAGCGCCTGCGGGTCCTTGACCACATAGGCCTCGACCGATTTGGGGTCGAATCCCGGAAATTCCTGTCCGGCCCGCCCGTTATCCTCGGTCTTTTCCGCCACGCACGGCCTCCCCACAGTTTGTTAGTTGTTTTCGTTTGTACATTGTGCCTGAAAGCGAATACAAGTGCCAGCGATCGGCGCCTTCAGGTGCATTTGGCCGATGACGGAAACTGGGTTACGGAAATGGAAAAACTGAGGCATCGGGTCGGCAGCTTACCGCTTTTCATCGGTCTTGGCGCGCTCTCTCTGCTGGCCGGCTGCAACAGCAGCACCTTTGCTCTGGATGACGGTATTCCGAACACCGCACCGCCGGCCGTCGTCGTCCAAAGCAAGAACGCGCCGCCACCCGGTCCGGTCACCAAGCAGAACACCGGCGTCTATCCGAGCTTCGATCCGACGCTGCGCGCTGCGGCCGAGCAGATCGAGGACGAGGATTACAACAAGAGCGAGCCGCGCCTTGCATCGCTCGCCCGCCTGCGCAGATCCGGTTCGATCTCCGAAGCCGAATATCAGCGCCGGGTCGCCGAATACCGCAAGCTTGCCGCTGAGCACGGCAAGGACGCATTGGCGCATATCGCCAAGTAGCCCATATCGCCAAGTCGTCCGGGCAAACCAAGTCATCCGGGCCAGCCGATATCGGCAATTAGCACTTGCGTTTCGGCGCTTTTGGTCGCAAAGCAAAAAATCGCCAATCATGCGACACCGGCGCGTCGCGTCTGACGCTGCGCGCCTTCCACGGGGAGAAAGATGGAAGAGTTTCATAAAGTCCGACGCCTGCCGCCATACGTCTTCGAACAGGTTAACCGTTTGAAGGCCAGCGCGCGAGCGGGTGGCGCGGACATTATCGATCTCGGCATGGGCAATCCCGACCTTCCGACCCCGAAGGCGATCGTCGACAAGCTGTGCGAAGTGGTCCAGGACCCGCGCACCCACCGTTATTCGTCATCCAAGGGTATTCCCGGCCTTCGCCGTGCCCAGGCTGCCTATTATGCCCGCCGTTTCGGCGTGAAGCTCAACCCGGATACCCAGGTCGTTGCGACGCTTGGCTCCAAGGAAGGCTTCGCCAATATGGCGCAGGCGATCACAGCACCGGGCGACGTCATCCTCTGCCCCAACCCGACCTATCCGATCCACGCCTTCGGCTTCCTGATGGCCGGCGGCGTTATCCGCTCGATGTCGGTCGAGCCGGATGACAGCTTCTTTCCGCCGCTCGAACGCGCGGTAAAACATTCGATCCCGAAGCCGCTGGCGCTGATCCTCAACTATCCGTCCAACCCGACGGCGCATGTCGCCTCGCTGGACTTCTATAAGGAAGTGGTGAGCTTCGCGAAGAAGCACGACATCATCGTGCTGTCGGACCTTGCCTATTCGGAGATCTATTTCGACGGCGAACCGCCACCGTCCGTGCTGCAGGTGCCCGGCGCGATGGATATCGCCGTCGAGTTCACCTCGATGTCGAAGACCTTTTCCATGCCCGGCTGGCGCATCGGCTTTGCGGTCGGCAACGAACGGCTGATCTCGGCGCTGACCCGCGTCAAGTCCTACCTCGACTACGGCGCCTTCACGCCGATCCAGGTGGCCGCGACCCATGCCCTCAACGGCGATGGCTCCGACATCGCCGAAGTCCGCAACGTTTACAAGCGCCGCCGCGACGTGATGGTCGACTCTTTCGGCAAGGCCGGTTTCGAAGTGCCGCCGCCGGCAGCCACCATGTTCGCCTGGGCCAAGATCCCGGAAAAGTTCCGCCACCTCGGCAGCCTCGAATTCTCCAAGCTGCTGGTCGAGAAGGCGGACGTCGCGGTTGCACCGGGCATCGGTTTCGGCGAGATGGGCGACGACTATGTTCGTCTGGCGCTGGTCGAGAACGAACACCGCATCCGTCAGGCGGCCCGCAACATCAAGAAGTTCCTGTCGACGGCCGACGAGACGATGCACAACGTCATCTCGCTCAACACGCGCCGCTGATCGGACCAGCATTTCCGGCGGCCCGCGTGGGCCGCCACCTCCCAGGCAATCAGGAAGAATAGCATGGCAGACGCCCTCAAAGTCGGCATTGCGGGTCTCGGCACTGTGGGTGCCTCGCTCGTCCGGATCATCCAGACCCGCGCGAATGAATTGGCAACGACGTGCGGCCGTGCGATCGAGATCACGGCGGTCACGGCACGCGACAGGTCGCGCGACCGCGGCATCGATATTTCCGGCATTGCCTGGTTCGACACGCCGGAAAAAATGGCCAACGAGGCCGATATCGACGTCTTCGTGGAACTGATGGGCGGTGCTTCGGGTGCCGCCGCCGATTCCGTGCGGGCGGCGCTGACCCGTGGTCTCCATGTGGTGACGGCCAACAAGGCGCTGCTTGCCGCGTCCGGTGTCGAGCTTGCAAAGATCGCCGAAGAAAAGAGCGTTCTCCTCAATTTCGAAGCGGCCGTTGCTGGCGGCATCCCGGTCATCAAGGCGCTTCGTGAATCCCTGACCGGCAACACGGTCTCGCGCGTCTACGGCATCATGAACGGCACCTGCAACTACATCCTGACGCGGATGGAGAAGGAAGGCCTGTCGTTTGCCGATTGCCTCAAGGAAGCCCAGCGGCTTGGTTACGCAGAGGCTGATCCGGCCTTCGACATCGAGGGCAACGACACGGCCCACAAGCTCGCAATCCTGACGACGCTCGCCTTCGGCACGCAGATCGCTGCCGACGAGATCTATCTCGAGGGCATCAGCAATATCTCGATCGAGGACATCCACGCGGCAGCCGATCTCGGCTACCGCATCAAGCTGCTCGGCGTTGCCCAATTGACCGACAGCGGCATCGAGCAGCGCGTTCATCCGACCATGGTGCCGCATGACTCGGTCATCGCCCAGGTCGACGGCGTGACGAATGCGGTGGCGATCGAATCCGATATCCTCGGCGAACTGTTGATGGTTGGCCCCGGCGCCGGTGGCAACGCGACCGCGTCCGCTGTCCTCGGCGATATAGCCGACATCGCCAAGAGCAGCCCCGGCGCCCAGCGCGTTCCGGTGCTCGGCACTCCGGCCGCCTCGCTTGCGCCCTACAAGCGCGCCCGCATGCAGAGCCATGAGGGCGGCTATTTCATCCGTCTGACGGTCGCCGACCGCACCGGCGTCTTTGCCAGCATCGCCGCCCGTATGGCGGAGAACGGCATCTCGCTGGAATCGATCATGCAGCGATCCAAGCCGGATGCGGCGACCGACACGCCGAAGACGATCATCCTCGTCACCCACGCGACCACCGAGGATTCGGTCCGCAAGGCGGTCGATGCCATCAAGGCCGAGAGCTACCTCGTCGGAGAGCCCCAGGTGATTCGCATCGAGCGGCCCAAGGCTTTTTAAGAAAGCGGATCGCTTCGAAAAGCCGGCGCTGCTGTTTCCTGTGGGTAACGCCGGAACTTTTCGAGAACATCTTCGAAAACAAGGGCCGCAAAGGCTCTCGGACTGGCCGCTCGGAGGCCTCTAGACGTAAATTGCCAATGGCAATCACCGTCGAGGAGGCACTTGCGCGATCGCCATGAATACGCGGGCCGTGAAGACGCGAAACTTGAACACGCGGAACAAGGGATACCGGCTGCGGCTCGGTGGAGCCTGCCCCAAACCACATGGCTCGCCGCCCACCCATCGCATCCACGCCAACGATCAGCCGGGCGGAGACGAGTTTGCAGGACGGCGCAGTTTCGCTTTCCTGCTGGTGTTCTTCGCCGCCGCGGCCGGTATCAGCGGCTCGGCATTCATCTGGTCGATGCTGTGATCGGCCGGTTTCCGAAAGATGGCCCGATCCGCCCGGTGATCCCGTCAAATCGATTCCTCTTGCTCCCGCGATACGCTAGAAGCGCTCCATGACCAGAATTTTCTCCGCGCTTTCGTCGACAGTGGAAACGGTTGATCCCGTCCCGCGCGCATTTCTCGGCGTCGAACGCTCCGCGGGCGACCAGCGCTGGGTGTCGCGCCTCGATCAGGCGGCCCAGAACCGGGCGCTGGCGATTGCCCAGATCCATGGCATACCCGATCTCGTCGCCCGGGTGCTCGCCGGCCGCGGCGTTATGCTCGACGATGCTCCCGCCTTCCTCGACCCGACCATCCGCTCGCTGATGCCGGATCCTTATACGCTCACCGATTGCGAAAAGGCGGTGCTGAGGCTCGCCGCCGCGATCGCCCGGCAGGAGAAGGTGGCGATCTTCGGCGATTACGACGTCGACGGCGCATCCTCTTCGGCCTTGCTTTATCGGTTCCTCCGCCATTTCGGCGTCGAGGCGGAAATCTATATTCCTGACCGCATCTTCGAAGGCTACGGCCCCAACCCGACGGCGATCCGCCAGTTGATCGCCAACGGCGCCAGCCTCATCGTTACCGTCGATTGCGGCTCCACCAGCCATGACGCGCTTGCCGCGGCGCGTGACGAGGGCTGCGACGTCGTGGTCATCGACCACCACCAACTCGGCCACGAGCTGCCGCCATGCCTGGCGCTCGTCAACCCGAACCGCGAGGACGACCTCTCCGGCCAGGGCCATCTCTGCGCCGCCGGCGTTGTCTTCCTGGTACTGGTCGCCGCTGCGCGCCACATGCGGCAAATCGGCGATCCGCGCGCCGGATCGCTCGACCTGCTCGCCTGGCTCGACATCGTCGCGCTGGCGACCGTCTGCGACGTGGTGCCGCTGAAGGGTCTCAATCGCGCCTACGTGGTCAAGGGCCTGCTTGCCGCCCGCCATATGGGCAATGCCGGGCTTTCGGCGCTGTTCCGCAAGGCGGGGCTTGGCGGCCCGGTGACGCCCTATCATTTCGGCTTCCTGATCGGCCCGCGCATCAATGCCGGCGGACGCATCGGCGATGCGGCACTCGGCAGCCGACTGCTGACGCTGGAAGACCCGATCGAAGCCGAGGTGATCGCCGCTCGGCTGGACGAACTCAACCGCGAGCGCCAAGCCATGGAAGCCGCCATGCTTGCCGAGGCGGAAGCCGAAGTGCTGGCCGAATACGGCAACGGCGAGGGAGCAAACGTCATCGTCACGGCGCGTGACAAATGGCATCCCGGCATCGTCGGGCTGATCGCGGCGCGGCTGAAGGAAAAATTCAAGCGGCCAGCCTTCGCGATCGCTTTCGATCCATCTGGCAGGGGCACCGGGTCCGGCCGCTCGATCAACGGTTTCGACATGGGCCGCATGGTCCGAGCGGCGGTGGATTCAGGTTTGCTCGTCAAGGGTGGCGGCCATGCCATGGCGGCGGGGCTGACGGTCGAGCGCAGCAATCTCGGCCGCCTGCGGGCCTTCTTCGAGGAGATGGCGGGCGAGGGCGTGCCGGCGCTGGTCGCCAATCATGTGCTGAAGATCGACGGTGCGCTTTCGGCTTCCGGTGCGACGCTCGAACTTTTCGACCAGCTCGAACAGGCCGGCCCTTATGGTTCGGGCCATTCACAGCCTGTCTTTGCCATCCCCGCGCACCGGCTGAAGGATGCCCGCCTAGTCGGGACCGCGCATATCAAGGTGACGCTGGAGGCGGCCGACGGCTCCCGGCTCGAAGGGATAGCCTTCCGGGCCGCCGAAACGCCGCTCGGCAATATGCTGCTCAATTCCCGGGGCGCGCAGATCCACGCCGCCGGCTGCCTCAGCGCCGACCAATGGCAGGGCACGCGCCGCATGCAGCTCCGCCTGCTCGACGCCGTGAAGGCGCCGTAAGAAAGCGGGTCGATTTTTTTGGGATGGGATCCGCTTTGGCGCAGAGAAGAAGTGGCACGCCCTAGGGGAGTCGAACCCCTCTTCCCAGAATGAAAATCTGGTGTCCTAACCGATAGACGAAGGGCGCGTGCGCTTCGTGGTGGCGCCCTTATAGTCAGGGCGTTTCTATCCCGCAAGCGCAAAATTGCATTTTCAGTCGCTTGCGAATGCAAAAAATTGCGCCGCTGCAAAACGACGTTCGAAAGCCGGATATGGGAATGAAAACAAAAGATTGGGGGAGGTGGAAGTGGCACGCCCTAGGGGAGTCGAACCCCTCTTCCCAGAATGAAAATCTGGTGTCCTAACCGATAGACGAAGGGCGCCTGCGCTTCGTGGCGCTCTTATAGAGAGGGGATTTCTTTCCCGCAAGCGCCAAAGCCATCTTTTTTACAAAAAAATGACGGCCTTTTTGCTGCTGCCCACTCACGTGAAAAATGCGCTGAATCAGCAGCTTAAAGGATTGCCCTGGGCGTCGGCCCCGCAGGCTGCAGCGTGCGTGGCCTGCGGCGTGCTGTAGACACTGGCGGTGGTGGCGTTGAAATTCCGCCTCGGCAGGTTGGCTGGAACCGGACCATCGCCGGATGGTGTGGCAGCGGCCATCGGCGGGTTTGATGAAAAGATCGTGCCGCTATCGGCGCGCACGCCGGTCGGCTGCGTCGCAAGGCCGGCGATCGAGGCTTGCTGAGGCTGTGCAGGCGCCGGCGGGAACGTATTTTCCGCAGTGGGCACAGCAGACGCCGCCGGTGTCTGGGCCTGCTGCGTCGAGCCCTTGGCAATCGCCGGATCGACATAACGGTTAGCGGCGGTGCCGCCGCCCTTGGCAAGGATGCCCCTGGCGCTCGCCGGTACCGTGGTGCGCGGCGCGGGCGTCGTGGCGTCAGCCGTCTTTTTCGTGGTGGTGCAGCCGCCGAGCATCAGCGCGGAAAGACAGGCGATCGCCAGCGTCATGCGGACATTCGAACAAGGGAAAGGCGTTTTCGGCAAGATGTGCCCCGTCAGCTCGTCTCGCGCACGTCATGTCGCGAATCATCGTGCTGGAGCATCTCGCGGAAGCGCGGCATGGGCAAGCCGGCCGGGGCAGGCGGGCCGTGACGAGGTTAGCCTGGGGCAAGGTTGGGGGAAGGAACGCGGCGGTTGCATAAAAAGAGGCCGCCGCGTTGAAAAATCCTACCAGCTGCCGATATTCGGTGCAGAAGCCCAGGGTTCGGCGACAGGCAGGTTGTCGCCTTTCTGGAGGAGTTCGATCGAAATGCCGTCCGGCGAGCGGATAAAAGCCATCCGGCCTTCGCGCGGCGGACGATTGATGATGATGCCGTTGTCCGAAAGATGCTGGCAGAAATCGTAGATGTTATCGACCTCATAGGCGAGGTGACCGAAGTTGCGACCGCCGGTATAATTCTCGGTGTCCCAATTGTAGGTCAGCTCGACGCAGGGAGCGAGAACGTCCTTGGCGTCGCTGAGATCGTCGGGGGCCGCAAGAAAGACCAGCGTGAAGCGGCCCTTCTCGTTGTCGCTGCGACGAACTTCCTTGAGGCCGAAGACCGTCGTATAGAAATGAAGCGAGGCGTCCAGGTCTTTCACCCGGACCATGGTATGAAGATAACGCATTATGGTGTCTCCCTCCGACAAGGCCAATCGCCGATGAACCCCTTATGTGGGTGCGCGTTGGATATGGCGCAGACGCCAGCCTCGAGCAAGCCACTCTAGATAGAGATGAAGGTGGATAAAGCCAAGGCAGGGACTTGCGCTAAATGGTTAGCAAGATGTTAATCTATCCTCTGAGAATCAGTTGATCGTCACGTCGTAACGCGTAATCGAGGGGCCGACAGGATATGGCAGACAGAATGTCATCGAAAGACGTTGGCAGTTTCGAAGAGCTTCCGGGCGAGCCGGTCGAGCTGATCGAAATCACCGGCGTCGTCAAATGGTTCGATGTGGCGAAGGGGTTCGGCTTCATCGTTCCCGACAATGGCATGCAGGATGTGCTTCTGCACGTCACCTGCCTTCGTCGAGACGGATATCAGACCATTCTGGAAGGTACGCGCATCGTCGCGATGATCCAGAAGCGGGATCGTGGCTATCAGGCGTTCCGCATCCTCTCGATGGATCAGTCCACCGCGGTCCACCCCTCGGATCTTCCACCGGTGCGCACCCACGTGCAGGTGACCGCGACCAGCGGCCTTGAACGGGCTCTGGTGAAGTGGTTCAACCGCACCAAGGGTTTCGGCTTCCTGACGCGCGGCGAGGGGACGGAAGACATCTTCGTGCATATGGAAACGCTGCGCCGCTTCGGCCTCACCGAGCTGCGTCCGGGTCAGGTCGTGCTGGTGCGTTTCGGGCCCGGTGACAAGGGTCTGATGGCGGCGGAAATCCATCCCGACAATCCAAATCCCGTGAGCCGGTCGCACTGATGCGTATCTCGTTTCCAGCATTCAAAAGCGCCCTTGCGGCGCTTTTTCTTATCTTGGCAGGCGGTGCGGTTGCGCAGGACGTGACCTTCCCGCGCGACGAGCTGTCGATCAAGACCGCCGCCGGCCAGACCTACAAGTTCACGATCGAACTCGCTTTCACCGATGCGCAGCGCGAGCGCGGACTGATGTACCGCAAGGTGATGGCGCCGGATGCCGGAATGCTGTTCGATTTCGGCACGCCGCGACCGGTCTCCATGTGGATGGAGAACACCATCCTTCCCCTCGACATGCTGTTCATCCAGGGCGACGGCACGATCTCGCATATCCGCGAGAACGCCGTGCCCTATGCGCGCGACATCATCGATTCGCACGGGCCGGTGAAATTCGTGCTGGAGCTCAATGCCGGCCGCTCGAAGGCGCTCGGGATAAAGGTGGGCGACAAGGTGATCAGCAAACGCATCGGCAATCAGTGGTAATTTTCAAACTCTTGGCTTCAGAATGGCCAAGGGTCCATTTTGCAGTTGCGACACAAGGGGGAACCGTGTATCTCGCAACCACCGTAGGAACGGAGTGTAGCGCAGCCTGGTAGCGCATCTGGTTTGGGACCAGAGGGTCGGGAGTTCGAATCTCTCCACTCCGACCATGCTTTTGGGTGAGGCTCCTTATCCGTTCCATTCCATGGAGCGTTACAGGAATGGCCGCCAAGATCTATCGTCCCGCAAAGACCGCCATGCAGTCCGGCAAGGCCAAGACCCATCTCTGGGTACTGGAATTCGACCAGGAACAGCCGCGCCGCATCGATCCGATCCTTGGCTACACCTCTTCGGGCGACATGAAACAGCAGCTTCGCCTGACCTTCGAAAGCCAGGAACAGGCCGAAGCCTATGCCAAGCGCGAAGGCATCGAATACCGCGTCATCCAGCCGAAGGATCCGAATCGCCAGATCGTTTCCTACACCGACAATTTCCGCTTCAGCCGCACCCAGCCCTGGACGCATTGATTTTTAGCCGCTCGGGCTTTCTCGAGCGCTGCTGCCGAGATCGGCCCCTTAGCTCAACTGGATAGAGCAGCTGCCTTCTAAGCAGCAGGTCGCAGGTTCGAGTCCTGCAGGGGTCGCCATCGCTTTATTGCTGAAATCGTTGGATTTTCTGTCATGTTTCGCAGCCGGAGACTGATCCGCGCGACTACCTGACATAATAAACAGACACACCCACCGGGTAGGCATAGACGCCTCGGTAAAAGAACCCTTTGCGATACAGACAACCCCGCAACCGCACCGCGGGCAGACTGACCTCGGCTATTGCTCCTGCCTCTGCCAGACCGGCTTCCGGAAGGCATCGCGCCAGCGCCCTGTTGTACGCCTGCATAAGTTGAGGGCTGCTTTCCACGGGCACTGCTCCGTAGAGCTGCAAATTCGACCGGGCTTCTGCCACCATCGGCGTGAAGATCAGGCTAAGCGCCACGCCCATTGCGAGCTTGAGGTTCATCTGTTCGCTCTCCGCTTGATACGATGCCGCGGGGAACGCGATGTCGGGCGATTTGTTCCTAAGCTCCTTGAAAGGCAGTCCGCAGCTGCCGCCAAAATGGCCGGGCTCACGAAATCCTATTCTTGCCGCATTGCGGATTCGGAATGGCCGCATTGTTTCGTATTATGGGTGATGTCAGTTCCGTAGCGTCAGGCGCGCGGAAGGCAGACCGGCGATCTTGCGGCCACAGGCCTCGGCAAACGCCTTCAACACATTGAAATGGTTTTCATTCGGGCAGTTCCGACTGCCCGGACCCCTTGCATTGTTTTTGAGCCTTCGAGTGGGGATTTGATATGAACAGGATATTGTCTGCCGGCGCGGTTCTTGCGCTTGCGTGTTTTTTGACGGCCGGTCCGGGGTTTGCGGAGGATAAGCCGCTGATCTGGAAGCCGATCCGCAACTCCGACACCAGCTATTCCGTCAAGCTCGGCCTGAAGCTGCCGACTCGGCTCGAAACCGAGGCCGGCATCTCGATGGGTGTCGATACGACGACGAGTGGTACGCCGGTCGACACGCCGATCAAGTTCTGGAGCAATTTCACGGCGCAAAAGATCCAGACGCCCGCCTATCAGCTGAACCGCGGCATCGGCGTCGATCTCGACGGCAATACCGGCAGCGCCGGGATCACCATGAATTATTACGAAAAGGAGATCGCGACCCCGACGATCGATATCGAGAGGCGCAGCAGCTACGGCATGCGTTATGACGGGGCGTCGGGAGAATGGCGCGGCGTCGATGCCAGCCAGTCGGTTAGTCTGCTGCACAGCCCAAGCCGCACGGCGCTGGTCGGGCGGGCAAGCGGCAGTAACGGTTTTCGCACGGTCGGGGCAGGTGTCGCCGTCGAAAAGACGCTCGGCCGATACATGACCCTCAGCGGCGCGCTGGACCGGACGTCGGACGCGCCCGATCCGGTTGCAAGCGTCAACGCCCGTTATTCCTTCCGCTGGTGAAACGAAAACGGGGCGCCGAAGCGCCCCATGATTGCATCTCCAAGCCGGGTCAGTGCAGGATCTGGCTGAGGAAGAGTTTCGTGCGCTCGTGCTGCGGATTGTCGAAGAATTCGGCCGGTGAGTTCTGTTCGACGATCTGGCCCTGGTCCATAAAAATCACCCGGTGGGCGACCTGACGGGCAAAGCCCATTTCGTGGGTGACGCACAGCATGGTCATGCCCTCTTCGGCAAGGCTCACCATCGTATCCAGCACTTCCTTGACCATTTCCGGATCGAGTGCCGAGGTCGGCTCGTCGAACAGCATGATCTTCGGTTTCATGCACAGCGAGCGGGCGATCGCCACGCGCTGCTGCTGGCCACCAGAGAGCTGGCCCGGATATTTGTTGGCCTGTTCCGGGATCTTGACGCGGGCGAGATAATGCATGGCGATCTCTTCCGCCTGCTTCTTCGGCATCTTGCGGACCCAGATCGGCGCCAGCGTGCAGTTTTCCAGGATCGTCAGGTGCGGGAAGAGGTTGAAGTGCTGGAACACCATGCCGACTTCGCGGCGCACTTCGTCGATCTTCTTCAGGTCGTTGGTGAGCTCGATGCCGTCGACGATGATGTTGCCGGCCTGGTGTTCCTCAAGGCGATTGATGCAGCGGATCATCGTCGACTTGCCGGAGCCGGACGGGCCGGCAATGACGATGCGCTCGCCCTTCATCACCTTCAGGTTGATGTCGCGCAGCACGTGGAAATCGCCGTACCACTTGTTCATGCCGATGATTTCGACGGCAACGTCGGTAGCCGAGACGGTCATTTTTTTGGGTTGGGCGTCTGCCATTTATATCCCCTTAGTTATCGTTTGTGGCTAGGCACAGCTTCAGGCCAGCTATCGCTTCAGGTTGGTGTCGAGGTGCCGCTCCATGAAGGCGGAGTAGCGCGACATGCCGAAGCAGAACAGCCAGAAGATGAAGCCTGCGAAGATGAGGCCGGTGATCGGTGTGACCGGGCTGATCCAGGTCGTGTCGGTGAAGTTCAACTGCACGATCCCGAGAAGATCGAACATGCCGATGATCGATACCAGCGACGTATCCTTGAAGAGGCCAATGAAGGTGTTGACGATGCCCGGAATGACCAGTTTCAGCGCCTGCGGCATGATGATCAGCCGGATCTTCTGCCAGTAGCTGAGGCCGAGCGAATCGGCGCCTTCGAACTGTCCTTTCGGAATTGCCTGCAGGCCGCCGCGAACGACTTCAGCCATGTAGGCGGAGGCGAAGATCGCCACGCCCACCAGTGCGCGCAGGAAATTGTCGATCGTCCAGCCGGTCGGCAGGAAGAGCGGCAGCATCACGTTCGCCATGAACAGCACCGTGATCAGCGGCACGCCGCGGATGACCTCGATGAAGGTGACGCAGATGACCCGGATCACCGGCATCGTCGAGCGTCGTCCGAGCGCCAGCAGAATGCCGACGGGGAGGGAGACGGCAATGCCGACGAAGGACAGGATCAGCGTCACCATCAGGCCGCCCCACAGCGGGGTTTCGACCTTCTGGAGCCCGAACACGCCGCCATGCAGCAGGAAGAATGCGACGATCGGCAGGCCGACGAAGAGCAGCAGCGCGTTCAGGCCCTTGCGAGGCAGCTTCGGCATCAGGATCGGCACGAGAAGGGCGATGAACAGGATCGCCACCAGCATCGGCCGCCAGCGTTCGTCCAGCGGATAACGCCCGAACATGAATTGCTGGAAACGATCGCCGACGAACGCCCAGCAGGCGCCGCTCCAGCCGTTCGGCTTGATGCCGCCCTGCACGGCGGTCGTGCAGAACGAACGGTCCGTCCCGAACCAGGCCGCCTGGACGAACAGCCAGTTGATCATGCCCGGCAGGAGCCAGACCAGAAGCGCAACCGCAAGGATCGTCAGCGCGGCGTCTTTCGGCGTGGCCAGGAGATTGATGCGGATCCAGCCAGAGGCACTCCTGGTGCTAAGCGGAGCGGGTGCGGGGGCGATCATTTCCGGGCGGACATAGGCAAGATTTTTCGTGTTCATGATCTTACCTCTCCACCAGGGCCATTTTGGAGTTGAACCAGTTCATGAACAGCGAGGTCGTGATACTGATGCTGAGATAGACGGCGAGCCAGATCGACACGACTTCGATCGCCTGTCCGGTCTGGTTCATCGTCGTGCCGCCGGTTGCGACCAGTTCCGGAAAGCCCACGGCAATGCCGAGCGACGAGTTTTTCGTCAGGTTGAGATATTGACTGGTCAGCGGTGGGATGATCACCCGCATTGCCTGCGGTACGACAACGAGGCGGGTCGTGGTGCTAGGCTGCAGGCCGAGTGCCGCGGCCGCTTCGCTCTGCCCTTTGGCCACGGCCCGGATGCCGGCGCGGATCGTCTCGGCGATGAACGAGGCCGTATAGAAGGACAGGGCCAGATAGAGGGCCACGAATTCCGGGGCGATCACCGATCCACCGGAGAGGTTGAAGCGGCCTGCGATCGGGAAATCGAAGGTCAGCGGAGCGCCGGCGGCAAGGAAGACGAGGACCGGCAGGCCGACGATCAGCCCGATCGCCGTCCAGATCGTGTGGAACTGCTTGCCGGTGCGCATCTGCCGCCGTTTTGCCCAGCGCGCGACGAAGAAAGTCGCAACGATAGCGACCAGCAGCGCAATGGGGATCACCCATGCGGCGTCACCCCAGACGGGCCTCGGGAAGGCGAGCCCCCGGTTGTTGAGCACCATGCCGAGCGGCAGTTTGACCGAGTCCCGAACCTGCGGCAGGGACGAAAGCACGCCCTTGTACCAGAAGAAGATGATCAGCAGCACCGGAATGTTGCGGAAAACTTCCACATAGACGGTGCAGAGCTTTGCGATCAGCCAGTTCTTCGAAAGACGGCCGATGCCGATGATGAAGCCGATGGTCGTGGCGGTGATGATACCGAAGAATGCCACCAGGATCGTATTGAGAAAACCGACGAGGATGGCCCGCCCGTAGGTCGAATCGCTCGAATAGTCGATAAGCGAAGCGCCGATGTCGAAACCGGCGCGGCCTTTGAGGAACTGATATCCGGAAGCGGTACCGGAGCGCGCAAGGTTGGCGACGGTATTGTCGAAAATCGACCAGCCGACGCCGACGACGATGACGAGCGTGAGGATCTGGAAAAAAATAGCCCGGATCTTTGGGTCGTAGATATAGGATCTGAGAGTTCGCGCTTCGGAAGGCGCAATTGCAGCGTGATCTGTCATGCTGGCCTTTTCCCCTGTGACCTCGTTTTTGAGGTCTTTTTCTTTTTAGAGGTCTTTTTCTTTTTATGCGTTTTTCTTTTTATGCCGGGGATAAGGCGGCTGAGCCGCCTTATCCCGTCTTGGTTTGGCCGATTAACGAACCGGCGGAGCGTATTGCAGGCCGCCCTTGGTCCAGAGCGCGTTCAGGCCGCGCTGGATCTTGAGGGGAGTGTTCTGGCCGATGTTGCGCTCGAACACTTCGCCGTAATTGCCGACGGCCTTGATGATGTTGTAGGCCCAGTCGTTGGTCAGGCCGAGGTCGGTACCGATCTTGGTATCCTTTTCGACGCCGAGGAAGCGGCGGACGTCCGGGTTGGTGGAGGACTTGCGGATGTCATCGACATTGGCCTTGGTGATGCCGAACTCTTCAGCCTGCACCAGTGCGTAATGCGTCCACGAAATGATGTCGAACCACTGGTCGTCGCCCTGGCGAACGGCCGGGCCAAGCGGCTCCTTGGAAATGATTTCCGGCAGAATGATGTGCTCATCCGGGTTCGAAAGCGACAGGCGCAGCGAATAGAGGCCGGACTGGTCGGTCGTGTAAACGTCGCAACGGCCTTCCTGATAGGCCTGGTTCACTTCCGGCAGCTTTTCGTAAACGACCGGCTTGTATTCGAGCTTGTTGGCCTTGAAAAAGTCGGCGAGGTTAAGCTCGGTGGTGGTGCCGGACTGAACGCAGACGGCAGCGCCGGAGAGTTCCAGAGCCGACTTCACGTTGAGGCTCTTCGGTACCATGAAGCCCTGACCGTCGTAATAGTTGACGGTACGGAAGTTGAAGCCGAGCGCGGTATCGCGGTTGATCGTCCAGGTCGTGTTGCGGAACAGGACGTCGCCTTCGCCCGACTGCAGTGCCGTGAAGCGGGTCTGCGAGGTGGTCGGGGTGTATTTGGTCTTCGTTGCGTCATTAAAAATGGCAGCAGCAACGGCTTTGCAGTAGTCAACGTCGAAACCGGACCAGTTGCCCGATGCGTCCGGTGCGGCAAAGCCGGCGAGACCGGTGTTGACGACGCACTGAACGAAACCCTTGGACTTGACGGTATCCAGCGTGGCGGCCGATGCCGCCGATGCGAAGCCAAGGACCGCTGCGCCAATCGCGGCTGACAGAAGCGTCTTTTTCATTTTCCCAACCTTTATCTGTGGTTTTCTGTGACTTGATGGCACCAACCGCTCCCCTGTCTTTTCGAATACGGCCGGCCGCCCGCTAACCCTCCCGGTGCAGGCGTTGCTATCTCATTCGCAAAACAACGCAGGGTCAAGTGTCGCCATTTCGAATTGCGTCTGAAATGAGGTAAATTCGTTAACCCGGCTCAGAAAACGCTCAGTTACCTAAAGTTTAGGCAACGTATGATCAAAAGAGGTGCGTTTTCCGTGAGATGGAAGGTTGCCTGATGTATCTGATTTAAGCGCCTGTCGCGGGGTTGACCGAGCCCTGTTGCGGCGGCAAAACTTTGTGCCTCCATTGCCAAAGAAAGCTCTCCCCGACATGAAAAAGACGAACGAGTCCCTGTTCACCGGCGCTGGCCCCAATACGCGTCTCGCCCATATGGGCAACGATCCGTCCGACTACCACGGTTTTGTCAATCCGCCGGTCGTCCACGCTTCGACCGTGTTGTTTCCCGACGCTGCGACGATGGAGAAGCGGGCCCAGAAATACACCTACGGCACTCGCAGCACGCCGACGACGGATGCGCTCTGCGCGGCCTTCGACGAGCTGGAGGGCTCGGCCGGCACCATTCTTGTTCCCTCGGGACTGGCAGCGATTTCGGTGCCGTTTCTCGCCTATCTCTCGGCCGGCGACCACGCCCTGATCGTCGATTCCGTCTACACGCCGTGCCGTAATTTCTGCAATACGATGCTGAAGCGTCTCGGCGTCACAATCGAGTATTACGATCCGGAAATCGGCGCCGGCATCGAAGCCCTAATTAAGCCGAACACCAGGCTGATCCATACCGAAGCTCCGGGCTCCAACACCATGGAGATGCAGGATATCAGGGCGATCGCCGACGTGGCTCACCGGCACGATTGCGTCGTCACCATGGACAATACCTGGGCAACGCCGCTTTATTTCCGGCCGCTCGATTTCGGCGTCGACGTGTCGATCCATGCGACGACGAAATATCCGTCCGGCCATTCGGACATCATCATGGGCTCGGTTTCGGCCAACGCCAGGCACTGGCCCAAGCTCGAGGAAGCCCGCATTGCGCTCGGGATCTGCGGCGCACCGGATGATTCCTACCAGATCCTGCGCGGCCTGCGCACCATGGGCGTGCGTCTCGAACATCATCAGAAGAGCGCGCTCGATATCGCCACATGGCTGGAGAGCCGCGACGACGTCGCGCGCGTCCTGCACCCGGCGCTGCCGAGCTTCCCCGGCCACGCGATCTGGAAGCGAGATTTCAAGGGCGCCAGCGGTGTCTTCTCTTTCGTGCTGAAGGCGCAGGGCGACAAGGCGAAAGCCAAGGCGCACGCTTTCCTGGACGCGCTGTCCTTCTTTGGCCTCGGTTATTCCTGGGGCGGTTACGAGAGCCTCGCCGTGCCGGTCAATCTGTCGGACCGCACCATCCGCAAAGCGCCGCCGGAAGGTCCGGTCATTCGCCTGCAGATCGGCCTCGAAGACGTAGCGGACCTGAAGAAGGACCTGGAAATCGGTTTCGCGGCCGCGGCCGAGATCTGATCACCGCGCCTTGAAGCCGTAAAGCCAGTCGAAATCCGCCGCGAGCGATTGCGGCGGACGCAGCGACAGGACGATATCGCGGCCGAGCCGGATCGGGCCGCGGGCGTGATAGGCGAAACGGTTGAACAGGCCGCGGGCGCGAACCTTGGCGATCCGCCGCGCGCGTTCGCTCTCGAAATCAGCCAAAGCCTGCGCAAGGGGCAGGGGACCGGCCACACGATTTGCCAGCACGAACGCGTCCTCGATCGCCATCGACGCGCCCTGGGCCGCAAACGGCATCATCGCATGCGCCGCATCGCCGATCAGCACCATGTCGCGACCGTTGTGCCAGCGGCCGGCGCCGACTTGGTAGAGTGGCCAGAAGGTCGGCTGTTCGGCCCTTTCGATCAGTTGAACGATACGCCGGTCCCAGCGATGGAACTGGCCGAGTAGCATGCGCCGCTGTGCATCGCTGGCTTGCGCATCCCACGTCTTGCCGGGGCTGATGCCGGAGGCGATGGCGACGATGTTGAACCCGTCGATCTCCTTGAGCGGATAGGCAACCACATGGGTCGACGGCCCGAGAAAGGCGGTGACCTGGCCCGCGTGCAGCCAATCGGGTCTGGCGCTGGCGGGGATTGTGAAGCGCCAGGCAATATCGCGCGAAAAATCGGGCTCCGGGCTGTCTGGTATGCCGGCGCGCAGATTGGACCAGACGCCGTCGGCGCCGACGATCAGGGGATAGGTCCTGCCGGTCATCGCCGTCAGCGTCGCGTGCGGGTCCTCGCGGACCGGCGTGTCGAGATGGATGCTGCAGAGCGGGTTCTGTTCGACCGCGGCAAGCAATGCCTGTTGAAGCGTGGCGCGATGCAGGACCCCATAGGGCGCACCCCAGCGCTCGCGGGCAAAACGCCCGGCCGGCACATGCGCAAGCGGTCTGAGCGATGTCCCCGAGACGAGCCCAATCCGCTCCGGCTCGGTCCAGACGGCTTCGAGTGCGGGCAAAACGCCGAGTTCGGAGAGCACGCGCGAAGCGTTCGGCGATATCTGCAGGCCGGCGCCGACCTCGATCAGGGCGGGCGCTTCCTCGAAAATGTCGCAGGCTACCCTGTGGCGGGCGAAGGCGAGCGCGGCCGTCAGCCCGGCCATGCCGGCGCCGATGATCGCTACTCTTTCAATGGGCATGTCGGAATGCCGATCAGGCGGCCTTGACGTGGAAGACGCAGCCCGGCGGGTCGGTCTGTTCGGCCTTCAGCGACGGATTGTAGCGGTAGAGGGTCGAGCAGTAGGAGCAGACCTTCTCGTTGTCGTCGCCCATGTCGATGAAGATATGCGGATGGTCGAAGGGAACCGAAGCGCCGGTGCACATGAATTCCTTGACGCCGATCTGGATCAGGCGATGCCCGCCGTCGTTCTGGAAATGGGGAATGCTGTGCCCGGCCATGATGATCTCCGATACTTGAATGCGGCGCGTCTGATTTGCGCCGGACATTAGCCGTCCGCTTGGCGATTGTGTAGTGGGAAAACCGCCGCAGGCGCGTCGATTTCGTGTCGGGCACGGGTTCAAACGCCGCGGTTCATCCCTTATGTTCCCGGCGTCAATGAGGACTGCCCCGATGAATCTCAACGCGCCTGCCTTCTCCACGTTTTCCCATGAGGGTCTCGATCTTGCCTATTTCGACGAAGGCGATCCGTCGGGCGATCCGGTGCTGCTCATCCATGGGTTTGCCTCGAGCGCGCTGGTCAACTGGGTACATCCGGGCTGGCTGAAGACGCTCGGCGACGCGGGTTACCGGGTAATCGCCATGGACAATCGCGGGCACGGGGCAAGCGACAAGCCGCTCGATCCGGAAGCCTATCGGCCATGGGTGATGGCCGAGGATTCGATGGCACTCCTCGACCACTTGAGGATCCCGGAAGCGCATGTCTTCGGTTATTCGATGGGCGCCCGCATCTCGGTCTTTTCGGCACTTGCGCATCCGCATCGGATACGTTCCCTGGTCCTCGGAGGTCTCGGCATCGGCATGACCGACGGGGTAGGGGATTGGGACCCGATCGCAGACGCCTTGCTCGCCCCTTCGCTCGATGATGTCAGCCATGCCCGCGGTCGCATGTTCCGCGCCTTCGCCGATCAGACGAAGAGCGACAGGGAGGCTTTGGCCGCCTGTATTCGCGGCTCGAGGGATCTGGTGACCCGCGCCGACATGGGCCGTATCGACGCGCCGACACTGATCGGGGTCGGAACCAAGGACGACATCGCCGGTTCCGCGCAGGAGCTCGCCGCTTTGATGCCGCATGCGATTTCCCTCGATATCCCCGGCCGCGACCATATGCTCGCAGTCGGCGACCGGGTGTTCAAGAAGGCGGTTCTGGACTTTTACGCGGAACTCTCCGCAAGGCCGTAGGTTTCTTCATTCTTACGATCAACGGAATGCGATTTTGCGCCCATTGGTCTCGGCGTAAACTTATTCTATATACTGGCCGTACGAAGCTCTGCCGTACGGCAAACGAGGAGACGGCGATGGCCGCGAGAACTGAAATCCGCCAGGAGCCGGTCGCGACGATGGATCCCATCTGGGATACGTTGCGCCAGGAGGCGCGCGCAGCGACCGAGCAGGACCCGCTGCTCGCCGCATTTCTGTATTCTGCCGTGCTCAACCATCGCTCGCTTGAGGAATGCGTCGTGCACCGCATCTGCGAGCGCCTCGCTCATGCGGATATTCCGGACGTCCTCCTGCGCCAGACCTTCATGGAAATGTTGGCCGACTGGCCGGAATGGGGCGCGATCCTGCGTGTCGATATCCAGGCCGTCTACGACCGCGATCCTGCCTGCCTGCGGTTCATGGAGCCGGTGCTCTATTTCAAGGGTTTCCACGCGATCCAGACCCACCGGCTGGCGCATTGGCTGTTCAACCGCGGCCGCCGCGATTTTGCGCTCTATCTGCAGAGCCGCTCCTCCAGCGTCTTCCAGACGGACATCAACCCGGCAGCCCGCATCGGCAAGGGCATTTTCCTCGATCACGCCACCGGCCTGGTGGTCGGGGAGACGGCCGTGATCGGCGATAACGTCTCGATCCTGCACGGCGTGACGCTCGGCGGCACCGGCAAGGAAGGCGCCGACCGCCATCCGAAGATTGCCAACGGCGTCCTCATCGGTGCCGGCGCCAAGATCCTCGGCAATATCGAGGTCGGGTCGTGCTCCCGCGTCGCCGCGGGCTCGGTGGTCCTGAAGGCCGTTCCGCCGAAGTCGACCGTCGCCGGCGTGCCGGCAAAGGTGGTCGGGAGTGCCGGGTGTTCGGAACCGTCGCGCCTGATGGACCAGATTCTCGGGGCTGACGACTGATTCGTCTGCGTTCGCCTTGCCGCGCGCCCGACATCGACGGCTCACGGAATATCGTGAGCCACTGAACATCGGGGAAAGAGCGGCAAAGGCTATTTCTGGCGGCTTTACTTTCGCCTTTGTCCCATGCCAAAAGCGCCGCAACCGAGAACCGCTGACGGAGAGAGACGTGAAACCGGACGAAATCAAGAAGCTCGACGCCTATTTCAAGCGCGTTATCAATCCGCAGGCGATCGTCAAGGCGCGTCCGCGCAAAGACGACTCGGCCGAAGTTTACCTCGGTGACGAGTTTCTCGGCGTCGTCTACATCGATGACGAGGATGGCGACCGCTCTTACAATTTTTCCATGGCAATTCTCGACGTCGATCTCTAATCGAACCGACCGCGACACCTCAGGGCGGGCTCACAGGCCCGCTTTTTGATTCGTGCGGAGGGCACCGCCGGGTGGAAAGAAAATGGCTGCGGCGTTTTTGCGCGGCGGTGTGCTATGTGCTGATATATCTTCGCAAAATCAGAAGCCTGAATCGATCCATGCATTTGCATAGAGCCGATTGCAACCAAAGGTGATTTTGCGCCGCACAAATCAGCCTTGACTTTTATCCGTAGGCCGCTTTCAATCAGCAAATACGAATAGAACAAAGGGACAGGCGATGTTCAATTTCGATGAGGCCAACAAGAAGAGCAAGGAAGCGATGGACGGAATGCTGAAGAGCTATTCCGAGATCGCCAAGGGTTATCAGGCGATCGCTACCGAAGCGACCGACTATTCCAAGAAGTCCTTCCAGGATATGACGGGTTTCATGGAAGAGCTTGCCTCCACCCGCAGCGTCGAGGCGGCCTTCGAGCTCCAGACCAAATACGTGAAATCGGCTTATGAAAGCTTCATTGCCGAGTCGACCAAGATTACCGACATGTATGCCGGTCTCGCAAAGACAGCCTACAAGCCCTACGAAGCGCCGGTCGCCAAGTCGACCGCCGTGGTCACCGCAAACGCCGCGTAACGCGCATAGCGGCCCCTCCAAGCGACGCTTTCATCATAGAAGGCCGGCGGCGTTCAGCGCTGCCGGCCTTTTTGATTCATGCCAATGCGGAAATATCCGACTTTCGGCATGTTCCATCATCTCTTTAGCGGAATAGTGATTGCGTGGCCGCAAAGGGGGCTTAAAATCCGCGTTCAATGAACTAAGTTAGGAAGACTAAAGTCCGGCCGTTCGGCCATTCGGACGAACCCGCCGGATGACTGGGGAATGAATGAAGATGATCGCACTGCCGATCTTGATGCAAGCTGAAAAGGGTGGCGACGGAGACAACGCAAATCGCGGTACCTCGGTCATCACGCGTACGAAGCCGAAAACAAAGAAGCCAAATCTCTACCGCGTACTGCTGCTGAATGACGATTATACGCCGATGGAGTTCGTCATCCACATTCTGGAACGTTTCTTTCAGAAGGACAGGGAGGCAGCGACGCGTATCATGCTCCACGTCCACAATCACGGCGTGGGGGAATGCGGAATATTTACATACGAAGTAGCGGAAACCAAAGTGTCCCAGGTCATGGACTTCGCCCGGCAACACCAGCATCCGCTGCAATGTGTCATGGAAAAGAAGTGAGGAACCCGACGTGCCAACATTTTCGCCTAGTCTAGAAAAGGCGCTGCATCAGGCACTGACCTTTGCCAACGAGCGGCATCACGAATATGCCACGCTCGAGCACCTGCTTTTGGCGTTGATCGACGATGCCGATGCAGCCGCGGTCATGGGCGCTTGTAACGTCAATTTGGAAACCCTGCGCAAGACCGTCGCCGACTATGTCGATAATGAACTTGCCAACCTGATCACCGGTTATGACGAGGATTCCAAGCCGACCTCCGGCTTCCAGCGCGTCATCCAGCGCGCCGTCATCCACGTCCAGTCTTCGGGCCGCGAGGAAGTGACCGGCGCCAACGTTCTCGTCGCGATCTTCGCGGAACGGGAAAGCCATGCGGCCTTCTTCCTGCAGGAGCAGGAAATGACCCGCTATGACGCGGTCAACTATATTTCTCACGGCATCGGCAAGCGTGCTGGCACCTCCCAGACCCGCACGCCGCGCGGCGCCGAGGACAGCGAGTCGGAAGCCAAGCCCTCCGCCCGCGATCAGGAGGAAGGTTCGGCCAAGAAACCGCAGGATGCCCTCAAGGCCTATTGCGTCAACCTGAACGAAAAGGCCCGCGACGGCCGCATCGATCCGCTGATCGGTCGCCATGCCGAAGTCAACCGGACGATCCAGGTCCTGTGCCGCCGTTCCAAGAACAACCCGCTCTACGTGGGTGATCCGGGCGTCGGCAAGACGGCGATTGCCGAAGGCCTCGCCAAGCGGATCATCGAAGGCAAGGTGCCGGAGGCTCTCGCCGACGCCACCATCTTCTCGCTCGACATGGGTACGCTGCTCGCCGGCACCCGTTATCGCGGTGACTTCGAAGAGCGCCTGAAGCAGGTCGTCAAGGAACTTGAAGAGTATCCGGGCGCGGTCCTGTTCATCGACGAGATCCACACCGTCATCGGCGCCGGTGCCACTTCCGGCGGCGCGATGGATGCCTCGAACCTGTTGAAGCCGGCGCTGTCTTCGGGCGCGATCCGCTGCATCGGTTCGACCACCTATAAGGAATACCGCCAGTTCTTCGAAAAGGACCGGGCTCTGGTTCGCCGCTTCCAGAAGATCGACGTCAATGAACCGTCGATCGACGATGCGATCGAAATCATGAAGGGCCTGAAGCCCTATTTCGAGGAATACCACAAGCTGCGTTACACCAACGACGCGATCAAGGCGGCTGTCGAGCTTTCGGCCCGCTACATTTCCGACCGCAAGCTTCCGGACAAGGCGATCGACGTGATCGACGAGACCGGTGCGGCCCAGATGCTCTTGCCCGCTTCCAAGCGCCGCAAGCTGATCACCGAGAAGGAGATCGAAGTTACAATCGCCACGATGGCGCGGATCCCGGCCAAGACCGTCTCCAAGGATGACGAGATGGTTCTCGCAAACCTGGAAAAGGAACTGCGTTCGGTCGTCTATGGCCAGGATGCGGCGATCGAGGCACTGTCGACCGCGATCAAGCTGGCTCGCGCCGGCCTTCGCGAACCGAACAAGCCGATCGGCTCCTACGTCTTTTCCGGCCCGACTGGCGTCGGCAAGACGGAGGTCGCCAAACAGCTTGCCGCCTCGCTCGGCGTCGAGATGCTGCGCTTCGACATGTCGGAATATATGGAACGCCACACGGTCTCGCGGCTGCTCGGCGCACCTCCCGGTTATGTCGGTTTCGACCAGGGCGGTCTTTTGACCGATGGGGTCGATCAGCATCCGCACTCGGTGGTCCTGCTCGACGAAATCGAGAAGGCGCATCCGGATATCTACAATATCCTGCTGCAGGTCATGGACCATGGTTCATTGACCGACCACAACGGCAAGAAGATCGATTTCCGCAACGTCATCCTGATCATGACGACCAATGCGGGCGCGTCGGAAATGGCCAAGGCCGCCATCGGCTTCGGTTCGTCCAAGCGCACCGGCGAGGACGAAGAGGCGATCAACCGCCTGTTCACACCGGAATTCCGCAACCGCCTCGATGCGATCATCCAGTTCGCACCGCTGCCGACCGAGGTCATCCATCAGGTCGTTCAGAAGTTCGTCATGCAGCTCGAGACGCAGCTCTCGGAACGCAACGTCACCTTCGACCTGCATCAGGATGCAATCGCCTGGCTGGCGGAAAAGGGTTACGACGAGAAGATGGGTGCCCGCCCGCTCTCACGCGTCATCCAGGAATACATCAAGAAGCCGCTCGCCAACGAGATCCTGTTCGGCAAGCTGCGTAAGGGTGGTGTGGTCCGCGTCACTGTGGGCAAGGGCGAGGATGGCAAGGACAAGCTCATCCTCGACTCGATCTCCGAGGCGACCCCTGTGAAGCCGAAGCCGGAGGCCGAGGTGGAAGAGGCCGCCGAGGAAGCCGAAACCAAGGTCGTCAAGGCCAAGGCGCCGAAGAAGTCGGCGCAGAAGGACAAGGACGGCGGCCCGGCCAGGGCTCGCGCCATGGTCGATGCGGACGTGATCGCTTCAGATGACGCGCCCAAGACGCCGCCCCGCAAGGGCACCACGGTGCCGCGCGTGCCGAAGAGCAAATAACTCCTTCGGATGGAATTTTGGCGATGCCGGGCTTGTCCCGGCATCGCTGTTTTCATGACTGACCGTTTCCCATACCCGCCGGAATACTTATGTCTCCAGACAGTGACGATCGCAGCGCCCTATCCTGGTTTTTTACCGGCATGCGGGGCCTGCTTTCGCTTCCGGCCCTCATTCTTCTAACCTCGATCGTCGGCTTCAGCGCCTTTGCGCTCGAATCGGGCCTGACGCGTGGCGAGGCGGTGTTCATGTCGCTGGCGATCTGGGCGCTGCCGGCGCAGGTCATCCTGATCGGGACAATGGCGAGCGGCGCCAATATTGCCGCCTGTTTTCTCGCGGTGACGCTCTCCTCGATCCGCATGACGCCGATGGTCGCCTCGGTCGTCCCGGAGATGCGAACAAGGCGCACGCCGATCTGGCTGCTGCTGATCCTGTCGCATTTCATCGCCATCACGTCCTGGGTCTTCGCGATCACCACGCTTCGCAACGTGCCGCGCGAGCACCGGGCGATCTATTTCGCCGGTTTCGGCGTGACGCTGACGTTGACCGGCACACTGGTCGTTGCGGTCTTCTACGATATCGTTTCGGCCTTTCCGCCGGCCGTCGCGGGCATACTCTTCTTCCTGACGCCCGTCTATTTCAACGCCTCCATCTGGGCGAGCGCGCGCCAGCCGGTGGTGCAGATAGCTTTCGTCATGGGGGTGATCCTCGGCCCGACGCTGGCGCTGGTGACCCCGCAATTCGATGTGCTGTGCGCTGGCCTTGGCGGCGGCACGGCCGCCTATCTGATCGACAGGGCGCGCCGCAAGAAAAAGCGTGCCGGGCAGGAGACCAGGCGATGATTGCCGAATACTGGACCTTTATCGTCATTGCGATCGCCGGTTTCCTGGCGACCGATATCTGGCGCTGGCTCGGGGTTTTTACCGGCAACCGGCTGAACGAAGACTCCGAAGCGCTTTATTGGGTAAGGGCGGTGGCGACCGCGCTGGTCATGGCCGTCACCGCAAAACTGATCGTTTTCCCGAACGGCACGCTCGCCGGTTCGCCGCTCTGGCTGCGGCTGGCGGCGGCCGGCATCGGTTTCGCCATCTTCCTGGCGACCGGTCGCAAGGTCTGGATCGGCGTTGCTGTGCCGATGACGCTGCTTGTCGCTGGTCTCTGGTGGGTCGGTTTCTGAAGCTTAATTGCCCAATTCGCCGATGATCTTCTCGGCATTCGCCGCGAGTACTTCATTGTTTTCCATCTGGCCCGAATGGGGTTTCAACGGCTGTCCCTCGTAGCGCGGGACGACGTGGAAATGCAGGTGGTAGACGGTCTGTCCGGCGGCCGGTTCGTTGAACTGGATGACCGTGATGCCGTCCGCCTCGAAGGCTTGCCTGGCAGCTCTGGCGAGCTTCTGCACCACCGGGATGACCTTCGAAAGCACGGCAGGATCGGCATCGAGAATATTGCGCGACGGGGCTTTCGGGAGCACCAGCAGGTGACCGGGCGACTGCGGCATGACATCCATGAAAGCGAGCGTATCGGCATCCTCATAGACCCTATGGCACGGGATCTCGCCGCGCAGGATTTTTCCGAAGATGTTGTTGCTGTCGTAAGCCTGTCCGCTCATCGCGATGTCCTCTCCTAGTTTTGCCGGCCCGATCTTTCCGGGCCCTAATCCTGTTCCTGCTGGCGTTCGCCCTTGCGGAACGGGCTGTGCTCGGCAAGATATTCCGTCATCTGCTCCACGTCTTCGCGCTCGTGTTCCAGATAGTCGGCGATCGCGCGCCTCAGCCCCGCATGGGCGATATAGTGCATCGAATGCGTGGTGACAGGCAGGTAACCGCGCGCCAGCTTGTGTTCCCCTTGCGCGCCCGCTTCGACGCGCTTCAGGCCCTTAGCGAGCGCGAAATCGATCGCCTGGTGGTAACAGACCTCGAAATGCAGGAAGGGATGGTCCTCGACACAACCCCAGTGGCGGCCGTAAAGCGCGTCCCCGCCGATGAAATTGATCGCGCCGGCGACGTATTTTCCCTCGCGTTTGGCCATCACCAGCAGGACGTCCTCGGGCATACGCTCGCCGATCAGCGAATAGAATTTTCGCGTCAGGTAAGGCCGGCCCCATTTGCGACCGCCGGTGTCCATGTAGAATTCGAAGAACTGGTCCCAGATGTCCTCGGTGAGGTCCTTGCCGGTCAGCCAGTCGATCGAAATACCGTTTTCCAGGGCCGAGCGCCGTTCCTTCTTCAGCGCCTTGCGTTTGCGCGAGGCGAGCGTTTCGAGGAAGGCGTCGTGGTTCTCGTAACCTTCGTTGATGAAATGGAACTGCTTGTCGGTGCGGTGCAGGTAGTCGGCCTCTTCGAAAGCAGCGACCTGGTCTTCCGCGACGAAGGTCACATGTGCGGAAGAGATGCCGAGCTGGCGTGTCACCTCCTGGAGACCGGCCGCCAGCGTCAGTTCGGTCGAAGCCCGGTCGTAACCTTCGCAGACGAGCAGGCGCGGCCCGCTCGCCGGCGTGAACGGCACGGTGCACTGCAGTTTCGGATAATAACGCCCGCCGGCGCGCTCAAACGCGTCGGCCCAGCCGTGGTCGAAGACGTATTCGCCCTGGCTATGGCTTTTCAGATAACCAGGAACCGCGCCGATCAGCGTGCCCTTGTCGTCTTCGAGGAGAAGATGATGGCCGAGCCAGCCGGTCTTGGCGGTAGCGGAGCCCGATTCCTCCAGCGCCGAGAGAAAGGCGTGCGACAGGAACGGATTGTAGGGCGTTTCCGAAGAGGAGGACTTGGAAGTGCCCGAAAGGCGCGACCAGCTTGCCGGGCTGATCGCGCAGAAGGATTTTTCGATGCGGATGGTGAGATTGCCGGTCATACTCTGCTTTACACGGAGGGGGAGGAAACCTCCCGCGGATCAAAACCTTCGAAGGTCATCTGGTCAGCATATTTATAGGTATGTTCGCGGCCGTTTGCATCCCTTACGGTCCAGGTAATGACCGGAATTCCGGTCGCCCTCTGGGCTGTGATGAACGTGTTCGGCAGGTGGGGGTAGTGGTAGGAAATGAAGTCGAGGCCGAGCTGCATGGCCTCGTCGTGCTCGAAGAATTCCTCCGGCTTGTCGCCCATGGCGGTGAGGCCGAGCGGGTAGGGCGAACCGGCATTTTTTAGGTCGCGCAGGATGTGGTAGTCGAAGCTCATCAGCGCCACCTTGCCCTGATAACCTTCGAGGACCTCGAGCACCGCCTCGGCGAACCCGTCGTCGTCGCCGTCGCCTTCGCGTCCCTTGACCTCGATCACCAGAGGCACCTTGCCGGCGACGAGGGCAAGCATCTGCTTCAGCGTCGGCACCTTGTCCTTCGTGGCCCCGACCGAAAGCATGCCGAGTTCGGCTGAGGTCTTTTCGCGGATATCGCCCTTGATGCCGCAGAGCCGTTCGAGATCGTGATCGTGGAAGATCACCGGCACGCTGTCGGCGGCAAGCTGTACGTCGCATTCGATCGCAAAGCCGGCCTCCACAGCGCGGGAAAACGCCGACAGGGTGTTTTCCCAGACTTGGTGGTTCATATCGTGATAACCGCGATGGGCGACCGGAAGGTCCTTGATCCAGGTGGCGTCGGTCATGCTTCGATCTCGATAATGGCTTCGATTTCGACGGAGGCGTTGAACGGCAGCGCCGCCATGCCGACGGCCGCCCGCGCATGCTTGCCGGCGTCGCCGAGAACGTTGGCGATCAGGTTCGATGCGCCGTTGGTGACGATATGCTGTTCGAAGAAGCCGGGCGCCGAGGCGACAAAGCTCGAAAGCTTGACCACCCGCTTGATCCGGCCGAGATCGCCGCCCAATGCCGCCTTCGCCTGGGCGAGGATATTGATGGCGCAGAGTTCGGCCGCACGGCTCGCTGCCGGCACGTCGACACCCGCGCCGACAAGGCCGGTGACGGCCACCTTGCCGTTTTCATTCGGCAGCTGGCCGGAGATGAACAGCAGGTTGCCGGTAATCACGTAGGGCACGTAATTGGCGGCGGGTGCGGCCGCGACGGGGAGTTCGATCCCCAGTTCCTTCAGGCGGCCTTCGATGGCTTCGGTCATTTTCGACTCCCGTTTTGTTGTAAATTCTTCAAAAATCCTGCATCAAGGCCTTAGCTTGGTCAGATGGCGTTCTTATAACATCCCCGACTGAGTCCAACAGGAGAATGTGAATGTTGCGAATGAGCCTCGGGGTGATCCTTGCCGGCGGTCTGAGCCTTGCGGCTGCCACCTCCGCGGACGCGACGACCGACGGTGCCGCCCGGCTGCTCGTCCCGCATCGCGCCATTTACGACCTGAAGCTCAAGAATGCCTCTGAACGTTCGGGCATCGAAGGCATGTTCGGCCGCATGGTCTATGAGTTCACCGGCTCGGCCTGCACCGGTTTTTCCACCAATTTCCGGCTGGTCACCAAGATCGACACGGGCGAGGAGACGCGCCTCAGCGACCAGCAGACCACGACCTTCGAGGACATGGCCGCAAACCAGTTCCATTTCGAGACCAAGTCCTTCACCGACGAGCAGCTCGACAAGCAGCTGACCGGCGATGCGTCGATCGCCGACAAGGGTGTCAAGGTGGCAATTACCCAGCCCGACGGCCGCGAGATCGACCTGCCGGCGAGCGATTTCCCGACCAGCCATATGCTGGACGTCATCGCGAATGCCAAGCAGGGTAAGAACTTCTTCGAGGCGCGGGTCTTCGACGGTTCGGAAAACGGCGACCAGGCGCTCCTGACGACGACGGTGATCGGCAAGTCGCAGACGGTGCAGAAGGACGATGTGGATGCCGACAAGGCGGGCGAGTTCGCAAAGACGGCCTATTGGCCGGTGACGATCGCCTATTTCAACGAAAATGCCGCCGGCGATCCCACCCCCGTCTACAATATGTCGTTCAAGCTCTACGAAAACGGCATCACCCGCGATCTCACCATGGATTACGGCGACTTCGTGCTGTCCGGCAGCCTGGTCAAGCTGGAGCTCCTGAAGCCGCAGGATCCGTGCCCCGCGCCGGCGAAATAGCCGTCCTCTGTCAATTGCCGATCCTGGCTGGCCCGCTGAGGCAATTTCCAGCAAAGCACTTGCTTTTGCGGCAAATCGAATGTATGGCCAGCCGCATTCCACACGTAAGGCATGGGATTGTCCGGGAGAAATCCGGACTGTTCCGCCCGGTGGCATTCTCGAAGAGGGTGCTGTTCGCCTTGCGGAGGTTCAACCGGAAAAGGATAACAAGGCATGGCATTGCCCGATTTCTCTATGCGCCAGCTTCTCGAAGCAGGCGTTCACTTCGGCCACCAGACTCATCGCTGGAACCCGAAGATGAAGCCGTATATCTTCGGCGACCGTAACAACATCCACATCATCGACCTGGCCCAGACCGTCCCGATGCTGTCGCGCGCCCTTCAGGTCGTGTCCGACACCGTCGCCCGCGGCGGCCGCGTTCTGTTCGTCGGCACCAAGCGCCAGGCGTCTGAACTGATTGCCGACTCGGCCAAGCGTTCGGCCCAGTATTACGTCAACTCCCGCTGGCTCGGCGGCATGATGACCAACTGGAAGACCATTTCGAACTCGATCCAGCGCCTGCGCAAGCTCGACGAAATCCTGAATTCGGAACAGTCCGGCTATTCCAAGAAGGAACGCCTGAACCTCGAGCGCGAACGCGAAAAGCTGGACAAGGCTCTCGGCGGTATCCGCGACATGGGCGGCACTCCGGACCTGATGTTCATCATCGACACCAACAAGGAAAAGATCGCTATCGACGAAGCCAAGCGCCTGGGCATCCCGGTCGTTGCTATCATCGATTCGAACTGCGATCCGGACCTCATCGACTACCCGATCCCGGGCAATGACGACGCCTCGCGCGCCATCGCTCTCTACACCGACCTGATCGCCCGCGCTGCCATCGATGGCATCGCTCGCCAGCAGGGCGCTTCGGGCCGCGACATCGGTGCCTCTGCAGAAGCTCCGATCGAGCCGGCGCTCGAAGGCGAAGCAGAAGCAGAAGCTTAAAGCCCGGATGGAGCGGCTTGACCGCTCCTCCTTTCTGAAATTCGATCGAGGCCAGAGATACCGATCCCTGGCCTTGGTCGTTTCAAGGCGAGCCGCCACCGCTTGGTCGTCGAGGCGATCGCTTTCGTGATGTCTTCATCACGCTGTCACACTTCCGGGTACATTCGTCCCAAAACTTTTGAGTCCGCCGACGTTTTTCCGGCGAGAAGCACTTGAACCGACAAGAGGCAAAACAATGGCTGAAATCACCGCTGCACTGGTAAAGGAACTGCGCGAAAAATCTGGCGCAGGCATGATGGACTGCAAGAAGGCGCTGACCGAAACGAACGGCGACATCGAAGCGGCGATCGACTGGCTGCGTGCCAAGGGCATTTCCAAGGCCGACAAGAAGTCCGGCCGCACCGCGGCTGAAGGCCTGATCGGCATCGCCAGCGCCGGCCACAGGGCTGTCGTCATCGAACTCAACTCGGAAACCGACTTCGTTGCCCGCAACGATGCCTTCCAGGACCTCGTCCGCGGCGTTGCAAGCGTCGCCCTGACGACCGACGGTTCCGTCGAAGCAATCTCGGCTGCCACCTATCCGGCTTCCGGCAAGCCGGTTGCCGACACCATCAAGGACGCGATCGCCACGATCGGCGAGAACATGACGCTGCGTCGCGCCGCCCTTTTGCAGGTCGAGCACGGCGTCGTTGCGACCTATGTCCATAACGCTGCTGGCGACGGCATCGGCAAGCTCGGCGTTCTGGTCGCCCTGAAGTCGGTCGGCGACAAGGAAGTCCTGAGCTCGATCGGCCGTCAGGTCGCCATGCACATTGCTGCCACCAACCCGCTCGCCATCCGCGCCGAAGAGGTCGATGCGGCTGTGGCTGAGCGCGAGCGCAACGTCTTCATCGAGCAGTCGCGCGCTTCCGGCAAGCCGGAAGCCATCATCGAAAAGATGGTCGACGGCCGCATGCGCAAGTTCTTCGAAGAAGTTGCCCTTCTGTCGCAGGCCTTCGTCGTCAACCCGGAAGTGACCGTTGGCCAGGCCGTCAAGGACGCTGAAAAGCTCGCCGGCGCCTCGATCGAAGTCGTCGGCATGGCCCGTCTTCTGCTCGGCGAAGGCGTCGAAAAGGAAGAAACGGATTTTGCCGCTGAAGTCGCGGCAGTCGCCAAAGGCTGATATTCGTTAGCTAAAGCTGTCGAAAGCGCAAGGGCACCGGTGACAAGCCGGTGCCCTTCGTGTATCCGCAACCCGTTTGCCCCCTCTGCCCGCATTTCGATTTCAAGGAGCCCCCCATGTCGCCTCAGCCCCTCTACAAGCGTGTCTTGCTCAAGGCCTCCGGTGAAGCTCTGATGGGCAGCCAGGGTTTCGGCATCGATGTCGCAGTTGCCGATCGGGTCGCCTCCGATATCGCCGAAGCGCGCGCCATGGGCGTCGATGTCGGCGTGGTCGTCGGCGGCGGTAATATCTTTCGCGGCGTCGCGGTCGCGTCCAAGGGTGGCGACCGGGTGACCGGCGACCACATGGGGATGCTCGGCACCGTGATCAACGCGCTGGCGCTAGCCACCTCGCTGCGCAAGCTGAACGTTGACACCGTGGTTCTGTCGGCGATCTCGATGCCGGAGATCTGCGAGAGCTTTTCGCAGCGCCAGGCGTTGCATCACATGGCGCAGGGCAGGGTGGTGATCTTCGCCGGCGGCACCGGCAATCCGTTCTTCACGACCGATTCGGCGGCCGCCCTGCGCGCGGCCGAAATCGGTGCGGAGGCGATCTTCAAGGGCACCCAGGTGGACGGCATCTATTCGGCCGATCCCAAGAAGGACCCGACGGCGACCCGCTTCGAGACGCTGACGCACGGCGAAGTGCTCGAAAAGGGTCTGGCGGTGATGGACGTGGCGGCGGTGGCGCTCGCCCGCGAAAATTCCATCCCGATCATCGTTTTTTCGATCCATGAGAAGGGCGGCTTCGCCCAAATCTTGACCGGCGGCGGCCGCAAGACCATCGTAGCGGACAATTGAGGCGCGGCATCGCTGGCCGCCCAGACAACATACGGGAGTAGACGGATGAGTGGAATCGACCTCAACGACATCAAGCGCCGCATGGAAGGCGCGATCAACGCCTTCAAAAGCGATATCGCCTCGCTGCGCACCGGCCGCGCCTCGGCCAATATTCTCGATCCGGTGATGGTCGAAGCCTATGGTTCGCGCGTGCCGCTCAACCAGGTGGCCAACATCACCGTGCCGGAAGCGCGCATGCTCGGCGTGTCCATCTGGGACAAATCGATGGTCGGCGCCGTCGACCGGGCGATCCGCGAATCAAACCTCGGCCTCAACCCGATCGTCGATGGCCAGAGCCTGCGCATTCCGCTCCCCGAGCTTAATGAAGAGCGCCGCAAGTCGCTGGTCAAGGTCGCGCATGATTATGCGGAAAAGGCGAAGGTTGCTGTACGTCACGTTCGCCGCGATGGCATGGACGGCCTGAAAAAGGCCGAAAAGGACGGCGACATCGGCCAGGACGAAAGTCGCTCGCAGTCGGAAAAAGTGCAGAAGATGACGGATGATACGATTTCCGAAGTCGACCGCTTGCTTGGCGACAAGGAAAAGGAAATCATGCAGGTCTAATTTAGGCCTGGTTTGCCGCCATATTCCCGGCGGCCAAAGGAGCCGCATAGAATATGGTGAACCCCGAGCTTGCAATCATCCCTCAACACGTTGCCATCATCATGGATGGTAATGGACGCTGGGCCAACAAGCGCGGGCTTCCTCGTACGGTCGGACACAGCAAGGGCGTCGAAGCGGTTCGCGAAACGGTACGGGCTGCCGGCGATGCGGGCGTCAAATATCTGACGCTCTTTGCGTTTTCTTCGGAAAACTGGAGCAGGCCTGAAACCGAGGTGAGGGATCTCCTCGGTCTCCTCCGGCGCTTCATCCGCCAGGATCTGGCCGAACTGCACCGCGAGAACATCCGCATCCGGGTGATCGGCGAGCGCGAAAAACTGCGCAGCGACATCCTCCCGCTTCTTCTTGAAGCCGAGGAAACCACAAAGTTCAATACGTCGCTGACACTGATCATCGCCTTCAACTACGGTGCCCGCGATGAGATCGCCCGCGCCGTCGCGATGCTCGCGCGCGACGTCGAGGCCGGCATCCTCAAGGCATCCGAGATCGACCCGGACAAGATCAGCGCAAAGCTGGACACCGCCGGCATTCCCGACCCGGATCTCATCATCCGCACCAGCGGCGAGGAACGGCTTTCGAATTTTCTGCTGTGGCAGGCGGCTTATTCCGAACTTGTCTTCCTGCCGGACTACTGGCCGGATTTCGATCGGAAGCTCTTCCTCGACGCCCTGAAGATCTATGCCTCGCGCGACCGCCGCTTCGGTGGCCTATCGGACAAGACGATAGCGGTGGGCGGTTGATGAGCGCTGAACTGAAGCGCCGCATTGCATCCGCATTGGTTCTGGCGGTCGTGGTGCTGACGGCCACCTGGTATGGCGGCCTGACATTCCGCGTCGTGGCGGCCGTCATGGCGGTGCTGATCTATTACGAATGGTCGACGATCACGCGGGCCGCCGAGCGTGATTTTCGTGCCAACGCCTTTGGCTGGCTCTCCATTGTTCTGATCGCCATTGATCTCGTCGCTGACGAAGGCGAACTCTCTGTGCCGATTCTCGGCGGCGCGATGATCACCGCCATTCTTTTCGTGCTGCTGCGCAAGGGTAGCTGGTGGCTGCCGGGTGGCATCTTTTACGCAGGCTTGAGCGGTATCTCGCTCGCCGCGATCCGCGCCGAGGACCAGGCGGGGTTGGTCGCGACGCTTTTCATTTTCGCGGTCGTCTGGGCGACCGACATTCTCGCCTATTTTGTCGGTCGTGCCCTGCAGGGGCCAAAACTGGCGCCGCGGATTTCTCCCGGCAAGACCTGGTCGGGCGCGATCGGCGGCACAGTGTCGGGCGTGATTGCGAGCTCGGCCCTGACGCTCGGCGTGTTTTCCCGGCTGTCGATCTGGACGGTGGCGATCGCATTTCTGCTCTCGGTCGCAAGCCAGATAGGCGACCTGTTCGAATCGTTCATCAAGCGCCGGTTTGGGGTGAAGGATTCCAGCCACCTCATCCCGGGGCATGGCGGCGTCATGGACCGCGTCGACGGCCTCGTTTTCGCCTGTTTCGGAGCGTTCCTGCTGACGCTTGTTTATGCGGCCACGACGGGCCATCTTGATATATCGGTTGCAGGCTTTCTCTTCGGCTTTTGAGGACTGGGCGGCCGCTACAATGTTGAAACGGAAACTTTGATGGCCATCCTCAGCTTCTTCACCGGCTACATCATCCCCTTCGTGCTGGTCTTGTCCCTGCTCGTCTTTGTGCACGAGATGGGACACTATCTCGTCGGGCGCTGGTGCGGCATCCGGGTAACCGCCTTCTCGGTCGGCTTCGGCCCGGAACTCATAGGCTTCACCGATAGTCACGGCACCCGCTGGAAGATCTCGGCGATCCCGCTTGGCGGCTACGTCAAATTCTTTGGCGACGAGGATGCCGCGAGCATGCCGGATGCGAGCGGCCTTGCGGGCATGAGCGAGGAAGACAAGGCGAGGACGCTCGCAGGCGCCAAGCTTTGGAAGAGGGCCGCTACCGTTGCGGCCGGCCCGATCGCCAATTTCATTCTGGCAATCGCGATTTTCGCCGTCCTCTTCAGCGTCTATGGCAAGGTGGTCGCCGATCCGGTGGTTGCCGAGGTTCAGCCGAATAGCGCCGCCCTTGCCGCTGGCGTGCAGCCCGGCGATCGGCTCGTGGCTCTTGACGGGTCGCGCATCCGGACTTTCGACGACGTGCGGCGTTATGTCAGCATCAGGCCGGAGACCCCGATCATCGTGACGGTCGAGCGCAACGGCCAGGATCTCGATCTGCCAATGGTGCCGAAGCGCTCCGAGGTCACCGACCAGTTCGGCAACAAGGTCGAGCTCGGCCTGATCGGCATCGTCACCAACGAACAGCGCGGCAATTTCCGCATCGAGACGTTCACGCCGCTGCAGGCCGTTGCCGAAGGCGTCACCGAGACCGGCCATATCGTCACCGGCACCTTCCGCTATATCGGAAATCTGGTGACCGGCCGGATGAAGGCCGACCAGCTCGGCGGGCCGGTCAGGGTCGCCCAGGCATCGGGGCAGATGGCGTCGCTCGGCTTTGCAGCAGTGGTCCAGCTGGCAGCCGTTCTTTCGGTCTCGATCGGGCTTTTGAACCTCATGCCTGTGCCAGTTCTGGACGGCGGCCATCTCGTCTTCTACGCAATCGAGGCCATCCGTGGCCGGCCGCTTGGCGCGGGAGCGCAGGAGATCGCCTTTCGTATCGGGCTTGCGATGGTTTTGAGCTTGATGGTGTTCGCGACCTTCAACGACATCAGCAATCTGATCGGCTGATGTCCTTCAAATCGTAAAAGAAACCGTTTATTCACCATGTTTCCAACAGTTGCGTGGCCATTGGGTCACGCAAGGGAAGTAAGTAAACAGAAATTAACGCGATGCCTTGCTTGTAGGTCAAAAGAAGGTAAAACGACACACGTGGCCGGAGTCGGGCACCACCCGCCGAGGGACAACGGGAAAAGGTAAGAATTGAAATGAAGGCTGGTTCAAAGTTTTTGAACGCAGTGTCGGCGTTTGCGCTGTCTGCTAGTGTTGTTGCATCGGGCGCAGGTGTACTGGTACTTGCTTCCGCACTTTCTGCCGAAGCGGCGGTTATCCGGAACGTTCAGGTCCGCGGCGCACAGCGCGCTGGCGAGGAGGCCGTTCGTTCCAACCTGACCATCCGTCCGGGTGTCAACTTCTCCAACAACGACATCGATGAATCGGTCCGCAAGCTCTATTCGACCGGCTATTTCTCGGATGTCAAAATCAGTGTTTCCGGCAGCACGCTCGTCGTGTCGGTGAGCGAAAATCAGCTCATCAATCAGGTCGTGTTCAACGGCAACCGCAAGATCACCGACGAGAAGCTCCAGGCCGTGGTGCAGACCCAGCCGCTCGGCCCGTATAATCAGGCCCTGATCGATGCGGATATCCAGCGTCTGCGCGAAGCCTATCGTGCAATCGGCCGCAGCGACGTCCAGATCACCACCCAGACCGCCGACGTCGGCCAGGGACGCGTAAACCTCGCCTTCGTCATCAACGAAGGCGACCGCACCAAGATCGCCGACATCAATTTCGTCGGCAATCAGGCTTATGGCGATGGTCGCCTGAAGTCGGTGATCATCACCAAGGAATCCGGTCCGCTGTCCTTCCTGACCCGCAAGGACGTCTACAGCGAGGATAAACTGCGCGCCGACGAAGAGGCGCTGCGCCAGTTCTATTACAATCATGGTTATCCGGACTTCCGCGTCATCTCGTCGGAAGCTGTGCTCGACGCATCGGGCAACAAATACAATATCAGCTTCACGGTCGAGGAAGGCCAGCGTTACGAATACGGCAACGTCTCGGTCGAATCCACCGTCCAGGGGATCAGCAGCCAGGACCTCGAAGGTCTGGTTAAGACCCGTGCCGGCAACGTCTACGACGCCCGCGAAATCCAGAAGACCATGGAAGCGATCTCCAAGCGCGTCGCCGCGGCCGGTTATCCGTTCGCCCGCGTCACGCCGCGCGGCGACCGTAATATGCAAAACCACACGGTCGGTGTTTCCTACCTGGTCGATCAGGGCGAGCGCGCCTATGTCGAGCGTATCGAGATCCGTGGCAACACCCGCACGCGTGACTATGTTATCCGCCGCGAATTCGATTTCAGCGAAGGCGACGCCTTCAACCAGGAAATGATCTCGCGCGCCAAGCGTCGCCTTGAAGCGCTCGGTTACTTCACCTCAGTCAACATCTCGACTTCGCAGGGCTCGTCGCCCGATCGCGTCGTCATCGTTGTCGATGTCGAAGACCAGCCGACCGGTTCGTTCGGTATCGGTGCCGGTTACTCCGCTGGCGGCGACGGCTTCCTGCTCGAAGCTTCGATCGAAGAAAAGAACTTCCTCGGCCGTGGCCAGTTCATCCGCGTCGCAGTCGGCGGTGGTCTTGACGAAGCGCGCAGCTACAATCTTTCGTTCACCGAGCCCTACTTCCTCGGTTATCGTCTGGCGGCCGGTTTCGACCTCTTCAAGAGCAAGACCTCGTCGAACAGCTATTACGATTACAACGAGCAGGGCGTCACCCTGCGCGTTACGGCGCCGATCACCGAAGATCTGGCGACGACGTTCCGCTACACCTACAAGGAAATCGAATACTCCAACGACGGTGCCTTCGGCGCTGACGGCGTTCCTGGCACCGTAGACGACAATCTTTCGTCGCCTTACATCTCGATGATCGACAACGGCAAGTTCGTTCAATCGTCGATTTCGCAGACGCTGACCTACAATACGCTCGACAGCCAGACGCTGCCGCGCGAAGGCATCTACGCGACGATCACGCATGAATATGCAGGTCTCGGTGGCGACTCCGACTTCTACAAGATTTCAGGTCGTGCCCGTTACTTCCAGCTTCTGTCGACAGAAGCTGACCTGATCGGCTCCATCGCAGTCGGCGCCGGCCATGTGGTTTCCACCGGCGACAATCTGCATGTCTTCGACCAGTTCACGATCGGCGGTCGTCAGGTCCGCGGCTTCGAGAACGACGGTATCGGTCCGCGTACGACTGATCACGGCGACGCGCTCGGCGGCACGACCTACTTTACGGCCTCTGCCGAAATGACGATGCCGATGCCGGCTGTTCCGGAAGACTTCGGTCTGCGTGCTGCTGTCTTTGCCGATGCCGGTACACTTTACGGCAACGATGTTCCGCTCGGCACCAGCACCGCGCAGGGCACCAGCATGAACTGGCGTGCTTCGGTCGGTGCGGGTATCATGTGGGCGTCGCCGTTCGGCAACATCCGCTTCGACTACGCGCATCCCGTCATGAAGGAAGACTTCGACGAAACCCAGGAATTCCGGTTCAGCATGGCGAACCAGTTCTGATCATCTCCGCTCGCGATTGCGGGCGGAAATCTGTTCTGGAGCTTTAGCTTTATGGACCACAATGAATTCTTTCCGCCCCATGATGGCGTGAGCCTGCGCGAGTTGGCCGCCCTTCTTGGGGCCGAATTGCTTGATGGCAGCGCCGGAGATCGGCTGATCCGTTCCGTTGCGCCGGTTGCGCGGGCCGGCGAAGGCGAGATCTGTTATATCCTGTCCCGGAAAAGCCGTCGCGAACTGGAAAGCTGCAAGGCTTCCGCGATTATTTGTGACACGGCGATCCGTTCCATCATCCCGGCCCATATCCCGGTTGTGCTGACCAAGACCCCGCACACGGCGTTTGCGCAGGCGGGTGCTATCCTGCATCCGATCGCGATGCGACCATCCCCGATCACCTCGTTTCCGCCCGGCATTTCGCCGGCCGCTTTCGTGGATCCAACCGCCAGGCTTGAACCCGGCGTC
Organism: Neorhizobium sp. SHOUNA12A; assembly: GCF_023006505.1. GTDB lineage: Bacteria > Pseudomonadota > Alphaproteobacteria > Rhizobiales > Rhizobiaceae > Neorhizobium. The sequence continues at coordinate 88,238 of NZ_JALBGV010000013.1, forward strand.
GAAGTCGAGCCCATGGCCGTGATCGGCGCGCGGGCGGAAATCGGCACCGGCAGCCGCATCGGCGCCGGCAGCGTCATCGGCGCCGACGTCAAGATCGGCCGGGATTGCACGATCGCCGCGGCTGCGAGCGTCGTTGCAGCTCTCATCGGCAATGGCGTGATCATCCATAATGGCGTTCGCATCGGCCAGGATGGCTTCGGTTTTGCTCCGGGTCCGAGAGGCATGCTGAAAATCGTTCAGATCGGCCGCGTCATCATCCAGGACAATGTCGAGATCGGCGCCAACACGACCGTCGATCGCGGCGCCATGGATGATACGGTCATCGGCGAAGGCACCAAGATCGACAATCAGGTTCAGATCGCCCACAACGTCCGCATCGGCCGCCATTGCGGCATTGCGAGCGGCGCAGGTATTGCCGGTTCGACGCGGATCGGCGACGGAGTATTGATCGGTGGCGCATCCGGTATTAATGGACACATCTCGATTGGAGACGGCGTGCAGATCGCCGCGATGAGCGGTGTGGTGGGGGATATTCCCGCCGGGGCGCGTTATGGCGGCATTCCCGCCCGCCCGATGCCGGATTTCCTCCGCGATACCGCGGAAGTCTTGATGCGTTCGGACGAGCGGGCGAAACGCAGAGGAGAGAAGAAGAATGACTGATGAGACCAAGCCGGTGCTCGGCGCGGCCGATATTCAGGAAATCATGAAGCTGCTGCCGCACCGCTATCCTTTTCTCCTGGTCGATAAGATCGTCGAGATCGATGGCGATAATTCCGCGATCGGCATCAAGAACGTCACCGCCAACGAGCCGCATTTCACCGGGCATTTCCCGGAGCGGCCGATCATGCCGGGCGTGCTGCTGATTGAAGGCATGGCGCAGACCGCCGGCGCAATCTGCGCCAGGAAGGAAGGCGAGGGTGGCAATCTCGTCTACTTCATGACCATCGACAATGCCCGCTTCCGCAAGCCGGTCGTGCCGGGCGACCGGGTCGAGTTCCATGTCACCAAGCAGAAACAGCGCGGCAATATCTGGAAATTCCATTGTGACGCGAAGGTAGACGGCGTACTTGTTGCCGAAGCCGATATCGGCGCGATGATCCGGCGCAAGGAAGAAGAATGAAAAGCATTGCAGCTAGCGCACGCATCCATCCGTTAGCTTTGGTCGAGGACGGTGCCGTCATCGGCGAGAATGTCGTCGTCGGCCCGTTTTCGCATGTCGGTCCGCGTGTGGTGCTGAAGGATGGCGTCGAGCTGGTTTCGCATGCTGTGGTAAGCGGCCGTACCGAGATCGGCCGCAACTGCCGAATTTTCCCGATGGCGATCATCGGCGGCGTCTCCCAGAGTCTTCATGAGGCTGGCGAGGATTCGACGCTGACGGTTGGCGATAATTGTACCATGCGCGAAGGCGTGACGATGAATTGCGGCACGGTCGGCGGCGGTGGCAAGACCGTCGTTGGCAACAACTGCCTGTTCCTCGCCAATTCGCACGTGGCGCATGACTGTCAGCTCGGCAACGACATCATCATGTCGAACAATGTCATGCTCGCGGGCCATGTCCATGTGGCTGATCGGGCGATCCTCGGTGGCGGCTGCGCCGTGCATCAGTTCACCCGCATCGGCCGCCAGGCTTTCATCGGTGGGCTAACGGCCGTCAATTACGACGTCATCCCGTATGGCATGCTGAACGGCAATCCCGGCGTGCTCGGTGGTCTCAACGTGGTCGGCATGACCCGCGCCGGCATTGAACGGGCGACCATCCATGTCGTCCGCCGCGCCTTCAAGCAGATTTTCGAGGGCGAGAGCAATATCCGCGCCAACGCAGCGGCGATCCGTAACGACTACGCCGATTGCAAGGAAGCGATGGAAATCCTTGATTTTATCGCGGCCGATAGTGATCGCGCCATTTCCTCGACGTTCCGCGGCAAGGGCTGACCCGCGATGGCCGGCCTCCCGAGCCTCGCGCCGAAGGGCCGGCTGGCGATCATCGCCGGGAAGGGCTTTTTACCCCTCTATGTAGCAAAAGCCGCGCAGCAGGCCGGTGAAGCGCCGCTCATTCTCGCGCTCGCCAATGAATCCGATCACAGCTTTGATGGTTTCGAGGCGGTTTCCGTCGGCGTCGGCGATCTTGCCGCAATCGAGCGCCTGTTTCGCGACAAGGGCGTCACCCGCGTCATCCTGTCGGGAGGCGTGGCGCGAAGGCCTGACTGGCGTGACATCCACCCGACCTTCCGCACCATTCTGAAAGTCCCCTCCGTGGTTCGCACGCTGCTGTCCGGCGGTGACGATTCAGTGCTCCAGATGGTCATCAAGCTCATCGAGGCGATGGGCTGCGAGGTGCTGGGCGCCCACGACATCGTCCCCGGCCTGCTCGCCAAGACCGGACCGCTCGGTGCTCATACGCCATCCGATGATGATCGCCGCGACATCGATCGTGCGTCCGAAGCCGCCAAGCGTCTCGGCGAACTCGATATCGGCCAGGGCGCCGTCAGCGTCGGCGGACGTGTCGTGGCGCTTGAGGGCGTCGAGGGCACGGACCGGATGCTCGAACGGGTGGCGGCATTGCGCGCCGAAGGCCGTATTTCGGCCCGCCGCAAGGGCGTCCTCGTCAAGCTCTGCAAACCGCAGCAGGATATGCGCGCCGACCTGCCGACGATCGGCCCGTCGACCGTCGAGAATGTCATCCGCGCCGGGCTGGCAGGCATCGCGGTGGAGGCGGGACGCGCACTTGTGCTGGAAGAAGCGAAGACGATTGCCGCGGCTGATGCTGCCGGTATCTTCGTCTGCGGTATCGATCCCGGTCTGCCGCAAGGAGGATTGTGATGGTCAAGACCTTGAAGGTTGGCGTCATCGCCGGCGAAGTATCCGGCGATCTCCTCGGCGGCGATCTGATTGCGGCCTTGAAGGCAGCTTGTGGCGGCGAGGTCGAACTCATCGGCGTCGGCGGCGAGGCGCTCGAAGCGCAGGGCCTCAATCCGCTCTTCGATTTTTCGGAGCTGTCGATCATGGGGATCACCCAGGTGATCGCCCGCCTGCCGAACCTGATCAAGCGGATCAATCAGACGGCGGCGGCCATTGTGGCTGCAAAGCCGGATGTGCTGATCATCATCGACAGTCCCGATTTCACCCATCGCGTCGCCAAGAAGGTGCGGGCCGCTCTGCCGGACCTGCCGATCGTCGACTACGTCTGCCCGAGCGTCTGGGCATGGAAGGAATACCGCGCCAAGGCGATGCTCGCCTATGTCGATCATGTCCTGGCTGTGCTGCCGTTCGAGCCCGAGGCCATGAAGCGTCTCGGCGGACCCGAAACAACATTCGTCGGTCACCGCCTGACCGCCGATCCGTCGCTCCTCAAGGTCCGCGGTATCCGTGCCGAACGCCCCGTAAAGGCGCAGGGCGAACAGAGGACGATCATGCTGTTGCCGGGCTCCCGGTCGGCGGAGATCAAGGCGCTTCTGCCGGTCTTCGGCGAGGCGGCCCGCCAGTTCGTCGCCCGCAACGGACCGACCCGTTTCCTGCTGCCGACGGTTGCCCGCCAGGAAAAACTGGTGCGCGAGATCGTTGCCGGTTTCGAGGTCAAGCCGGAGATCACGGCTGATACGGACGGCAAATGGGCGGCATTCGCCGAAGCCGATGCAGCGCTTGCAGCCTCGGGTACGGTTATCCTGGAACTCGGTCTTGCCGGGATTCCACTGGTCTCGGCCTACAAGACCGACTGGCTGATCACCATGCTGGCAAAACGCATCAAGACCTGGTCCGGCGCCCTTCCGAACCTGATCGCCGACTATGTCGTCGTGCCGGAATACGTCAACGAGGTGGTGCGGCCGGCAAGCCTGTGCCGCTGGGCCGAGCGCCTGTCCTCCGACACGATGCAGCGTCGCGCCATGATCGAAGGTTTCGATCTTACGTGGGAGCGCCTGCAGGTGCCCGTGCCGCCGGGCGAAGCGGCCGCCGGCATCGTTCTCCAGGTTCTGGACACCAAAAAACCCGGCCATTTCTGACCGGGTTTTTTGTTGGGTGTCGCTTGCGGATTAACGCTTGGAAACCGGGATGTAGTCGCGCTGCGCTTCGCCGGTATAGAGCTGACGCGGGCGGCCGATGCGCTGTTGCGGATCTTCGATCATTTCGGCCCACTGGGCGATCCAGCCGACGGTGCGGGCGAGAGCGAAGAGCACGGTGAACATGGTGGTGGGGAAGCCCATCGCCTTCAGCGTGATGCCCGAATAGAAGTCGATATTCGGGTAGAGCTTCTTCTCGATGAAATACTCGTCGGTGAGCGCGATGCGTTCCAGTTCCATCGCGACCTGCAGCAGCGGATCGTCCTTGTGGCCGAGTTCGCCGAGCACTTCATGCGTGGTCTTCTGCATGATCTTGGCGCGCGGATCGTAGTTCTTGTAGACGCGGTGACCGAAGCCCATCAGGCGGAACGGATCGTTCTTGTCCTTGGCGCGGGCGATATATTCCGGGATCTTGTCGACCGTGCCGATTTCCGTCAGCATGTTGAGCGCAGCTTCGTTGGCGCCGCCATGGGCCGGGCCCCAGAGGCAGGCAATGCCGGCCGCGATGCAGGCGAACGGGTTGGCGCCCGAGGAACCGGCGAGGCGGACCGTCGAGGTCGAAGCGTTCTGCTCATGGTCGGCATGCAGGATGAAGATGCGGTCCATGGCGCGCGACAGCACCGGATTGACCACATACTCTTCGCACGGAACCGCAAAGCACATGCGCAGGAAGTTCGACGCATAGTCCAGGTTGTTCTGCGGATAAACGAAGGGCTGGCCGATATGGTATTTGTAGGCCATCGCGGCAAGCGTCGGCATCTTGGCGATCATGCGCAGTGAAGCGACCATGCGCTGGTGCGGATCGGTGATGTCGGTGGAGTCGTGATAGAAGGCAGACAGCGCCCCGACACAGCCGCACATGACGGCCATCGGATGGGCGTCGCGGCGGAAGCCGGTGAAGAAGCGGCTCATCTGCTCATGCACCATCGTGTGATGGGTCACGCGATAGTCGAAGTCCTTCTTCTGGGCAGCGGTCGGCAGTTCCCCGTAAAGCAGCAGGTAGCAGGTTTCCAGGAAGTCGCCATGCTCGGCGAGCTGTTCGATCGGATAACCGCGATGCAGCAGGATGCCGGCGTCGCCATCGATATAGGTGATCTTGGATTCGCAAGACGCCGTCGAGGTGAAGCCGGGGTCGTAGGTGAAGGTGCCGGTGTGCTTGTAGAGAGCGCCGATATCGACCACATCGGGACCGATCGTCCCCGACTTGACCGGCAGATCGACTTGTCTGTCACCGATTACCAGATTTGCGCTTGTTTCCGTCATGCTGATCCTCCAACCTTTTGGCGGCATGGCGCCCTAAAAGCGCCACAAGAATTAAGCGTCCACCAGTTTAGCTATATGATCCTAAAGCTGATGCCAAGCTGTCGTGACGGCATTTTGTGCAGCGCGAAAAATTATTGAGCAACAGCTTTTGCTTGGATGTCCAACTTCCTGTTGCATGCCCTTTCGGTGGCTCGGAATTCCCGATATTTAACCGCCAGTTGACGACCGAAGAAGAAACGCGCAGGTTGTATTGCCGCATGTCTGGCGGTGGGGCGGACAGAGCGTTTCATGCCGGAGGAAAATGCATTTCCGACGCATGCCGAGGCAGGGAAACTGATATCCCGGCCACCGGACCCCCGCATAAACACAAGCGCTCCCGACTCGGGCAAGCTCCGAAATCTGGCCGAGCTTTTCCCCGCGATCGAGCGCCGCCCGCCGGTCCATACGCTGGACGGTGGCTTTCTCCGCTCCGCGAGCCGGCGCCTCGATCGGCTGCGACGCCGTCTCCCGGTTATGCTGGAGGAGGAGACGGTTTATGGCCATGGCTTCCTTTTCCTGCCGGTCGTCGTCGGGGCAGGGGCCGTCTGCTGGTTCTCACTGCCCCAGAACCCCGCTTTCTGGCCGTTTTTTCTCGTTTTCTGCGTATGTACGATCTTCGTCATCGTCTCGCGCCACCGCTCCGGCACGATCCATCTCTTGCCGCTCGGTGTCGCGCTCTTTCTGGGCGGCATGATGCTGGCACAGTTCGAGACGTGGCGGCGGTCCACCGTCGTTCTCGATACGCCGGTGACAACCGAGCTTGCCGGCGTGGTCGAGCGCAGGGAGATCGATGCCCAGGGCCGTTGGCGTTATGTCGTCCTTATCGACCGGACATCCAATCCGGAAGTCAGGCGCCCGCCGGAGCGTGTATCGCTGCTTGCAAGGTCTCGACATGAGCCCGCCCAGATCGGCGAGACGATCAGCGGCCGCGCGCGCCTTTCACCACCCTCCGGACCTGCACTGCCTGGCCTCAACGACTTTGCCTTCTCCTCCTATTTCGATGGCATCGGCGCGGTCGGATTTTTCTATGGAGCGCCGAAAAAACAGGCTGCCGGTCCGTCGACCCGGAGCTGGATTGCCGACATCGAAAGCCGGCTTTTCGATCTCCGCAGCGCAATCGCCACCCGTATCCGCGAGACCGTGCCGGGAGATTCCGGCGCCTTTGCCGCGGCAATCGTGACGGACGAACGCCGGGCGATCTCCAAGGGAACGACCGAAGCTTTACGGCTTTCGGGATTAGCCCATATCGTCGCCATTTCCGGACTGAACATGGCGCTCGCCGCCGGTATCTTCTTCGTCGGCGTGCGGACCGTGCTCGCGGTCTTTATGGGCTTCGGCCACGCCTATCCGGTGAAGAAGATCGCCGCACTCGGCGCCCTGATAATGGTCACCGCCTATTACCTGATCTCCGGTTTCGGCGTTTCGGCCGAGCGGGCCTACATCATGATGGCAATCATGCTGGTTGCCGTCCTCTTCGACCGACCGTCTATCAGCCTGCACAATGTGGCGTTGTCCGCGCTCGTCATCATCGCCATGTCGCCCTCGGAAATGCTCGGCCCGAGCTTCCAGATGTCGTTTGCTGCCACCGTTGCCCTGGTCGCCGGTTACGCGCTCTGGAAACAGAGGGCCGAGGGCCGCGATCCTCAGCCTCTGCCGTTCCGTCACCGCGTAGTGATGCCGATCCTGGCATCGTGGAATTTCGCAGCCGGCGTCTTCGTCACCTCGCTGATCGGCGGCGTTTCGACCGCGATGTTTTCGGTCGAGCATTTCCATCGCATCGCCACCTATGGCCTCGCCGCAAACCTCGCAGCCATGCCGATCATCTCCTTCGTGGTGATGCCGGCCGGTCTGGTCGGCATGCTGCTGATGCCCTTCGGCCTTGATGCTCCCTTCATGAAGCTCATGGGCCTCGGCTTGGAAGCGGTGATCGTTATTGCTAGGCACGTGGCTGCCTGGGGTGGCGATGTCGGGATAGGCCGCCAGCATCCATGGTTCCTGACGGTCTCAACGGCAGGCTTCCTGCTGCTGACCCTGCTCAGGACGAAGCTAAGGCTGATCGGTCCGCCGCTGATGGTGACCGCTCTGCTGCTTTCCTGGCATGAGCGATCGACGCCTCTGGCGGATATATTGGTCTCGGAAGACGGGACAATGGTGGCGCTCGTAAACGGGGAACAGGTTTCCACCAACCGCGCCCGCCCGCCTGATTTCATCTACGACCAGTGGAAGAGGGCGCTTCTGCTCGGCGACCCGACCAAACCGGACATGTCGCCGGCCAGGGACAAGCCGCCCGACCGCAAACCAGCAGGCGCAAAAAACGATAAGCGCCGTGAGTTGACCTCGGTGGAACTCGAAACCGTGAGGTCGCGAATAAGCCAGGTGACTTCCGACCGCTTCACCTGCGAGCCTAAGGCCTGGTGCGCCGCAAGCACGGGCAATGCCATCATCGCGGCCGTAGAAGACGGCCGTTATGCCGGCGCTGCCTGCGACGCCGCCGATCTTGTCATCGCCCCGCGGGCACGTTTCGACCGATGCCGGTCCGGCGGACTGATGATCAATGGCGCGACGCTTAGAAAGACCGGCGCGCTGGAGATTTCGCTGAACGGCACGGGCGACATGCGACGCTGGGAGGTCCGTGCCGCAATGACGGCCGAGGACCGGCCCTGGACTAGGCACCGCCACTACGATTGGCGAAGCCAGAGTTTCGACAACGCGTTGCCGGAACCGCTCCGGCAGCTGATCAGTGATAACGGCGGATGAGGCCGACGAGCTTGCCCTGGATCTTCACCCGGTCAGGCCCGAAAATGCGGGTCTCGTAGGCGGGGTTGGCGGCTTCGAGCGCGATCGAGGCGCCGCGGCGGCGAAAACGCTTCAGCGTCGCTTCTTCATCGTCCACCAGCGCCACGATGATGTCGCCGGGATTGGCTGTCGTGCCGTTGCGGATGATCACGGTGTCGCCGTCGAGAATGCCGGCCTCGATCATCGAATCGCCCTTGACCTCCAGCGCATAATGCTCGCCGGAGCCGAGCATCTCGGCCGGCACGGAGATGTCATGCGTGTTGTTCTGGATCGCCGAGATCGGCACGCCGGCGGCGATGCGGCCCATGACGGGAACGGTCGTGGCGTTCGACGAGCCGTCATTGGCCGCGAGCTTCTGAGGTGCTGCGGCCGGCTGCGGTTTGCCGAGGCTGCCCTCAATGACGCTGGGCGAAAAACCGCGCCGCGGCTGAATGCTCGGCGAATAGGCTTCCGGGAGCTTGATGACTTCCAGCGCGCGGGCCCGGTTCGGCAGGCGGCGGATGAAGCCGCGCTCCTCGAGCGCCGTGATCAGACGATGGATTCCGGACTTGGAAGCAAGGTCGAGCGCGTCCTTCATTTCGTCGAATGACGGCGGGATACCGGATTCCTTCATGCGTTCGTGAATGAACAGAAGCAATTCCTGTTGTTTGCGCGTGAGCATCTTTTGGCACCCTCAGAGTCGGAAACAAATCCAGAACGGACACTATATGTTCCATATGTGTTCCGCAAGTCCCTAAATTTCTGTGAAGTATGATGATTTTTTCTTCATAGATGCGTGCCAGATATCTGGTGTCACACCACTTGCGCGGCGCCAGCCCGCTGCCAAAGTAGCTTTGCGATTCCAATTCAGGGGGCCCTCGCGTGAACGCAAGACCGATCGATCATCTCGTGCTGCCGGTGGCGGGACTTACCGCTGCGCGTTCCCGGCTCACGGAGCTCGGTTTTACAGTTGCGCCGGATGCTTTTCATCCTTTCGGCACCGCCAATGCTTGCGTGTTCTTCTCGGATGGGACCTACCTGGAGCCGCTGGCTCTTGCCAACCGACGCCATGCGGGTGTTGCGGCAAAGCGCGGCAACGTTTTCACCGCCCGCGATCTCGCCTTCCGCAAGACGTCCAACCGGCAGGGCTTTTCCGCTCTCGTTGTCGCGACCCGGGACGCGATGGCCGATCATGCGCGTTTCAAGATGCGCGGCGTCTCGGCAGGAGACGTGCTGGAATTTTCCCGCGGCATGACCCTGGCTGACGGTTCCGAGACGCAGGCGAGCTTCCGGCTGGCATTTGCCGGCGATGACCGCGCGCCTGAATTCTTCCTGTTTTCCTGCCAGCGCATCAACCCTCTGCCCGCCGATCGCAGCGGGTTGGAGCGGCATGCCAATACCGTCACTGGCCTGAGCGAAATCATCCTGTCGGCCCCGACACCTGCCGATTTCGCTCCGCTGGTCGAACAGGTTCTGCTGACCAAGGCCGTTCCGGAGGCTGCGCCACTCCAGTTTGCCGCGGCCAATGCCCGTATCCGGATCCTGCAGGATCGGGAGCTCGAGGCGGAATTTGCGCTTCAGCCAACCCCGGGGGTCGAAGGACTGCGCGGCCGGGCGGTCATCTTCAAAACCGCCGATCTTGCCGTGACAGAGATCACCCTTGCTGCTAATGACGTCGCATTCGTCCGCCGGGAGGGCCGCGTTCTCGTCTCGGCGGCGCCCGGCCAGGGTGTTTTGTTCGGCTTCGAGGAATAGATCATGGAAGTTACCGCAAACTCCAGCGTCTCCGTCGGCGAAGGAGGCGGCAAGGTGGTTTTCGCGCAGAACGCAAAACTGTCGCTGATCGCCGGTCCCTGCCAGATGGAAAGCCGCGACCACGCCTTCATGATGGCAAGCGCGTTGAGGGAACTCTGCAGCAAGCTCGGCATCGGCCTCGTCTACAAGTCCTCCTACGACAAGGCCAACCGTACGTCGATTTCCGGCAAGCGCGGCATCGGGCTCGAAACAGCCATGGAAATCTTTGCCGACCTCAAGAAGGAGTTCGGTTTCCCGGTTCTGACCGACATTCACACGGAAGAGCAGTGCGCCGTCGTGGCTGAGACAGTCGACGTCCTGCAGATCCCGGCCTTCCTCTGCCGCCAGACCGACCTGCTTGTCGCAGCCGCCAAAACCGGCCGCGTCATCAACGTCAAGAAGGGCCAGTTCCTGGCGCCTTGGGACATGAAGAACGTGCTTGCGAAGTTCACCCAGAGCGGCAATCCGAATGTGCTGCTTTGCGAGCGCGGCGCGTCCTTCGGCTATAATACGTTGGTCTCCGATATGCGCTCGCTGCCGATCATGGCGTCAATGGGCGCGCCGGTGATTTTTGATGCGACGCATTCGGTGCAGCAGCCGGGCGGGCAGGGCGCTTCGACCGGCGGCGACCGCACCATGGTGCCGGTGCTGGCGCGCGCAGCCGTGGCTGTCGGTGTCGCCGGCGTCTTCGTGGAAACCCATCAGGACCCCGATAATGCTCCCTCGGACGGCCCGAACATGGTGCATCTGAAGGACATGCCGCAGCTCCTCGAAAAGCTGCTTGCCCTCGACGCCGTCGCCAAGGCGGCGTGAGCACGCCCACAAAAAGCGCGCAAACTGCTTCGATTGTAATTTTCGTGTCATTGATTATGAGACATTTTCAGTGACCTCGTGACGTCAAGTCCAAACCCAGGGAGAGACCCTTGACCGCCATCACCGATATCATCGCCCGCGAAATTCTCGACAGCCGCGGCAATCCTACCGTTGAGGTGGATGTCTATCTGGAAGACGGTTCGATGGGCCGTGCGGCCGTTCCGTCGGGCGCGTCCACCGGCGCTCATGAAGCCGTCGAACTGCGCGACGGCGGCAAGCGCTACCACGGCAAGGGCGTCGAAAAGGCGGTCGAAGCCGTCAATACCGAGATCTTCGATGCGATCGGCGGTTTTGATGCCGAGAGCCAGATCCATATCGACAAGACGATGATCGCGCTCGACGGCACGCCGAACAAGTCGCGCCTCGGCGCCAATGCCATCCTCGGCGTCTCGCTCGCCGTCGCAAAGGCTGCCGCCGAAACATCCGGCCTGCCGCTCTACCGTTATGTCGGCGGTCCGAACGCGCATGTCCTGCCGGTTCCGATGATGAACATCATCAACGGCGGCGCTCATGCCGACAACCCGATCGACTTCCAGGAATTCATGATCATGCCGGTCGGCGCCGACACGCTGAAGGACGCCGTGCGCATGGGCTCGGAAATCTTCCATGTTCTCCGGAAGGAACTGGCGGCCCAGGGCCACAACACCAATGTCGGCGACGAAGGCGGTTTCGCACCGGGCCTGAAGAGCGCGCCGGAAGCCCTCGATTTCATCATGAAGTCGGTCGAGAAGGCCGGCTATACCCCTGGCGACGACGTCTGCCTGGCGCTCGACTGCGCCTCGACCGAATTCTTCAAGAACGGCAAGTACGAGATGGAAGGCGAGGGCCGCACGCTGGAGCCGGAAGCCATGGCCGATTACCTCGCCGAGCTTGCTGCCAAATATCCGATCATTTCGATCGAAGACGGCATGGCTGAAGACGATTGGGCCGGCTGGAAGTACCTGACCGACAAGATCGGCGCCAAGTGCCAGCTCGTCGGCGACGACCTGTTCGTCACCAACTCGTCGCGCCTGCGCGACGGCATCAGGCAGGGCGTCGCCAATTCGATCCTGGTCAAGGTCAATCAGATCGGCTCGCTGTCGGAAACGCTCGATGCCGTCGAGACGGCCCACAAGGCGGCCTACACCGCCGTCATGTCGCACCGCTCGGGTGAAACCGAAGATTCGACGATCGCGGATCTCGCCGTCGCCACCAATTGCGGACAGATCAAGACCGGCTCGCTGTCGCGTTCCGACCGGCTTGCCAAGTACAACCAGCTTATCCGCATCGAGGAAATGCTTGGTCCGCAGGCTGTTTATGCCGGTCGCAGCGTCCTGAAGGCCTGACAGCCTCCCAGGTTCGACATTTTCATGGAAGCCCGCGCCGAAAGACGCGGGCTTTTTTCGGACTCGATTCTGGTCAACGATTGCTTAAGCAAGTTCTGCGAATTTGAAGCTCTGTTTCGGATCGATTTGAGATCCCGTAAGCGTGGCAAGGCGTTAGAGCGGTATGTGGACAAAGCATCATAAGAAAAGAAAATTCGGCCGTTTTGTTCTTCCCGCCATCACAGTCGCGTTTCTTTGCTACTTCGGCTATCATTCCATCCACGGCGATCTCGGCCTGATCGCCACGGAGGAATTCGAACGTCAGCGGCAGGCGCGTGCAGGCGAGCTCGCAAAGTTGACCGCTCGGCGCGAGACGCTGGAGCGGCAGGTTCAGCTGATGAGCGATGGTTCGCTTGACAAGGATATGCTTGACGAGATCGCCCGTTATCAGCTGAACGTCTCGCGCGGCGACGAAATCGTCATCTTCAACAACTACTTCTAAATTAACCGAAATCCAGTTAATTTCATATTTCTGTAACCTTTTCATAGTGTTGCACGGAATGTGAGCCATGCGTTTATGGCATTGCTGGGGCAGCTTTTCTTGCCTATGGTACGCCCCGAAACCAGAGTGGGAATCTGGCGATATACGTCAGAGCGTAATCTCGCTCTCAACGCAGAACTCAAAGGGAGGGATGAATGGCGCCGACAAAAACCGCGTCTGTATCCGGCCGCAAACCAGCGGCAAAGTCTGCAATCAAATCAGCCTCGAAATCCTCCGCCAAGGAGTTTACGGGCAAGAACACCCCGGATTTCGGCAAGGATCAGGATCTTCACGCCTATCGTGAGATGCTGATGATCCGCCGTTTCGAGGAAAAGGCCGGCCAGCTCTACGGCATGGGCTTCATCGGTGGTTTCTGTCACCTCTATATCGGCCAGGAAGCTGTCGTCGTCGGCATGCAGATGGCGCAGCAGGAGGGTGACCAGGTTATCACCGCCTATCGCGACCATGGGCATATGCTGGCAACCGGCATGAGCGCGCGTGGCGTCATGGCGGAGCTGACCGGACGCAAGGGCGGCTATTCCAGGGGGAAGGGCGGCTCGATGCACATGTTCTCCAAGGAAAAGCATTTCTACGGCGGCCACGGCATCGTCGGCGCCCAGGTTTCGCTCGGAACCGGTCTCGCCTTCGCCAACAGGTATCGTGGTAACGACAGCGTCTCGGTCGCCTATTTCGGCGATGGCGCGGCCAACCAGGGCCAGGTCTACGAGAGCTTCAACATGGCGGCCCTCTGGAAGCTGCCGATCGTCTATATCGTCGAGAACAACCGTTATGCGATGGGCACCTCGACGGCCCGTGCGACGGCGCAGTCGAACTACTCGCTGCGTGGTTCCGGCTTCGGCATCCCCGGCATCCAGGTCGACGGCATGGACGTTCGTGCCGTGAAGGCCGCCGGCGACGAGGCGCTCGAGCACTGCCGCTCCGGCAAGGGCCCGATCATTCTCGAAATGCTCACCTACCGTTATCGCGGCCACTCCATGTCCGACCCTGCGAAATATCGCTCCAAGGACGAAGTGCAGAAGATGCGCTCGGAGCACGACCCGATCGAGCAGGTGCGCCTGCGCCTCATCGAAAAGGGCTGGGCGACCGAAGACGAGCTGAAGGCGATCGACAAGGATATCCGCGACGTCGTTTCGGATAGCGCCGATTTCGCCCAGGCCGATCCGGAGCCGGATCCGTCCGAGCTCTACACCGACATTCTGCTCTGATCGCGGGGAGGGAACCCAATGCCAATCGATATCCTGATGCCCGCCCTTTCTCCGACCATGGAGGAAGGCACGCTCAGCAAGTGGCTGAAAAAAGAGGGTGACAAGGTCACCTCCGGCGACGTGATTGCCGAAATCGAGACCGACAAGGCGACCATGGAAGTGGAAGCCGTCGATGAAGGCGTGATCGGCAAGCTGCTGGTCGAGGCCGGCACCGAAAACGTCAAGGTCAACACCAAGATCGCCGTGCTCCTGCAGGACGGCGAGAGCGCTGATTCGATCGGCTCCGCGGCTCCTGCCAAGGAGGCGCCGAAGGCGGCTCCGCAGGTCGAACAGGAAGAAAAGCCGACCGCGACCGGTTCGGCATCCGCCCCGGTCCCGGCCCAGCCGAAGGTCGAGGCCGCTGCCGATCCGGATATCCCGGCCGGTACCGAAATGGTCATGACCACCGTTCGCGAAGCACTGCGCGACGCGATGGCCGAGGAAATGCGCCGCGACGAGAACGTCTTCGTCATGGGTGAGGAAGTCGCCGAATACCAGGGCGCCTATAAGATCACCCAAGGCCTGCTGCAGGAATTCGGCGCTCGCCGCGTGGTCGATACGCCCATCACCGAACACGGCTTTGCCGGCGTCGGCGTGGGTGCCGCGATGGCGGGCCTGAAGCCGATCGTCGAGTTCATGACCTTCAACTTCGCCATGCAGGCGATCGACCAGATCATCAACTCGGCCGCCAAGACGCTCTACATGTCCGGCGGCCAAATGGGTGCGCCGATCGTGTTCCGCGGCCCGAACGGTGCCGCCGCCCGCGTCGGCGCCCAGCACAGCCAAGATTATGCTGCATGGTATAGCCAGATTCCGGGCCTCAAGGTCGTCATGCCGTATACCGCAGCCGACGCCAAGGGTCTCCTGAAAGCGGCCATCCGCGATCCGAACCCGGTTATCTTCCTCGAAAACGAAATCCTCTACGGCCACCAGTTCGAGGTGCCGAAGCTCGACGATTTCGTCCTGCCGATCGGCAAGGCCCGCATCCACAAAAAGGGCAAGGACGTTACCATCGTGTCCTTCGGCATCGGCATGACCTATTCCCTCAAGGCAATCGCCGAGCTGGAAAAGGAAGGCATCGATGTCGAACTGATCGACCTTCGCACCATCCGTCCGATGGATCTGCCGACTGTCATCGAATCGGTCAAGAAGACCGGCCGCCTGGTCACCGTCGAGGAAGGCTATCCGCAGTCGTCGGTCGGCACCGAAATCGCCACCCGCGTCATGCAGCAGGCCTTCGATTATCTCGATGCGCCGATCCTGACGATCGCCGGCAAGGACGTTCCGATGCCTTATGCGGCCAATCTCGAAAAGCTGGCGCTGCCGAATGTCGGCGAAGTCGTCCAGGCGGTGAAAACCGTCTGCTACAAATAAGGGGAGGATGTTTCGATGCCAATCAACATCACCATGCCTGCCCTGTCTCCGACCATGGAAGAGGGCAATCTTTCCAAGTGGCTCGTCAAGGAAGGCGACAAGGTCAAGTCCGGCGACGTGCTCGCCGAGATCGAGACCGACAAGGCGACCATGGAAGTCGAATCCGTCGATGAGGGCACCGTTGCCAAGCTCGTCGTCGCGGCCGGCACCGAGGGCGTCAAGGTCAACGCGCTGATCGCCATCCTCGCCGCCGATGGCGAGGATGTCTCGGCTGCCGCCGCCGGCGGTGGCGCTGCCCCG
>NZ_JALBGV010000140.1 GCF_023006505.1 Neorhizobium sp. SHOUNA12A
GCCTCTACCACCCGCGGCGCGGGCGCCGGGGCTGCTGCAGGCGTGATTACCGGCTTTTCGTCCAGCGGCCGGGTCGGCCGCCGCTTGACTGTTTCGACGACGACGGCCTTGGTGCGGCCGCGACCCATGTCCTGGCGGACGGTACCCTGGCTCATCCCAGATGGCTTCAGTGTAAGGGTCTTCTTTACGCCGAGTGTCTTATCGTCTTTGTTGTCGGTCATTCCGTTCCTGTTCCTTCGGACAGGAACGGATGGAAGCCATCAGAACCCGTCGTTTAATCCGTATATATCGATGTGCGTCCGGCTAAAGCCGGTGACCGCGTCATTGTTTCGGCATGTCAGCGACACCTTTTGTCTGGGACAGACCGCCCATGCGGTACTGTTCAAGTAGGTTTGCGCGCTTCACTACACCCTCACCCGCCTGCCCCGCAAGCGCGCAGGCATGGATAAAAGCATTCTGGCCCATCACTTCGTCCAATTCCGCGCTGGTAAAGAGCGAAAAGGACGGAATGTCTTCCCCGGTATTTGAACCGAGCTTCCAGGCCTTGCGGGCCTGGTCTATTTTCCTCACTCCATCGGCGGCCGCATCGGCCGCATGGAACACCGCGAGCGCAGCACCTGAGCGCACGGCAGCATCAACTTTCGTGGCGCCGGTGACAAATTGGCTCGCCTTGCGGGCCATGTTCATCATGCCGACGAGATCGGCGGCGAGCAGGCGATCCACCAGCGCGCCGAGATCCGCATCCGCCTTCGCCTCGGCCTTGAGGGCCCGGGCGAAGAGCTTTTTCTGAACCGCCCGGTCGACGAGCGACCGTTCAGCCTTGATCCAGCAACCACGGCCCGGAAGCTGACGCTTCAGATCGGGCACGACCTGACCGTTCGGGCCAGCCACAAAGCGGATCAGCGTTTCCGGTGATCCCGCCTCGCGGGTGACGATGCAGGTACGGTCGTTCACGACGATCTCGCCCAGGTCATCATCGACAGGTCCGTCATCATTGTGGTCCGGCTCATTCGCGAGCGGGATCATTCCTGCTCAACGGCGTCCGCCTCCTCCGCTTCGGCTTCCGGCTCGGGGGCACCCTTTGCGAGGTCTTCTTCGGTGATCCAGCCTGCCGACAGGCGGGCCTGGACGATCATGTTTTCAGCTTCGACGCGGGAAATGTCGAACTTCGAGAACAGGCCTTCGAACTTCTTCGTCACGCCGTCCTTGCGTTCGCTCCAGCCGACGAGGTCGTCGGCGGCGCAGCCGGCAAAGTCCTCGATCGTCTTGATGCCGTCTTCGCCGAGCGCGACGAGCATCTGGCCGTTCAGGCCGTTGATCTGCCGCAGTTCGTCTTCGACGCCGAGCTCCTTGCGCTTGGCGTCCATCTCGGCTTCGATCCGCTCCAGGTATTCGCGGGCGCGGGTCTGGATTTCGGTCGCGGTGTCTTCGTCGAAACCGTCGATCGAGGAGATTTCGTCGAGATCGACGTAAGCCAGTTCCTCGACCTGGGCAAAACCTTCCGAAGCCAGCACCTGGCCGACCATTTCGTCGACGTCGAGGGCGTCCATGAAGAGGTTGGTGCGCTCGTTGAATTCCTTCTGGCGGCGCTCCGACTCTTCGGCTTCCGTCATGATGTCGATGTCCCAGCCGGTCAGCTGCGAGGCGAGGCGGACGTTCTGGCCGCGACGGCCGATGGCAAGCGACAGCTGCTCGTCCGGAACCACGACTTCGATCCGCTCGGCATCCTCGTCGAGAACCACCTTGGCGACTTCGGCCGGCTGCAGCGCGTTGACGATGAACGACGCCGGATCCTGCGACCACGGAATGATGTCGATCTTCTCGCCCTGCAATTCGCCGACAACCGCCTGGACGCGCGAACCGCGCATACCGACGCAGGCGCCGACCGGATCGATCGAACTATCGTTCGAGATCACGGCGATCTTGGCGCGCGAGCCCGGATCGCGGGCGACCGACTTGATCTGGATGATGCCGTCGTAGATTTCCGGCACTTCCATGGTGAACAACTTCACCATGAACTGCGGATGGGTACGCGACAGGAAGATCTGCGGGCCGCGCTGTTCGCGACGGACATCATATACGTATGCGCGAACGCGATCGCCATAACGCATGTTTTCGCGCGGGATCATCTCGTCGCGGCGGATGATGCCTTCGCCGCGGCCGAGATCGACGATGACGTTGCCGTATTCGACACGCTTGACGGTGCCGTTGATGATTTCGCCGACGCGGTCCTTGAATTCGTCGAACTGGCGATCACGCTCGGCTTCACGCACCTTCTGGACGATGACCTGCTTGGCCGACTGGGCGGCGATGCGGCCGAAATCCATCGGCGGCAGCGGATCGGCGATGAAGTCGCCGATCTTGGCATCGACATTGCGGTCGAGCGCCAGAGCCAGCGGGATCTGCGTGCCGTAGTCTTCGGCGTGATCGACGACTTCCAGCAGGCGCTGGAGCCGGATTTCGCCGGTCTTGGAATTGATGTCGGCACGGATATTGGTTTCCGAGCCGTAGCGGGAACGGGCAGCCTTCTGGATGGCGTCGGCCATCGCAGCCAGCACGATCTCGCGGTCGATGACCTTTTCGCGCGCCACTGCATCCGCGATCTGCAGAAGTTCAAGCCGGTTCGCACTCACTGCCATTGTCGTTGGTCTCCGTAGGTCAAAAGATGAGGCCTTTCCTGGGGAAAGGCACAAGTCTCTGTTCGGTTTATTCGTCTTCTGCTTCTTCGTTCTGGTTCGCGGCCTGCGCCTTGGCGAGCTTGTCGGCCCGAAGTGCGTCGCGGATCAGATCGTCGGTCAGAATGAGCTTTGCCTCGGCCAGTGCCGAAAACGGGATCGTCACCCGTGGTTCCTCGCCATAGGCGACCTGGTCCCGCTCGATCGTGAAACCGTCCGCATCGCTTTCGGTGATCCTGCCGCGAAACCGCTTGCGATTGTCGATCATGATCGACGTTTCGCATTTGACCAGATGGTTCAGCCAGCGGGTAAAATCCGACTTGCGAACCATCGGGCGGTCGATGCCCGGCGAGGACACTTCGAGATGATACTCCCGATCGATGGGATCTTCTACATCCAGAACCGGCGAAATCGCCACGGATACGGCTTCGCAGCCTTCGACATCCATGGTGCCGTCGTTGCGCTCGGCCATGATCTGCAGCGTGGCACCGTTCTGGTTCAGCATCCGTACGCGCACCAGACGATAGTCCATGGCGGTCAGCACGGGCTCGATGATTTCGGCGACCCTCAGGTCAAGCCCGGTCTCGATGATGAGCCGCGGCTCGTATTCGGTTTGCGGCATAAGCTCTCCGGCAATCATTGCCCCATAGCTGGGCCCAATGTCTGGGTTACAGTGATCGCCTAACAAAAAAGAGCGGGTCCGGTGGGGCCCACTCTTCATCGGACGATCAAGAATATGGGGTGCATATACGCTTTCGGCCTTGCGATTGCAAGAGTCGCATATTCCGGGGCTTTGGCGGCTGGAATTTGGTTCGGCCAGGTCTATAACCGTTTGGTACGACGCACGAAAGAACGAGGATAAAAGTGCCCGATCGGATATCGACCCTGGCTCCCTTCAGGCACCCAACGTTCAGAACCATCTGGATCGCCAGCCTCGCTTCCAATTTCGGCAGCCTCATCCAGGCCGTCGGCGCGGCGTGGATGATGACCTCGATCACCGATTCCGAGGACATGGTTGCGCTGGTCCAGGCCTCGACCGCGCTGCCGATCATGCTCTTTTCGCTGATTGCCGGCGCGCTTGCCGACAACGTCAACCGCCGCAGCCTGATGCTGACGGCGCAGTTCTTCATGCTCACCGTCTCGCTCACCTTGACGGTCTTTGCCTATCTCGACCTGCTGACGCCCTGGCTGCTTTTGACATTCACCTTTCTGCTCGGCTGCGGCGTGGCGCTCAACAACCCGGCCTGGCAGGCTTCTGTCGGTGATATGGTACCTCGCGAGGTCCTGCCGGCGGCGGTGACGATCAACAGCGTCGGTTTCAACATCACCCGCAGCGTCGGCCCGGCGATCGGCGGGGCGATCGTGGCCGCCGCCGGCGCCGCGGCCGCATTCGCCGCCAATTCGGTAAGCTATTTCGCCCTGATCTATGCCTTGATCCGCTGGAAACCGGAAAGCCGCGACAATGCGCTGCCGCGCGAGACGCTGCTACGGGCGCTGTCGGCCGGCCTCGGCTACGTCGTTATGTCGCCCAACATTCTCAACGTGCTGTTCCGTGGCCTTGTCTTCGGTCTTTCGGCAAGTGCCGTCCTGGCGCTTCTGCCGATCGTTGCCCGCGACCTGGTTTCCGGCGGCCCGCTGACCTACGGCATCATGCTTGGCGCCTTCGGGGTCGGTGCCATCGCCGGTGCCATGGCAAATTCGCGGCTGCGTGAAAAGCTGACCAGCGAATCGATCGTCCGCCTGTCCTTCCTGGGTTTTGCGGCGAGCGCGGCGATCATAGGCCTGAGTTCAAGCACGGCGCTGACGGCGATCGTCCTCCTCGTGCCAGGCGCCTGCTGGGTGCTGGCTCTGTCGCTGTTCAACACGACGGTGCAGCTTTCGACGCCGCGTTGGGTGGTCGCCCGTGCGCTTTCCTTCTATCAGACGGCGACGTTCGGCGGCATTGCCGGCGGAAGCTGGGTGTGGGGCATCCTGTCCGACACGTTCGGGGTGTCGATCGCGCTCACATTGTCGAGCCTCGTCATGCTGCTTGGCGCCGTGATCGGCATGCGCCTGCCGCTGCCGCAGTTCAGTGATGCCAATCTCGATCCGCTCAACCGGTTCAATGTGCCGCTGCTGAGCCTCGACTTGCAGCCGCGCAGCGGCCCGATCGTTTCCCTGGTGGACTACACCATCGCCGACGAGGACGTGCCGGAATTCCTGGCGCTGATGTCGCAGCGACGCCGTATTCGCATTCGCGACGGTGCGCGGCAATGGGCGCTGATGCGCGATCTGGAACATCCGGAAATCTGGACGGAGACCTATCATACCGCGACCTGGGCCGACTACGTGCGCCACAACCAGCGCCGCACCCAGGCGGATGCCGAGGCCTGGGATGCGATCCGCAGTCTTCATCGAGGCGAAGAAGGCCCACGTGTCCACCGGATGATCGAGCGTCAGGCGATCCCGCCGAGCGACGACATATTCCATAAATCGCCCCCCGACCTGCACCACTGACTACCTGATTTTGCCCTTGAGCGACGGATCGGGAAAACAGGTCGGAGCAAGGCCGTTCTTTGCCTGCCAGTCGCCGAGCGAACGGCGGGTCTTGTAACCCGGCAGGCCGTCGACATTGCCGACATCGTAGCCCTTGGCGACCAGCGCCTTCTGCATGGCGAGCACGTCTGAGCGCAGCATCTTGCCGACATCGCCCCAGGGCGCCTGGAATGGTCCTGCGCCCGAGGCGATCCGGTCGGCGAGATTGCCGATGAACAGCGCATAGAGGTCGGAATTGTTGTATTCCTTGATCACGTAGAAATTCGGCGTGACGACAAATTCCGGTCCGTTGCGCCCCGCCGGCACCAGCATCATGCCGTCCGCCTTGAGGTCTGCCGCGGGAAACGCCTTGCCGGAAATGCGGGTGATGCCGGTTGCCGCCCAGGCGGAGATCGGCTTGGCAAGATCCGGCCCTTCCTGCGCGCAGGACACTTTTGCGGGGATCGTCACCTCGAACCCCCAGTCGCGGCCGCGCTGCCAGCCTTCCTTCTGCAGGTAGTGGGCGATCGAGGCAAGCGCATCCGGCACCGAATTCCAGATGTCCGGGCGACCGTCGCCGTCGAAGTCGACAGCATATTTCAGGTAGCTCGACGGCATGAACTGCGGCTGGCCGAGCGCCCCCGCCCAGGAACCCTTCATCGTCGCCGGATCGACATCGCCCCGCTCGATCATCTTCAGCGCTGCGATCAGCTCTTCGCGGAACATGTCCCTGCGGGTCGACATGAAGGCCTTGGTGGCCAGAACCTGCACGGCGGAATAGGGCATCCGCGCCTTGCCGAACCCGGATTCACGCCCCCAGATGGCGACGACGATCTCGCCCGGCACGCCATAAGTCGCTTCGATCTTCTTCAGCGTCGCCGAATAGGTGGAGGCAAGCCCACGGCCGGTCTCGGCGAGCCCCTGCAGCCGCTTTTCGGAAAAATAGGCGCCGGGCGAGGAAAATTCCGCCTGGCTCTGGTCCTGCTGCTTCGGCGGCTCCGAGCCCGGCGGTACCAGGTCCGGCAGATCCCAGTTGAGCGTTACGCCCTGGAAGGCGGCCTTCATCGTCTTCTCGGAGATACCGGCCTTCTTGGCCACCGGAGCCAGATCGCCGGTGATCCACCGCTGGAACTGCTTTTCGACGTCGGGACGGTTTTGGGCGAGCGCGGGGAGGGGGAGGAGGGTTGTGAATATGGCGAAAGCCAATGCGAGCGCTCGTCTGGAGGCACCCCCCTCTGTCCTGCCGGACATCTCCCCCACAAGGGGGGAGATCGGATGGAGCAGGCGCCCTGCCCAAATCACAGCAAGCGATTGGCAGATGCGCAAAACGCTTCGCCTGATTGAGGCCGCTGCGGAATTCTTGATAGGGAGCAAAGGTCGTGCCTCTGGCCGATCTCCCCACCCGTGGGGGAGATGCCCGGCAGGGCAGAGGGGGGCGAGCTTGCTCAACGGCATCCTCATCAGGACTCCAACCAGCGAGGCAGATGCGGCACGTCTCCACATACTCAAAATGCCTTCCTCTAAATCACCGTCCGCGCCCGAAGCGCCGCCGTCAGCGTGCCCTCGTCCAGATAATCGAGCTCTCCGCCGACCGGCACGCCATGCGCCAGCCGCGTGATCTTCACGTCGATCCCCGACAACTGGTCGGTGATATAGTGCGCCGTCGTCTGCCCCTCGACGGTCGCGTTGACGGCGATGATGATCTCGCGGATGACGCCCTCGTTCACCCGGTCGATCAGTCCGCGGATGTTGAGATCGTCCGGGCCGATGCCGTCGAGCGGGGAGAGCGTGCCGCCGAGCACGTGATAGGCGGTGTTCATCGCGCCCGTCCGCTCCAGCGCCCAGAGGTCGGAAACGTCTTCGACGACGATCAGCATCGTCTGGTCGCGGTGGAGATCGGTGCAGACGGTGCAGGGATCGACGGTGTCGACATTGCCGCAGCGCGAACAGATCTTCACCTTGTCATAGGCCTCGCCCATGGCGCCCGAAAGCGGCCCGAGCAGTTGTTCCTTCTTCTTGATCAGATGCAGCGCCGCCCGGCGCGCCGAGCGCGGCCCGAGACCCGGGACCTTTGCCAGAAGCTGGATGAGTTTTTCGATTTCGGGGCCGGTGACTCGCTTTGCCATTTTCTCCCTTTAGCCCATATGCCTTAAAAACGGAATCGCGGAAGGACCGCTCATGAAACTTCTCGCCGTCTGCCTCGGGCGCCCGGAAAGGCTGCCAGGCAAGAACTTTAAGACCGGCATCTACAAGTCGGCCGTCAATGCCGCCGTCATGATCGACAGCCTCGGCCTCGTCGGCGATGCGGTCTGCAACCGCAAACACCATGGCGGCGTCGACCAGGCTGTTTATATCGAGGGATCGCTGACGCTCGACTGGTGGAGCGGCGAGCTTGGCCGCCCATACGAGCCCGGCACTTTCGGCGAAAACATGGTGATCTCAGGTCTCGACAATCGCGACGTTTCCGTCGGCGACCGGTTCATATCAGGCGATCTCGTCCTCGAAGTCAGCGCATGCCGTATCCCCTGCGCCACCAGGATGAACGATCCGAAATTCGTCAAGCGCTATACCGTCGCCGCCCGCCCCGGCATCTATTGCCGGGTCGTCGCGGGTGGCGTGGCCGAAGCCGGGACGCCGGTGGAATATCGACCTTTTCCCGGAGAAAGGGTGACGATGCCGGAGCTAATGGAAACCTTCGGCCGGCGGCTTTCGGAGTCGGACCGGGTGCGATATCTCGCTGCTCCCATCCACTACAAGCTGCGGGCGATGTTGGAGCCCGGAATATAAGGGCAGTGCACAGCGACAGTGACGCCCCATACTACGCTGGCGAACGGCGATCTATTCCTGGCATGAATCTAGCCGAACAAAAGGCGGCAACAGAAAGCCATTTTTCCGCTCGTCCTTGGTTAGCAGATCCTTCCGCTTAACTTGGACGGCCATGTGCTTGCTGCAGGCGATGGAGAGGGCGGTCAAATTACCGAAGGCAATGTACGGCGTTTGATCACCGGAGGAAATGTGGGTGACCGGGATCAGGAACGGTGCCATCTGCTCATTGGATGTAGCCGGATCATTGACTTCTTTAAAGCACTCGTAAGCGACGGATTTGTCGCTATTTTTCTTGACGGTAGGCAAGTCTAAATTGCACATGGGTATCACATCGCCGCATATGACAACGCCATCGATAGACCAAACCAGTTTGGACTTTCGCCAAGTTTCAAATCTTACCAGCTCCGCGTAGAATGGGTGTTCTCCAGCGCGCACCTTATAGAAGATTTTAGTGTCGTCGCCAGTATTAGACTGATCAAAGACATAAACACGCTTGTTACGATCGCACTGGCTCGCATTGACAACCGTCGGCGCGAATAGAGTAGCTGCGAGGCAAAGGCGAAAAACGCCGGCGATCTTCATGAAGAACCTTATGAGATCTGTGGAACTACTGGTTGAAATATGAGAGCAATTCCAGCGAAAGTATGGCGCGGTTTTGCGCCGGGAATTGCTTGAAAACAAAGATAGAGCCTTCCGCAATCCGAAGAAAGCAGGAATGCCTTAAAGACCGAATTGCGTGCTTTCAGAACGGCATCTTGAAGCCGGGCGGGATTGGCAGGCCGGCGGTCAGTTCCTTGGTCTTTTCGGCGGCGATCGCCTCGGCGCGCTCCTTGGCGGCCTTGTGGGCGGCGACGATCAGGTCCTCGAGGATCTCGACATCGTCTTCCTTGAACAGCGACGGATCGATCTTGAGGCCGAGCATGTCGCCCTTGCCGTTGAGACGCACGGTCACCAGCCCGCCACCGGATGTGCCTTCGACGTCGAGAGCGGCGATTTCCGCCTGCATCTGCTCCATCTTGGCCTGCATTTCCTTGACCTTGCCCATCATGCCCATGATGTCGCGCATCTGTTTCGTCCTCTTCTCTTATAGCTCGATGTCGTCGCCGGGCAGGATGTCGCCCTCTTCGGATTCCGCGGTCGCCGCTGCCGGCATGTCCTCGGCCTCGCTTTCATCCTCTTCCGCCACGCGGATGCGCACGTCGGTGATCCTGGCGCCGGGGAACTGGGCGAGGATCGCCGCCACGTCAGGATCGGCGCGGGCGTCGGTGAACTGCGCCTCCCGCACGCTCTTTTCGGATTCGACCAGCGTCGGCTCTCCGGCCTCGTTGCTGAGCGTCACCCACCAGGTAATCCCGGTCCATTCCTCCAGCCGCGCCTTCAGGTCGCCGGCAATGGTCTTCGGCGCGTCGCCGGACAGATTGATCTCCAGCCGGCCCGGCTCGATCTTCACCAGCCGCACGAAGTTGCGCAGCAGCGCCTTCAGCCGCGGGTCGCGGTTCTTGGAGCAGAGATCGGCGATATCCGATATCGAATTGACCGGAACCTTCGGCACCGGCTTTTCGGCTGGCTGTTCTTCCGCGCGGCCGACGGGCATTTCGCGCGGCGTCGTATTCGGCACGGCCTGCAGCATCGCGGTCGGGCCGCCGGAAGGAACGCGCGGGCTCGCCATCTCGG
>NZ_JALBGV010000141.1 GCF_023006505.1 Neorhizobium sp. SHOUNA12A
CAGGGTGGCCCGCCGCAGGGGCCGCGTGCTGCGGGAAGGGCCGCCGGCGTTTCCGACCGGCTTGCGCGCTCTGGTCTCGTGCGTGGTTACCGCGACCTGCCGGCGCTTCGCGAAAGCGTGCTGGCGCTCACTATCGTCAACCATCCCCAGTTGCTGCTGGAGGAATATGACGAGATCGCCGCGATCGATTTCGAGAACCGCGACCTGCAGCGCTTCTGGTCGGCGATGTTGCCGGCAGCCGCGACTGTGGGCGCCAACCTTTCGCGCGAATATCTGATGCAGCGGCTTGCCGGCGAGGGGTTTGATGTCATCCTGAAGTCGCTGGACCAGCAGGTGCGCAACGCGCGGCTCTGGACTGCGACCGAGATCGCCGCGCTGGAGGATGCCCGCGAGGGGTATCGCCAGGCGCTCTCGTTGCACAAGCGCACCAAGGCGCTCAGGCTCCAGAAGATCGATCTGGAGCGAGAAATCGCCGAAACGACGGAAGCGGGCGATGCCGGTGAGATCGAGCCGCTACTGCGTGCGCTGTCGGAAGTCCAGCTCGAAATCCTCCGTATGGAAAACCAGGAAGCGATCATCGACGGGTTCGGCGTGCTTTCCGGCCGGGTAAAGGGGGCGGCCGTCAGCCACGGCTGAGGGACCTGCGGCTGGTGAAATCCTGCCCTTGCCGAATGATGACGTGGCTCTATCCTATGCGGCATCGAGTCGCTTGAGCGGGGAGCTTGATGCGGATTACCGGAAGCTGTCATTGCGGCAATATCGCCTTCGACGCGGAGGGCGAGTTCGATACGGCGATGGAATGCAACTGTTCTTTCTGCCAGCGCAAAGGGGTGTTGCTGGCCTTCGTTCCGCGCAGTCAGTTCCAGCTCGCTACCTCGCGGGAGAAACTATCTTCCTACCAGTTCAACAGGCATGTGATCACGCATTACTTCTGCGCCTATTGCGGCATCGCGCCGTTCAGTGAGGCGACGATGCCGAATGGTACGGAGATGGCGGCGATCAATCTGAGATGCGTGCCGGAAATCGACATTGCTACACTGACGGTAACCCAGTATGACGGCGCTTCCCGCTAAGGAATATGCCGGACCAAAAGCATAAACCTTTATGTCTAGGCAAACCCTTGTCTTTCAGGGCCTGCCGCCTACATATCGGTTAAATCTGGTGAGCGTACCCCTATTAGACCCCCTCAAAGGGCATATTTTCGACTTTTCCTGGGTATGACCTATGGAAAAGCTTGACGGAACGTTAATTTGTGGGAATCACCATTTCAGGCAAAATAGGCGGAGTGGGTCAATAGCACCGAACATGACCGGTGATCCTCTAGTAGGACGGTCCTGAGTCAAAAACGGCCGCCGAATGGTAATCGGGAATTAAAGGTCATTCCGTTACGTGTTGGACAGTGATTCGCGGCAAAGGCGGTCAAACCCGTCTTCAGCCGGTGGCCACGAAGCGCGGCGAAAGTGGCGTTCAGGGAAAGTGACTAAATACATGGCAACAAAAGTCAAAGAAAACGAAGAAGCTGAGAACGAACGCGAAGGCTCGCACGACGGTCCGCTTCTCGACCTTTCTGACGACGCCGTCAAGAAGATGATCAAAGCCGCCAAGAAGCGCGGCTATGTGACCATGGACGAGCTGAATTCGGTCCTTCCGTCGGAGGAAGTCACCTCCGAGCAGATCGAAGACACGATGGCGATGCTGTCGGACATGGGCATCAACGTCGTCGAAGACGAAGAGGCAGAAGAAGCCACCGCCAGCGACGATGATGCTGACGGCGATAGCGACGATAACGAGAGCGAAGGCGGCGAAATCGCCACCACCTCCAGCACCGCGCTCGCGACTGCGAAGAAGAAAGAGCCGACCGACCGTACCGACGACCCGGTGCGCATGTATCTGCGCGAAATGGGCTCCGTCGAGCTTCTGTCGCGCGAAGGCGAAATTGCGATCGCCAAGCGCATCGAGGCCGGCCGCGAAACGATGATCGCGGGGCTCTGTGAGAGCCCGCTGACCTTCCAGGCGTTGATCATCTGGCGTGACGAACTGAACGAAGGCACGACGCTGCTTCGCGAGATCATCGATCTCGAAACGACCTATTCTGGTCCCGAAGCCAAGGCTGCGCCGCAGTTCCAGAGCCCGGAAAAGATCGAGGCCGACCGCAAGGCTGCCGAAGAAAAGGAAAAGACCCGCAAGGCTCGGTTCTCCGCGGCCAATGACGACGACATCACCGCCGTCGGCGGCGAAGGCATGAACCTCGAGGAAGAGGAAGAGGACGACGACGAGTCGAGCCTTTCTCTTGCCGCGATGGAAGCCGAGCTGCGTCCGCAGGTCATGGAGACGCTCGACACGATCGCCGACACCTACAAGAAGCTGCGCAAGCTGCAGGACCAGCAGGTCGAGCAGCGTCTGGCGGCAACCGGCACGCTGTCGTCTGCCCAGGAGCGCCGTTACAAGGAACTCAAGGACGAGCTGATCACCGCGGTGAAGTCACTGTCGCTCAACCAGAATCGCGTCGATTCTCTGGTCGAGCAGCTTTACGACATCTCCAAGCGCCTGATGCAGAACGAGGGCCGCCTGTTGCGTCTCGCCGAATCCTACGGCGTCAAGCGTGATAGTTTCCTCGAACAGTACCAGGGTGCGGAACTCGATCCGAACTGGATGAAGTCGATCGCCAATCTGGCCGCCCGCGGCTGGAAGGAGTTCGCGCGCGCCGAGAACACGACGATCCGCGATATCCGCCAGGAGATCCAGAACCTTGCAACGGAAACCGGCATCTCGATCGCCGAATTCCGCCGGATCGTCTCGATGGTGCAGAAGGGCGAGCGCGAAGCGCGTATCGCCAAGAAGGAAATGGTCGAAGCGAACCTTCGCCTCGTCATCTCGATCGCCAAGAAGTACACGAACCGCGGTCTGCAGTTCCTCGACCTCATTCAGGAAGGCAATATCGGCCTGATGAAGGCGGTCGACAAGTTCGAATACCGTCGCGGTTACAAGTTCTCGACCTATGCGACGTGGTGGATTCGTCAGGCGATCACCCGTTCGATCGCCGACCAGGCCCGCACGATCCGTATTCCGGTGCACATGATCGAGACGATCAACAAGATCGTCCGCACATCGCGCCAGATGCTGCACGAGATCGGCCGCGAGCCGACCCCGGAAGAACTGGCCGAAAAGCTCGCCATGCCACTCGAAAAGGTCCGCAAGGTCCTGAAGATCGCCAAGGAGCCGATCTCGCTCGAAACCCCCGTGGGCGACGAAGAGGATAGCCATCTCGGCGATTTCATCGAGGACAAGAACGCGCTTCTGCCGATCGACGCTGCCATCCAGGCGAACCTGCGCGAGACCACGACCCGCGTCCTCGCCTCGCTGACCCCGCGTGAAGAACGCGTGCTGCGCATGCGCTTCGGCATCGGCATGAACACCGACCACACGCTCGAAGAAGTCGGCCAGCAGTTCTCGGTCACCCGCGAACGTATCCGCCAGATCGAGGCGAAGGCGTTGCGCAAGCTGAAGCATCCGAGCCGCAGCCGCAAGCTGCGGAGCTTCCTGGATAGCTGAGCGGTTTCAGCGGTTGGAAAATCAGAGACCCGGTTTGCGAGAGCAGGCCGGGTTTTTCCGTTACAGGAGGATGCTGCGCCCGCCGAGGGCGTTTGCCGCGGAAGCGAACCGCTTGTCCAGCGTAACGATTTCCGCGCCGGCTTCCATTGCGACGGCGAGATGCAGTGCGTCGCCCGAGCGGAGGCCAACGTCGATATCGTCGGCGAGCCGCGCGGCCGCGACGAAATGGCGAGAGAATATCGGGAGTATTTCGAGGGATTGAGAGGCCATGCGATTGAACCCCGCCAGTGCCAGTTGCCGCAGTTCCTGAGGCATTCGTTCGTGTCTCGCTTTCACCGAGAGTGCGGACGAAAACTCGGTGATTGTCCACTCGCTGACGAGAGTTCGCCGGTCTCCGTTCTTCACAAACCAGTCGAGCACTCTTTCGACGGATGTCTCTCCCACCAGCAAAGCAATCAGGGCTGATGTATCGATGTAGAACATCAGTAGCGTTCGTCGTCCCTGAAACGTCGCATGAATGTTCCGGTGTCTTCACTTTGCGGAGGCATTTTCTCCCGTATCGCCTTGAGCATCTCGAAGTCGATTGGCTGCTTTTTCGACCGCGGTGGCGCCAGCTGCGCGACTGCCAGTCCATCGCGTGTAATCTCAACCGTCTCGCCTCGGGCGACGCGGTCAATCAATTCGCCGAGTTTTTCTTTTGCTTCCGCCAGAGTGATCGCAGTCATGGTGATCTCCTGATCGTTCCCTGCAAATATACGTCCGAAGCGCCGTTTCCGCAATCAATGCCCGACCGAACCGGAAAACACGTTGACCACCACGACGCCGGAGATGATCAGGCCGAGGCCGATCATGGCGGCGGTA
This sequence comes from Neorhizobium sp. SHOUNA12A, assembly GCF_023006505.1. Classification (GTDB taxonomy): domain Bacteria; phylum Pseudomonadota; class Alphaproteobacteria; order Rhizobiales; family Rhizobiaceae; genus Neorhizobium. Next base: position 4,414 of record NZ_JALBGV010000141.1, read on the forward strand.
TCCAGGGTCTGGCGGAACAGGATGAAGCCGACGGCCGAGATCAGCACGATGCCGAGGCCGCTCCAGATCGCGTAAGCGATGCCGACCGGCAGGGTGCGCAAGGCGATCGACAGGAGATAGAAGGCGATCGCATAACAAAGCCCCATCAGGATGGTCGGCAGGGCGCGGGTGAACTGCTGGCTCTGCTGCAGGAAGGTCGTGCCGATGACTTCCAGCACGATTGCGCCGGCGAGCGAGCCGTAGGTGACGATTGCCGGGTTCATTTTCGTTACTCTTGTTTCGTGAGGTTGTGCAGCCGGTCGCGGAGTTCGGCGAGTTCTTTTGCCGGTAAACCATCGGCCTCCATGAGATTGGCGAGCCAGATGCCATCCGCCGCGTAGCGCGCGAGCTTGAAGGCCGGATGATTGTCGGTCTGCGCATGTTGCGCGAGCCGATCGCGCATCCATTCCGACCAGATTTGCCTGAGCCGCGCGTCGGTCATGCAGGAGATCGACAGCGCCGCCCAGGGGCTTTCAGGCCCATCGCGGGTCACCTGGAAAAAAGCGTCAACATAGGCACGCGTGAACCGGCCCCGGTCGGTTTCGTCCTCGCTCATCAGCCGGTCGATTTCCATATCGAGCTTGCCGAGCAGGTCTTCGAACACAGCTTCGATCAGCGCCTGCTTGCTCGGGAAATGGTGCAACAACCCGCCCTTGGTGACGGAGGCCGCGTCGGCGACCGCCTGCAGGGTGAGGCTGCCAAGACCTTCGTCCACGGCGCAACGCGCCGCATGATCCAGAAGGGATCTCCGCACCTGTTCGGGCTGCTTTTCGCGTCTGTGAGCTTTTGACATAAGAAAACATACCGTATAGTCGGTTTGTTTGCAATGACAAACTCCTTCCGAATCCCATGGGAGAGGGGCGGCAGCGCAACTCGCTCCCGGAAAGCTGGATTTTGCGTTGTTTTGATCACTCGGGGACTCGATCCGGCCGGCTTTCCATCTTACATCCGCTGCCATGACGGATTTATCTGGAAAGCCGCGCGGCGACATAAGATGGGGCATCCCTGCCTCCATCCTGGTGCATGTCGTTTTCGTGGCGGCCCTGTTCTTGCACCTGCCGGCCGATTCCACCGAGCCGCAGAAGGAGGAGACCGTCCAGGTCGAAATCGTGCCTCCGCCGGAAGAGCCGGAACAGCAGAAGCCCGAGGAAAAGAAAGCCGAGGAAAAGAAGCCGGAAGAGGCGAAACCGGAGGAGAAGAAACCTCCGGAACCTGCAAAGCAGGAAGAGGCCAAGAAGGCGGAGCCGCCGCCGCCCGAGCCGCCGAAGCAGGAGGAGGCCAAGAAGCAGGAGCCACCTCCACCGCCTCCGCCGACGCCTGAGGAAAAGCCCGCCGAGCCGCCGCCGTCCGCCAAGGAGGCCAAGGAGGCCAAGGCGGAGCCTTTGCCGGTTCTGCGCCCCGTCTTCGAATTCGGTGAGAAGGATGCCGGGCCGAAGAAATCTCTGACCGGTAATGCATCGAAGGATACGACGAACCCGCCTGCCGAGAGCAAGGCGGATGCGAAATCCGACGAACCGGTAAAACAGGCAAAGGAAGCGCCTACAGTCGTGGAGGCACCACCGGCCAATCCGGTGCCTGACGATATCCAGTTACCGGAGGTCGGCATTGCGGCAGCCAACGGATTGCAGAACGGCCCGGTGGCCGGCACCTCGCCGGACGCGACCAAGACCGAGATCGTGACGGCGCCGCCAACCGCGTCGCCCAAGAACGACCCCTCCAAGACGCCGACCGCCGGCAAGCCGGTCGAACTGACGGAGGCAAAGACGCTGTTTTCGCAGAGCGAGACGGACGATGCAATTGCCACGACGGCGATGGGCAGCATTCCGCGCGGCGTGCGCGCGGGGCAAATCTGCGCCACGGAACTGACCTTTCAACTGTGGCATGCGTCTCCGCCTTATCCGGCGGACTTGGTGCGCCCCTATCGGCTGCCGAGCGGATCGGTTCTGGAGGTCAAGCGCAGTGAGTTTCGGGCAAACGCGCAATGGTATGACCTCAGCTTCCGCTGCGAGGTCAATGAGAACGCCACCAAGATCGTCTCCTTCGCATTCAAGGTAGGCGCTCCAGTTCCGCGAAGCCAATGGCGTGCACGCGGCTTCCCCGAATGACTATCGGCTGATCCGCAAATGTGACTTGGGTAGGGATTCACCCTTGGTTGACCGGCAGATTGCTGCGACTATGTTTCACCCAGTTTGCGATGAGGCCTGCCATGAAAGCCATGTTCTACGATGCCTTTGAAAAGGCGCCGGTAATCCGCAATGTTCCCGATCCGGAGCCGACATTTGACGGTGTCGTGGTCAAGGTCGGCGCGAGTGGGCTGTGCCGCAGCGACTGGCATGGCTGGATGGGGCATGACCCGGATATCCGCCTGCCGCATGTGCCGGGCCATGAGCTGGCCGGCAAGGTGGTGGCGACCGGCAAGGGCGTCATGCGCTTCAAGATCGGCGATCGGGTGACGGTGCCGTTTGTGTCGGGCTGCGGCCATTGTTCTGAATGCCATTCCGGCAACCAGCAGGTTTGCCCCAACCAGTTCCAGCCGGGCTTTACCCATTGGGGCTCGTTCGCCGAATATGTGGCGATCGACTATGCCGACACCAATCTCGTGCACCTGCCCGAAGAAATCGACGATGCGACGGCGGCGAGCCTCGGCTGCCGGTTCGCGACCTCTTTTCGAGCGGTTGCCGACCAGGCCCGCACCGGGCCTGGCGACTGGGTCGCGGTACATGGCTGCGGCGGCGTCGGCCTGTCGGCGATCATGATCGCCACGGCGCTTGGAGCGAACGCGATCGGCATCGATCTTTCCGAAGACAAGCTGGCGTTCGCCCGCCAATGCGGCGCGGTCGCAACCATCAATGCGAGCACGGTCGCCGATGTCGTCGAGGCGGTTCGCGAGATCACCGGGGGTGGCGCGCATGTGTCGATCGACGCGCTCGGCCATCCGGTCACCTGCTTCAATTCGATCAAGAATCTCCGCCGCCGCGGCAGGCATGTGCAGGTCGGGCTGATGCTCGGTGAGCACGCCACGCCCTCGATCCCGATGGCGCAGGTGATCGGCCACGAGTTGGAAATCTATGGCAGCCACGGCATGCAGGCCTGGCGTTACGACGCGATGCTCGCCATGCTGAAGGCCGGCAAGATGAAGCCGCAGCAGCTGATCGCCAAGCGGATCAGCCTGGAAGAGGCAGTGCCCGGCCTGATGACGTTGGACAGATCCGAAACGCCGGGCATCAGCGTGATCACCACGTTCTGACGGGCGACGCGGCGATTGTTCGCCGTCGATGGCCGGAGCATTCCGCTTCGGCCGCTTGGGTGACGGTTTGGGGCGCCCTATATCGAACACATGCGTCGAACCCGAAAGGACGAACCATGAATGTCAGGGCACAGAAAATTCCAGGGCCGGATCATCCGATCACCGTCGAGCATAACCCCTCGCGGGTGGTCGTGAAGCTCGGCGGCAGGGTGATCGCCGACAGCGTCAATTCGCTGACCTTGCGCGAGTCCTCCTATCCGCCGGTCCACTATATCCCGCGGAAAGATGTGGATATGTCGCTCCTTGAGCGGACCGACCACCAGAGTTATTGCCCGTATAAGGGAGAGGCTTCCTATTTCAGCATTCCGGCTGGCGGCGAACGTTCGAAGAATGCCATCTGGTCCTATGAGAACCCTTACGAAGCCGTCTCCGGGATCAAGGAACATGTCGCCTTCTATCCGGACCGGGTCGATTCCATCGAGGAACTTGGCGCGCCTGAAGCAGGTCAGTTCTGACAGGCGGATGGGCGGTCGAGGGTGCGCTTGCCGCCCTTCGGAGCGTGTGCGGGAGAAAACCTGAGGGGTGAAGAAAAATCCTCTGCCCTTGTCGACTACGCTGTTGTTCCCACGTCCTTGGGGTGTGACCCAACCAAGGAGGAAAACCATGCCTTATGTCGACGGGTTTATTCTTGCCGTGCCCAAGGCCAATCTCGAACGCTACAAGGACATGGCGCGCGTTGCCGGCGCCGTGTGGATGGAAAGCGGCGCGTTGTCCTATGTGGAATGCTTAGCCGACGACGTGCCTTATGGGGAACTCACCTCCTTTCCGCGGGCCGTGCAGGCCAAGGAGGACGAGATCGTCATCTTCTCCTGGATCACCTATGAAAGCCGGGCCCGCCGGGACGAGATCAATGCCAGGGTGATGAAGGACGAGCGGTTCTCCGGAAACGAATGGACGCAGGTCTTCGACGGCAAACGGATGATCTTCGGCGGCTTCGAGCCCTTCCTGACATTGTAGACCGCCGGTGATAGGAGTGCCGTCTCACTGTCGGCGCTTCTATTTCTGCTGCTGGCGCCTTCGCCGATAAAGGATCCCTCCATGTCCCAGACCGTGATTTCGATCTCCACAAGCGGCCAGGGGCTCTACGAATTCACCGACGCGGCGCAGGACTTTTTGCGCCGCATGCAGGTGGGCGAGGGGCTGCTTACGGTGTTCGTGCGTCATACGTCCTGCTCCCTGATCATTCAGGAAAATGCCGACCCGGATGTCCGACGCGACCTCAAGACCTTCTTCTCCCGTCTGGTGCCGCCGACCACCGATCCCCAAATGCGCTGGGTCACCCACACGACCGAAGGGCCGGACGACATGCCGGCGCATATCAAGGCGGCGTTGACCGCCACCTCGCTCGGCGTTCCCGTCCAGGACGGCCGGTTGATGCTCGGTACCTGGCAGGGCATCTACCTCTTCGAACATCGCGACCAGCCGCATGTCCGCCAGGTCGTGCTGCATCTTTCACCATGATTCCGGCTTTAAGCAGGATATGAATACCGGCTGAATGACCGGTTAGGATGTTGTTCAGACCCCTTGGGCTAGGGTCGCGCCAATCGCTGGGGAAGGCGAGAACAATTACCTTGGGGGCCGCGAAACCCGGCCCGGATTTCGGAGAACCATTTTATGACCAGCATGATTGTCAAAGCCGGCGCGGCCGCTCTCATCGCCTTCACCGGCCTTTCCGCAACGGCCCCGATGGCCGCTGCCGCCGGCCCGGACTTCGCCATCCAGGTGCAGTATCGCGACCGTGACCGCGATTGGCGCCCGGATCGTGGCGGTGATC
>NZ_JALBGV010000142.1 GCF_023006505.1 Neorhizobium sp. SHOUNA12A
GGTCCGGCCGGCCAGCGCCATCGGCCGCGGCATGGCCGAGCCGTAGCTCTGGAGTTGGTCGCCCAGCGTCTGGTTCGACGCGACCATGACGCCGGTTGCGATCTGGCCTTCCGGCCGGATCGACGGCAGGCGGTCGCCCTTGCGGATGTAGGACGCCATCAGGAACGGCATGTCCTTCCCGTCCATGCGGGCGCGGCCCACATATTGCACGTTCACATGCGCCGTGCCGATCCGCTTCATGTCGAGCAACTCGGCCGTCTTGTCGGAGACGTCGATGATGCGGCCCGGATGATACGGACCGCGGTCGTTGACCCGGACGATGACCGAGGTGCCGTTGTCGATATTGGTCACGCGGGCATAACTTGGCAGCGGAAAGGTCGGATGCGCGGCAGACAGGTGGTCGCTGTCATAGACTTCGCCATTGGCAGTCAGGCGACCGTGAAACGCCGAGCCGTACCAGGAGGCAAGACCGCTCCTGTTATAATTCGGATCTTCCTTCGGAACGTAAGTCTGGCCCTTCACCTCATAGGGCTGGCCGACCATGAAGCGGCCGCCACCCTTCGGCACGGGCCGGCCGTCGCCGACCACGCGCGGGCTCGCCTTAACGCCATATTCCTTTTCGGAGAAATACTCTTTGCTGCGGGGTTTCGATTTCGGTGCCTCGGTCGTGGCGCAGGACGCCATCCCTGCACAGACCATCGTCATCCCGAGCCATTTCGCACCCAGCGAAAGCTTGCCGCCACTCAAACCCAAACTCATCCGTCCCATGCCGCCTTCACTGCGATACGCCGCAAACGGTCCTCGTAACCGCGCCACTTTTCACAGCCATTGAACCGATCCGAGACATACCCCTATGCCGCGGACTTAATGGAAATGAACTTTTGCTGGCAACGTGGCGAAAATGCGAGTGAAATTGGACACATAGATAAAATTCTATTCAATATGGTTAATGATGCGTAAATAACAACCGCTCTAAAAGCCCAGTACACACCCGAATAACTTCGAGATTACATAGTCAGAGTTCCGGTTCATCATGCCATTGCGTCTGGAACGACAGGCGCCCGGTAAACACCGGCTGACCATGTTCGTTACGGACTTCGATCGAGATCGCGCCCTTCCCCCGCTCGGGGAACTCCTCGCGGGCAATGTCCGACAAGATCCGGCTCACCTCCCGGCTGATCTCCTCGCGGGTCGATATTTCCTGGCCCTCATTGTCACGCACAGGTCCATCACCATTGATCAAATCGAAAAAGTATCGCGCCATGCCATGCTCACTGCCCTGAGTATTTATCGTCCCGAATTTCCTTTGCGGACATTTGTTCCCGTCCAGGGGTCAGTCTTTCCGATGGATCTATATAGCCTCCTCATCCGTTCTTTACCTCGATATTAATGCGCCGCCGAGGATAACCGTGATCGACTCTCTACTTCTCAACCTCGAACAGCACGACGTTCTTACCGATGAAGAGCGCAACATTCTCAGGCGCATCGTCGGCCGTGAGCGGCGTTTTCTGGCAGGAGAGGATTTCGTCGCGGAGGGATCGAGGCCCGGCTACAGCAGCCTGCTCGTCGACGGATTCGCTGCCCGATACAAACTGACGGCGGAAGGCACGCGGCAGATCACGGCAATCCACGTCGCCGGGGATTTCGTCGACCTGCACGCCTTCCTGCTGAAAACCATGGACCACGGCGTCGTCGCGCTTTCCCCATGCCATGTCAGCCTTTGCGACCATTCAGACCTGAAGCAGGTGACAGAACAGCATCCGCACCTGACCCGGATGTTGTGGCTCGATACGCTGATCCACGGCTCCATCCACCGTGCCTGGATCGTCGCCATGGGGCGACGCTCCAAAGTCTCGCATCTCGCGCATATCCTTTGCGAACTCTACGTCCGGCTGGACGTGGTCCGCCGCACCAACGGCTGGAGCTTTCACCTTCCGCTCTCGCAGGGGGAGATGGCCGATGTGCTGGGGTTGTCGCTCGTCCACATGAACCGCGTCATCCAGACGCTCAGGCGAGAACGCCTGATCTCCTGGTCCAACCAGACGATCACCATTCTCGACTGGCAACGATTGCAGGAGGTGGCCGAATTCGATCCCACCTACCTGAGCCTGTCGGTGGAGCCGCGGTGAGAGGCGTGAGGGAGAATCACGGTGCGGTATCATGATACGCCAACAATGGCGGAAGACCGGTCACCCGCTGAACCTGATGTATGGCAAGCCTCTACCCAACCGGCCTTCTGCGATCACCCCACCACCTCAGACACATAGACGGGATCAAACTTCGCGCAATGCTAGTTGAGCCTCGACACGCTGCGGAAGTTCGTCATAATCTCGTCAGTTATTCCGGGGGATTTTATGAAGTACTTTTTACTTGCTGTTTCAGCGTTTGCCTTGACTGCCTGCCAGACCCAAACGCCAGAGGAATGGAAGATGCAAAGATCATTCAGAAATTCAGCTGAACGTAGCTGTCACGACAAGCAGGGGACGGACCTCTATTCGAAATGCGTTGAAAACGAGGTACAAGTAAGAAACCAGTTCGCGGAAAGTATCCTGGTTCGCTATGGCGCGAGAGCGAGGCGTTGATTGCCGCGCGCAATTGTTGCTCAAAGAGAACCCCGCTGACTAGGCGGGGTTTTGAATTGCGGCCGACCGATTGGGGTGTTGGCCGCATCGGATTTCAATCCCGAACTGAGGTTTGTATAGTCGTCCGAACGGGCGAGGTTGGCGCCGGCCTAACTGCACGATCTTCCCAGCCACGGATTTAAACGCAGCCGAGACGTTCGGGGTCTGCGTTTCAGTCGGCGTCAAGGCAGCATCTGGGGCAGGGCATCCGCCGGACGGCGCCGCAGCCACACGCCCGGTGGCCGCTCCATGGCTTATTTGCATGCTCTTCGCACACCCAGCCTGTAGCCCCGCCATCGCCCCGTGTTTCCATGCCCACATTTTCGCACCTCGATGCCCGCATTTATGCCCGCAAACGTGTGGGCATTGGTGCGAATGGATGCGAAAGCATGCACATAACTGGCACGCAAATGGCCGATGTTACAAGGGGCAAAGCGAGGCTATGCGAGGGAGGGATGGCGGAAGAGGTGGGATTCGAACCCACGGTACGGTTTCCCGCACGCCGGTTTTCAAGACCGGTTGAAATGTACTGATTAACTTGCATTTTTTCGGAATTTCTGCGATATGTTGCAGCATTGTTGCAGAAAGCAGGAAAAAGCGGCATGGCGAGCATTACGAAGCGCGCGGGGAAATGGACGGTCACGGCACGGCTTCCGGATAGCTTCACAGGGCCCTGCAAGTCCCGCTCGATCTCGAATACCTTCAAGTCGAAGCGCGACGCCCAAGTGTGGATCGACGCAACGGAGTCTGCCATGCGCCTCGGCACATGGAAAGACCCCCGGCTTGAGCCGAAGCCCGGAACGTCGAAGGGCTACCTCGATCGTCCCTTCAAGGATGCCCTTGAGGATTACCGCGACAAGATCACTCCGGAGAAGAAGGGAGCCGAGCAAGAGGTCGCAATGTTGAACATGCTGGCACGGGAGGACTTCGCGTCGAAGACTCTCCGGGAGCTGACGGTGGAGCATTTCGTCACCTTCCGCGACGCACGCCGGGATGACGGAAAAGCAGCTTCCACGATCCGGAACAACTTGAATACCGTGAGTGCGGTCTATGAGTGGCTGATCCATGAGAAGTCGGTCCAGACTTCGAACCCCATTGCCTCGCTCCGGAAGCGACGGCGCGGCATCCCGCAACCTGGCGCAGGCAGAGATAGACGGCTTCGCCCGGGAGAGGAAGAATGCATCTGGTCAGCCCTCACCGGAGAGACGTGGCAGAACCGCCAATGGCAAGCCCTGTTCCCTGTCCTCCTGGACACCGGGATGCGTGCGGGAGAAGTTCGCAGCATCCTCGCGGGTTGGGTGCGCCGAGAGCACGGCTTCATCGTGATACCCGAGAAGGATGTGAAAGGAAACGAGCATCGGTACGTCGCCCTCTCCGATCGCGCCTATGACTTGCTCCTTCGGCAAGCCGAAGGCGAGCCGGACGATGCCGCCGTCTTCAAGATGACAAAGAACTCAGCGGAACATGAGTGGCAGAAGATACGAGAGGCAGCCGGTTGCCCCGATCTTAGGATTCATGACTTACGTCACGAGGCACTAAGCCGGATGGCGGCGAACGGTGCGGATCTGAAGACGCTCATGAGGCAGTCCGGCCACAAGACTGTGGCCGTTCTTATGCGATATCTCAACCCCACGAAGGAGGAGCAGAGGGCGCGCCTATTTGGAGCAACAGCTCATTCAGCAGCCTGAGATTCGATCAGATCAGCCTGTGCCTTCTTCTTGGCTGCCCGCCGATCGGCGGATGCCTTTGTCTTCGCACGCCGGATCGCAGCCGCCTTTGCCAGATCCAATTCGCGTTGGTCAGTGTAAAGAAGCGTCCCAGCCTCCATGACGAAGTTGCGCGGGATTTTCGGGTTGTTAATGTCTCTCTTGGTTTCCAACCACTTTGCCTCCCACGAAGAAAGGTACGTCTCAAGTTGCGCAGGTTCCAGGTAATACGCCCGCCGCATCTCTATGCCTTCATATATGGCAAATACCCACTTCACCTCCCGATACTTGTTGATGATTGGGATGTTGACATGGTGGTTGGTCGAGAAACTATCCGTGAGCCATATGTTGACACTCTTTAGCTCGTATTCGTTTCCGGCAGCATCGACAGCATCATTACCTTCTCTCCCGGGAATCCCCTGAAGATTGAGAGCGAGAAGCATCTGCAGGATTTTTCCGCCGTTGTCCTGGAAGACGTCGTCTATGCCATGTTCCACTGCAAGCGATTGGAATTCGCGAACAGCCGGCATCAGTTTTTCAAGCCGTTCCCAGTCGGGATGAGGTGCCATTAGATATCCTTCAATAAATCCGCAGGAGAGACACCAAGAGCCCCAGCGATCTTTTCCAGGTTATCTAGTCCGACGTTCCGCTCGCACCGCTCGATACCTCCGAGATAGTTGCGATGAATCCCCGCGAGCTCAGCCACTTTTTCCTGGCTGAGTCCAAGTTCCTGTCGAAGACGCTTCAGGTTCGTTGCAAGCGTCACTCTGGCTGTTATGGTGTTTGAGTCGTTCACGGCACCGAGATTGACCCCTGACCACTATGAGTCTACACACTATGAGTGTGAACGAGATGAGAGACCCTGAAGATGCTGGAAATGCCCGCTGCCTATAGAACCCCCCTTGGAGCGGCCTACTGCGGGGACTCGAGAGAACTGCTCAAGCAGCTTCCGGACAACAGCATTGATCTCGTGATGACTTCCCCACCGTTCGCGCTGCAGCGTCAGAAGGCGTACGGGAATAAGGATCAAGCAGAATATCTTGATTGGCTGATGGACTTCGCCAAGCTCGTCTACGCTAAGCTGAAACCCACAGGCAGCATGGTGATGGATGTCGGCGGTGCATACCAGAAGGGCACTCCATCGCGGAGTCTATATCATCTCAGACTGCCCATCCGGTTTTGTGATGAGCTCGGATTTTTCCTCGCCGAGGACTTCTATTGGTACAATCCTGCCAAGCTGCCATCGCCCATTGAGTGGGTGAACAAGCGAAAGATTCGTGCAAAGGACTCGGTCAATAATCTGTGGTGGTTTTCTAAAACCGAGTGGCCGAAAGCTGACGTTTCCAAGGTCCTTGTCCCTTATTCGGACAGGATGCTGAAGCTCATGGAAGATCCCTCGAAGTTTTACAAACCCGGGACCCGCCCTTCGGGGCATGGAATCGGTACCGGGTTCGCAAAGGACAATGGTGGAGCGATACCGTCAAATCTCCTTCAGATATCGAACACAGAATCCAATGGAACCTATGTCGCTGGTTGCAAGCTAGTCGACGCGGCAAGACATCCAGCTCGATTCCCCGCGAAGCTCCCGGAGTTTTTCATAAGGTTCCTGACTGATCCGGGAGACGTGGTCTTGGACATATTCGCAGGTTCGAACACCACCGGACAAGTAGCGGAGGCCGAAGGTCGTCGTTGGTTGAGTTTCGAAGAGCGTCTCGACTATCTGGCAGCCAGTGCATTTCGTTTCTTGCCCAAAGAGACAGAGCCAGACCTACTCCGCGAAGCATTCCTCAAGATTGAATCTGGTGCCCCGGTCGACATTACGGACTATTGGTCGCAGGCAAAACTGAAGTTTGGGGAAGCTGCCGAATAGTCCTTGTTTAATGTCCCGCCGACAGAGACCATGAAAAGACCGCCATCTACGGGACTGGGATCCCTCCGGCGGTCTTGTCAAGGAACTGTTCGATGATTGTGAACAACGGCCGCGAGATTGTAAATACCCACTACATGGGTAGTTGAGCCGGGGGCTGGCATATCAGCCAGCCCGGACACAGAATTTTCACAACCTACAGCGTCAACAAATTTTGCCAGAGGCCGAAGCCTCGGCATCCAGCATTTTCTCCTTCGCATCGCTACCCGGAGCATCCTCCGGGGCATTCGGGGGCGTTCTCGATTCTATCCACGGAATTGCTTCCTCGGCCGCCAATGCCGCCGCACCGCAAGGCCGACAGGCCGCGCAGAGACCGGGCGGAGCGCCGGTCCTTGGGAGTGGAGGAGCTACGGTTCCACGCAGTGGGGCCGGAGGGCCTTCTCTCCCCCGCCCGGAGGGCTCTTCTTCTGTCAAGAGGTGGTCACTTCTAGGAGGTATCCAGAAGCTCTGCCGCCCGACTGATCTTGCCGAGCGTGGGCCTGCCGTCTGCGGTTGTGGTCGGCCCGGCTATGAAGCTGATTCGGTCAACGTCCACCTCCGTTGCGACGAGACGACCGGAGAATTCAGGGCGGGGGTCTCCGGCGTATACCGTTGCGGGTCGCCGTGGCTGTGCCCGGTCTGCGCAGTATGGAAGGCGCTGGAACGGGCAGAGAAGATCGAAGATGTCGCCAAGGCGACCTTCGGGAGGGGTGGACAAGTCGGCCTGCTGGTGCTGACGGCTTCACATTCGAAGGAGATGTCTCTGGCCGATGTGAAGAAGCTCATCCAGGACGCATCCAGCAAGGCCCGGAAAGGCCGGGCATGGATCGATGCGCAGGCCGAATACGGTATCATGGGCGTGGTCGTGGGTCAGGAAGTGACCTACAGCCGCGTAAACGGCTGGCATTACCATCAGCACCTCTGCATTCCGGTGGACGGTCCGACAGACGAAGAAAAGGCCCGTGCGGGGGAGAATGCCGACCTGCTCGAAACGCTCGTCCGTGAACGTGCGGAGAAGGCCGCCCGGTGGCTTGCTGCGGCCTACAAGGATCAGATTCGTGCGAGGGGCGGCAAGGTCTCCGATCGCCATGGTTGCCGGGTCCGTGTCGCTGACGATTGGGAAGATGCGAGCGGCTACACGGCCAAGGGGAGCATGGCGTGGGAAGTCTCCGGCGGTCATAAGGACATGACGAAGGCCGCGTCGTCCATGACCCCGTGGGACATCGCGTCGGCCGCCATCGATGGTGATGCCTTCATGATGCAGAGGTGGCGCGAATACGTGGACGTAATGCCCGGCACGAGAACGTGCGTCGTGTCCGCCGCTCTGGCGAAGAAGCTGGACATCCCGGCTTCGGAGACTGAGGAAGGCGAACAGGAACTCCACGAGCGCGACGACATCGTCGGCCGTGTGGAGGCACCCATCTGGCGGCGCTGGATGCGGTTCGGCCTCGCCGCGACGTTCCTGAGCCGCGTCGAGTACGGCGGAGCCGAGGGCTTTGCCGATGCCGTCGATGCGACAGAGCGCGATGCGGATACCGTAGCCGCCCGAAGGGCCATTGAGGAGGACGCGCTGCGGAGCATCATCGAAGAGGTATTCTGCGGGGCCTCGGTCGTCCGGCTGGACTGCAAGCGCGCTGACGATCGGATTCCATTCGAGACAGCCGAGCAGGCCGCCCGGGAGGCGAAAATGCGGGCCGCCCGGGAGGCCGATCGACGCCAACGATTGGCTCCGAGTGACGGGCGGCCGTGGGTTCTTGATTGCCGCGAAGCGGCGTGACGACGGCAACGCTCGTCACCGTGGCAACCGTCCGGTTGTCTCGTCGTCTGGAGGGCGACGACAAGCCCCCCGGCAGGGTCCCCCTGAAGGGGCCGGAGCTTTCACGAAGTGAATGCTATATCCGGTCTATATAACTTTGTTGCGGCTTGCGCCGCCGGTGGCGATCCTTCTTGAAAGAGGAGGGTTCCATGATCCGTGTTTTCGACATTCCAGCACTGAAAGAACAGGTCGAATATGAGGCTCTGCAGCGGGCCTTGGGGCTGTTGTCCGATGTCGTCGGAGCGGAGCTAGATGACGAAGCTGTGGCGGATGTCGCGCGCTGGTACATGGCGACATTCGACCGATGGGAACAGTCGAAGGCATGGCGGGGGACGGTGTTCCCCTGCCGGGATTGATCCGGATGGCTTTCCAGTTCACCCGGATTGAGCTTTTCAGCAGGAAGGGCAAGGGCGGCCGCTCTGTCGGGTTCGTCCTCGATGAGGTCGTCCGGGTTCCGGTCGCCTCGATGCACGTCCATGCACCAGGCCCGCCGGTCGTTGTCTTCGGGCTCGATCCGGAGGCGGTGCGCGTCCTTCACGATGAACGGGCATCCTCTGCCCGACAGGAGGTTAAGGGGGGCAAGCTCCGGGCGATCCGGGCGGACCAGAACACCCTTGCGACGGTGATCCTGTCGCATCCGGCGACCATGGAGGAATATCGGTCGTCGCCGGAGCTCGCGGCCGAGGTCCAGGCATGGGAACGTCGGTCGGTGGCATGGCTCCGTGCGCAGTACGGCGACCAGCTCGTGAGCGCCATCCGGCATGAAGACGAGAGCCACCCGCATCTGCACGCGTATGTCATTCCAGATGATCCGGCGATGAAAGCCGGTCCCCTGCATCCGGGGTTCCAAGCCAAGGCTGCGGTGACGGCCGCGGGGCCGCGACCAGGTGAGGACGACAAGGCCTTGTCGAAGCGGGCGAATGCCGCATACCAGGCCGCCATGCGGCGCTGGCTGGATGACTATCACCAGAAAGTCGGCCAGCCGTCCGGCCTGCTGCGGCTGGGGCCGGGCAAGCGTCATCTGACGCGTGCCGAATGGCAGGCCGAGAAGCGCCAGGCGGCCGCCCTGAAGGAAGCCTTGGCGAAGGCCGAGACCCTGAAAAATCAGGGGGCGGCGTTCATCGATCGGACGAAGGGAGAGGCGGCCAAGCTCCGGGCCGACGCGGCCCGTCGCGCCGATGCC
>NZ_JALBGV010000143.1 GCF_023006505.1 Neorhizobium sp. SHOUNA12A
CGGCCGGCACGAACACGTCGAGCCGCGAGCCGAAGCGGATCAGGCCGAACCGTTCGCCGGCATTGACCGGTTCGGTCGGCTTCACCCAGCAGACGATACGCCGTGCCACCAGGCCGGCGATCTGCACCACGCCGACCTTGCCGTGGCGGGTGTCGATCACCAGGCCGTTACGCTCGTTGTCGTCGCTCGCCTTGTCCAGTTCGGCATTGACGAACTGGCCGGGGCGATACTCGATGCGGGACACCTGGCCGCGCACCGGCGAGCGGTTGATATGGCAGTCGAAGACGTTCATGAACACCGAGATGCGGAGCATCGGCTCGGAACCGAGCTGCAGCTCGGTGGGCGGCACCACCATGGCGACATGGCTGACGCGTCCGTCGGCGGGGCTAAGGATCAGGTCGTCATCCTGGGGCACGGCCCGTTCCGGATCGCGGAAGAAATAGGCGCACCACAAAGTCAGCACCAGGCCGACCCAGAACAGCGGCTCGGCGATATAACCGAGGATCAGCGAGGCGATGAAGAAGGCGGCGACGAAGATGTAACCTTCCTTATGGATCGGCACGAGCGTGTTGCGGATGGTGTCGAAGAGGTTGATCAACGTTTTCTCCCGTATGGTCAGGGTCACCTGACTACAGCGAAACCGTTTTTGCGGCAATGCGGTTCCAAGACCCAACTGACGGGTTCGGTCGCAATCGCTTTGGCGGTGATCGCGCTTGTGTCGTTCCGCACGGCGGCCACTACCGGTTGTCGTGCGAAGCGAGCACAGGAAATCGAGCCCCTGCCGAGAATACGACCTTAGAGAAGTTTCGCGCCCGATATCAATCTGTGGTTAAATGGCGAGCTCGTTCTTTTGATGATTCAATCTCAAGATGGTCTTTCAGCTGCCATGTCCTTTTCAGATTTCGTTTATCGCCCCTTCGAAACCCTGATCCGGCCCCTCGAAATCCCCCATGAACGTCTGCCCTCCCGCGGCCCCTTCGTGCTGCTCCTGCACTTCATTAGAATGTTCCGGGGGGTTCTGATTTCCATCTCCGTGTTTGCCATGCTGGTGGAATGCATCAACCTTTTCTTGATCTGGAGCCTGTCGATCATCGTTGACGGCGTCGCGGCAAACGGAGCCGCAGCCTTTCTCCACGATCGGTGGCGCCTGCTTGTGGCCATGGGAGTGCTGCTATTCCCGGTTCTGCCTGTCTTCGCATTTTTCGCCAATACGCTTGCCTCGCAAGCGGTCGCGGTCTGCATGCCGGTGGCAATCCAGTGGCAGGGGCATAAAGCTGTGGAGAGACAGGACCTCGGGTTCTTCCATGATCTTTTCGCCGGCCAGGTGGCCTCGCGCCTGTCTCAGGTCGCATCCGCGGTCCAGCAGCAGGTCGTCGTGGCCTTCCAGACGATCCCGCATTTCCTCGTGCAGTTTATCGGGTCGCTGTTCCTGCTCGGGACCGTGGCCTGGCCGCTCGCGCTGCCGGTTCTTATCTGGATTGCCGCCAGCGTTGTCGTTGCCGTTATAGCGGTCCCCCATTTCACCGAGCGCTCCCGCCGTTCGGCCCGCCAGCGCAGCCTGGTCGTGGGGTCGATGACCGATCTCTACAGCAATATCCAGATGGTGAAGCAATTCGCCGCGGAAGACAGCGAAGCAGGCGCCTTGCGCAACGTTTTCGCAAAGGTCGTGGAAACCCAGCAGAAAGAACGGCGTATCTACCTGACGACCGACACCGGCATCACAACGCTCAATGTGCTCCTGTGGTTTGCCATGCTCACCGTCGGTTTCTGGGGCATGATTGCCGGGTTTGTCAGCACCGGCCAGTTCGTGGCCTCGCTTTATATCACCCAGCGCCTGTCGGGAAATGCCCGCGCATTTCTGCAGATGGGCCAGCAGATTTTCCAGGCCGTCGGCATCATCCGTGATGCCATGCCGGTAATGACCACGCCGCCAACCATCAACGATGCACCGGAGGCGCCGCCACTGGTCGTTTCCCGCGGCGAGATCCGCTTCGAGAATGTCGGCTTCGCATACAGGCCGGACCGAAAGGTCCTTGACAGCCTGATCTTGAACGTTCGGGCGGGCGAGAAGGTGGGATTGGTCGGGGTTTCCGGGGCCGGCAAGACGACGTTGGTGAGCCTGCTTCTGCGGTTTTATGACCTGACGAGCGGCTCGATCCTGATCGATGGCCAGGACATTCGCTCGGTCACACAGGCAAGTCTCAGGGAAAAGATCGGCGTAATTTCCCAGGACGTCGCCCTGCTGCATCGCTCGGTCGGAGACAACATCCGCTATGGAAGGCCGGCTGCTTCGCAGGAGGAAATAGAACAGGCCGCCAGGGCCGCCCAGGCCGACTGTTTCATCGCCGAACTGACCGACGGCGAAGGGCGCAAGGGATATGATGCCTTCGTCGGTGATCGCGGTGTCAAATTGTCCGGCGGCCAGCGACAGCGTGTCGCCATCGCAAGGGTCCTTCTCAAGGACGCGCCGATCCTCGTGCTCGACGAGGCGACCTCCGCCCTCGACAGCGAGTCTGAGGCAGCCATTCAGGATAAGTTAGCGGTGCTGATGAACGGCAAGACGGTGATTGCGATCGCTCACCGGTTGTCGACGATCGCCAAAATGGATCGGATCATCGTTCTCGACAAAAGCCGTATCGTCGAAGAGGGAACGCCAGACGAGCTGCTGACCCGCGATGGCCTCTATGCCCGGCTCTGGAAGCGGCAGACCGGTGGTTACATTGCGGATGCTGATGATAGCTAGTGCGTATGAGTGCACTGGGACGACGGCTCCGTACGTCAAGCCGTCGTCAGCTATTGTCCAGGTTTAGTTGCGGTTGCGCCTGGTTACCGCCACCCCAGCCCCGGCGCCACGTGCTTCAAAATGCTCTCCAGCACATGCGCATTGTACTCGACGCCAAGCTGGTTCGGCACCGTTAGGAGCACCGTATCTGCCTCGGCAATCGCTTCGTCGGCCTTCAACTGGTCGATCAGCCTGTCGGGTTCTGCGGCATAGGAGCGGCCGAAGATCGCCTGGGTCTGCGGGTCGATATTGCCGATCTGGTCCTGGCTGTCGCCGCTGCCGCCGAAATAGGCGCGGTCCGTGTCGTTCATCAGCGCGAAGATGCTGCGGCTGACGGAGACGCGCGGTTCGTGGGCGTGGCCGGCTTCCTTCCAGGCCTCGCGGTAGATGCGGATCTGCTCGGCCTGCTGAATGTGGAACGGCTTGCCGCTCTCGTCGGTCTTTAAGGTGGAACTCTGCAGGTTCATGCCGAGCTTGGCGGCCCAGACGGCGGTCGCGTTGGAGCTCGAACCCCACCAGATGCGGTCGCGCAGGCCCGCCGAATGCGGCTCCAGGCGCAGCATGCCGGGCGGGTTGGGGAACATCGGCCGCGGATTGGGCTTGGCGAAACCTTCACCGCGCAGCACGTCGAAGAACACTTCCGCATGGCGCCGGCCAAGATCCGCATCGGTCTCGCCTTCCGCCGGCTGGTAGCCAAAATAGCGGAAACCGTCGATCACCTGTTCCGGCGAGCCGCGGCTGATGCCGAGCTGCAGGCGTCCGCCGGAGATCAGGTCTGCGGCACCGGCGTCTTCCGCCATGTAGAGCGGGTTTTCATAACGCATGTCGATGACGGCGGTGCCGATCTCGATGCGCTTTGTGCGGGCGCCGACAGCGGCAAGCAGCGGGAAGGGCGATGCGAGCTGCCGCGCAAAATGGTGGACGCGGAAATAGGCGCCGTCGGCACCAAGTTCCTCGGCCGCTACCGCGAGGTCTATGGATTGCAGGAGGACATCGGATGCCGACCGCGCCTGCGACTGCGGCGAGGGGGTCCAGTGTCCGAAGGAGAGAAAGCCGATCTTTTTCATAATGTTACCACCGTGAATTTACTGTGTCTGAAGTTACACGTTAGATGGCATCTCGACCGCGACATGAACAGTCGCCGCCCTGTGAACAGTGCGTCCGCTTACCGTGCCGCCTGCGGATCGACCCAGCCCATCCAGGTGGTGAAGGCAAGCAGCGGCGAGCCGAAGAAGATCAGCACCAGCATATAGGCGACAGCGACGCTGCCGAGGACGAGCATGCGGGGAGTGAGGTATCGTTTCATCGTTGAGATCTTCCTGCTTTGGAGTTCGTGCCCGCCACCGGCCTATTCCGCCGCCGGAACGCCGCGCAGCACGACGCCCAGGTCGTCGCTCTCGCGCACCTTGCGCAGCTGTTCTTCCGCCTGCACTGCCTCGCGCTGGCGGTTCCACATCGAGGCGTAGAGCCCGTTCTGTTCGAGCAGTGAATTGTGCGTGCCGCGCTCGGCGATCAGCCCGTCGCGCAGGACGATGATCTCGTCGGCGCCGATGACGGTCGAGAGCCTGTGGGCGATCACCAGCGTCGTGCGGTTCCTGGAGACCACGTCGAGTGCCGACTGGATCTCGTGCTCGGTCGTGGTGTCGAGCGCCGAGGTCGCCTCGTCGAGGATCAGGATCGGCGGGGCTTTGAGGACGGTGCGGGCGATCGCCACGCGCTGCTTCTCGCCGCCGGACAGTTTCAGGCCTCGCTCGCCGACCTTGGTCTCGAAACCGTCCGGCAGGGCGCTGATGAAGTGCCCGATCTGCGCCACGTCTGCGGCGGCTAGCACTTCTTCCTCGCTGGCGCTTGGCCGGCCGTAGCGGATGTTGTAGGCGATCGTGTCGTTGAACAGCACGGTATCCTGCGGCACCATGCCGATCGCCGCGCGCAGCGAATGCTGCGTCAGGTCGCGCACGTCCTGCCCGTCGATGGTGATCGAGCCGCCCTGGATGTCGTAGAAGCGGTAGAGCAAGCGCGAAATGGTCGACTTGCCGGCGCCCGAGGGGCCGACGATCGCCACCGTCTTGCCGGCTGGCACGTCGAAGGAGACGCCCTTCAGGATCGGCCGGGCCGTATCATAGGAAAAATGCACATCCTTGAAGGAGATCGATCCTTGCGCAATGTCGAGGGGCTTGGCATCCGGCCGGTCGACGACCTCGGGCTGCACTTCCAAGAGCTCGAACATCTGCTCGATATCAGTGAGGCCCTGGCGGATTTCGCGGTAGACGAAACCGATGAAGTTGAGGGGCACGGAAAGCTGCAGCAGCAGAGCGTTGACGAACACGAAGTCGCCGATCGTCTGTTCGCCGCGCTGCACGGCAAGCGCCGACATCACCATCATCACGGTCGTGCCGAGGCCGAAGATCACGCCCTGGCCGAAGTTCAGCCAGCCGAGCGAGGTCCACACGTCGGTCGCAGCCTTCTCATAACGCGCCATCGACGAATCGAACCGCCTGGCTTCCATCTCCTCGTTGCCGAAATATTTGACCGTCTCGAAATTGAGGAGCGAATCGATCGCCTTGGTATTGGCGTCCGTGTCGCTGTCGTTCATCGAGCGGCGGATGGCGATGCGCCAGTCGCTGGCCTTCACCGTGAACCAGATGTAGAGCGCCACCGTGATCGCCGTCACCGCGACATACCAGAAGCCGTAGCTGACCCAGAAGATCACCGCCGTCAGCAGGAATTCGAGCAGTGTCGGCACGGTGTTGAGAATGGTGAAGCGGACGATCGTTTCGATGCCCTTGGTGCCGCGCTCGATGATCCGCGACAGGCCACCGGTCTTGCGCTCCAGGTGGAAGCGCAGCGACAGCTGGTGCATGTGCACGAAGGTGCGGTAGGCGAGCTGGCGCACGGCATATTGCCCGACCGAAGCAAACAGCGCGTCGCGCAGCTGGTTGAGGCCGACCTGCAGGATGCGGGTGAAATTGAGCGCGATGACCAGCACCACGGCGCCGAGCAGGAAGGCGGGCAGCACGCCCGCCATGTCCAGCTTGCCGTTCAGCGCATCGGTTGCCCATTTGAAGAAATAGGGTACCGTCAGAAGCACGAACTTGGCGAGGAACAGATAGAAGGTCGCCCAGATGACCCGGGCCTTCAGATCGGCGCGGCCTTCCGGCCACATATAGGGCCACAGGTTGACGAGCGTGCCGAGCGGATTGCTGGCATCCGCCGAAATGGTCTTCTTGGTATTCGCCATCGATGTCTCCGGAGCGGGCGCGGGTCAGCCGCATATGGAATTGCCTCTCGCTCCGACCCTCGGCACGAAAAGCCGCTGGCCTCAAGCCGTCCCGCACCATCGCTGGGGGAAGCAGAAAGCCGGCGGCTTGCGTCCTTCTCCCGTTCAAATGGGAGGGGAGGATCCGCAGGACGCAGGCGGATGAGAGGCGTTCCCAAATACGACTGTCCCGATAACGGGCGCGTCAAAACGCCTCCCGCACATAAGGTTCGGCGGCGGATGTTGCAATGACGGTTTCGTGAAAGTTCAAAGGCCGGGCGGAAGACGGAAGGAAGGCCGGGCGGGATTTTCGCCCGTCCCTGGCCTGTCGTGTCACTTGGTGCTGGCGGAGGCGGCGGGCGTGGCGCCTGCGGCGGGCTTGGTGGTCGCGGCCGGAGTCGGCCAGGAAATGTAATAATAGGCCTCGCCGACCATGCCGAAATAGGAGCTGGCCCCGGTCGCCTTCTCGATATAGCTGCCATCGGCATTGCGCACGAACTTGCCGCCGTCGTCCCGCGTCAGGCGGTCCTTCAGGAATTGGGTCCAGTCGGACTTGTCGACCGAGGTGACGCCGGTCGAGGTCTGCTTGCCGTCGGTAATATCCCAGGCGGTGATCTGGTCGCCGGCGACCGCGTCGGTCAGCTTCAGTGTGCCGGCGTCGAGCGCTTTCTGCATCGCCTCGGCCATCGCCTTGCTGTCGGGGTTCGCCTTCAGCGCGTCCAGCTTCTCCTGCAACGCCTTCATGAATGCCTTGCTGGACATGTCGTCGACCGATCCGTCGCCGGCCGTCTCGTCTGGCGCGGTGCCGTTCATCGTCCGCTGCAGCGAGGCGATCAGCGCCGCGATCTTGTCGTCCTCATAGTCGTCTCCGCCGTTGCTGCCCGGGAACAGCATGTCGGCAAGCGATGAGGAGGACGAGCCGGACGTCGAGCTGCCCGGCGTCCGGTTGTCGGAGACATCCTTGAATGCATTGAGGGCTGCCTGAGAAGACCAAATCCGAATGGAATTAATGCTGGAAACCATTTTATTCTCCTGTCCGCGCGGCATGGATCAGAGCCGGAGATAATATGCGAGCACGCCGCCTGACCACCGCGGTATTCCCCCTAACCTGCGCGAAGCTGGCCGAACCGGAGCCGGCGGGCGCTTTACCGCCCAAGGGCCTTTTGGGGAGGCTGGGATGGACGGGGACGTGAATGTGGCTAAGGGGCTGGGTCGTTTTCACGGGGCAGGGGAATCGCCCCCGGTTTCTTGGCAGGGAAGATGCGCTGGAAGAGTCTTTCGCTCCGCCGACGCGGCGCGGCTGGATTCCTGTGACGAGCACAGGAATGAGGGAGATAGGGGAGCTGTCCGCGATTATCTGCAACGCCTCAGACCTGGGTTCCTCTTTGCAAAAGCAACCTCGAAACTAGCTTCCGAAGACACATCGGATTTGGAGTGAAGGCTTGGGCCTAAACCACCCTCATTCCTGTGCTTGTCACAGGAATCCAGCGGCCGCGCGTCTGCGCGGCGGGGACTCTGCCCCAACGACTTCATAACGAATGCAGATGCGAGGCGATGTCCTTCCAATCCGGATTGCGTTCCTCGATCAGATTGAGTTTCCATTTCCGCGGCCATTTCTTCATCGTCTTCTCGCGGGTGATCGCGTCGACAAGGAGGTCGTATTCCTCGAACCAGACGAGCGTCTTGACCCCGTATTTCGACGTGAAGCCGGGTGTGAGTTCGTTCTGGTGTTCGTAAAGGCGGCCGGGGAGATCGCGCGTCACGCCGATATACAGCGTACCATTGCGTTTAGAGGCGAGAATGTAGACGTAACCCTTCATGGTTGAAGTGTGGCGCCGGCGATTATCGTGCGCAAGTGGTCTTTCGCACCGCCGACGCGGTGCTGCTGGATTCCTGTGACGAGCACAGGAATGAGGGAATTTGGAGAACCGCCGCAGTCCCAAGCAACGTCTCCGAGGGGCCGAAAGTGTTGCCCGCAAGGGCTTATCCGCCCCGCCCACTTAACCCGATCAAAGATCCCCTCCCGCCCCTTACGACCGGCGATGCATCATCCGCTGGCGGTGGAGTTCTTCCGAGTCGGGCAGGGCCTCGTCCGGCACGCCAAAGATCTGGCCGGGCTGGATGACGTCGGGGTTGCGGATCTGGGCCTCGTTGGCGAGGTAGATCGTCGTGTAGCGCACACCCTGACCATAAACGCGGCGGGAGATCTGCCAGAGCGTGTCGCCGCGGCGGATGATGACCGAGCTGCGTTCGCTCTGCGTCAGCGCCTCCTGCTGGATGGTGCGGGCGCCGCTGGCATCGGTTGCGGTCATCGGGGCGGCGGTGGCCACTTCGACGCCGTGCAGTTCGCGGGCAATGATCGGGCCGACGGCGCGGGCGATCATGTCGCCGATCCGCTTCAGGCCGGCACCGACGCCTGCGACATCCTTGGGAAGCGCGTCGAGGGCAGCAACCGCTGCCGCAGCGTTCTGGGCGGTGGTTTCGGCAAGCACGCGGGCGGGGGCCGCAGCGTCGGCCGGCAGCCGGTATTCGGAAAGCGACTTCAGCGCGATCGAGGTGGCGGAGCGGGCAGCGACCATCTGTTCCGGCGAGGGAACGCGGCCGTTGTCGTAGAGCCCGCGCAGCAGGTTGAAGGCGCGTACGGTTTCGTTGCGCAGCTTGTCGAAGGCGCCGCTGTCGGCCGCCGACATGCCGTTATTGGGGGCCTGCGGCGCCGATACGGCGGCAACCTGATCGCCGGCCGGGCGGTTGAAGGGCACTTCGACCCGTACCAGAACCTGGCCGCCGGCTCCGAGCGCTTCGACGCCGATCCGGTGGTCGCCGACCGCAAGGTCGATCGCCCCTTCGATGACGAAACTGCCGTCCTGGCCCGCCTGGGCGGTGTCGATCGGCCGGCCGTCTGCCTGGCCGCGCAGCGACGTGCCGGCTTTCGCGCTGCCGGCGACGAAGATCTTGTTGCCCTCGATCTCGACGGCGGTGACGCGCAGTTCAGGCGCCGCTGCCCCCGGGGAGACGGGCGCCGGGACCAGGATGTT
>NZ_JALBGV010000144.1 GCF_023006505.1 Neorhizobium sp. SHOUNA12A
GGCGGGGCGCGGGGCGGGCTGCGGCTGCTGCGCGAACGCGGGAAGCGAAACGGCGGCTGCAAGCATCACGGCGAGACCGGCGCAGATCAGGGAGGGACGACCCATGGAAACCTCTGGAAGACGAATCAGTGCGGCTATTCTTGGCGTTCGCCGGGCGAAATGAAAAGCCCTGACCTCTTTCCAGTGGAGTACGGCGAAAATGGGACTCGGCCCGGGCCAGTGGCGCCACCGACATTATTATAAAGAAATCGCCGGATTTTGGTCGGCGCAGGGGCTATAGTAAGGCCGCCGAAAGTGTGGAAGGCCTATGGAATACGGGCCGAACGCCCCCAAAAAGGAACTCTATAGCCTATCATTATGGCACGATTTCGGGCTTCTCCGGGAGGCGCAAAAATGCCGCACGGGCTTTTCCCGCCAGATATTGCGGCGGCAGGCAAACTGTGATTGAAGCAGACCATATAGCTTGGATTCTGCGTTCGGTTTGATCGAGATCAGACGCATGGGGAGATATGTAGTGATGAACAGGGCTTTTGCAGTGATGACGGCGCTCATCTGTCTGCTCTTTGCTTCCGCAGGTTTTGCGGACCAGCCGCATCCGTGGCAGATTGATTTCCAGGCGGCTGCAACGCCGATCATGCACCAGATCCGCTGGTTCAACCATTATACTCTGTGGTTCATCGTGCCGGTGACGCTGCTGGTCCTGGCGCTGCTGGTCGTCGTCGCGGTGAAGTTCCGTGCGAGCGCCAATCCGGTGCCGTCGCGCGTCAGCCACAATACGGCGATCGAGATCATCTGGACGCTTGGCCCGGTTCTCATTCTCTTCTTCCTCGCCATCCCCTCCTTCAACCTGTTGAATGCCCAGCTCGAAATTCCGGACTCGGACATGACCGTCAAGGCCACTGCCACCCAGTGGCAGTGGAACTACGAATATGAAGGCATGCAGACCCCGGTCGCCTTCGATTCGTACCTGCTGAAGGATCCCGATCGCGCGAGCGCCGGCAAGACCGATCTCGCCGTCTATCCGAAGCTGCTGGCCGTCGATAACGAACTGATCATCCCGGTCAACAAGACCGTGCGCATGCTGGTGACGGCCGCTCCGTCCGACGTTATCCATGCCTTCGCAATGCCGGCTTTCGGGATCAAGATCGACGCCGTTCCGGGTCGCCTCAACGAAACCTGGTTCAAGGCCGAGAATGAAGGCCTCTATTATGGCCAGTGCTCCGAGCTTTGCGGCAAGGACCATGCCTTCATGCCGATCGCCATCCGCGTCGTGTCTGAAGACAAGTACAAGGCTTGGCTCGCTGCTGCTGCGACCGACCTGCCGGGCGCCTACAAGGGCCTGATGGCAGCCGTCGACAAGCCGGCCGGCAACTTCGCCGTCGCCGCAAACGAATCCAAGTAATCAAGAGGAGTGAGGACAATGGCTGGACATTCCGCTCACGACGATCACGCTCAGGCTCGCACCTCTCACGATGCGCATGCTCACGACGATCATCATGATCATTCGCATAAGCCGGGCTTTGCCGCCCGCTGGCTGTTTTCGACCAACCACAAGGACATCGGCACGCTCTACCTGATCTTCGCGATCATCGCGGGCATCATTGGCGGCCTTCTTTCTGTTGCCATGCGCATGGAGCTGCAGGAGCCTGGCATCCAGATCTTCCACGGCCTGGCCGCGATAGTCTACGGCTACGAAGGCGACGCCGCGATCGATGGCGGCAAGCAGATGTTCAACATGTTCACCACCGCTCACGCACTGATCATGATCTTCTTCATGGTCATGCCGGCGATGATCGGCGGTTTCGCCAACTGGATGGTGCCGATCATGATCGGCGCGCCGGACATGGCTTTCCCGCGCCTGAACAACATCTCCTTCTGGCTGATCGTTCCGGCCTTCCTGCTGCTGCTGCTGTCGATGTTCGTCGAGGGCCCGGCAGGCGCCTATGGCGTCGGTGGCGGCTGGACCATGTATCCGCCGCTCTCGACCGCGGGCAATCCGGGACCGGCAGTCGACCTGGCGATCTTCGCGCTGCATGTCGCCGGCGCGTCCTCGATCCTCGGTGCGATCAACTTCATCACCACGATACTCAACATGCGCGCTCCGGGCATGACGCTGCACAAGATGCCGCTCTTCGCCTGGTCGGTTCTGGTTACCGCCTTCCTGCTGCTGCTTTCGCTGCCGGTCCTGGCGGGCGCCATCACCATGCTTCTGACTGACCGCAACTTCGGCACCACCTTCTTCTCTCCGGAAGGCGGCGGCGACCCGATCCTGTTCCAGCACCTGTTCTGGTTCTTCGGTCACCCGGAAGTCTACATCCTGATCCTGCCCGGCTTCGGCATCATCAGCCATATCGTTTCGACCTTCTCGAAGAAGCCCGTCTTCGGTTATCTCGGCATGGCCTACGCCATGGTCGCGATCGGCGCCGTCGGCTTCATCGTCTGGGCCCACCACATGTACACGGTCGGCATGTCGCTCGACACGCAGCGTTACTTCGTCTTCGCGACGATGGTCATTGCCGTCCCGACCGGCATCAAGATTTTCTCCTGGATCGCGACGATGTGGGGCGGCTCCTTGACCTTCTCCACCCCGATGATCTGGGCAATCGGCTTCATCTTCCTGTTCACCGTCGGCGGCGTCACGGGCGTCCAGCTCGCCAACGCCGGCCTCGACCGGTCGCTGCATGATACCTATTACGTCGTGGCCCACTTCCACTACGTTCTGTCGCTCGGCGCGGTCTTCGCCATCTTCGCGGCCTGGTATTACTGGTTCCCGAAGATGTTCGGCTACATGTACAACGAGTTCATCGGCAAGCTGCACTTCTGGGTCATGTTCATCGGTGTGAACCTGGTGTTCTTCCCGCAGCACTTCCTCGGCCTCGCCGGCATGCCGCGCCGCTACATCGACTATCCGGATGCATTTGCCGGCTGGAACTACGTTTCCTCCGTCGGCTCCTACATTTCCTTCGTCGGCGTGCTGATCTTCCTCTTCGGCGTCTGGGAAGCCTTCGCAAAGAAGCGCGTTGCCGGCGACAATCCATGGGGCGAAGGCGCGACGACGCTGGAATGGCAGCTTTCTTCGCCGCCGCCGTACCACCAGTGGGAACAGCTGCCGCGCGTCAAGTAAGCGGTTCATCTTTGAAGAAGGGCATCGCGGCAGCGCGATGCCTTGAAATACCAAACAGGACGGTTCAATGACGGTTATGGACAATCACGACGCTCTCGGCACCGATGGAGGCTCGCGCCTCTCGGAAGCGAGCGCGCGCGATTTCTTCGAGCTCCTGAAGCCCCGGGTGATGTCGCTCGTGGTCTTCACCGCATTCGCCGGCCTCATTCTGGCGCCAGGTCAGATCAATCCGGTCCTCGGCGTGATTTCTATTCTCTGCATCGCGGTCGGCGCTGGCGCCTCCGGTGCGCTCAACATGTGGTATGACGCCGATATCGACGCCATTATGAGCCGCACCGCCAAGCGCCCAATTCCGGCCGGGCGCATCCTGCCCGAGGAAGCGCTCGCTTTCGGCCTGACGCTTTCGGTCTTTTCGGTGGTCATCCTCGGCCTCGCGGTCAACTGGTTTTCAGCCGGCCTGCTCGCCTTCACGATCTTCTTTTACGCCGTCGTCTACACGATGTGGCTGAAGCGTTCGACGCCGCAAAACATCGTCATCGGCGGCGCTTCCGGCGCTTTCCCGCCGATGATTGGCTGGGCCTGCGTGACGGGCGGCGTGTCGCTCGACAGCATTCTTCTGTTCCTGATCATCTTCCTGTGGACGCCGGCGCATTTCTGGGCGCTCGCGCTCTTCAAGATGCGCGACTACGGCTCGGTCGGCGTGCCGATGATGCCGATTGTTGCAGGCGAAGCCTCCACCAAGAACCAGATGATCGTCTATGCTGTGCTGACCGCTGTCATTGCGGTCGCTCCCACCTTCACCGGTCTTGCCGGCTTCGGTTACGGCATCTTCGCCGCCGTGCTTGGCGCGATCTTCGTCATCTGTTCCATCGCCGTCCGGCGCATGCCAGACGGCGACGAGAAGATGATGCCGGCGAAGAAGATGTTCGCCTATTCGATCATCTATCTCTTTGCGATCTTCTCGGGCCTGCTGGCCGACCGGCTGCTGGCGGGGGTGCCGCACCTCCTGGGAGGTTTGCTGTGATCGAGACAGTCAAGCTCAGCGAAGTCCAGAAGAAGTCGCGCCGCAACCGCAATATCGCGCTCGGCCTGGTTTTGGCCGGGCTTGTTGTCCTCTTCTACATCATGACGCTGGTGAAAATCGGCGGGGTCGGGAACTAGGGTGGAACCGATGGCGGACGGAATTCAGAACGGTCAGGCAAAACGGGTGAGCAACGCCGCGATCTTCGCCGGCTGCGCTGTTTTCGTGGCAGGCATGGTCGGCGCCGCCTATGCGTCCGTGCCGCTCTACCGGCTGTTCTGCCAGGTCACCGGCTATAACGGCACCACCCAGCGCGTCGAGCAGTATTCCGACAAGATCTTGAACAAGTCGATCCAGGTGACGTTCGACGCCAACATTTCGCCGGGCCTGAACTGGGAGTTCAAGCCCGCCAAGGCAGTCAGCCCGAAGATCGGCGAGACCGTGCAGATCGAATATAGCGCCACCAATCGATCGTCGAAGCCGACGACGGGCAGCGCCGTCTTCAACGTCACGCCGATGGAAGCGGGCGCCTATTTCAACAAGGTCGAGTGCTTCTGCTTCACGGAGCAGACGCTGCAGCCCGGCCAGTCGGTCCAGATGCCGGTGGTGTTCTTCGTTGACCCGGAGTTCGCCACGGCCCAAGAGACCAAGAACATCAAGACGATCACTCTGTCCTACACCTTCTATCCGAGCGAGCCGAGCAAACCGGTCGCCGCTCTGCCGGAAGGCCAGAAGGCGGGCGCCCAGAAGACGGGTACCCAGAACACAGGCGTGGGGAAACTTTAAGAGGGTTCGCCGGTTTTCCGGCGAAGCAGGCATTCATCCGGGGATTCTGACATGGCCGACGCGCATCAGAAAAATCACGACTACCACATCATCGATCCGAGCCCGTGGCCGATCCTGGCTTCGATCGGCGCCTTCATCATCACCTTTGGTGGCGTCGGTTACATGCGTTATCTGCATGGCGGCCAGTTCCATATCTTCGGCCTGAACCTTGCCACGCCGTGGCTCTTCTTCATCGGTCTTGCGATCATCCTCTACACGATGATCGGCTGGTGGTCGGACACGATCAAGGAAGGCGACGCCGGCGCCCATACCCGCGTCGTCTCGCTGCACCTGCGCTACGGCATGATCATGTTCATCGCTTCCGAAGTGATGTTCTTCGTCGCCTGGTTCTGGGCCTTCTTCGATGCCAGCCTCTATGCCAACGAGGCGATCCAGGCGACCCGCGTCGAGTTCCTCGGCGGTCAGTGGCCGCCGAAGGGCGTCGAGGTCCTCGATCCCTGGCACCTGCCGATCTACAACACCGTCATCCTGCTTTTGTCGGGCACCTGCGTCACCTGGGCTCACCATGCGCTGCTGCACGGCGATCGCAAGGGCCTGGTCACCGGCCTGGCGCTCACCGTTGCGCTCGGCATCCTGTTCTCCAGCGTCCAGGCTTACGAGTACATGCACGCTCCGTTCGCGTTCTCGAACTCGATCTACGGTGCGACTTTCTTCATGGCGACTGGCTTCCACGGGTTCCACGTGCTGATCGGCACGATCTTCCTGCTGGTCTGCCTGCTGCGCGCGGTTGCCGGAGGCTTTACGCCTACCAAGCATTTCGGCTTCGAAGCCGCCGCCTGGTACTGGCACTTCGTCGACGTGGTCTGGCTCTTCCTGTTCTTCGCCATCTACGTCTGGGGTGGCTGGGGCGCCCCGCTGGCCCATTGATCGGGTCGATATGAATTTCGGGGAGGGCGGCGACAAGCCGCCCTTTTTCTTTTGCGGAATGTCCCAAATTTGTTACATTGATGTTGGATGGTTGGGGTGCTGAAGAAGATTGTCGGGCGGTTTTATGCGACCGGAAGCGGCCGTAAGCCCGTCCGCGATTGGCTGATGGAGCTTTCCCGCGAAGACCGACGGCAGATCGGCATCGATATCCAGCGCGTCGAATTCGGATGGCCGCTCGGAATGCCCTATTGCCGGTCGCTCGGTCATGCTCTGTGGGAAGTTCGAAGCAACCTGTCTTCGGGCCGCATCGCAAGAGTGATCTTCTTCATTCATGAGGAAGAAATGATCCTGCTGCACGGGTTCGAAAAGAAAACGCAAAAGACGCCGGCGCAGGACATCGATCTGGCCTTGAAACGAAAAAGAGAGATAGACGCATGAACGACGCGAAAGGCTATGTCGACAGAACCGAAAGCTTCGATGACTTCCTCGACGCCGACGGTCTCTTGGAGGAAACCGAGGCGGTTGCCCTGAAACAGGTGATCGCCGATCAGGTTCGGACGGCGATGGCTGAGAAGGGGCTGACGAAGAAGGCCATGGCGGAACGTATGCATTCCAGCCGCCAGCAACTCGATCGGCTGCTCGATCCGCATTATCCGTCCGTCACGTTGCTCACGCTCCGCCGCGCCGCCGCGGCTGTCGGAAGAACGCTTCGCATCGAACTGGTTTGATCCATGAACATTCAGACGAAGACCAGGCCTGAAACGCCGGCCCGCGGCCGTGGCCGGATGATCGCGACTGTGATCGCGGTGCTGGCGGCGCTGGTCATCCTCTTGTCGCTCGGCACCTGGCAGGTGGAGCGGCTGCATTGGAAGGAAGGGCTGCTCGCCGATATCGCCGAGCGGCGGGCCGCCACCCCCGTCCAGCTTTCCGACATCGAAGCAATGCAAAAATCCGGCGGCGATATCGAATATCGCCGCGTCTCGGTTACCGGCACGTTCGACCACCCGAAGGAACGGCATTTCTTCGCGACCTTCAACGGCCAGACCGGGTTCTACGTCTATACGCCGATGACGCTTGCCGATGACCGCGTCCTGTTCGTCAACCGCGGTTTCGTGCCTTACGAGATGAAGGACCCGAAGACCCGCGCCGCCGGAGAGGTTGCCGGCCAGCAGACCGTCACCGGTTACGCCCGCGTGCGGCTCGGCGAAAAGCCGTCCTCGATCGTGCCGGACAACGATCTGGCGAAGAACATCTTCTACTGGAAGGATCTCGATGCGATGGCCTCGACCACCGGCATCGACGTGTCGAAGGTGGTGCAGTTCTTCGTGGATGCCGATGCGTCGGTCGCCAATCCGGGCGGCTGGCCGAAGGGCGGCGTCACTCAGTTCGACTTGCCGAACAGCCACCTGCAATATGCCGTCACCTGGTACGGTCTGGCGGCGGCCCTGGTCGCAGTCGTTATCGGCATGGTTTTTCGCCGCAAGCGCGCCTGAGCCCGCATGGTCTGAAATCCGCAATTGCGATAGCCTTGTCGAAGGGTCAAGGGAATCGGGGGCGACGTCATGACACTTCTGGCGAATATCTTTGTAGCGCTGACCGCACTTCTGCATGTCGGGTTTCTGGTCCTCGAAATGTTCCTCTGGACCGGCCCGACCGGCCGGAAAGTGTTCCGCATGTCGCCGGAACAGGCCGCGGCGACGAAGGTTCTCGCCGCCAATCAGGGCCTCTACAACGGCTTCCTGGCGGCCGGCCTTTTCTGGTCGCTGCTGCAGGCCGATCCCGTCTTCGCCTTCCAACTGAAGCTCTTCTTTCTTGTGTGCGTCATCATTGCCGCTATATATGGCGCGTGGTCGGTCAAGCCGCGCATCCTGCTCATCCAGGGCGGTCCGGCCATTCTCGCTCTCGTGTTGACAGTCCTGGCGTCCTGATTTGATGGCATCATCCATTCTAGAAAAAAGCCCGCTCAAGATCCGCCTCTGCGGCCCGCGCGGTTTCTGCGCCGGCGTCGACCGGGCGATCCAGATCGTCGTGCTGGCGCTGAAGGAGTATGGCGCCCCGGTCTATGTTCGCCACGAGATCGTCCACAACCGTTATGTGGTCGAAGGGCTGGAAGCCAAGGGCGCGATTTTCGTCGAGGAGCTGGACGAGATCCCGGCCGAACATCGCGAGCAGCCGGTGGTGTTTTCCGCCCATGGCGTGCCCAAATCGGTGCCGGAGGATGCAGAGGCCCGCAATCTCTTTTATCTCGATGCCACCTGCCCTTTGGTTTCGAAAGTCCACAAGCAGGCGATGCGCCACCAGCGCCTCGGTCGCCACGTAGTGCTGATCGGCCATGCCGGTCATCCGGAAGTGATCGGCACGATGGGCCAGCTGCCGCCGGGCACGGTGTCGCTGATCGATACGATCGCCGATGCGGAAGCCTACATTCCCGAGGATCCCGACAATCTCGGCTATGTCACCCAGACGACGCTCTCGGTCGACGACACCGCAGGCGTCATCGCCAAGCTGCAGGAGCGTTTCCCGAACCTCACCGCGCCTTCCGCCGACAGCATCTGCTACGCCACCACCAACCGCCAGGAAGCGGTGAAGGAAGCAGCTCCCGGCTGCGACCTCTTCATCGTCGTCGGCGCACCGAACTCGTCGAACTCCAAGCGGCTTGTCGAAGTGGCGCTCCGAGCCGGGGCCAAGCGCTCCCTCCTGGTGCAACGCGCCTCCGAATTGAACTGGGACGAGATCGGCCGCATCGGCACGCTCGGCCTTTCCGCCGGCGCATCGGCCCCGGAAGTCATCGTCGACGAGATCATCGCCGCCTTCAAGGACCGTTTCGACGCCGAGATCGAGCTGGCGATCACCGCGGAAGAAACCGAAAACTTCCTCGTCAACCGCGAGCTGCGCAACGTGCCTTTGACGGTCGACGATATGGCCTGGGTGAATGGAGCGCGAGCGTGAGCGAGTGTGGCCTGGAGCACCCCCCTTGTAACTTCCCTTTATCCGCTTTTGGCGATTTACTGCCAGATGCGGTGGCGGATGGGAGACCGAACCTCCCTTGGGACATCAAGCCCGTGGCAGAGCCTG
>NZ_JALBGV010000145.1 GCF_023006505.1 Neorhizobium sp. SHOUNA12A
CGGCGTGCCGGGCGTCGGCGCCATCATCGCCGTGGCATCCGGCAAGGGCGGCGTCGGCAAGTCGACCACGGCGGTCAATCTCGCGCTTGGGCTTCAGGCGAATGGCCTGCGCGTCGGCATTCTCGATGCCGATATCTATGGTCCTTCCGTGCCGCGCCTCCTGAAGATCACCGGCCGGCCGCAGCAGATCGAAAACCGCATCATCAAGCCGATGGAGAATTACGGGCTGAAAGCCATGTCGATGGGCTTCCTCGTCGACGAGGAGACGGCGATGATCTGGCGCGGGCCGATGGTGCAGTCGGCGCTGCTGCAGATGCTGCGCGAAGTTGCCTGGGGCGACCTCGACGTGCTCGTCGTCGACATGCCGCCGGGCACCGGCGACGTGCAGCTCACCATGGCCCAGCAGGTGCCGCTGGCCGGCGCGGTGATCGTTTCGACGCCGCAGGATTTGGCGCTCCTCGACGCACGCAAGGGCATCGCCATGTTCCGCAAGGTCGAGGTGCCGCTGCTCGGCATCGTCGAGAACATGAGCTATTTCCTCGCACCGGATACCGGCAAGCGTTACGATATCTTCGGTCACGGCGGGGCCAGGGCCGAGGCAGAGCGGATCGGCGTGCCATTCCTCGGCGAGGTTCCGCTGACGATCGACATCCGGGAACGCTCCGACGCCGGCACCCCGGTCGTGGCCTCCGATCCGCAAGGTGCCTCGGCCAAGATCTACCGGGAGATTGCCGCCAGGGTATGGGCCGAACTCGGCGGCCTCACTCCCCGACAGGCCCCGGCAATCGTTTTCGAATAAATATGCCGCGGCATTTTGGAATACCTCCCTGCCGCTGGTGGGGAGGCACTTTCGTGGGCGTTTCCGGTCAAGGCTTTGATGTAGGCCGCGAATCGTCTTGTTACAGAAGGCCCCTTGAACATATTCGGCCGGAGAGTCATGTTGCGGCGCCCACCGCGGGATTTGTACGGCTCTTGATTTTGACGGCGGCTGTCTCTACAGGCCCGTCCCGCCGGGGGCCGGCTGGCGGTCCCGGAACCAGGGAACCGGCAAGCCCGCTTCTCGTTCAAGGCCGACGAACTTCGGCCGGAGACCACGATTGATCAATGCCTATAGCGCCACTGGCTCGATGAAGACGCTTGCACCGGCCGAGGCGTTGCGACAGCTTGCCGACGATATCGTCTGGATCGATCTGATCGAACCGACGCCGCAGGAAGACGCCTATGTCGAAAGTCTCCTCGGAATTCAGGTTCCGACCCGCGACGACCTGAAGGACATCGAACCCTCGAGCCGCCTTTATATCGAGAAGGATTCCGTGTTCATGACCGCTTCGCTCGTCTGGCGCGCCGACGGCAAGGATCCGCAGCTCACCGACATCGCCTTCATCCTGTCCGGCAATCGGTTGATCACCGTGCGTTATGCCGAGCCGAAAAGCTTCCAGCTGTTCATCGCCGGCCTCAGCCGCCTCCCGGAGGCCGGGCGCGATGGTGCCACGCTTTTGGCAAAACTTCTCGAAACCATTGCCGATCGCACCGCGGAAATTCTCGAGCAGACCGTCGATCGCGTCGATGCACTGTCGACGGATATCTTCCGTGATCGCGGCAAGCGCCGGCCGCCGCAATTCCTGGAGCGTAAGCTTGCCGACATCGCCGAATACCATCGGCTGATCAGCAAGGTGCGCGACAGCCTCGGCTCGCTTGCCAGGCTATTGACCTTCCTGATGAACGTGCCATTGATCAGCCAGGACAAGAGCGACGACAACCTCTGTCGCACGGTGGCGCGGGATGTCGATTCGCTTTCGGAACATGCCTCTTATATCGCCGGCAACATCGCCTTTCTGCTGGATGCCTCGCTCGGCCTCATCAATGTCGAGCAGAACTCCATCATCAAGATATTCTCCATTGCGTCGGTCGTGTTCTTGCCGCCGACACTCGTTGCCTCCATCTACGGCATGAACTTTCATTTCATGCCGGAACTCGACTGGCATCTCGGATATCCGCTCGCGATCCTTGCGATGCTCATGTCCGCCATCATCCCCTTTTTCTTCTTTCGCTGGAAAGGCTGGCTTTAGGCCGGATATCCCATGGGTCACCCCGCTGAACATCACGCTGCCGAGAAAACCAAGGTCCAGGGCCTTTTTGCGCTCGCACTCGGCTCCGTCGGCGTCGTCTACGGCGACATCGGCACGAGCCCGCTTTATGCCTTTCGCGAAGCTCTGAAGCCGATTGCCCAAGACGGCGTTACCGAGCTTGAGGTCATCGGCCTCATCTCGCTGATGATCTGGACGCTGACGATCATCGTCACGTTCAAATACGTGCTCTTCCTGCTGCGCGCCGACAACGACGGCGAAGGCGGCACGCTTTCGCTGCTGGCACTTCTGACCAAGTCCGCCAACGGTCACAGGGCGCTGCTGATGCTGCTCGGCCTGATCGGCGCAGCACTCTTCCTCGGCGACGCGATGATCACCCCGGCGCTGTCGGTTCTGTCTGCAGTGGAAGGCCTGAAGCTGGTGGCGCCGTCGATGAGCCGCGCCGTGCTGCCGATCTCGGTCGGCATCCTGATCGGGCTTTTCGCCATCCAGTCGAAGGGGACAGGTCTGGTCTCCCGTTTCTTCGGGCCGATCACCGCCGTCTGGTTCATCGTCATCGGTGCCGGCGGCATCGCCCATATTTCGGATGACTATAGCATTCTGGCGGCTTTCAATCCGATATATGCGGTCGAATTCATGCTCAACGAGAACTTCGTCGGCATCGTGGTTCTCGGCGCCGTCTTCCTGACGGTGACGGGCGCCGAAGCGCTTTATGCCGATCTTGGCCATTTCGGCCGCCGGCCGATCCAGTGGGCCTGGTTCACGCTTGTCTTCCCGGCGCTGACCTTGAACTATCTGGGGCAGGGCGCTCTGGTGCTGAAGCATCCGGAGGCGATGTCCGACCCGTTCTACCTGATGTTCCCGCAATGGGCGCTGCTGCCGGTCGTCATTCTGGCGACCGCGGCCACCATCATTGCAAGCCAGGCGGTGATCACCGGCGCCTTTTCGCTGGTGCGCCAAGGTATCCATCTCGGTTACCTGCCGCGCATGCAGATCCAGTTCACCTCAGAGACCAATACCGGGCAGATCTTCCTGCCGTCGGTCAACACCCTGCTTCTGGTCGGTGTCATCGCGCTGGTTCTGGGTTTCGAAAGCTCGGATTCGCTCGCCACCGCCTACGGTATCTCGGTGACCGGCGCCATGGTCGTCACCACCCTGATGGCGTTCGAGTTCGTCCGGATAAAGTGGAAATGGCCGCAGACCTTCGCGATCTGTATTCTGGCCCCGCTGCTTGCCCTGGAACTGGTCTTCCTCGGCGCCAACCTGTTGAAGATCCACGACGGCGGCTGGGTGCCGGTGATGATGGCGATCATCTTCACGATCGTCATGTGGACCTGGAAGCGCGGCACCGCGATCCTGTTCGAAAAGACCCGTCGCATCGACGTGCCGCTCGAGACCTTCATTCCGATGGTCGAGAAGAAGAGCGATCATGCGCCGGTCTCCGTGCCCGGCATCGCGATCTTTCTGACCAGCGATCCGGAAACCGCGCCGGCCGCCCTGCTGCACAACATCAAGCACAACCACGTCCTGCACGAAAAGAACGTCGTGCTCACGATCATCACGGTCAACAAGCCGCGTGTCTCGCTTGAGGAGCGGTTCAAGATCGAAAAGCTGTCGGACCGCTTCACGCTGATCGAACTGCGCTTCGGCTTCATGCAGTCCCATAATGTCTCGCAGGCGCTTGCCTATCTGCGCAAGACCGGCTTCAAGTTCGACATCATGTCGACGTCCTTTTATCTCGGCCGTCGCAAGCTGGTGCCGGATGCCGCTTCCGGCATGCCCATGTGGCAGGACCGGTTGTTCATCGCCATGGCCAATACCGCGACCGACCCGTCCGACTATTTCCATCTGCCCGCCAACCGCGTCGTCGAACTCGGCTCGCATGTGATCATCTGAGGCGCGGCATTTGGCGTGCCCTTCGCTGACATTGATGTGAATGTGCTAATTCAGGCCGGATACCAGGCTTCTCGGTTGTCGGCGTTAACCGCTCATCAAGGTTAATGATTGATCTTCATCGGGTTCTTGTTGCCCTGTGGAGTTTAAGGTTTTGCGTTCGAAGAGCGTTTTGCGTCGCAGGTCCTCATCCGGACTGAGTGGATGGACTTCCCCGGCCGTCTTCGGCCTTGCCTGCTGGCTGATCTTTCCGTCCGCCCCGGCTCACGGCGATCTCGCCGATCTTCTGACCGGTTTCGATGGCGCCGAACAATGGCGCATGGTGCTGACCGATTCGCCGGCGGGCTCCATCCATCAGGCCTCGCTCGCTTTTCCCGGCGTCAAGAATGCCGTCTCCGGCAATGCCGGCCTCGAACTTCCCGATGGCCGCAAGATAGCTCTTGTTGACGAAAAGCAGTCCTCCGATCCGCGCCCGGATGAAGACC
This sequence comes from Neorhizobium sp. SHOUNA12A, assembly GCF_023006505.1. Taxonomy (GTDB): domain Bacteria; phylum Pseudomonadota; class Alphaproteobacteria; order Rhizobiales; family Rhizobiaceae; genus Neorhizobium. The sequence goes on from NZ_JALBGV010000145.1 coordinate 4,466, forward strand.
GCGTCAACCGTGCCGCCAAGAAGGGCCGCATCGTCAGTGTCGAGCCCATGCAGCCGCCTAGGGCCTTTTCCGCCGGCTCCGTGCTGCAGCGTTCGAGTGCGCTCACTTCGCCCATCGAAGAGAAGGATGCGATGACAGCCTTCTTGAAGGCCGGCAAGAATGACGCTCCGGTAGAGCTCGCGTCCTTCTATTTCCGCAAGGATGAACCGAGGCGGGCAGAAGACGAGCTCATGCCGATGATCGCCAGCCTCATCAACAATCCGAATGCTGACGTGCTGGCCGCCGCCTATGCGCCGGCGGAACCCGATTTCGCCAAACAGTCACCGTTCGACGCCATTCTGACTGACAAGAAAAAGCCCGGCCGGTTCATCCCGCCGATCGGTGCCGATGACCATGCCTGGGCCGCAACCCCGCTGCCGCCCGATTCCTTCTCGGCCAAGCAGCAGCAATGCCTCTCATCCGGTATCTATTTCGAGTCGCGCGGCGAATCCGCCCGCGGCCAGGCCGCCGTCGCGCAGGTCATCCTCAACCGGGTGCGCAATCCGGCCTATCCGAAGACGATCTGCGACGTCGTCTACCAGAACGAGGACTGGCGCAACCGCTGCCAGTTCTCCTTTGCCTGCGACAATATCAAGGACCGTATCCGCTCCGAATATCATTGGACGATGGCCCGTGAAGTGGCGATGGCGGTGACCGCCGGCAAGATCTGGTTGCCGGAAGTCGGTTCCGCCACCCATTATCATGCGGTCTATGTCCACCCGGACTGGGCGCGCACGATGAAGAAGGTCGGCCGCATCGGCCTGCACGTCTTCTATCGTACCTATGGCGGCGGCTGGAGCTGAGCCGCTCCCTATCGCCGCAACAGGCAGCGATTCCCGCGGCAGTTTTACCCGACTTCGGTTGTATCGGTTTTAACCGGTTGAATTTGCTTGGTTAATTTACCTAGAACGAAGAACCTTGGACGCCTTGACTATAGGGGCGGGCAAAACTATGTTGCGCGCGACTTGAAAACGGGCCGGATGGCGCGAAATCCCTCGCTAACTGCAGTTTTTTGCGGTTGGAAAGCATAAAACCGGTTGTGCCGGAAGCAGAAATAGGGGAGGACGCACGTGACGGATCACCGCGACGATGGTCTGGAAGAGCGCCGGAAGCGCTTGTCCGCGGAACTTGCGGACAGGAAGGCTGACGACGCGGCAGAGGCGAAGAGGGACGCGCAATCCGAGGAAAGCCGAAAAGGCATGGCCTTGGGCTTCAAGCTTTCCTCCGAGTTCATCTCCGCAGTCGCGGTGGGGGCTATTCTGGGCTTTTTGCTCGACCGTTTTGCCGGCACCGCGCCGTGGGGGATGATTGTTCTTCTTCTCCTCGGGTTCTGTGCCGGTGTGTTGAATGTGCTTCGCTCCGTGGGAAAGGTGGCTCCGTCGCCGCTTATCACCGGGCAAAGCGGCAAGGATGAGAAGGGAAACGGTGGCCGCTGAGGCTCTGCTTCCTGAATGAAAATTGGGCCGACCTGGCGCGGCTAAGGACAAGAGGTAGACGGTGGCAAACGATCCGATCCATCAGTTCCAGATCAGCAAGATCGTTCCGATCCAGATCGGCGGCATCGATTTCTCCTTTACCAATGCATCTCTGTTCATGGTCGCCACCGTCGCCTGCGCCGCCGGCTTCCTGTATTTCGCCACCTCGCAGCGCGGCCTGATCCCCGGCCGGGCGCAGTCGGTCGCGGAAATGTCCTATGAATTCATCGCCGGCATGCTGCGCGAAGGCGCCGGCAGCAGCGGCATGAAGTTCTTCCCGCTGGTCTTCTCGCTGTTCATGTTCGTGCTGACCGCCAACCTGCTAGGCATGTTCCCGTATTTCTACACCATCACCAGCCAGATCATCGTCACCTTTGCGCTGGCGCTGCTGGTCATCGGCACCGTCATCGTCTACGGCTTCTACAAGCACGGACTGCACTTCCTGCAGCTCTTCGTGCCGAGCGGCATTCCCGGCCTGCTGATCCCGCTGGTCGTCGCCATCGAAGTCATTTCGTTCCTGTCCCGTCCGATCTCGCTGTCCGTTCGTTTGTTTGCGAACATGCTGGCCGGCCATATCACGCTCAAAGTGTTCGCGGGCTTCGTCGCCTCGCTCGGAACCATGGGCGCACTGGGCGTCGGCGGCGCAGTCCTGCCTCTCATCATGACGGTCGCCCTGACCGGTCTCGAATTCCTCGTCGCCTTCCTCCAGGCTTACGTCTTTGCGGTGCTGACTTGCATGTACCTCAACGATGCGATCCATCCCGGCGGGCACTAAGGATAACCGACATTGGCGTCCTGAGGCGTCAGTCATCAGCCGCAACAACCATTTCGAAGGAGTTTCTCATGGAAGCGGAAGCAGCAAAGTTCATCGGTGCAGGCCTGGCTTGCTTTGGCATGGCCGGCACGGCTCTTGGCCTTGGCAACATCTTCGGCAGCTACCTGTCGGGCGCTCTGCGCAACCCGTCCGCCGCTGACAGCCAGTTCGGCCGTCTGGTATTCGGCTTCGCCGTTACGGAAGCTCTGGGCATCTTCTCGCTGCTCATCGCTCTCCTGCTCCTGTACGCAGTCTAAGATCTGTCCAGGAAATATCGGATCGCGGCCGCTTCTCAAACAGCGCGCCGTGATCCTTCGCATTTGGAATACACCTGGAGGTGATGATGTTCGTGACCTCGGCATATGCGCAAACCGCGCCGGCCGCTACTGATCCGCATGCCGCGCCTGCTGGCGAAGCGCATACCGAAACCGGCGCTGCCCATGGCGGCGGCGTCTTTCCGCCGTTCGACGCGACCCATTTTTCGTCGCAGCTGCTCTGGCTCGTCATCACCTTCGGCCTCTTCTATCTTTTGATGAAGAAGGTCATCGTTCCTCGCGTCGGCGGCATTCTCGAACACCGCCACGACCGGATCGCCCAGGACCTCGACGAAGCCGCTCGCCTCAAGGCAGAAGCGGACGCTGCCGTCGAGACCTATGAAAAGGAACTGGCAGCTGCCCGTTCCAAGGGACACAAGATCGCCGAAACCGCTCGCGAGGCCGCCAAGACCAAGGCTGCCGCCGACCGCACCGCGATCGAGGCCGAACTTGCCGGCAAGCTCGCTGCTGCCGAAACCCGCATCGGCGAAATCAAGGCAAAAGCTTTTGCAGAAGTCGGCCAGATTGCCGAAGACACCGCCACCGCCATCGTCGATCAGCTGATTGGCGCCAAGGCGAGCGGCGACGACATCAAGGCTGCAGTCGCAGCCGCGAAGACGGAGGCCTGATCCTATGGCATTCGATGCAACATTTTTCGCATTCGTCGGCCTCGTTCTCTTCCTGGCCCTGGTCGTTTACCTGAAGGTGCCGGGCATGATGGCGAAGTCGCTCGACGAGCGCGCCGCCAACATCAGCAAGGAACTCGACGAAGCCAAACGTCTGCGCGAGGAAGCGCAGACCCTGCTCGCCGAATACCAGCGCAAGCGCAAGGAAGCCGAAGCGGAAGCCGCACAGATCGTGGCTGTCGCCGAGCGTGAAGCAGCGGCCCTGACCGAGGAAGCTCGCCAGAAGACCGACGAATTCGTCACCCGCCGCAACGCGCTTTCCGAACAGAAGATCAAGCAGGCCGAAGCCGAAGCGATCGGCGCCGTACGCGCTGCCGCAGTCGACCTCGCCATCGCCGCTGCCCAGAGCGTTATCGCCCGCAAGGCCGACGCCTCCACTCAGGACACGCTCTTCAAGGACGCCGTTGGCAAGGTGCAGTCGCGATTGAACTGATTTCAGTCACATAAGACTTCCAAAAGGCCGGGCGAAAAACCCGGCCTTTTTTTGTTTTTGGAGAATGAACGAAGGGCCTGCCGCGCATCAAGTCTCCGGCAGCTCATCCTTCTTCAGCGGCCGAAAGCTCATCCGGTGCAGCGAGCAGGGGCCGTGCGCCTCTATGCCGGCGCGGTGCTGTGCCGTCCCGTAACCGACGTGATTGGCAAACCCGTAAGCCGGGAAAACCAGGTGGGCGCGGGTCATCATCCGGTCGCGGGTGACTTTTGCGATGATCGAGGCAGCGGCAATCGACACGGAGCGGGCATCACCCTTGATGACCGCCTTGCCGGGGCAGCAGAGGCCCTGCGGCACGTCGCGGCCATCGGCGAGCACATAGGCCGGGGTGACGGCAAGGCCGGCTACGGCGCGGCGCATGGCATCGAGGCTGGCGCGCAGGATGTTGCGTTCGTCGATATGGCGTGGACTGGAGGCGGCGATCGAAACTTCGGCGGTCGCCATGATCGCCTCGAATAGGATTTCCCGCTGGCTGGCGGTGAGCTGCTTGGAATCGTTGAGGCCGTCCGGAATATTGTCGGGGTCGAGGATGACCGCGGCCGCCACGACCGGGCCTGCCAGCGGCCCGCGTCC
>NZ_JALBGV010000146.1 GCF_023006505.1 Neorhizobium sp. SHOUNA12A
CGGGCCGAACGCTGCGGTCACGGCTGGCATCGAGCATGCGCTGGCGTTCGCGGATTTCGGCAAGGGGGTCGCTTGCGAATTGCGGTTCGCGATAGGCGGACGCTGCGGCCGGCCGGCGGTCGTGGCGCGGATCGTTGGCTTTCGGCGGCTGGCCATCACGCGACGTGCCTGACATCAACCCCTCGATACGCGCCTCGAGCCCTTCGATGGTGCGGTTCAACGCATCCAGGGAAGAGCGGTCGCCGGGACGGGAAGGGGTCGATCGTGATCCGTTCATGTGCTCGCTCGTTTCGACGTTGTACCTGCGGGCTCTCGTAACGGGCCGTGTTCAGGGATAGGGCATCCCGTCATTCGGCCATATATTAGAAATGCCTTACGCAGGACTTGCCATTTCAGCGCACGCGGGACGTCTTGAGGTAAATGTACTGCGTCGCTTAAGAGCCCACTATTTCCTTAAACGTAGTAAACAACTCGTTAACCGGGACGAAAATTTTAACCTTTTCGATGCGTTCGGTTTGCTTTGCGGTGATGACGTAGCGCCTGCCGGCCCTATCTTCCTGCTTTCCCCATCCAGCCTCGCAACTGCTCTGCCCGTTAAGACTGTGATCGGGACGGAGGAATGGCGACGGTGGAGATCGGCAAAGTTCCAGACGCGCGTAATTGACGTTTACGCGAACGTCAATTATTTGTGGTAGAAAGAATGCGGATTCTCCCGTGAGCCAAAGGCCCGGGGCGGAATTCACCGACGAGGATTTGGAGGAAGCTCGACCATGCCCGTGTACAAGGCCCCGGTAAACGATACGCTTTTCATTCTCAACGATGTGCTCGGCCTGGAACGCTACGGCAACCTGCCGGGCTTTGCCGATGCCACTCCGGACATGCTGGAAGCGATCATCGGAGAGGCCGCCAAGGTGGCCGAAGACGTGCTCTTCCCGCTGAACCTCTCCGGCGACCAGGAAGGCTGCACCCGTCACGACGACGGTACGGTTTCGGTGCCGAAGGGTTTCAAGCAGGCCTATGACCAGTATTGCCAGGCCGGCTGGATCGGCCTTGCCGTGCCGGAGGAATTTGGAGGCCAGGGGCTGCCCTATACGCTGCATGCCGCCGTCGGCGAATACATGTCGTCGGCCAACATGTCGCTGATGATGTATCCGGGCCTGACCCAGGGCGCGATCGCCGCGATCCTCGTGCATGGTTCCGACGAGCAGAAGAGGACATACCTGCCGAACATGGTTGCAGGTACCTGGTCGGGTACCATGAACCTCACCGAACCCCATTGCGGCACCGATCTCGGCCTTCTGCGCTCGAAGGCGGTGCCTCAAGGCGACGGATCGTACAAGATTTCCGGCCAGAAGATCTTCATCTCGGCCGGCGAGCACGGCATGACCGACAATATCGTCCACCTGGTGCTCGCCCGCATCGAAGGTGCGCCGGAGGGCACCAAGGGCATCTCGCTCTTCATCGTGCCGAAGTTCATGGTCAATGCCGACGGATCGCTGGGCAAGCGCAACGGCGCTACCTGCGGTGCGATCGAACACAAGATGGGCATCCACGGCAACTCCACCTGCGTCATGAACTACGACGAGGCGACCGGTTACCTGATCGGCGCTGAAAACAAGGGCCTGGCGGCCATGTTCGTGATGATGAACGAGGCTCGCCTCGGCGTCGGCCTGCAGGGCCTGTCGATCGCCGAGACCGCCTACCAGAACGCCGTCGCCTATGCCCGCGAGCGTATCCAGGGCCGCTCGCTCTCCGGTACCAAGGCGCCGGATAAAAAGGCCGACCCGATCATCGTCCACCCCGATATCCGCCGCTCGCTGATGACCATCCGCGCTTTCAACGAGGCCGGCCGCGCCTTCCTGCTGTGGACCGCGCTGAAATCCGATATCGCCCACCGCTCGCCGGATGCGGCGGAACGCCAGAACGCCGATGATCTCCTCGGCCTTGCGACCCCGATCCTCAAGGGGGTGATGACCGACAAGGGCTTCGAGCATGCCGTGATGGCCCAGCAAGTGTTTGGCGGCCACGGTTATATCGAGGAACACGGCATGAGCCAGTATGTCCGTGATGCCCGCATCACCATGATCTACGAAGGCGCCAACGGCATCCAGGCGCTCGACCTCGTCGGCCGCAAGCTGGCGCTGAACGGCGGCCGCGCCGTGATGGCGATGTTCAAGGAGATCGGCGATTTCTGCGAGGAAAACCGTGCCGATGAAGCGATGGCGCCCTTCACCAAGGGTCTCAAGAAGGGCTTGAACGACCTGCAGGCGTCCACCATGTGGTTCATGCAGAACGCCATGGCCAAGCCCGACAATGCCGGCGCCGGCTCGACCGACTATATGCACCTCTTCGGGATCGTGACACTCGGCTACATGTGGGCCAAGATCGCCAAGGCGGCGCAGAGCGGACTTGCCGCCGGCGACGCCCGCGCCGACTACCTTAAGAACAAGCTGGTGACGGCAAAGTTCTTCATGGAAAAGATCATGCCGGAAACCGCGATGCGTAAAGTCCGCATCGAAGCCGGCGCCGACAGCGTGATGGAACTCGCCGCCGACGCGTTTTGAACGGATTCCCTCCCCTTGTGGGGAGGGAATCCTGGCCCTCTATTCAATCGCCGGATGAGGAGGCGCAGGTGAAGAAGACTTATGTCACGCTTCAGGAAATCGCAGGAGATATCGTTATGCCGCTTCCTGACGAACTTCTGGAGGAAGTCGGTCTGAATATCGGTGCTGATGTGGATGTCCGCGCCGAGAATGGGCGACTTGTCATTCAGCTTCTCGCGAACCCAGGTGATCCAGAGGAACTGTCCGTTACCTGCAGATAATGCGTTTATAAGCCAAAATTGCCGGCGCGCATGCGCCACCCAGGGAGATGACACCATGACCGAAGTCTTCATTTACGACCACGTCCGCACGCCGCGCGGTCGCGGCAAGAAGGATGGGGCGCTGCACGAGGTGCCGTCCGTGCGCCTCGCGGCCAAGACGCTGGAAGCGATCCGCGACCGCAACGGTCTCGACACGTCCTATGTCGACGACATCATCATGGGCTGCGTCGATCCGGTCATGGATGCCGGCGCCGTCATCCCCAAGGCCGCGGCCTTCGAGGCCGGTTATTCCACCCGGGCGCCCGGCATGCAGATTTCCCGTTTCTGCTCCTCGGGCCTCGATGCGGTCAACTTTGCGGCCGGCAAGGTCGCGGCCGGGTCCGACGACATCGTCATTGCCGGCGGTGTCGAGTCGATGTCGCGGGTCGGCATGGGCATGTCCGGCGGCGCCTGGTACATGGACCCCTCCGTCAACTTCCCCGCCTACTTCATGCCGCAGGGCGTCTCGGCCGACCTGATCGCCACCAAATACGGTTTTTCCCGCGATGATGTCGACGCCTATGCGGTCGAGAGCCAGAAGCGCGCGGCCAGGGCCTGGGACGCCGGCTACTTCAAGAACTCGGTCATTCCGGTCAAGGACCAGAACGGCCTGACCATCCTCGACCGCGACGAGCACATGCGCCCTACCACCGACATGCAGTCGCTGGCCTCGCTCAACCCGTCGTTCCAGATGCCGGGCGAGATGGGCGGTTTCGAAGCGGTCGGCATCCAGGCCCATCCGGAAATCGAGCGGATCAATTATGTCCACCACGCCGGCAATTCGTCGGGCATCGTCGATGGTGCGGCGGCCGTGCTGATCGGCTCGAAGGCCGGCGGTGAAGCCATGAACCTGAAACCCCGCGCCCGCATCCGCCACTTCGCCAATATCGGCTCCGACCCGGCGCTGATGCTGACCGGCCCGGTCGACGTCACCGAAAAGCTGCTCGCGCGCTCGGGCATGAAGATTGCCGATATCGATCTCTTCGAGCTCAACGAAGCGTTCGCCGCCGTGGTTCTCCGCTATATGCAGGCTTTCGAGATCAGCCACGACAAGATCAACGTCAACGGCGGCGCCATCGCCATGGGCCACCCGCTCGGCGCCACCGGCGCGATGATCCTGGGCACCGTTCTCGACGAGCTGGAACGCCGCGATCTCAACACCGCGCTGGTCACGCTCTGCATCGGCGCCGGCATGGGCACCGCGACGATCATCGAACGGGTCTGATCTGCCGGCTAGTCGGGCAGGCCCCCTCACGCTCCGTCATCTTCGGGCTTGACCCGAGGATCCACGCCCGGAACTGTGGATGGTCGGGTCAAGCCCGACCATGACGGAAGCGAGAGAGTAGCCCGGACTACCGGCACAAAACGATTTCAAGGGAAGAGGAAATCCCATCATGAGCACCTACAAGAACTTCACCGTCGAAACCGACGCGGACGGCATCGCTCTCGTTACCTGGGACATGCCTGACAAGTCGATGAACGTCTTCACCATGGAAGTGATGGACGAGATCGAGGCGATCGTCGATGCGACGGTTGCGGATGCGGCCGTCAAGGGCGTGGTGTTCACGTCCGGCAAGTCCTCCTTCTCCGGCGGCGCCGATCTTACCATGATCAAGTCGATGTTCTCGATGCTCGCCGAGGAGCAGGCCAGGGACCCGGCCACCGCCGCGCAAAAGCTGTTCGATGCCGCCGGACGTATGTCCTGGCTGTGGCGCAAGGTCGAGACCAACGGCAAGCCGTGGGTCTCGGCGATCAACGGCACCTGCATGGGCGGCGCCTTCGAGCTGTCGCTCGCCTGCCACGGCCGCGTCGCCGCCAATTCCAAGTCGGTTAAAATCGCGCTGCCGGAAGTCAAGGTCGGCATCTTCCCGGGCGCCGGCGGCACCCAGCGCGTGCCGCGGCTGGCGAACGCTCAGGATGCCCTGCAGATGATGACGACGGGCTCATCGCTGACCGCCCAGCGCGCGAAGGCCATGGGCCTCGTGCACCAGGTCGTCGAACCCGCTGAGCTGATCAACGCCGCCAAGCAGATGATCAAGGATGGCCTCAAACCCGTCGCCCCCTGGGACGAGAAGGGTTTCAAGGTCCCCGGCGGCGGCATCTGGACGCCGGCCGCAGCCCAGCTCTGGCCGGCCGCCCCCGCCATCCTGCGCCGCGAAAGCGCCGGCAATTATCCGGGCGCGCTCGCCATCCTGAAATGCGTCTATGAAGGCCTGCAGCTTCCCTTCGATACGGGCCTCAAGGTCGAGCAGCGGTATTTCACCGAGATCCTGCGCACCACCGAGGCGTTCTCGATGATCCGCTCGCTGTTCGTCTCCATGCAGGAACTCGGCAAGGGCGCCCGCCGCCCGGCCGGTATCCCGAAGACGGAATTCACCAAGATCGGCGTCGTCGGCGCCGGCTTCATGGGCGCCTCGATCGCCTATGTGACGGCCGCCGCCGGCATTCCCGTCACCCTCATCGACCGGGATCAGGAAGCCGCGGACAAAGGCAAGGCCCATTCCGAAAAGCTGGTGGCGGACCAGGTGGGCAAGGGCCGGATGACGAAGGAGGAGGGCGAAAAGCTGCTGTCGCTGATCACCCCGACGCCGGATTACCAGGCGCTGTCGGATGCAAGCCTCGTCGTCGAGGCGGTGTTCGAGGATCGCGCCGTCAAGAAGGCGGTCATCGAGGCGGTCGAAGCGGTCATCCCGCAAACCACCATTTTTGCCTCCAACACCTCCACCCTGCCGATCACCGGCCTAGCGCAGAATTCGAAGCGCGCCGACCAGTTCATCGGCGTGCATTTTTTCTCGCCGGTCGAAAAGATGATGCTGACCGAGGTCATCCTCGGCGAAAAATCCGGTGACAAGGCGCTGGCCGTGGCGCTCGATTTCGTCGCCGCCATCAAGAAGACGCCGATCGTCGTCAACGACACCCGCGGCTTTTATGTCAACCGCTGCGTCTTCCGGTATATCAACGAAGCCTATGACATGCTGACCGAAGGCGTGCCGGCGGCGATGATCGAAAATGCCGCGAAGATGGCCGGCATGCCGGTCGGCCCGCTGTCGCTCAACGATGAGGTCGCCGTCGATCTGTCCCAGAAGATCATGAAGGCCTCGATCGCCGATCTCGGCCCCAATGCGGTCAAGGCGGAGCACATGGCGCTGGTCGACCAGATGGTCGACGTGTTCGACCGCCGCGGCCGCAAGAATTCCAAGGGCTTTTACGAATACCCGGCCAAGCCCGCCAAGAAATTCCTCTGGCCCGAGTTGAAAACCCTCTACCCGCAGAAAAAGGCCTCTGAGGTGGATGTCAACGTCCTCAAACAGCGCCTGCTGGTGACGATCGCGCTCGAAGCCGCCCGCACCGTCGAGGAAGGCATCGTCACCGATCCGCGCGAAGCCGATGTCGGCTCCATCCTCGGCTTCGGCTTCGCCCCCTATACCGGCGGCACGCTCTCCTACATCGACGGCATGGGCGTGAAGAACTTTGTCGCGCTCTGCGAAAAGCTGGCCGCAAGCTACGGCCCGCACTTCAAGCCGACGCCGCTCTTGAAGGACATGGCGGCGAAGGGCGAGACGTTTTATGGGCGGTTCGACCCGTATGCGAAGGTGGGGAGGGCGGCTTAGGCTCCGAAAGCGGTTCCAAGGGCAGGCCCGCCCGGACCGGGCTATGGAGTGGCGGAAGCGCACCTTTGGAAGCAAAGTCGCGCTCACGGCCCACCTATCTCAGCTTCTCAGGGTAGGGGCTTCCGCCCACCATGTCCTGGCCGACGGGGTCCTTCATTGCCATGTCACACGCCGGCTTGAGGAGAGATCATCGCTTTGCTCCAGATGTATCGATCTTCTCGGCAAGCCAGATCTTGATCAGCGACTGGTATGGGACATCACGCTTGCCAGCGGCAACCTTGATCTGTTCCAGAAGCGAGTTGGGCAGACGCAAGGAGATCGACGTGGATGACGGCTTCAGGTTCGGCAATCGCACGTTCGCGGCTTTGCTCCAGTCGACATGATCAGCGGAATCATGATGTTCCCAATAGGTCCGCTCTTCGGCTTCCGTACTGAAGTGCGGGACGGGATCAGGCTTTCTGCTCATAATAGCTCCGCTCCTTCCGGCTCATATCCCGGGCGGAAATCACCCGGATTCTTGTTTCGTTTGCCCGAAGCGTGAAGGTGATATGGAGCAACCTTCCGTCATCGGTCCGACCGAGCGCATGAATGCGCTGCTCGCTAAAGCTATGTCTCAGATCGGGCACCATCAGCAGCGGCTCGTTAAAGAACACCTGCTCAGCTTCGCTCTGGCTGACGTCGTGTTTGTCGGCACTCTTGCGGACATTTCCTTCGTCCCACTCGAATCCGACAATCCGTTCCCAATCGATCATTGATGTATATTGCCATAATATACGCAGGGTTCAAGGCAGGAAGAATGATGAAGGAGGAAAATGCTTTTCCAAACCGGCCCTTCCAGCGCAGCTGCGGCTCATCCGCGGTATCAAGGTCGGCAGACCTGCTTGAATGCTACGTCGTCTCCACTGCGTCCTTTTATTGACATTGAGCGTGCCTTTCTGGCGCCGGCTTCTGGCGGTTCGCAATAGGCAAGCAGCCGCCCTTTCTCATCATGTTGACCGCCGCGCCAAGGCCGGATGTCGCGCCGATCCACAACCGTCAGATCGCGATGTTGAACGGAAGGCTGAAGCCATGGCTCCTTCCACTCAAACCGGAAGGAACTCCTGCGGCCGGGCGATGACGGCGATCTCGCCATCAAAAAGCCCGTTCCTGCTGCCCCCCATTCCGGCAGCGGCTATCCAAGCCACCTCCGCAAGTTCATCCCATCGCTCCGCTTCCCGAATCCCGTTTTTCCTTCTATCTTCCCTGGCATTCGTCAAGTTCAGGTTGCAGGAGGGGTCATGTTTGGAGAGGTAAAATATCGTCTGGGCGGGTTGCTGGTCTTGGTTATCGGGGCGGCCGTGGGGTGGTCGGCCATATGGCAGCCGCTTCACCAGGCGGAGTTGGGTGCCGACACCGTCACATGGATGCCGCGGATCGTCGTTCTGCTGGCAGTCTGTGCGGTTTTCGGTCTCTATTTTCTGTTCACCGGCAACCGTTATCCCTATCGCGATGTCGAGCGCAGCACGTTGACGGTGGCGGGGTGGATTTTGTTTGCGATCACCGCCGTGGCTGCGACCGCCGGTTTCTTTTGGATGGATATGACGTTGAAGTCGCTCGGCTACCACTGATCGCGCGCTGGGGGCCGGAGCTTTTCATCCGGCCGCCACTCTCCAACCCTGGCAACGCAACGAGCGATAGCTTGCGATCTGGATCGGCAGTTCGCCAACGGGGAGCCGCCCATGGACCTTGCCACCGAAGCCCTCGCCTTCACCGATCCCGCGGAATGGGCCTCCTGGCTCTCCGCCCACCACGCCACCTCGTCCGGCGTCTGGCTACAGATCGGCAAGAAGAACCCGAAGCGGACCCTGATCACCATCGACGAGGCGCTGGATGTGGCGCTCTGCCATGGCTGGATCGACAGCCAGCGCAAGGGGTTCGGCGCCACCTCCTTTCTGCAGCGGTATTCGCCGCGCCGCGCCAAAAGCCCGTGGTCAAAGCTCAATGTCGATCGGGTGGCGGCGCTCACGCAAGCCGGGCGGATGCGACCGGCGGGGCTGGCGGAAGTCGAGGCGGCCAAGGCG
>NZ_JALBGV010000147.1 GCF_023006505.1 Neorhizobium sp. SHOUNA12A
TTGAAGGCGCGCTTTCAACTCGTAGTCCAAGGCGATGTTGATGAAGAATTTCACGCTGCGCTGTTTTGATCGTTTCAGGTTCTTCAAGCTGTAGCGGACATCCTCCTGCGCAATCGCTCGGGCCTCTGCCGTTTGTCGCCGCTGCTCTTCGCTTGGCTTGGGCAGCATCTGCGCCGATGGTTTATCGACTGGCAGGACCGGCTCGTTGCTCGGCGCATTGGGGTTCTCATCCAATTTTGATTCCGGCTTGCGGGATGCGATGGAGAAATCCTTGATGTCGAGAACGGATTTGCTCATGCGGCGCCCTGGAGATCGGCCGCCGTCCTACGCTGCTCGATCTCATCTACCAGTTGATAAACTTCAAGCCGGGCCTTACGAACAGGATCACTGAGATCCTGCATTTGCAAGGTCCCGAGGCCGTTCTGGATTTCGCGGTATATGTTGCGTTCGAAGAGTTCGGTGTCGAGGAGGCCTGTCCGGTACTCGGCCGCAACCAAGCCAGCCACAAACGGTCGGATGTACCGATAGGCTTCGAGATTTCGGCCCGGCACGGAAATCCGCGTCCTGACATTGAAATGGGTGATCGAAAGGCCGTATCGGTCGTTGATCTCATTGACGGCCGCCACGGCTTGGCCCGCCGCCTCCAGTTCCTTGATTGCCGGCTGGATTGGTGAAATCACCAGTTCGGCCGAGCGGATGATGGCTGTCTGCAATGAACTGTCGATGCCCGGTGCATCGATGACGACGAGATCGAATGCCTTACCTAGATTGTCGATGGCCTGCTCGATCGAGCGTTGCGTCGATGCCTGGGTGAGTTCGATATTATCCGGGACATTGGCTTTCTCGGCGCATAGCCGCCACCAGCCTGACAGGTTTTGACGGTTGTCTGCATCTACAAGAAGAACCCGCTCGCCGCGAAGGGCATATTCCCCCGCGATCAACGTGACGAGCGTGGTTTTTCCAGCCCCGCCTTTGTTACTCACTGCCGCATAGGTTCTCGGCATCTGGCCGCCTCCGCACGTGGTGAAGATGGCCGCATCATGGACCGCGAGCAGGGAGTGAGGCAAGCAAAAAATGAACACATCATGTTCATATCCTAAAATTGTCGCTGTCCAAGCTATAAGCGCTTGGCACGATGCGGAATATATTCCGCATCCCATCGATCGACAGCGCATCTGTAGCGATGCAAGATACGTTACGGACCTAAAAACAGTTGCTACATTCTTAAACAACATTGTTTTCCAATTGCTGTGTAGATGTGGACCACACAAGCGCGCTTCAAATGAGGGTTGAATGTGTTGGCGGGCGCAGCATCAGCGCAACACTTCCGAGGCCACTCCAAGGGAAATCATTTGAGGGGCATTGGGCTGAAATAATGTTACCGATACAGTAAAAAAAATTGGCAGGATACGCAATTTTGTGATACAAATTTGCTGACGATCGACGGACGAGCCGTCGATGGGCCTGCGGCCTGTTTCGAGGAGGTGCCGATGAGCCCGTCTTCAGCGCCCCAGATCGTGCCGGTGATCGGCCCCGAGCGGAAGTCAAGGGTGGTCCATGCACGGTTTGGCGCGACCGAGATCAGCATGATCGAGGCGGCGGCAAAAGCAGCCGGCCTGACCGTTTCGGCTTTCGTGCGGTCGCTCACATTGGAAGGGGCCGGCGTACGTCCGTTCCTGACTGACGCCGATCGAGCCGTGCTTGGCCTGCTCTTATCAGAGGTGAGGGCGGTTGGAGTAAACCTCAATCGGCTGGCGCGAACTGCAAACCGCCGGGGGTCCCCTGTCGGGGAGGAAACGAGATTTGTCGGTGATGATGTTCACCGGGTGCTTGCCGCGGTGCTGCTCGAACTGAAGTCCTATGCAGAGCGAGGTGCACGTTTCCGCAGCGGTAAACGCTGATGGAGATCTTTCTCGGAGCATTCACGGCAGAATGGGAACAACGCAAAGCCGCCTTCCTTCACGACCTGTCGCTCGGCCGGCGCCCGTTCGAAGACGATGACGAACGGCGCCGCCGGAGCGGCTCCGTCGCAGCGGCTCAAGGGGCAAGAGGGTTGAAGGTCAGGGGGTTCCTGCTTGGGCACACGTATTCCAATTTTTCTTGCCGGAGCGGCGCTCGCCGCCCGGCCGACCGGCCAATGCGGGCACGATTTGCTGGACTTGCCGCGGGTAGCCAGCCGGCGGTTGTGAAGATGGCATCGTTCGGTGGCGGCGCACGGCTCGGCGCCATGATCAACTACGTCTCTCGCAACGGAGAGGTCGTGGTAGAGAACGAACGCGGCGACCAGCTTCGCGGCAGGGATCAGCTCTCTGCGGTCGGCGGTGAGTGGGATCATCTTATGAAGAACCGAGCCGAAAGCCGCGACATCGGCCTGTTCAAGATCTCTATCGGGCACGCCGCCGGCGCCGACGGTGAATTCTTCGAACGAGGTCGCGAGATCGTCAGCTACGCTCTGGGCGGCCGAGCATTCGCTTTTGCCGTTGCCGAACAAACCGATGCCACAGGCTTCGAAATCCAGGGTGTCGCCGTGCTCCGCGACCGGCACGGCGAACGGCTGACAGGCGACGACAAAGCGACGACCATCGTGCAGAAGCGGTTGGAGGCGGCGCGGAGTGGAGAGCGCGACATCCGGTTCCAGTTCACCGGTTATGGTAATGGCACAGACTACGGAGCCAGCCGTGTTCGCAGGCTTGTCGAAAACTATCCAGGAAGGGTACAGGACGAGCAGGGGCGGCCGGTCATGGACGCTAGGCGGGCCGGCGAACTTGTCCAGCAGGAATGGCGAGACCAGCTTCACAGCCGAAAACCGCGCGACGTGATGCACCTGATCATATCGGCACGGGCAAGCACCGATACCGTTGCGTTTCAGGATGCTGCGCGGGATTTTCTCGGCAGCCAATTTGGCGGACATCGTTACGCATTTTCGCTGCACGATGCGTCCAGCGATCCAAAGGCTGAGGCCGCGGGCGGCAAACGTCCCCACGTCCACGTGCACGCGATTGTCGCGATGCGATCGGATGCCGGCGACAGGATCGAGACTACGATTCCCGCCTTTCGGCAGTGGCGACTGGCTATGGCCGAGAAAGCGCGTGCACACGGCGTCGACATGGAAATGACCGATCGCCGTGATCGCGCGAGCCCACCGAGCTATACCAAAAACCAGGTTCGCCCACTGAATACAATCGGTCGCACCGTATATGAGGGAACGACCCAGGCTGCGGATTTCCGTTATAGGTCGAAACGTGCCGATGTCCCCTTCCGAGCTTCCACCGCGCGCAGCCAGATCTATATGCAAGCTGCCCGGGAAGAATGGAGGAATGTATTGAATTACGGTGCTTTCCAGATTCGACCTGATTTTGTCAACGCGCAGATAGCGCGTCTTGAGGATCGAAGAAGCTCTACCGCAGTGGTGAGTCGCAGCGACAGAGACGCCACAAATTCTGCTTCGCAATTTCGAACACAGTTGGTAAAGTTGTCTGAGCTTGTTTCGGAGGGTGAAGACATGCACCATATGACAAGGTCGGAGTTCGGGGCCTACGAGAAGCGCGTCGAGACGGCGCTTTTCCAGGCCGAACGCGCCATATCGTCGGATAACCGGAAGGACTTCGAGGAGATCGCTGCGGCAGCACGGGAACACGTGGCTGCGCGGCGTGAACTGATGGAGTTTACCGAAGAGCAGACGTCGAAACTGCCCGCGCCGAGAGAGAGTTTATCTCGAACCGCTGATCGCGAAGACGAGCAACGGCGATGGAGTGACGCCGTGGAGCGGCATGGCATTGATGCGGCTGCAGCGGCCAACAAGGCTCTGGTCGATATCGAACGGGTTCGAGGCGCCATTGAACAGCTGCATGGGCGTGAGCAAATCGATGACGGTGCGCGGACCTTGAAGGAGGAGTTGCGCCTGCAACTGTCCAAGGCAGCAGAACTCGGTGCGAGCGGCAATGCGTTGATCCGCGACGCCGCAGAAATGGACGCTGAACTCAAGTCTGCAATTCTGAACGCCGAGCGAGAGCGCCGATTTGCGGATCGAGACAAACGGGAGGGGTCCGGGGCGACCGATGCCGCGGCGAGGCCCGCTCGCAACGATGCAAAAGATAGCGTGGTCCAAGATCGCGTAACGGTCGGGGGAGCATCGGCGTCAGAGCGCGAAGCTGCAAGGACGGAAGTCGAGGGAAGCGGTGACACGACGAAGGAGGATCCCGCCAAACAGCACGTGCCCCGCCTTGAGGAGTTGCAGCGACAGGCGGAACACGATCGGGACGACCGTGAACGGTGAGGTGATCATGTGTGACCGTGACAAACGGATTTTCGTTGAAGAGCACTCCCGCTCTAACGAAGGTTGGGCTAAGGTCTGTGGAGTGATATTCGTTGCGATCATGGCCATCGGCATTCTGGATCACGCGCTCACGTCTGCATGGCTTATGATAGCCAGATGGTTTCAGTGACTTTTAGGGCTCATTCCACAAGCGATGTCTGCGGATTCCGGAGCGATCAGCCGAGTGGTGCTCCCGGACGGGAGCGCGCTCCTTTGATTTCCGTTCAAGCCTCGGTTATGTTCCCGCTCGGGAGCGCGATATGGCACGCAAGCAGAGCCAATCAAAAGACAAGATAGTATAGAATGAGTTGCGAGCGAGCGCAAATGTCGCGCAAGATCTCGCACGACGTCTCGCAGCTGTCCCTGCGCCTGTAGAGGCCCTCAAAAACATAAGTGAAAACATCCCGACCGACAGCAGTCTCGCCAAGTCGGCTCCGTCGGCTGCCGAGATCGCCAAGCGGTTTCGCAGGCGAGCGCCGTGCGTGAGGTCATGCGAGACCTCAGCGGTTCTCTCTCAAAGATCGATGTCGAACTGCCCGATATTTCGCAGCGAATTCAGGCGTCACTGCCGCTCACTCTTGACGACTGTCATCCCGAGTAGGGCCATCAGCCGAAGAGAAGCAGATCAACACACCCGAAGATCTCGGACGGATGGTGCGCCACGCCCGTGAAGAACGCCGGCTTACCCAGCAGGCTTTCGCAGATCTCGCCGGCGTCGGTCGCCGGTTCATTTCCGAACTCGAAAACGGCAAGACGACACTGGAATTCGACAAGGTCCTGAAAGTTGCCCGCGCCGCCGGCATTTCGTGCTCGCGCGAGACCGCTGACGCCGATGGTCGGAATGGGGCTGGAAGCATTCGGACCGGCGTCATGCCTTGGGCATAGAGCGCGCTCCGCTCAACGAGCGGATGGCCCAAACGGCGCGGACGATCTTTGCGAGAGACATTCGTGGTGAAACGTTCGCATCCGCGCGGCCTCAAAAAGGTCGGATCGCCTACCCGATCACGGTCCAGAACAAGAAACGAAGATCCCAACGGCCCTATGCCGGCGTCGCCCACGGGTTCACGAGTGCCACTCCCATGTCTTCGAAGTCCTTGATGTTACGGGTCACCAGCGTCATATGTCGGGTGAAGGCTGTCGCTGCAATATAAGCGTCATTGATCGGTTTGGGATGGGGCACATGCCATTGGGCGGCCTTGACGGCTGCCGCCTCGTCCAGCGGCAGGATACGGCCTGAAAATGCTGTGAGGACTGTTTTTTCCAGCCAGTTGCGCAACACCTTCCCGGCGGCGACATCTTTGTGCTCCACCAGCCGGACGCCAATCTCCAGCTCATGCAGAACCACGGACGAAATAAATGTTTCGGCCGGATCGACGGTCTCGTTCCAGGCAACGACACTGGAGTCAGCCCTGCCGGTAGCCACCTTGCGCAGCTCGGACACGACGTTCGTATCGAGCAGCAACATCAGGACAGATCGACCGGCTGGGCGTGTTCCGTGCGTGGCGGCAGCGGCAAGTCAACATCTTCCGCTCCTGGCGCGGCCAGCATGTCACCGAGCGTCCGCATTTTACCGGTAAGCCTCTTGTACTCCTCGAAAGATAAGAGGACATGCGCGGGCCGGCCCCTGTCGGTGATGATGACAGGCCCGTCCTTGGCGGCACGCTTTGCGCGACCAAGATCGTGATTGAGTTCACGGCCCGAAAGTGTGGTGATGATCACGACCAGCCTCAACGTTGGTGGTTACGTAACTACATTTAATCCACAGAAGCTTAAATTGCAAGAAGCGGACTCACGCGCTCCGGCGAAATGCCGAAAAAAGGGGCGGTTGGCAGCTCGTGTGTCGCGAGGACGAAGCCCCCTATCCGGAGGAGTTCAGGGGCAGGTTCAGAAAGACCAATCGGCCCGCTTCAGCGGGCTCAGACATCGCATCCGACCGGAATGGAGGTGCGAAACCTCGCATCCAGGCGGAATGGTTTCTCAAATGCCATGGCGTCGCTGTCTTCCAGGATCAGCAAGAAGATTACGTCCCCGGCTTAGGCTCGTCCAGAGCGTCGTCTTCATCATGGGCTGGTGCTCGCGCGGTGGCGATGGCAGATCTTACCACCTTCTCCAGTCTTGATATCTCATCTTCCGAAAGCTCCTTGAACAGGTCTTTCTTTGTATTCGATATGCCACCATTCTGAAGACATAGGCGTACGAACAATGATGCCTTTCGGTTTGGCATATCAATGACCTTGTTCAGCGCCTTGTAACCAGCGTCAAACTCAGTGATGTAAGCGATCTCTTCTTTGAGGTCCTTTTGAACGGTGTCCTCGATCTTTTTGTAAATGAACTCGACGTGCTCGGTGGCATCGAAATAACGGAACAAGTGGTCGGTCTGGTTCTTGACCACAATGTTGTAGTCTTGATCCCACGCCCACGCCGTTCTTTCCATTACAGGCTTGGACAGATTTTCGAGCGTCGCATCATAGCCGCGAACATCTCGCACGATGGCAGCAGAAATGGGGAACAGAAAATTGGGAGGAGTGAAGCCTTCGCGTGAAAGGATATTATGCATCAGGAAACGGTGAATTCGACCGTTCCCGTCTTCGAATGGATGAAGATAGACAAAAGCGAAGGCTATTACGGTAGCAGCAACGACGGGGTCTGGGCACCCACGAAGCTTTTTCGTCACCTCACTCCACTGGGCCATAAGGTCGTTGATGTCCTCAGGCTTCGGGCAAATGAAATGTACTTTCTCCTGATCTGGGCCTATGTTTTCGCCGACGAAGTTCTGAAAGTCCCTGAAGCCGTTGGCCGCGTAGCGCTGGTCGACAATGACGTTTTGCAGACTGATTATGTCGCTGACTTTTGCGGGATCGAACGATGCAGTCCCACGCAGCGCCGCCAGAAACCGCTCCGCCTTCTGTGCTGTCGGTTCTTCCCGTTCGATCTCAAAAGACGATTTCGTCTCTTTCGTGAAGAGGTACTGTATGGCGCGTTCCAGGACTTCAGGTTGCGCGTTGTTAACGATGTCCTGGGCGCGGGCGTTCAAGGCAGAAGACCGATAATCTTCTATCAGTTGGGTGGGTTTGACGGTGAAGCACATACCAGGCACTCCCAGCATGTTATCAACCACGCGGTGGCGAGATGAATTACTTCCGTCTGATGTGACGTTCAGTTCCTTGTTCAGGGCGTCTACGTAGCTGCCAGCCGTCGTATCGGGCAGGTCCAACCTCTTGCCAGTGAACCACTCATAAAGGAACCAGGCACGTCTCGAAAAAGCTCCGGTTGGCTCGTCCCGCACCCAATCTTCGATTTCGTGAGGGTCCACTACCTGCATTGTCGCGGCAATGGTCCCCATATCGAGTGTTTCGTTTTTGAGTGCAAACTTCAGGTGCCCGACGGGATTGTCCGGCGGTGCATATATCATGGGGTATTTTTCGGTAACTCGCCGCCCGTCGATGATTGTTCTTCTGGACGTCGGTCCACACCAAGACTCTACAGAGGGCGGAATTCCATCGATACCGAGATGATGATATAGTGCGTTTTGGCCGACGCGGATTTCTGTCATATGCACACCTAAGCCAAAAATGGCTAATTTTGATCGACTAAGTATGCCGAGCGGCGTGAAAAAATGCAACAAAATAGCCGAAATCGTCCTAATACGCCAAAAAACGTTAACTCGTGCCGAAAAACGTTGAGAAATGCCCTCGTTCCGTCAAAAAATAAAACTTGGTTGAAGGCGGTGGAAATTATCTCGGTGATTGTATCTATCTCTGTTGCACAGAATAGCGCTTTTGTTTATGGCTTTGCGATTGGCATCGATCATTCAAGGGTTAGATGCCACTCAAGACGCAGATCGACCCAGCAATATCGGCTCCCGTTCCCGTGGAAATCACGTCAGCAGCGGTCGAAATGGACGCGCCAGACGACGTAATATCGTCCGGGATGATGTCCTGGGCGAGAGCATCGGCATGATGGACCGGCGTCTGGGCAATGTTCGACTGTTTCGCCGTCAGCAGGCGCATCGATCCCTGCAGCAAGAATTCGAAATGCTTCGAACTGATAGTCATGCCATCCCCTCATAGACCATCGCGTCCAGCGTCAGAGGCATGCCGAGATCGAGGCGAACCTCGCCGCGCATCGCCAACTGCATGACCGCCGTGAAGATCAGGTTCG
>NZ_JALBGV010000148.1 GCF_023006505.1 Neorhizobium sp. SHOUNA12A
CTGGAAGCCGGGGCGGAAGGCACGCATCATGCCCGATGTACCGGTCGTCGCCGCCCGGTCGCCCTCGCGATGCAGCGCCTCGCGGATCGCCCCGACGATGAGGCCCCGCACCAGGCCGGGATCGCGGAATCGCACGTCCGACTTCGCCGGATGCACGTTGACGTCCACCAGCGCCGGATCGATCCTGATCGACAGGACCGCCACCGGATAACGGCCGGAGGGCACGCTTTCCGCATAGGCGCCGCGCAGGGCCGACAGGATCAGCTTGTCCTGCACCGGCCGCCCGTTGACGAAGGCATATTGATGCGCCGAGTTCCCACGATGGAAGGTCGGCACGCCGACGAAACCGGAAAGTCCGACATCTTCCCGCATCGCATCGATCTCGATCGCGTTGTCGCGGAAATCGGCGCCGAGGATCTGCGCCATGCGGGAAAGATGGTCGTCGCCGGTCGCCGGGAATTCCAGCGTCGTGCGGTCTGAGCCCGACAGCACGAAGCGGATATGCGGGAAGGCGATCGCCATGCGCTTGACCACTTCGGTGATCGCGCCGGCCTCGGCCTTTTCGGTTTTTAAAAATTTCAGCCGCGCCGGCGTCGCGAAGAAGATGTCGCGCACTTCGACGACCGTGCCGGTATTGGCGGGCGCCGGCTTTACGCCGGACATCTTTCCGCCGACGACTGCCACCTGCGATCCTTCCGAATGACCGTCCCGTCGGCTGGTGATGGTGAGTTTCGCCACCGACCCAATAGAGGGCAGGGCCTCGCCGCGGAAGCCGAGCGTGCGAATGTCGTCGAGCGTCTCGGAAATCTTCGAGGTGCAGTGCCGCCGCACCGCAAGATCGAGATCGGCCGCATCCATGCCGGAACCGTTATCGGTAATGCGGATCAGGCTTTTGCCGCCGCCAGCGGTGGCGATCTCGATGCGGGTCGCGCCGGCATCGATGGCGTTTTCGATCAGTTCCTTGGCGGCGCTGGCGGGCCTTTCGATGACCTCGCCGGCAGCGATCTGGTTGATCAGGGTCTCGGGTAGCTGTTTGACGGACATGCGCCATTTTCCCGGATTCGGCGCCGGAAGGAAAGCCCGGATCGCGCCTTTCCTAACCGATTGAAATGAACTTTAAGGTTGATGCACGGCCGTTCATTAATCCGGCTTTAAGATAAAGGCGATAATTTGTTCCGTATTAAACTTGGATGAAACCGGGGAGGCGCCAGCTTCCCGCGAGTGACCGGGATGGCGGCCAGCTGGGCACCGTCATGCGAGCCCCGATTACCGTTGAGGACTTGGAGCCAGCATGTTCCCACGCCGACAAGACGAAAACTAGAAGGAATAACGCCGAGAGGCGAATATCGGCATTACGGTCCGATTTTTCATTCGGTCCGAAAAAGCATACGGGGAGTTTCATCCTATGAATGATTTGGCGTCGGCGGACGCAAACATTCAAGCTGTCATGCTCGAAGTGATTTCCGAGGGCATTTCGGGCGGCGTATTTGTCTATGACAAGAATGACCTGATCGTCTTTGCGAGCCAGCAATTGCTGACCCTCCTGCCGGTTCCGAAGAGCTTTCTGACGCCCGGCACACGTCTTCGGGATTTCCTCGGGGCCGTCTATGATGGCGGCGGACGCTTCTTGACCGACGCTTCCGGTCCGCGCCGGATGCTGAGCCGTGAGGACTGGGTTGCCGAACAGATCGCCACTCTCTGGAAGGAACGGGCCGAGTCTCAGGAGCGCCGCGGCACCGACCGCTGGGTGAGCTTCACCAAGCGCCGCCTGTCGTCCGGTTACGGCGTCTGCGTCGTCAGGGATATCTCGGATCATAAGAAGCGCGAGGAACAGTGGCGCGCCGACATGGAGCGGGTACAGATCACCGAAGAGGTGCTCGACAACCTGCCGTTTCCGGTCACCGTCAAGGACAGCAACCTGACCTTCGTCGCCGTCAACAAGATGGCCGCAAGTTTCCTCGACCTGCCGCCCGAAGCGATTCTCGGTCGCAAAGGGTCCGATATCCATCCGCCGCAGGTGGAACAACGCCTCGACCGCGTCAATCGCGGGGTTCTCGATCTCGGCGAGCCTCAGCAGATGTCCGAACTGGTAACGCGGCCGGACGGTTCGCAGGTCGTCATCATCGCCAACAAATACCGTATCGGAAAACCCGGCCGTTATTACCTGGTCACCGCCATGGAAGACATTACCGGGCTGGTCGCAACCGAGGACGGGCAGATCACGCCGCGCATGAGCCGGGGCGGATTGATCGCCACCTCGCTGGCCCGGCATGAACGTGACCGGCCGGTGCAGGTCGCGGTTGAGCCCGAAAGGCCCGCTCTCTCCCACCGCAAGGTCCTGGTCGCGTCCTCCGACCCGAGGACGAGCGCCGAGGCGCTGGAAATTCTCGATGACTTGGGGTTCGATACCTCTTCGGTTTCAGACGGCGAGGAACTGGAACTCTTCCTGCAGCTGGCGAAGGAAGCCAGCATCGCGATCGATCTCGTCGTCGTCGACACGCTGGCGGACAAGGCTTGCCTCGAAATCGTCCAGCGACACCGCATTCCCGCCTTGGCGATCAACGGTGTCCGGGTGAAGCGGGATCTGGCCGCCGGCGTCGCTCGCCAGTTCAGCCAGCCTGCCGTAACTGAAGCCGGGCGCGAAGAGGACTGGCAGATTGCCTCGCGAGCCGGCGAAAACGCAGCCATCGACGTCCTGGTCGCCGAAGACAACGGAGTGAACCAGATCGTCTTTTCGCAGATACTCGAGGGCCTGGGTTATCGTTATGCGATCGCAGCCGATGGCGAAGAAGCGGTCAGGCTCTGGCAGGAGCGGTCGCCGCGGCTGATCCTGATGGACATCACCCTTCCAAAGCTCAGCGGCTTCGACGCGAGCGTGCGCATCCGCAATCTGGAGACGATCGACAACTCCATTCCGATCATCGGCGTCCTCCCCCAGGCCTTCGAACGTGACCGCGACCAGTGTTTCGCCTCGGGAATGAACGAGGTGATCCTCAAACCGATCAGCCCCGAGGCGCTGGAAGCTGTCTTCCAGACGTATCTCGGCATACCCGCAAAGCATTCGTATGCTTAACCGATTAATCAATCCGTTCATGTAAGTTAAGCCCGGGCCATCATTTTTTAATCTTTTTCCCGCATCCTTCGCCGGTCTGTGAAGCGCAACGGGATAATTCATGAAGTCGGCGGGAAACCCATTGCCGCAGGTCAGCCAGAATGAACTTCAGGCTATGGCCTACAGCGACGCCCTGACGGGGCTGGGAAATAGATATCGTTTGCGCGACAAGGTGCGCCTGCTGGCCGCCGAGCGGGCCCAGGATCCCGCACCCTTTACCATCTGCATTGCCAATCTCGACGGCTTCAAGCCGATCAACGATCTGTTCGGCGCCGAAGCGGGCGACGAGATCCTCTGCCAGGTCGCCCATCGGCTGAAAGCCTGCATTCCGGACGGCGCGACCGTGACCCGCCATGATGGCGACGAGTTCGCCTTCATCCTGCCTCTGGTCTTCGAGCGCATCGGCGCCGAGCGTATCGGCCAGATGATCAAGGACGTCCTGTCCGCGCCCTACGATCTCGGCGACCGCAACGTTCGCCTTTCGGCCTCCTTCGGCTTTGCGATTTATCCCTTTGCCGGCGAGGATTTCGAGGAACTGCTGAAAAGCGCCGAAACCGCGCTTTACCGCTCCAAACGCCGCGGCCGCGGGCAGATCACTGTCTATTCCCGCGAGATCGCCCAGGAAATGAAGCGGGCAACACAGCTGGAGCAGGCGCTTCGCAACGCCATCATCGCCGATGCCGTGGACGTCCACTTTCAGCCGATCGTGCGCATCAGCGATGGCGGTGTGGTCGGTTTCGAGGCGCTCGCCCGCTGGATCGACGCCGATCTCGGCTTCGTCTCACCTGCGGTTTTTGTGCCCCTTGCCGAAGAGCGCGGTTTTATTGACGCACTTTCTGAAACGTTACTGCGTAAGGCTGCGGAGGCAGCACTCTCCTGGCCGCGCGAGCTTTTCCTCTCCTTCAATCTCTCTTCAGCACAGCTGATGGATCCCGGCACGACCGAGACCATCCTCGCGACGCTCGCACGCGTCGGGCTTGATCCCTATCGTCTGGAGCTGGAGATTACCGAAACAGCGGTGATGACATCCGCCGATACGGCGCAGCGCATCATCACCGACCTGCGCCAGCAGGGCGTACGTATCTCGCTCGACGATTTCGGCACGGGCCAGTCGAGCCTCGGGCGGCTGCGGGACTTCACCTTCGACAAGGTGAAGATCGACCGCGCGTTCGTTTCGCGCATCACCACGGACCGGGCGTCGGAGCATATCGTCAAGGCGATCATCGCCATGTGTGACGGCCTTAACCTAGCCGTGGTAGCGGAAGGCATCGAGGAAAAGGCCGACGCGGACAAGCTCAACGAACTCGGCTGCGCGATGGGGCAGGGCTACTATTACGGCAGGCCCGCCGACAGCGCCGCCACCCTGCGCTATCTCCAGGAACACTACCGCGATTTTATGACCATCGAACGGGCTTAACCCCCGAGATTTGGCTTTCGCGATCTGCGCCTGCAAAGAAGGGCGGCACCTGCGGTACCGCCCCGTTTCGTGGTGACGACGTGTCACCCGTTCCGGACCCTTAACCGACCGAGCGGTTACTTGCTCGGGGCAGCCGGGGTCGTCGACGGGTTGGTGGCGCCGCCTGCAGGCATCGAGGTGCCGGTGGAGGACGTGGTCGTCCGGTCGGTTTCCGCCTGCTTGTCTGCCAGGGTCTTGAATTCCGGAGCAGCCTGAAGAGCTTCTGCCGTTTCCGTCGTGGTCAGGCGCATCTCGTTGTTGTTGTTCACATCACGCGTCATGGTGATCTTGTTCATCGGCAGCCCGACTTCCTTTTCGCCGATGCCGAGGAAGCCGCCGACGCCGATCACGGCTGCAACGATGCCGCCGTTTTCTTCGAGAATGAGGTCGTTAACGTCGCCGATGCTCTTGTTTTGTGCGTTATAGACCGACTTGCCGATATAGTCGTTGGCGCTGATCTGGTTTTCGGCCTGTTCGGTCAGATAGCCGCCGGACGCGCTCGCCGTGTCGGTGCCAGTCTTCGGAGCTGGCGTCGCCGCGCTGCCAGCCGGTTTTGCAGCCGGAGCCGTCGGAGCGGCAGGAGCTGCCGGAGCCGGGGAGGCCGGCGGCGGAGGCTGGGTCTGCGCAAGCGCCGGTGCAATGGCGGTGGACGCCAAAAGAACTGCGGCTGCCATCATGCTGAGGGTCTTCTTCATAACGAACCTACCTTCCTCTGCTCAATTTATCTCTTCGAACACACGGCGCTGGGTTGCGGAGTTCTCCGCCGCGCCAGTTCGAGAGGAAAATGTTATGAAAGGCGATTAGTTCCGGGCAAGATTGCCGAAATTTTAGGCGATTAAGCGGGAACTTTTTTGCGTTTTGCTAGTTTGGTATGCCCTCTGCATTCTTTATAGGCGATAGACGGGCTCTGGATCGCATTCGATCGAGACCGCGATCTCGAAGAGCGAGCCGGCGAGGGGGTCCGCGGCGCGGGCAGCCTCGTCCAGTCCCTCCCAGGCGGACGTCACGGCCAGCCGATCCTTGCCGATGAAGACCGGGCAGGTGGTGCGCCGGGCCGGCACCAGGTAACGCGACAGATGCCGGCCGTCGGCCGAATAATGATCCAGGGCCCCCTGGCCCCATCGGGCGTTCCAGAGGGTTCCGTCGCTGGCGCAGATCGAGCCGTCGATGCCGCCCGGCTTGCCGTTCTCGTCGACCAGAACTTCGGCCTTGCCATTTGGCAGGCCTGTTGCGGGGTCGAGGGATATCCGCATCAGCCGGTTGGCGCGGGTATCGGCATAATAACCGATCGCGCCGTCAGGCGAAAAGCAGATCGAATTGGGGATGCTGATGTGGTCGACGAGTTTCGTCACCTCGCCCTGCCGGACATGGTAGATCGCGCCGACGCCGTCCTCGCCCTTCCGGCCCATCGTTCCGATCCAGAAGCTGCCGGAAGGGTGCACCCTTCCGTCGTTCGAGCGGTTGCCCGGCTTTTCCGGCTCCAGTTCGCGATAGGGAGAAAGCTCGCCAGTGGCGCGGTCGCGGATGAAAAGCCCCTTGTCGCTGGCGATCAGCTGTCGGGCGGCATCGATCGACGCAAGCGCGCTGCCCATCACCGGCAATGCATGAACGATCTCCCGCCCGGTCGGCAGATGCAATTCATGCAGTCCCTTGCCGAGAATGTCGAACCACCAGAGCGTTTGCGTCTCCGATTCGAAGGACGGGCCTTCTCCAAGTTCGCACAGGGAGGAGGAAAGGACACGGCCTTCGAAAGTGTATGTGGTCACCACGTGAAATCTCCAATTGCATGCCGAGGTGATCAATTAGTATCATCGACGCGAGAGAGTCGGCAAACGCCCTGCATAAGTGATTTGATCCCCAATAAATATCTCCTGACAAGCATCTGGAGGCATGCAAGGGTTTGCAAATGCGAGCAGATGTCATCATTATCCGAAGTTGAGGACGTATGTCATCATTATCCGGAATTAATAATAGCCACGAATTCAGCAGCAAATTGAAATTTGAAATGGCAGTCCTCCGCCACGCGGACACGTTCAGCGGGATATGTCCGGGCAAATCCGGAGAGCCTCTTGTGTTCCAAGCGTCTGAGACGGGAACTGCGAATACGAAAGGCCGATTGGGCGGATGTATGGGAAATACCACGGATCGTTCGACGCCACCGGGCGAGCAGAGAAGCAAGTGATGGCCAATACCGAGAAAGCAGAAGTCCCTCGGGTCTCTGACGGAAACGTCGAAGAAATCGCCGATCTCAAGACCCAGTTCGACGTCTTCCGGTTCATGAAGCGGATGGCGGAGTACTACGGTTGCCGCGCGTTCATGGTTCTCAATCTGCCCCACGCCACGTCGCTGGAACTGTCCAACAATACGGTGATCACCAACTGGCCGGCGGAATTGATGTCCCTTTTCGATCGGGAAGGCATGATGCAGACGAGCCCCGTGCTCCGGCGGCTGCGCACCTCCACTATCCCGTTCACCTTCGATCTGGACACGGTGCCACCCGAGCGCCAAGGACCGGCCATCCGCGGCATTTTTGGAAAATTCGGTGTCGTTCGGGGGGCTTATTTTCCGGTTCATGACATGTCCGGCAGCCGTGGCGCCGTTTCCTTCGCAGGCGACGGCCTGACATTCACGCACCAGCAGATGATGGAGCTGATGTATATCTCCATCCATGTCTTCGAGCGGCTGGCGGAAATCCGCAACCTGGATGTGCGCCCGACCGATACGCTGACTGACCGTGAGATCGACTGCCTCAACTGGACCGCTGCCGGCAAGACAAGCGCCGAGATCGCCGAAATTCTCGGCCTGTCGGAACATACGGTCAATCATTACCTCAATCGCGCGGCAAAGAAGCTCGACACGGTCAACCGCACCCAGGCGGTCGCCAAGGCGTTGAGAATCGGTTTGATCAAATAACTAAAACGGATGCTGCGGTGCACAAAATTTCATCGCTGCTCAAGCCGTGATCGGCGCCGAACACGGCTTCCGCCAAGGAATATTGCGACGCAGCAGGCGTTTTGGCCGGAAGTGGCTGAAAAAGCTCATCAATAGGAAGTATCTTCCCGTCTGGCATGTTTCGTGCTTCTGTAGCGTCAGGTCCAGAGGGGACTGCAAGCGCCCCAAGAGGCGTGACAAGAAAAGCTGCCGTTCGATCAGTGCGCCACATGGCTGCCGATCGAACGGCGGTTTATCTTGCTTGCTCCCGGCAATGCCCAACTCCTATATATCTGCGAACGCGGCATCCCGTCTTGAGGGAGGGGACCGTATAGGCATTCGGGAGTTTTGACATCATGGCTGAAGTGACGAAAGAGGAAGTTCTGGCGGTTCTTGCGAAAGTGCGCGGACCGGACCTCGAAGGCGATATCGTCTCGCGCGGCATGGTCTCGGACGTCTTTATCTCTGACAGCAAGGTTTACTTCTCGATCACCGTGCCGGCGGCGCGGGCGAATGAGCTGGAACCGCTGCGCATGGCGGCCGAGCGCACGGTCAAGGCGATGCCGGGCGTAAAGGGCGCCCTGGTGACGTTGACGGCGGACCG
>NZ_JALBGV010000149.1 GCF_023006505.1 Neorhizobium sp. SHOUNA12A
CCGGGTGCCTGCTGCGACATCGGCGCGCCAAGCGGCGCCGACTGCACCGGCTCCGGCGCCCGCAGATAGTGGCCGTCGTTATTGGCGCCTGAATTGGGATAGGCTGAATTTTGATAGCCGGTGCCCGCAAGGTTCGGCGTATTCGCGTAATCGACGGCGCGGGCCCCGGAGACCGGCGCGGGGTTCGTCGGATAGGCCTGCTGCGAGGCGGACTCGCGCGGTATGTCGCGCATCGGCTGGATCGCCCCGACGCGGCCGTTATCGATCGACGCCGGCGGAACGAGATCCCCGGCGGAGCAGGCAGCCAGCATTGTCGGGATCATCAGCGAGCCGATCACCCGCCGAGAAAGGGAAGCATACGCCATACAAGTTTGCCACTCTTCCGGTGCCGAAATGACACACGCTGAGAGTTTAGGCAAAGTCGGTAAATGAACCTTTGAGAAATCAAGGCTCTTTCGTGACCTTTCGGTGCATTTCGAGGTCGTTTCAGGACGCCCGCTGTCCCACCGCCGCCATCCGGGCGACCCATTTCAATGCGGCCGACAGCAAAAGACCGCCGGGCTTTTTGCGCCGGCGGCCTTGTGTTTTTCAGCGGTAGATCGGTCGATCAGGCGGCGCGAGCGCGGGATGCCTGACCCGAGGTCGCCGCGCGGCCTCCGCTGCCGAGCCTGAAGGCCGAAAGGAGGCCTTGCAGGTGCAGGCTCTGTTCGGCAAGCGTCTGGCTCGCCGCGGTGGTCTCCTCGACCATCGCCGCGTTCTGCTGGGTCATCTGGTCCATGTGGTTGACGGAGGAATTGATCTCCTGAAGCCCAGTCGCCTGTTCGCGGGCGGCCGTCGCAATCGTGTCCACATGGGCGTTGACCCGCTCGACCAGGGTGGCGATCTCGACCAGCGCATCGCCGGTGGAGCGCACCAGTGCCACGCCGCCTTCCACTTCGCGGGCGGAGTTGCTGATCAGCGTCTTGATCTCCTTGGCGGCATTGGCCGAGCGCTGCGCCAGTTCGCGGACTTCCTGCGCCACGACCGCAAAACCGCGACCCGCCTCACCGGCCCGTGCCGCCTCGACGCCGGCATTCAGCGCCAGAAGGTTGGTCTGGAAGGCGATCTCGTCGATCACCGAGATGATCTGGTTGATGCGGTTGGAGCTCTCCTCGATCCGGCCCATGGCGTCGATCGCATTGCGGACGATCTCGCCCGAACGACCGGCGCTGTCCTTGGTCTCGCTGACCATGGTGCGGGCCTCGACGGCCCGTTCCGACGCGGTGCGGACGGTTGCGGTGATCTCGTCAAGTGCTGCCGCGGTCTCTTCGAGCGCCGCCGCCTGCTGTTCGGTGCGCTTGGACAGATGGCCCGTCGCCCCGGAAATGTCCGAGGCGCTGTCGCGCACCACGAGGCTGGTCTCGGAGATCGCCGCGATCGCCTGGTGGAGCGAACCGACCGCCGCGTTGAAATCGTGGCGGAGTTTGGCATAGTCCTCGCCGATATCGACAAGTGCCACGGAAAGGTCGCCCCCAGCCAGCGCCTCGAGCGCCCGGCCGAGCTCGCTGATCGCGCGCCCCTGGCGTTCCGCAGCGGCCGTCATCGTCCGCTCGTTGTCGGAGCGCTCGCTGGCGATCATGCGGGCCTGTTCGGCCTCGCGTGCCTGTAGCTGGACCCGTTCGTCGACCGAATCGCGCAACACGGACAGCGCGCGGGCCATTTCCCCGATCTCGTTCTTCTGTTCGGTGCAGGGCACGGTGACGCGCGCCTCGCCCGATGCGATCGACTGCAGCGCCTGCCTGATCTTGCCGATCGGGCCGGTCACCGTCTTGACCACGAAGGTGGCGCCGGCGATCAGCACCAGCGCGCCGATGCCGAACATCGAGGCGAAGTTGATCGCATCGCGCCGGAACATGGCGTGCAGGTCGTCGACATAGACGCCGGTGCCGACGATCCAGCCCCAGGGGGCGAAACCGGCGACGTGCGAATATTTCTCGACCGGCTGCTCGGCGCCCGGCTTCGGCCAATAGTAGTCGACGAAGCCCTTGCCCGTCGGGCTTGCCTTGACGGCGTTAACGAACTCGACGAACAGGAACTTGCCGTTCGGGTCCTTGTCGTTCGACAGGTCCTTGCCGTTCAGCTCCGCCTTGATCGGATGCATGATCATCCGCGGCAGCATGTCGTTGAGCCAGAAATAGCCGCTGCCGTCGCCGTAGCGCATCACCGAGATGACCGCCTTGGCCTCAGTCTGGGCCTGCTCGCGGGTCATCGCGCCGGAGGCTTCGAGGGCCTGGTATTTCTTGAGCACGGTCAGCGCCACATCGTTCATCTGGGCAAGGCCCGCCTTCCGCTCCCGTTCCGACGAAGCGTAACTCTGGAACAGGCTGAAGACCATGGCGCCGCCGAGGATGACGAGCGACAGGAGCACAAGACTATAAAGGCGCCAGGAAATGGCGAGACGTTGCATGGGACCCCCCTTATGTGCAATTCGCCTTAAATTCTAATGGTCGATGGTTACCAGGTAGTGAAGCCTTGACAAATCGCGGCGAACGCGAATTAGTTCAGCCTAAATAATTGATGTTGAAACGCTTTTTGGCGGAGTTTCCTTCTCCTTCATGTGCGGTTAGTCTCGCGGCGGGAGGAGTCGCCCGAAAACCGCTTCGAAAGAGAGACGACATGACCGAAAATCCCAAGCCGACCGGCGAACTGACGCTCCGGACGCTCGCCATGCCGGCGGATGCCAACGCGGCCGGCGATATCTTCGGCGGCTGGGTGATGGCGCAGATGGACCTGGCGAGCGGCATCCGCGCCGCCGAACGCGCCCGCGGCCGCGTGGTGACGGCGGCGGTCAAGGAAATGGCCTTCGAACTGCCGGTCAAGATCGGCGATACGCTGAACATCTATACGGAAATCACCCGCGTCGGCCGTTCGTCGATCACGCTGACCGTCGAAGCCTGGGCGCAGAGGGCGCGTCACCGGATGATCGAGAAGGTCACGGCAGGGACTTTCATCATGGTCGCGCTCGACGAGGATGGCCGCCCCGTGCCGGTGCCCGCCGAGCAATAGATCGAGGAACAGCCATGGACGTCGCCACCGCCGCCGAAACCTATACGCATATCCGCGTGGTCATGGGCATGGTGGTGAGCCTCAGCCTGGCGCGGTTGCTGAACGGCCTCGCCGGCATCGTCCAGCATCCCGGCGCGGCGCGCATCTACCCCGTCCACCTCGGCTGGGTGGTGTTCATGTTCCTGTTCCTGGCGCATTTCTGGTGGTGGGAATACCGGCTGCACGCCCTGCCGGTGATCGGTTTTGCGGCTTATCTTTTCCTGATCGCCTTCTGCGCGCTGTTCTTCTTCCTCTGCGCCCTGCTCTTTCCGACTTCGATGCAGGATTATGACGGTTACGAACATTATTTCCTGTCGCGGCGAACCTGGTTCTTTGGTTTCCTGGCGGGAATGCTCGTCACCGATCTCGTCGATACGGCTCTCAAGGGTTGGGATTATTTCCTGTCGCTCGGCTACGAATATCCGGCCCGCACCGCGGTCTATATCGTGCTCAGCATCATCGCCGCGATCACCACCGACCGGCGTTATCACGCGGCCTTCGTCGTCTTCGCGCTGGCCTACCAGTTCTACTGGGTATTCCGGGTCTACGACCTCCTGACATAGACGGAACCGGCCGGTTAACCCTTCAGATAGGCCGAGGACCTGTCGAAACTCAGGCCGGGGAAAACCTTGGCGGTGAGATTGTCGGGCTCGATCCCGAACTGCCGGTAAAGCATGGCGGCCGCGACCTCGCGGACGTCGCCGGTCGGCATCAGGTCGCGGCGGTCGAGCAGCCTGTCTTCGGAAAGGCCCGGCCATTTGCCCAAGACCCTGCCGCCCGGGATCGCCCCGCCGGCGAGCACCGCAAGCCCGCCGGTTCCGTGGTCGGTGCCGTTGGTGCCGTTTTCGCGGGCGGTGCGGCCGAATTCGGTCATTGCCAGCACGACGGTCTTTTTCCAGGCCTCTTCGCCGAGCGCATCCTTCAGCGTGATAATCGCGGTCGAGAGATCGCCGACGGCTTTCCTGAACTGCCCTAGCTGGCCCACATGGGTGTCCCAGCCGTTGATCGAGAAACTGGCGATCCGATAGTCCTCGCGCAGCATGCCGCCGGCAAGCCGCGCCATGTCGGCAATGCCAGCGCCCCGCCTGTTGTCGGCGTAAGGGGAGTCCGCCGACATATCGGTCTTCTTCGCCTCCTCCATGGCTTTCGCAAACGCCGCATCGCTGGCGTAGAGGCGGTCGAGAAAGGCGATCTCGTCCTCGGCAAGCGCGAAATTGCTTTGCGACGACCATGTATCCGCTTCGTTCGGACCACTGAGGATCAGTTCCATCGACGTATTGATGTCGATCGCCTTGCGGCCGTTCGAGCGCGGGATGATCGCGAGCGTGCGGTTCAGCCAGCCGGTGCGCTGGCCCTTGGCGTTGCCGCCGGTCTCCAGCATGTCCTGGCCGTCGAAATGGCTGCGCTGGTCGCGATAGGGCGTCGAGACGGCATGCACGAAGGAGAGCTCGCGCGCCTGCCACAGCGGCACCAGTGCGGAAGCTGCCGGATTGAGCCCGAAGAACCCGTCGAGATCGATGAGGCCGGTATCCGGCCTCAGGCCCAGTTTCGGGCGCAGCGCCGCATAGGCCGGATCGCCGTAAGGCTGGACGAAGTCGAGCCCGTCCATGGCGCCGCGCAGGATGATCGTCACGAAGCGGTTGTCGCCGGGCATCGCCGCAAAGCTCACCGGCGTCAGGAGGGGAGCCGCCGCCGCGCAGCAGGCGCCGGCCAGAAAACCGCGGCGAGACAACGGAAAACTGTCCTGGACGCTCATCTCTTATCTCCTGTTGAATTCAGGGGATGCCAGCACCATCGTGATGCCATGCACCTTGTTGGGCGCCTGCGCGATCACCCTGCGGGTCTCCGGACGGGCGGCATCGGCAAGTGCGGCCTGCAGGAATTCGGACGGCTCCAGCCTCTGTGCAAAGATGCGCCCGACCATGCGCGACCAGGAAATCCGTTCGCTCAACTGGCTCGGGGTCAGCCACACGCCCGTTTCGTCCGCGAAACCTGCGGGGCTCGGCGGCTGCCAGATCGGCTGGCCCATGCGCTGCAGCGCGCCGAGCGTCAGGGCATTGGCACGCCCCGCCTTCTTCCTGATATCTTCCCTCTTCGCCATACCAGTCAGGTCCATGGCCTTCTGCATCGGGCTCTCGTCCTCGTCGCCATCGTCCATGTCGCGCAGCAGGTTGGCCAAATTCCTCTCCGGCAGATCGAGGGCGCGGAAACCCGACGCCACGAACTCGAACGGCTGCTTGATCTTCTGGCCGGGATCCGACCAGGCCCGCGGATGAGCGAGCATGGCGCGGTAGACCTCGGTCAGATTGCCCTCGCTCTGCGTCCATGCCGCGACCATCACGCCGACCATGTCTTCGGGCGCCTCGTCGGCGACGAAATGCCGGACGAGCTTGCCGCAGACATGCCGCGCGGTCGTGGGGTTGGCGGCGAGGTCCTCGAGCATCAGGACGTGGTCCTGGCCATCGCCTTCGTCGTCCTGATAGGTCCGGCCGAGCAGGTTGACCGGTCCCGCCTCGGCGAGGCGCGGCTGATAGACGACCTGCATGGCGCGGTTGTCCACCGACAGGCCGGTGAGGATCAGTGCCGCGGCCCGCACGTCGTCCTGCGTATAGCCGCTGCCCGCGCCCAATGTGTGCAGCTCCAGCAGTTCGCGTCCGAGGTTTTCGTTGAGACCGCGGCCGTTCTTGCGGGCGGCGGCGGAATCGGGCCCGACACTCTGGTTCTGGTCGAGATAGATCAACATGGCCGGATGCAGAATCGCATCGGACAGCAATCTCGTAAAGGAACCGCCGATATTGGGGCGAATCGCCTGCGCCTCATAGAGCGGCACGATCATCCGCATCGGCAGCGACTTCATCACGCTGGTCGAAAAATGGTCGACCCAGAAACTCGCGAGGCGCTCATAAAATCCGAGCGGCGAATGGATCGCTTGGGCAAGCCGCGCCATGGCATCCTGCCGATAGATGCGCCGCGCCTCGGTCCGGGTCGCCTTGCGGACATCTTCGTTCGGATTGCCGGCCTGACGGGCTTTCGCCTCGGCGGCGAGCAACGAGACGACACGGGTTGCAGTGTCCAGCCGGCCACTCACACCCTCGCGCGGAAAGCGAGGCTTTTCGGAAGCCCCTTCCTCGATCTGCGCCAGCAGCGCCTCGACATCGCGGGGCGGCTCTTCGCCGGGACGAAGGCCATAACCGTATCGGATGGCGGCCAGGGTCGGGTTGAGAAGAGCCATTGGATTACTCCTCGTTTGACTCGCTTAGAGTCCCGAACAAATGTGGTGGAAACCAACAGGAATTGCGGCCATTTCGTGACATGGACAATTTGTAATTCGTGACCGCGCGGGAAGTTCCAGCTGTGCGGGAGAAATCGGATCGACTGCGGGATCTACCAGCTATCGGTACAATCGAACGGCATCCGCCCAATATTGAGGCGCCATGAACGGCCGGTTACCTTTTCATTCAGGATAACCCGGCTGGGTTGAAGAAGATCCCTCGAATGCAAGACTTTCTTATCGCTGCCGTTGGATAGTGTCGGCATAGGAACTCCAGCCCAAGCAGATCGATGGAAGCCGAATTCAGAACAGGTCAGATCGACCCGGCCCTTGCCCTGGACGTGAAGCGAGCGCAGGCATCGACCATGCTCGAACGCCTGATCTCGACGCTCGCAACCAATGCCGCGATATCCGCTTCGGCGCTTTTCGTCACCACGATCGATCGTGGCCTGACCCTTTCGGCCGGCCTCTGGTTCACGGCGGTGATCGCAAGCCTGGCCCTGCGCGTCGTCATGGCGTCGATCCTGAAGCGTTGGGAAACCGTGGAACATGCTCCGCAACAGGCGCTGGACGTGCTGACCGTCGGGGCACTCTTGAGCGGGCTCGCCTGGGCGGCCCTTCCGCTGACCGTGCCCGATTTCAACGCGCTCGACGGAGACAGCGGCCTCTATTTGATCATGTGTGGCATGGCGACCGGCGCGGTCCTGATGGGTGTCGGGCACAACCCGGTTTCGCTCGCCTTCGCCATACCGCCCAACATTTCCGTGATGGTGTCGCTTGCCGTCACCGGCAGCGCCAGCGGCTGGCTCCTCACCATCGACGTCGTGGCGCTGACGATGGTGCTGATCCGCAGCAGCCGTACCAGCGAGGCGACCTTCGTCGGCAACGTGCTCGGCAAACTGAAGGCGACGGCGCTTGCCGATTCCCTCTCCAGTGCCAATTCGAACATCCTGCGCGCCAATTACCGGCTGGAAGTGCTCGCCAATTGCGATCCGCTGACCGGGCTCGCCAACCGTACCGCCTTCAATACCGCCCTCGACACGGGAATTTCCGCCGCAAGGCTGGAGGAGGAACAACTCGCCCTTCTCATCCTCGATCTCGACCGCTTCAAGACGGTCAACGACACGCTCGGCCACAGCGCCGGCGACGCGCTGCTCGTCGAGGTCAGCGACCGGCTGCGTTCGGCGGTCGACGGCAGGGGCGTCATCGCCCGGCTCGGCGGCGACGAGTTCGCGATCATTCTCGGTGGCTCGGATGCCGCCGAAACCGCCCGGGGTCTAGCGAAGCGCGTCCTCGAACACAGCCGGCAGCCGGTCATGCTCGAGGGCCAGCCGACCGTGGTCGGCGCCTCGATCGGCCTGGCGCTCTTCCCGCTGCATGCGGATACGGCCGAGGACCTGTTCATCAGCGCCGACATGGCGCTCTACAGGGCCAAGGACGGCGGGCGCCGCCAGTGGCGCGAATTCGAGCCGGCCTTCCGCTCCCAGGCCGACCGCCAGAACCAGATCGAGCACGAACTCGCCGATGCGCTCGATGCCGGCGACCTCGAAGCGTGGTTCCAGCCGCAGGTCGACCTCGCCTCCCAGCAGATCACCGGTTTCGAGGCGCTGGTGCGCTGGCACCACCCCTATCTCGGGCCGATCGCGCCGCCGGAAATCGTCGCCGCCGCGCAGGCCGCCAATCTTGCC
>NZ_JALBGV010000014.1 GCF_023006505.1 Neorhizobium sp. SHOUNA12A
CGATCCGGCCTGCCCTTCATACGAACCGCCCTACGAACTGTCAGGCCTTGGACCCTTGATGGGGCGCGCGATCAAGTTCGATCCGACCGCCGGTACCGCATCGCTGATGCTAGACTTCTCTCTGTCGAAGCGCGGCGCGGTCGCAAGACCAAACGGAAGCGCCGCGTCAGCCGACAGTGTGAGAAACAAGACCCAAAAATTGTCTCTGCGTGGGCTGCTGCATTTCCTCTGGCATGAGAGCGGGCTGACGGAATGGACGTCGCATTGGATAGGCAAGCGGCACTGGTCGCAGGTCTATCACCATCTGTGCGAAGCCGCCCGGCGGACGGAGGTTCGTGGGCAGGCACTGGCCGACCGGCTGCTCATTCCCGAACCGTTCCGCGCCGGTGACAAGGCGGCGATCGAACAGCGCCGGGCCCAAAAGCTTGTGGGCCTCTTCCAGGCGGCGGCCGGGGCGAAAAAGCTGATGGTGCTGATTGGGGAGATCAAGGAGTTCGCAGAGGCGCGCAACGGCCGTCAGGTGGTGATCAAACACATGCCGGGCTTCCGGCTCTATCTCGAAGAGCCTGCATGGCGGTCCCTGCAACGGCGGTTCGAAACGGAGCTGATGCTTTGGCAGAGCACCGAGACATCGCATCTGATGGCGATCATGACGATAGGGGGCACGCCAGCCGGCATTACCACCATCAACGAGATTGCCCTGATGGCTGTTACCGAACAATGGCTGCCGATCGAGAGCGCCTATGAACAGCTGCTTGTCGATCGACTCGGGCGCCTGCGCTCCAAGTCGGTAAAGGGGTTGAGGTTCAATCTCCCGCGCATTCACCCGTTAGCAAATGCGGTCCTACCCGAAGCAATGCCCCTGCCCTGCGCGCTCTATATCGTCCCACCGGATGCCGGTGATGACTTCCAGGCTGCCTTGGGCGAGATGATCGATGCGCGGCCGGATCTTGAATCCTGGATCTGGCGGGTCACCGAGGGTGAGATGCCGCCGCTGCCGGCCTAGGTCGTCAGCCTATTCGTCCTGGGCACCGTCCAGCAACCCGTCATAAACTTCCAGGAGCGCATTGGTGATTGCCTGCCCGAGGCCGCTTCCCGCGTCACGAAGTTCTCCCTCGGTGCCGTCCCGCGCGGCTTTCGCCAGCTCGAACCGCTGTTCGCCGACGATCTGCTTGGCGGCCTCGATCGCCCATGGGCCGAAATCTCCACGGCTGTCGATCGTGAGTGCGTCGTCCATTGCCGTCTACCCGTTGATGAAAAGCGACTTCTATCGTGACTCCTCGATGATCGCCAGCATTCATCAAAGTCGTGAATCCAAGCGCCTCCATCGATTCAAAACTGTCGTCGGACACGCTGGCGTCTCTTCATCATCGTTTGCCCATGGCGACTTACACCTTCCGGCTCTATTGCCAGCGCATCGACGCGACGAAAAACATGGCACGCTCTTATGCCCTGTCCATGCAGCCGACCCTGTTCGCAGAGATGGCCGTCGTACGCCGCTGGGGCCGGATCGGATCGCGCGGCGGCGAAAAGACCGAGGTGTTCGCGACGGAGCGTGAGGCTGCGATGCATTTCCTGGATCTCGCCCGCAGGAAACGCCAGAAGGGCTATCGACCCGTTGGAAACTGTGGAAATCCGGGGTTGCGGAATACTTCTTCGGCATCGCGTCAATGACAGGCCGACTTCCGCCTGTCAGGGATTTCGGATCAACTTCGATGCGGAGAGAAGAAATGACGACCACAAACGAAATCGCCGACAAGATCGCCGGCGAACACAGCGTAACCAAAGCACAGGGCAAGGCGATTGTCGAAGCGGTGATCGCTTCGATCACCGAAGCAGCTATTGCCGGCAACGAAACGAGCCTTCCGGGGTTCGGCAAGTTTAAAATCAAAAATACGCCGGAGCGCGAAGCTCGCAATCCAGCAACCGGCGCGACTATCAAGGTGGCAGCTGCTAAAAAGCTAGCCTTCACGCCGGCCAAGGCTCTCAAGGACGCGCTGAACAAGTGATCTTGTGAGCAGGCATAAAAACAGCCCGGCTTGTGGCCGGGCTGTTTGTTTTTTGAAATACGCCGCTCAGCAGGGAGCAGCATTGTTCAGCAGATCCTGAACGATCGTTTCACTGACCGGTCGGACTGCTTCACGGCTATGATCGTCCAGCAGCCGGTGAAGAGTGCCAGATGCGAGCGGCACGAAATCAAAGCCTTGATTGACAGCTGCAGCGCGCAAGGCTGCAAGTGTTTCGAATTCCTGATATTCCGTACCAAGCCAAAGTTCGAGATCCGCGCCATCGGGAGTTGCGAAAGCCTGAAGGAAGAACGTCTGCAGAGGGCGATCATAGCCGATAGTGGCGTCTGGGTCGACGTGACATGAGGCGATTTTCGTAACGGTGGTGGTATAGCGGCTCATGGGGAGATCCTTTGTTGCCGGTTGCTGGCTGGGAGAAGAAGCCGGCCCCGCTAGGAGGCCGGCAGTCCCAGTCAGGCCGGGCTGTTCCAGAGGATGACCTTCTTGCCGGGCTCCCCGCCGGGCGCCGGGGCGACGTTGCCGAAGATCACGCCGATCTCGGGCGCTTCCAGTTTCGTGGAGATGTATTCCTCGCCGGTCTGGCGGGAGATGCGGTTCCATGCGGCGCCGATTTCGAAACCGGTCTTGCGGTGGATGATGCGGTAGTCGGGTGCTTCCTCGCTCGCCTTGTTGGCGTTCGGGACGATGGCGATCGGGGCGTTGACCCGGATGGTGGCGAAGATGCCTTCGAGTGTGCCGTCGGTCTTTTCGGTGAGGGTTGCGATCGTGGTAGCCATGGGATTGTCTCCTTCGTTGCATCGGGACCATTCCCGATGGCGCCCGAAGAAGGGGCCGCGCCGCAGGCGTCACCGCAGCGTAGCGAAGGGAAACCCCTTGCGGGTTGACGCTGATCGCGGCCGGTCCCTTAGAAAGGCGACAAAAGAACGGGAATGGTCTTTGATTGCGACGTCGGCAGGAGACCTCGCCGTGGCGGCCGTTTGCTGCCGCGCGGAGTGCCGCGCTCGTGACATGCGTCGGTGGTGTTCGGGTCAAAGGACGCTAGCCGTCAACCAGTCCGACGCGACGCGAGTGATCAGCACCGTCCTTATCCATCCTCATCATCGAAGACGGCTTCGGTCGGCATGACACTCGAACTGTCGGCCTTTCCCTGACGCGACTGCAGTTCTGCGGAGCGAAACCGAGTAACAGACCTGATTTCAAGGGATGTCGCCCCGGAGTGCCGCGACGGTCAGGCATCGAGATCGATCGAGAACCGCCCGCGATGGGCCGGCCAATTACGCAATCGTGGCCGCATCAATCAGATAGCGTCAGAGATGCGCCGTGGCGGAGACGACTTCGGGAGGGCGGTGGGAAACAAGACGCGTAAGAAGCGGCATGAAGCGGCGGCACGCCTTAGTCGAGGCGGCTGACCCGGCCGGTTCGGCCGCGCGCCTCGGCAAACAGTCTGGCGATCTTCACCATGAAGGGTTTGCTGAAGCGGCCGAGGATGTCCTGATCGGGCTCAATGTACCAGGAGCGTTCGAGGATATCGTAATTGTATTCGTCGACCATGATCCAGCACTGCTTTAGATCACTTAAGCCCGCACGCTTGCGCTCGATCTCCGGGATCTCCAGAGCGATGCGAGCCGTCTGTGGCTGCGTGGCGATGGCGAGAAGCGCGAGATGGGTATTCCATCGGTTGCACTTCGGATAGCGATGACAACGCAGACGGGGCGCTGTTTGCGGCCCTCGGTTTCGCCGCGCTGCTGCTGCCAGGCCCACAGGTACGGATAGGAGATGACCTCGCCGGGGCGGAATTCACGGCTCATCGTCGTAGCCTTCGCCGCGTGCTAGCCGATCGAGCGCCTCGTCGAACAGTTCCGCATGCTCGGCGGGCATTTCCGAGATATGAAAGGCGCGGCGCGGGTCGCCACCGCTGCGCATGCGCTCATAGTGCTCGTAGCTCATCAGCACGAAACGCGGCTTCTTGTGCCGGGTGAGCATGACCGGCTCGCGGCTCGCCGCATCGGTGATATCGCCGATCTGCTTGTTGAGGTCGCCTGTCGTGAACTGCTTCATCGCAAAGATCTCCACTTCGATTCCCATATACTCCATTTTTCCCATATTTTCCATCTTTTCCATGTATCCGGGGAGACGGCGCTTACGCGCCGTCTCCTGAAGCCTGCCAGACCGGAATGCCGAGCCGGCGTGCCTTGTCGGCGAGATTGCCGGTGATGCCGTTTCCGGGAAAGACGATCAATCCGACGGGCATGACCGAAAGCATCTCGTCATTGCGCCGGAACGGCGCAGCCTTGGCATGCCTGGTCCAGTTGGGCTTGAAAGTGATCTGCGTCACCTTGCGGGCTTCAGCCCAGCAGGCGGCGATACGTTCGGCGCCTTTTGGCGAGCCGCCATGCAACAGGACCATGTCGGGATGTTTCGCATGCGCCTGATCGAGCTTCGCCCAGATCCGCTCATGATCGTTATAGTCCATGCCGCCAGAGAACGCGATCTTGGTGCCGGCGGGGATCAACACCTCGGTCTCGGCGCGACGGCGAGCCGAAAGGAAATCTCTGGAGTCGATCATCGCCGCGGTCATATGGGCGTGATTGACCTTGGAGCCGGTGCGCGGTCGCCAGGACGATCCGGTCTGCGCCTCGAACAGGTCGGCGGAAAAATCGCGCATGAACTCGAAGGCATTGCGGCGTTCCAACAGCGTGATGCCCTCGGCGATCAGACGCTCGAGCTCGACACTTTTCACCTCGGAGCCGTCCTGTTCGCGCTGTCCGGTGCGCTGCGCCTCCTCGTTTCGGTCGAGCTCGCGCTGGATGCGCTCGCCGGCGCGATGGAAGAGATTGGGGATCGACCAGAACAGATCTTCGAGATCGGGCTCCAGCCGGGTATCGCCGAGCATCTCGGCGAGGGCGTCGAAGACGGCGGTGAGCGAAGCCTGGACGATCGGCTCTTCGGGCAATGGCCGCGGGTCGGGCTCGCCCTGGAAGGGACGATAGCCGAAGACCTGCATTTCGTAGATGAAGCGGTCTGTCGGGGAGGAAGCGTGGTTGGGCTCGAAGCCGGCGTCGGCGGAAAGGATCAGGTCCATGGTGGTCTCCGTTCGGTGGGCCGCGCCTCTCGCGGCCTGACGGCGAACCCGGTCACGCGGGCCGAGGCCGGAACCGCGAGTGAAGCGCAGCGGCCCAGCGAAGCGCCGGGCGGGGACAAGAGGGTTTCTTGATCCGCGAGGAATGACGGGCCATCGCATCGGCGCGAAAAGTGGGAACCGGTTTTCGGAAGAGCCGATGCGCGAAAATGGACCGGCAGGGGAAGAAACCGACTGACCCGTTGAAGGCCCGCACGCCCGCGTGGTAAGGGTCGCCTCTCGGCAGGCCCGCGGGCGCGCCCATCCGGAATGAGGCCAATGGACGCCCTTCGCCAGTGCCGCCGCTAGCCCCTCCCCCAGCCTTTTCGCCCAGCTTCAGGCGGGGAGGAAGGTCATCGTGTGTTCGGGGATGAGTTGAGCCCTGAGGCTTGCGGTCAGCCGGTCGGGACCCAGCCAGCGCAGATCCTCGTTGAAGTCGCCGAGCTCCGGCGACAGCACCAGCGGCAGGATTCCGTGCGCCTGCGCCCGTCGGCTCAGTCCCTCGATCCCATGCCGGCCGGCGGCATCCGCGTCGGCGGCGATGTAGAGGCGCCGGCATCCGGGCGGGAAGTTGAAGGCCGCGAGGTGATTGGCCGTCAGGGCCGCGACCATCGGCATGCCGGGCATCACGTGCGAGAGCGACAGCATGGTTTCAAGGCCCTCGCCCGCCGCCATGAGAGGAACGGGTTCATCGACAGGAAAGCGCAATCGCACACCATTGCCGAGCAGCCCACCAAGCGCGCGGCGGGGATCGTCCACCTTGGCCTTGCCGACGCCGCCCGGGTCGAGCCCTGTGGATAGATACGTGCGGTGGACGCCGGTGATCGCACCGGCGTGATCGGTCACAGCTGCGACCAGGGCCGGATAGCTGGACGTCCGGCCGGTGGCCAGATCCCGGTAGTAGCAGGACGGATGGAAGCGCAACGCTGCGTGGATCGATGCCCTCAGGATGCCGCGCTCACGCAGATAGACGTCGGCAAGCGTGCCCGCCAGCGGCTGGCTCATCCGAAATAGACGCCGTGCACGCTCAGCCGCGGGCCTCTCGACCGGTGCAGCGTCGCTGGCGTCACTACGACGGAACGACATCGGTTCTGGTTGGGGCAGGCTGAGAAAGTAGCGCGCCTCCTCGGCAACGTCACGGAAATCCACAAGACCACAGCTCTCACGAACGAGATCGAGCAGATCACCGAACTGACCGGTCGCCGCATCTGTCCATCGGCCGGCACGTGGGCCGGTCAGATGCACATAGAGAGACCGGCCCTTACGATTGGCGACGTCGCCGACGAGCCAGTAGTTGCCGGCCCGGCGGCCGGCGGAGAGATAGTGGCGGCAGAACGCCTCCGCGTCTTGCGCGAGACGGTCCGCCAGATCGGAGGCGGAGAGCATGGCAGACCTCCGTCACGACCGGCGCGCGGTATCGACAAGGCGATGACGC
This sequence comes from Neorhizobium sp. SHOUNA12A, assembly GCF_023006505.1. GTDB lineage: Bacteria > Pseudomonadota > Alphaproteobacteria > Rhizobiales > Rhizobiaceae > Neorhizobium. The sequence continues at coordinate 6,581 of NZ_JALBGV010000014.1, forward strand.
TGCATCAACTGCGTGAGGATTACCGGACCCTCGTCGGTCGTCGGCACGAAGAAACGCAGCTTCCAATTGATCATCTCGGAGAACAGGCCGATCGACCGCAGCCAGTCGCGCATGCCATCCGTGAAGCCGGCAAGTTCGATGCGGTACTCGCTCATCACCCGCACCCGGCGGAGCGTCATATCGCCGGCAAGGCCGACGATCGAGGACCCGTCGACTAGCGACGCCCAGACCTGTTCCGGCGCGATCAGCGTATTCTGCCCGATTCCGAAGTTGCGGCAAAGGCCGGCAAGCCGGTCCGGTGCAATGACACGTCCGATGATTCGCTCACCGTCGCCCATCTGGAGACGCCGCACCCGGCAAAAATCGTGCGGCAGCAACCTCCAGATCGGCAGCAGCAGTCCGCTGACGATGTGCATCACCGACGTCGAAAATTCCGGCAAACCAGCGACTTCGGCATGCCAGGCAAGGGCGAAGACCTGTTGGTCGACCTCCTGCCAGTTCGTTTCCTGGAGCTGGCGGACCTCGAAACGGAGCTCGTCCATCGGCCGGATCAGCGACACGCCCGGTTGGACGGAGCCATCCTCGAGTATGATCGAGCGGGTCGGCACCATCACCGCCGGCCGGCCCGACTTTCCGTTCATCATCAGCTTCGCCCGCGGCTCCCGTCTGACGAGAGCCTGCGCGTCATGGAACAACATCGGTGCGTTGCGATCTCTGCGTTCTATGGTCAGCAGGTGCGACTGCGCGCCGGTGACCGGATGTGTATAGATCAGCCGGCGGTCGGTGACCGTCATGCTCTCGGCGGTGATCGTCTCCAATCCCTTGTCGTAGATTCCAGCGGCGATCGCTCCTTCGACGCGTGCCGCAAGCAGCTGCTCGAAGGCTTCGAACAGCACGTTCTGCATCGCGATGGTGAGCGCCAGCATGCGATTGAGGAAGGTCTGGATCGGAGGGAGCTCGTCCTTGAGCCCACCCTCGTCCGATGTCAACGACAGGCCCGTGATGCTCTCAAACCTATCGAGCGAGCAGCCCTCGATCTTGCCGGCGTGAAGCAGGCCGTAGAACTGCCTGAGTGCATCGCGAGCATACTGGGATTCGAGATTATCCTCGCTGCGGAACATGCCCTGCCCGCCGGTCTGGCGCTGGCCGCGGGTGATGGCGCCCAGGGTGTCGAGGCGGCGGGCGATGGTCGAGAGGAATCGCCGTTCCGCCTTGACGTTCGTTGCGATCATCCGGAAGCGCGGCGGCTGTTTCTGGTTGGTGCGATGGCTGCGACCGAGGCCTTGGATCGCGACGTCGGCGCGCCATCCCGCTTCCAGAAGATTATGCAGGCGCAGGCGCTGGTTCCGTGCGGCGAGATCCGCGTGATAGGATCTCCCGGTTCCACCGGCATCGCTGAAGACGAGAATGGCTTTCTCGTCATCCATGAAGGCACGCGCTTCGTCGAGATTGGCGCTGCCCGGCCGGCTCTCCACCCCATAGCGGGCGATCGTGCTGCCGTCGTCGCGGCGAACGATGCGGCGCGAGCGGCCGGTGATTTCGGCAACGCGCTCGGTTCCGAAGTGCTGGACGATCTGGTCGAGCGCCGTCGGGATGGCCGGCAGGCTGCCGAGTGTTTCGAGCAGTTCGTCGCGACGCCGTTCGGCCTCCCGGCAGATGACAGGGTTGCCATCCACGTCATGGACCGGCCGGGAACTGAGATTGCCCTCGGCGTCGGAGAATTCCTCGAAGAGCTGCACCGGGAAGGAGTGCATGAGGTAGTCTATGACATAATATGCCGCGTCCGCGTTATGCAGAGCACGGCGGGTCAACTCTTTGATCTGCTTTTTCATTTCTGATCTCCACTTGGCATAATCATGATGCCTCTGCTCTCAACAGCAGAAGGACACCCTCATGGCTTCCCACCCCAACTCTCGCTCCGGCAGTGACCCACGCGCCGCCGTTCTCGACGATCGTGCTCTCGTCCAGGGCTATCTGGCGCAGCACCTCAAGCTCTCGGCAGGTGCCCTGAGCGCGGCGCGACATTTTCTGAAGTGGGCAAGTGCCCACGATATCGCCTACAAGGATCTCGATGCGGCCGCGGTTGATCGTTTCGCCCGGCATCGCTGTCGTTGCGGGCGCTACAGCTCCCGGCAGTTGCGTGACGCGATCTACATGACCGATGTCCGCCGGTTCCTCCGTTATCTGGAGAATGCCGGGATCGTGACCGTTGCGACCAGTGTCGAACGGCTGGACAAATACCTGCCAGAGTTCGCAGTCGGGCTTAGAGCCGTCGGCTATAGCAAGCCGACCTATGCTGGACGATTAAGTCAGGCACGGCATTTCGCCGAATGGATCTTGCAGGTGCGCATTCCTGCAGAGGAGATCACCGACGACACCATTGAACAGTTCGCTCTGCACGATTGTCGGTGCGGTATCCGAACCAAGCGGGGCAGACGGGTGACCGGCACAGGAACTAGAGATCGCCGTCGCGGTGCCCGTCGCTTCGTCAATTTCCTGCGTGAACGGGGTGTGATCAATCTCTCTGCGCCACCCGATACTCTGGCGATCGATCCGCGGCTGGACGGCTTAGCCGAATGGCTGCGCCGCGAGCGTGGGGCAACTGAGGAGACGATCCGGCGCTACCAGCACGAGGCCGGACGCTGGATCGGCGTACTCGGCCAGGATCCAGCGCATTACAATGCAGCAACCATCCGCTCTATCGTTCTGGATCAACGCCAAGAACGATCGCGTGCTTCGATCCGTATGACGGTGACCGTGCTGCGCGCGTTTCTGCGCTTCACCGTGAGCCAGGGTCTTTGCGCCCCATTTCTGCTGCATGCAGTACCGCCAGCAGTTCGACGGAAGCTATCAACTGTTCCGCGTGTGATCCCGGCAGCGACGATTGAAGATATCATCGCCTCATCTGGCACGACGACACCGGTCGATATCCGGGATCGCGCCATCCTCCTGCTGCTCGCGCGAATGGCGCTGCGGGCGGGGGATGTGTGGCAACTGCGTCTATCCGATATCGACTGGCGGGCCAGTCGATTACGGTTGCACGGCAAAAGTCGTCGCGGGACGATGCTGCCGTTGCCCCAAGATGCGGGTGACGCACTTCTCGCCTACATCGAGGATGCGCGGCCCGTCGTCTCGACGGACCGGGTATTTCTGCGGACACAGGCGCCGTTTACACCGCTGCGTTCTTCGGCCGAGATCGCCGGCATCGTCGCCCGCGTCCTGAAGCGTGGTGGTTTCTCCTACCTGCCGACAGGATCTCATGTGTTCCGTCATTCACTGGCGTCCGCCTGGCTGGGCGACGGTGCCGACCTTGATCAGATCGGCATCGCCCTCCGGCATGCCTCTCGGGACACGACCGCGATCTACGCGAAGGTGGATATCTTGATGCTGGCAGCCGTTGCCCAGCCGTGGCCGGGAGCAGCGTCATGATGCACCACGACGTCGATCGCTACATCCAGTTGCATCGCGCCCTCGGCAAGAAGTTCGATGCGCAGGAACAGGCACTGAGTCAATTCGCTGTACTCGCCAGCGAAAGAGCCGCAACCATCATAACCGTCGAGTTGATACTAGAATGGGTGCGTGAAGCGGCTACGCCGAACGCCGCCCGTATCCGTTTTGGCCTCGCACGCGCCTTTGCCGAGTTTCTGCACGGTGAAGACCCACGGCATGAAGTGCCGGCCGCAGGGCTGATGGGGCGCGGCAGACGGCGGCGGCCAGCTCCTTACATTCTGATGCCGGATCAGATCACAGACATCATGGCGGAGGCCCTGAAGGTGCCGGGCTTGGCTCCGATCAGCCCGCTTACATATCATCATCTGTTCGGATTGCTTGCCTCGACAGGGCTCCGCATTTCGGAAGCTCTTTCCCTCCGCTACGATGATCTGACGGATGACGGCCTCATGGTTCGCAGCGGCAAGTTCGGTAAAAGCCGCATTGTCCCGTTGCACGCTTCAACCCACACTGCGCTTGAGCAATACCTTGCCGTCCGACGTGAGGTTCGCGGCGCAAGCGACGATCTTTTTGTGCTGGGTCACGGTCATGCGCCGACCAGGACCAGAGCCCATGTGGTTTTCGTCCGGATTGTTCGACAGCTCGGGTACCGCAACCCAACGGGGCCTGGTCCCCGGCTGCACGATCTACGCCACACCTTCGCAGTGCGGTCTCTGGAAGCCTGCGGGAATGATCCGCAGGCCATTCAGCGACACATGCTTGCGCTGAGCACCTACCTCGGCCATGCCGAGGTTGCCAACACCTATTGGTATCTCGAGGCGACACCTGTCCTGTTGCGCACGATCGCTTCAGCGACCGAAGGCGCTTTTGTCGGAGGTGCAGCATGACTCCGCTCGCTCCTGACCTTTCTGCGTTCCTGCAAAACCACCTTCCGAATGAACGTGGTGCAAGCCCGCATACAATCGCGAGCTACGCGCATGCATTCACGCTCTTGCTGCGTTTCACCGCCGCTCGGCTCAAACGACAGCCCTCCGACCTCATGATCGAGGATCTCGACGTTGGACTCGTGCGAGCATTTCTGCGGCATGTGGAAGAAGGGCGGGACAATACCGCCCGTTCTCGCAATGCAAGGCTCTCGGCGATCAAGGCGTTCTTTCGCTTCGTCGAACATCGGCAACCGGCCTGCCTGGAGCAGGCTATGATGATCCGGGCGCTGCCGGTCAAACGAACGGACACCCGGCTTATCGACTATCTGACTCGGGAAGAGATCGGAGCGCTGCTTGCGGCACCCGATATCCGCACACGCGGCGGCCTGCGTGACCGCGCGATGCTCCATCTCGCTTATGCCGCGGGTTTGCGGGCATCCGAACTGTTGGCGATGCGGATGGAAGACTTCCCCGACAGATCGCTTTCCAGCGTTCGCGTCCTCGGCAAGGGACGACGAGAACGTATCCTGCCGCTCTGGAAAGAAACTCAGGCCGCATTGCGTGCATGGCTGGCCGTTCGGCCAGATGGTCACGGTCCAGAACTCTTCCTGAGCCGGGACGGCAAACGCATGAGCCGCGATGGATTCGCCTACAGGCTCAGCTTGCACGTTGCCAAAGCCGGCAAGACGGTGCCGTCGATTGCCAGCAAGAGCGTCACGCCGCACGTGCTTCGGCATAGCTGTGCCATGCACACGCTCCAGGCAACCGGAGACGTCCGTAAGGTGGCGCTCTGGCTCGGTCATGCCAGCATCCAGACCACCGAGATGTATTTGCGCGCCGACCCGACCGAGAAGCTTGCTCTTCTCGAAGCGCATCATGCCCCGCTTATCAAGCCCGGAAGATTCCGGGAGCCATCGGACAAGCTGATGGCCGCTCTCGCGGCCGCAACCAACCCACGGCACCAGTAAATCTGAACAGCCACCACCGAAAACAGTGCCGGGCGATCTCCGCCCGGTGCCTATGATTATGCCAAGTGGAGATCAGGAAATGAAAAAGCAGATCAAAGAGTTGACCCGCCGTGCTCTGCATAACGCGGACGCGGCATATTATGTCTTATCCCGAACTCGGGATAAGACATATTCCCGCGGCGTCACGTCGACCTGCAGATCGCCCCATTCCTCGGTCGGGATTTGCGACAGACGGCGTTCGGTCAGTGCTGCCCCCGTGGAAACGATCTGGACAATGGCGGCGTGGCCATCTTCCAGATCCTTGGCGGTCGCTGCAAGCAGGGCCGGAGTCTTCATGCTGATCAGCAGATGGTTGAAGAAGCGCTGCTTCGAGCTTTCGAAGGCAGAACGCGCCGCGGCCTTGGCATTGTTGTTCAGCGTACCGCTTTTGCCGGTAATACCGGAGGCCTCCATCGCCGCATCCAGATGATTGTGGATCACCTGGAATGCCTCGGCATAGGAATCGTAGATGCGCACCTGTTCCTCGGTCAGCTCGTGCTCGAGGATCTCGTATTCGACGCCCTCGAAGGACAGTGAGCGCGATGCGTAGAGGCCCATGGCTTTCAGGTCTCTTGCGAGAACTTCCATGGCGGCGACACCGCCGTCTTCGATCGCGGCAATGAACTCCGAGCGTGTGGGAAAAGGAAAGTCGCTGCTGCCCCAGAGACCGAGGCGCTCGGCATAGGCCAGCGATTCGACTTCCGATGCGCCGGTCGCCGAGACGTAGACAATACGGGCGTCCGGAAGGGCACGTTGCAGGCGAAGGCCAGCCCTGCCCTGCTGCGACGCCGCCTTGTCGCCGCGCTCGGACTTGCCGCCGGCTGCGTTTGCCATCGCATGGCCTTCGTCGAAGACGATCACGCCGTCGAAATCGTCGCCGAGCCAGTCGACGATCTGCTGAACCCGCGAGCGCTTGCCCTCGCGCTCATCGCTGCGCAACGTCGCAAAGGTCGTAAAGAGGATGCCCTCTTCCAGCTTGATCGACCTGCCCTGGCGGAACCGCGACAGCGGGGTCACCAGCAGCTTTTCCTGGCCCAGCGCGCCCCAGTCACGCTGGGCGTCCTCGATCAGCTTGTCGGACTTCGAAATCCAGACATGGCGACGGCGGCCTTTGAGCCAATTGTCCAGGATGATGCCGGCGGCCTGGCGGCCCTTGCCCGCGCCCGTGCCATCGCCGAGGAACCAGCCGCGACGGAAGCGAACGGCGTGGTCGATGTCAGGCGCGACAGCCTTCAGGTTGTCGAAGGAGGCATCGACATTCCAGTAGCCGGCGAGATAACCGGAATGGGCTTCGCCGGCATAGATGACGCTCTCGAGCTGGGCGTCCGAGAGATCGCCGCTGGTGACGGTGCGCTTCGGCAGGTGCGGACGATAGGTCGGTTTCGGCGGTGCGACGGATGCCATGGCAAGGGATTCGACCAGCGTGTCGGGATGGGGCCTTGCGTCGGGGATGTGGATCGACTGCAGCCGATAGGGCTCGTAGAGACCATCGGCGGCGCCAATATGGTCCGGCGCAGCAGCATCGTGCAGTTCGTAGGAGAGTTCGATGATTTCATCGCTCACAGGTGCGAGATGCTCGACCGTTGCGCGGGGAATCCGGGCGGCAGCAGTTGGCCGATGCGGAGGAGCGATGACCGCCACAGGCTGCACGGCGCCGGCGGCCTTGCGCGCCGCCGTCTTCGCTACGACATGACGGTGGGTTCCGTCGGAGAGCGTGCCGATGGACGTCGGCGATGGCGAACGCGTTGGAAGGCCGCTGATCCAGGCGAGCAGCGTTTCCAGATCGGGCGCGGTGCCCTTCGACGCCACCACCTTGGCCGGATCATCGGCGGGAATCTTGTCGAAGACGGTGAGCCGCGTCTCCGTCGTGGTGCCATGGCGGGCGTAGATTCCGCCATCCATCGCTGCACTGAACAGGACGGTGCCCTCCCATTGGAGCCGGACGAAGGCGTCGCGCCATGAGCGGTTATCGGGGGAAAGGCCTGAGCCGGTGATCGCGACCAATCGGCCGCCGGGGGCAAGGCGGGCAAAGGCTGCGGCGAGATGACGCCAGGCGGCGTCAGTGACTCGGCCCTCGACGTGAACGCCGGCGGAGAACGGCGGGTTCATCAGCACCACGGCCGGCCGCACAGTGCGATCGAGATAGTCGTCGATATGGGCGGCGTCGTGCTGCGAGATCGACGCTCTGGGAAAAAGCTGTGCCAGCAGTGAGTGGCGGACGGAGGCATATTCGTTGAGCGATAGGCGTGCGTGTGCGAGCTCTGCGAAGATCGCCAGGAGGCCGGTCCCGGCCGACGGTTCCAGCACCACGTCGGCCGCTATCATATCGGCGGCGAGGGCTGCGACATAGGCAAGCGGCAATGGTGTCGATAGCTGCTGCAGCGCCTGGCTCTCCGTGGATCGCCGGCTATGGGTTGGCACGAGCTTTGCCACCTTCGTTAACATCGAGAGCACAGATTGCCGTGCATCCGTGCGGGCCATGATCGCCGGACCGAACTTGCGCAGAAACAGAACCTGGGCGGCTTCCGTTGCCTCATAGGCATCTTTCCAGAGCCAAAAGCCCTCGGCGTCGCTGCCGCCAAATGCCTCATTCATGATTTGCCGCAAATCAGCGGTGCCGACGGCTTTACCCCGTTCAAGAAGCGACGTGATTTGAGCGGCAGCATCCAAAAGTGCTTCAGCGCTGCTTCTGACATGAGGTCGTGGAGAGGTGGAGACGGTTTGAGGATGCGAGATGATACTCATCGGACGATGCTCCAAAATTGAGGAAAGAGCGGCGCACCCCAAGCGTCCTGCCGAAGGTTTGGATGAGCAAAACGGGGGGTAGCCGGCGAGGAATTGCGGGATCGCCGACTGAAACTCAGCCAGCGATCATCAGCGCTTAGGTTGCCGAACTCGCAATGAAGCCGGTCGGATCATCGGGGCCGGGCGGCAGATAGGCTTCGTAAGGATTGCCGTCGGCGAGATGGCCGAACGGCGTGAAAACGTATTCGTCCTCACTGCGGCTGACGGCGCAAAGCACGTAACGCGGCTCGCGCGTCGCGGCATCCAGGCATTCCAAGAGAGCAAGATTGCCCTCGGACGCGGTGCGCAGCAGCGTGTCGAAGTTTGTGCGGGCATGATCGGGGATGGCCATTGGGGTGCTCCAGACATAAAGATGCCCGGTGCTTGGCCGGGCTCTGGGATGACGATGACGGGATTTTGAGACGCGCCTGGAGTTCGGAGCCCAACCGCGTATGGAAATCGTCAGGCGGCGCTCTCGAGTAGTTTTTTCGCCTTGCCCTCAAGCTCCAGGCGCGTGTCCTGATTGGTCTTGCCGCGGGCGAGCGCGGTGATGCCCTGCACAAAATCGAAGATCGACTCGGGCGGCCGGCCTTCTTCGGAAAGAACTGTTTCGATGATCTTGGCGGTCTCCGTTTTCGAGAAGCCGCGCCGGCGCAAGAACGCCTGGCGGTCCTCATCATCTCGCGCAACACTGCGCTCGCGAGCCGCCTTGATGCCTGCAACGAACGACGCGGGAGAGGAATTGGCAAAGCTCGTCAGTGCGGGTGCTGCTTCGTGGGCGAAACGATCGGCCGCGAATTTCGAGTGCCGGATGGTGATTTCCTCAAAATTTTCGCTGCCCCAAATGTTTCGGTTGGCACACACGGCCCGAAGGTAGAATGAGGCGATGCCGAGCGTCTTCGATCCGACCTCGCTGTTCCAGGCATAAAAGCCCCTGAAATACAGATCAGGCTCTCCGTTGCGAAGCCGCCCGGCCTCGATGGGATGGGTATCGTCGACGAGAAACACGAACACGTCTCGATCCGAGGCATAGAGCGTGGTCGTATCCTTGGAGATATCGACGAATGGATTGTGGGTCATGCTGGCCCAGTCGAGAAGGCCGGGCACCTTCCAGATCGTATCGCCGGTTCCATTGCCGGCAATCTTCATGATCGCTGACACAAGTTCATGGTCCCAGATCCGCCCGTATTCCAGGCCCGTTACCGCTCGTAGCTCGACACGGCCGTCCTCCATTTCGAGCGTCTTCACCAATTCCGCACGATGATTAAGCAGGCCGTGCTGCAGGTTGATCGCCGCGAGCGGCGCGGGCAGCTGACGCATATAGGTCGCCGGCGCGCCGACCAAGCCGCAGAGCTGGCCGTAGCTCCAATGGGTCGGCGCGATCGGCTGATGCCGGCCGGGAACGACGAGTTCGAGCCGCTCGGTATTGTCACGTGTGGCCTCGACCCGGATCGCAGCGCTTTCGACGGTTCGGGCATGCGCGCGCTCGGCCCGGGACCGGACGGTTTCGTAAAGCTCTGTCAACGACAGGAACCGCTCGTCGTCTGGACGGGAAAACCATTCGGACGAGACCCGGCCGATACGTTCGCCGCGCGAGATATCGACCTTGAAGCCGGAGGACACCGGCCGCGTGCTGGGGACTAAAGTGTTCATTGGAGTGTCTCCTGAAAAACAAGCGCCCGGCGCTGTGGCCAGGCTGGGTTGAGGGGAAGCGAAGTGGATGGTCTTCAGTCAGTCTGGATAAAGGCGCCGATGCGCTGCCCGGATCGCTGCAAGTGCTGACTGGAATTCGGCGTTGCCGACGACGTCGGAGAGGTCAATCGTTATCGCGATGTTGAGGCACGCCGCATGGATTTCGTCGTCGGTCACCGCGGCCGGCGATAGCGCACCGAAACTGCGGTCGACATCCAGCACGGCCGCGATCGCATTGCGAACCTGATCTTCCTGTAGGCGAGCGAGGATATGGCTTGCCTTCGGTGGATCGACAGGCTGATCAGGGTCCGGCGCGCGGCCGAGAATGGCGGCCCCGCGCAATCTCCCAAGCCGAACGCGTCAGCCAGTCGGGTGATGGCGGCCGCGCTGCATGCGCGTCATCGAAGAAGATCTTCAGCAGGCCGAGCAGGATCTCGAAATAACGTGCACGTCGCTCGACGGCTTCATCGAATTGCGAGGGCACCGGGATCGACGGGCCGGTATAAGCGCTATGCGTGCCTCCCCAGATGCCACTGACATGGACTTCGCCGGGCGATTCGTGATCTTTCTCGACGATATCCCAATTGTCGTCCTCGATGGCCGCGCGGCAGGCCGCCTCGAGCGTTTCGGCGGCGTAGGTGCGATGCCGGAAAATCGGCAAATGGTAGGTGGTTTCGATCGTAAAGTCGGGCATTGGACTACTCCTGAAACTGGAAACGGTCCGGTCTCCTTGCGGAGCCGGGCCGTGGGTTGATCGCAAAAAACGACTATTCGGCTGCGTCGGGGTGCTGCTGCTCGTCGAGCTCGTCCTTCTGCGTGGACACATCATCGGCATCATCGGTCAGGAATGCCGGGAGATCGGGATTCCCGGGCTCGTCGGCACCCTCACTGGAAACCTCGCCGGTTGCGCTGGTCGCTTCGTCGACGGAAGCGACGTCTGTGGCGAGACGGAAAGGCTCGGGGAGCCAGCCGCTGCCGGTCATCAGCCGTTCGGCCTCGCGGGCCATATCGGCCTTCTTGAGATGGCCGATCAGCTCCGCCGATTGATCGCCTTTGGCCTCGCGGACCGCCTGCAGAATGCGAGCCTTGGTGACGCGTCCGAGATAGTTGTCGGCCGTCGGCACCCAGCCGGCCTCTACCATGCCGAAGCCGATCGAGCGGGCCAGGAGATCGGCATGCGCGAGTGCGTTTGTTCCACGGCTCGATGACCGCGTTGATCGACAGCGAGGCGCAATGCGCGAACAGCGCCTGACGACTCACCTCGTCAAGCGCGATCAGAAACGCCCAGAGGTCGTTCGGGTCCTTGGGAAGATCATGTCCCCAGGCCTCCTGCCGCTGGTCGATTTCCTTGGCCCAAACAGTGTCGCCAAGCCCGGGGGTCTGGCTGAACCGAGCACTTTGCAATGTCAGTTCCAGGCACGAATCCGAGCCATTGAGATAGAAGGTCTTCAGCACAAAGGCATGCAGCACGGCGATAAAGGCCATGAGCGGATCGTTGGCGAGCGCGTTGCGCAACGCGATGGTCCGTGCTGCGGTCAAGTCGAGAACAAGACGATCGGGAAGCGGCTTGATTGCCTCGTCATCGTCGTCGGCTTGATCGACCACCTCGCTCGGTGCCGCGGCTGCGGCTGCGGACGAGTTGCTGTCTCCACTGCCGTCGGCATCGCTTGAAGCGAAATCTGCCCGTAGCTCGTCTTCCGGTCGCACGAAACCGCGTTCGATCTTGAGTTCGCCACTGGCGGCGAGCGAGATGAAGACGCCACCGCGGAGAACATCTTCAGGGTCGAACACATACGGTCGGTCGTTCAGCCGATCGAATTCGGCGCCAAGCTCTTCGAGCTTCTGTTCAGTTGCCTCCGAATAATCGCTGGCCTCGGCATATTCGGCATCGAGCCTGTCGTATTCAGCGCGGATGGCGTCGTGGCGCGCCAGTTCCTCCTCGGTCATCTCGGCCTGGGTGCCGTAGACGCGGCGAAGGCCGGATGTGTGGCCATACGGGAAGTCGAACGCCGTCTCGACCCATTTCCAGCCCTCGGCCGACCGGATTGCCTCGGCGTCAGCCTTGAGTTTTTCCGTGGCAAGCCGTTCCAGCAATGCAGGATCCTGCAGCCATCCGCCCTGATCCTGCTCGAACAGGTCGCGCATCACCACACCGCCGGCTGCTTCGTAGACATCGATGCCGACATAAACGGCGCGACGATCGGCGGCGCGGACCGCGGTTTCCGTCAGCAGGCGTCGGATATAGTAGGGCTCGCGGCTATGCGAGCCCGAGATCGCATCCCAGACCTGCTCCTGGCGAAGGTGATCGTCGGCAATCGAAAACGCCGTGATTTGCTCAAGCGTCATCTCGTCTTCGGCATAGAAATCGAGGAGCCGTGGGGAGACGGACGCAAGCCGCAGGCGCTGTTTAACGGTTGCGACCGAGACGAAGAACCGTGCAGCGATCTCCTCCTCGCCAAGCCCCTGCTCCCGAAGCGTCTGGAAGGCGCGGAACTGGTCGAGCGGATGCAGGCTGACGCGCTGGACATTCTCTGCAAGCGAGTCCTCGACCTCAAGCGTCTCGCCGCGGCTGACGATGCAGGGAACGCCTGCGGTTTTTGCCAGCCGCTTCTGGGAAACCAGCCGTTCAAGCGCACGGTAGCGGCGGCCACCGGCGGGAATGCGGTAGATGCCAGTCTCGTCGCCGTTCTCGTCAAGCTCAGGACGGACGTTGAGGCTGGTCAGAAGACCGCGATGGGCGATGTCTTCCGCGAGCTCCTCGATCGAAACACCGGACTTTATCCTACGGACGTTCTGCTGGCTCAACACCAGTTTGTTGAAGGGAATATCGCGGGCTGCACTGAGGGTGATCTTTTCGATGGCCTGGGCCATGTCGGTTTCTCCATGACGGACCGGCCGGAGCCTCTCTCCAACCCTCTCAATCCGTCAGTGCGCCAAGCACAGCCTCTAACTCTGAACCGAAAGGAGGAAACCGAATGGGCTAAAGCCACCAACTACCCTGAGAGGGGCGCAGCCCCTCTCCCGCCCACGCGGTGCAGAGTGCGGCGACCAGCAAGTGGGTGAGGTTAGGCGACTGCTTCCGGACAGCCGTAAATTAGCAGAACCCTTTAAAGCTGGACGTGAGCGAACTTCCGGTCCCGAGATCGATCCAGCCAGTGGGTCCGCCATGGCGAGGGAAACTGAACCGACGGATGAAGCCTCGTCAGAGAGGTCCTTACCCACTTCCTGCGACCTGGCATGATGCTTCTTGCGTAGATTCTCCACCGGGCGCACACCTTTGCCGACAGGTCCTAGTTGCACGAAGTCTCGGTTTATACCACTGTGTAGCCGTGACGGAGGGTACAGTGATGGATCAGAAAAAGCCGAACCCGATTGATGTACATGTTGGATCAAGGATCCGATTGAGACGGGCCATGCTGAAGATGTCCCAGGAGAAACTGGCCGACGGGCTTGGGATTACCTTCCAGCAAGTACAGAAATACGAAAAAGGGACCAATCGGGTTGGCGCCAGTCGTCTTCAGATGATTGCAACTATACTGAACGCGCCTGTCGGCTATTTCTTTGCCGATGCGCCAACCCCGTCATCGGCAACCGATAGCAAGCCTGTCGTGCACGAGGAAGATGCGGTGACCTCCTTTCTGGCAACCCGTGAGGGGGTGGAACTCAATCTGGCATTCCAGAGGGTGGCAAATGCGAAGCTGCGCCAAAACATCGTTCAACTGGTCAAATCCTTGGGGCCCCCGTCAGGTCTGGATCGCGATCACGCGGATCCGGGCGCAACGCGTTAACGGATCATTCCGATGCTCCGCCTTGTGACATTCGGCGGCCTTTGGCTTGCTGACGAGGAACGAGGGACAGTGCCACTGCCACAGAAGGCACTGTTCGGCCTCGCCTATATGTTGGCCAGCGATGAATTTGAGCTGCCGCGAGATTATCTGGCGCGGCTGCTTTGGGCAGGCGATCAAGACGCAGCCAAGATCAACTTTCGAAAGATGACCGAGCGCGTGCGCAAATGCGCCATGGACGGCTGGCCCGCTCCACTCGATTTCACGGCTTCGACCGTACAGCGGTCCGCCGAGCCCCTTGAGGCGGACTTCTCCGTCTTCTCCAATGATCTTGAAGCGCTGCCGCGATTGAACGCGATGTCGGAATTGATGACGCGGCAGTTTATGGACGAAGCCAATTTACCCGTCGGCCTGAAACCATGGGTCGAGAAACAACGGTCGGTCCAGTGGCAACGTTTTCGCGCGGGACTCTTCGAGGCACAAGCCGCCGCGGCAAGTCGGTCGGAATGGGCCGATGTCAAGGATAGCGCAAAACAACTCCTCGAACACGATCCGGGCGATTCTGCCGTGCGCGAGGTGCTGCTTGGGGCGCATCGTCATGAAGACCAAATTGGATCCTCTAGATCATCGATCGGTCGAACCGAGTTCACGTTGCCCATGGGGACAGCAATCGTCCCCCCGATGCCCATGGAACTCCCCCGGCTGGTATTGCTTCCTCCCCAGGAAACAGAGCAAAACTCTGCTTATCCAGCTCGCGCGTTGATGGAAGATATCACGATAAGTCTTTGCTCCTTGAGGACGGTGGCGGTCGTTGCTCCGTATACGGCAGCCCGCATCCGGCAGGATGCGGATAAGATGGCCCAGCTGGAGAGACATTCCATCTCCTACGTCCTTGACACCAACATCAGCAGCGAAGGCCTCTTCGTACAGATGGTATTCCTTCCCTCGGACAGCGTTTTGTGGGCGGAGCGTTTCCGCCTCAACGCCAGCTCACTTGCTTCACACCGCAGACAAGTGGCGCAGATGATCGTGATGGCCATCAGCGACCACCTGCAGCGCACCGAAATTGTGCTCGCTGATTACCGTGCTCATCCGGATGTCTATAGGTCTTATCTTGCAAGTGCCCAGCATCTCAACAAGTTCACGCTCCCTGACGTGCGCCGGGCCAGAAACGCCTTTCGAGAAACGCTGAGAATGCGCGGGGATTTCGCGCCGGCGTTGGCGGGTTTGTCCCGTACCTACTCCTGGGAATGGGTCTTGACGGCGCGGGGAGAAACCCAGCTGCTGGTTCAGGCGGAAGAAACGGCAAGAAAAGCGGTGGCCTTGGAGCCGGAACTGGCATCGGCGCACCGGGAGCTTGGGCTATCGAGGCTTTACCGCGGCGATGTCGACGGAAGCCTGGAGGCATTCGATCGGGCGGAGGGATTGAGCCCGCACCTTGCCGACGCAATATGCGGGTATGCCGACGCTTTGGTTCATGCATCGAAGCCCGCCGATGGGTTGGCGAAGATCAGCAAAGCTATCCGCTTAAATCCGATATGCCCCGACGATTATTTCTGGATTGCGGCCGGGGCCAGCTATTTCCTGGGTGAATTTCATCAGGCTGTCAGCTACATAGATCAAATGGGGGACTCCTCGTCGGCCCGGAGATTGCTTGCGGCGAGTTATGCTATGGCCGGCGATACCGCGAAGGCACGCGTCCATCGCCGCAGGGCTCAGGAGCTCAACCCGCAATTCGATCTCGACAAATGGCTTTCCGTGCTTCCGGTGAAAGAACAATGGCAGAAGGAACTCTACCGAGAGGGCTTGCTGAAAGCCGGATTTTAGATTTTTCGTGCCAACAACCTGAGGGGTAAATATGGCAAGAGTTGTGATAATCGGGCTGCCCGGAGACGATCAGCTTTATCTGGCGGACATCGACGCAGGAACGGTCCTGCCGATGCAGCCGCCCGTTTCCGGACCGCTGGCCGCGGCAAACGATCTTAGAAATGCAGGGGGAACAATTGTCAAAGACGTCAACCTGGCGGTTGCAGTCTCCTCCTCCGAACAGGCTTTCTCCGGTGTCTTCGATGGCTAAGCTGCCGACGGCGTAAGCGATGGACCGCATCTGCTTACCCGAGGAGACCTATGAGCGGGTGCGTCCTTTTCTGAAGACGCTTGGAATAACCCGTATCGGCCGCCAGACCGGACTCGATCATATCGGCATTCCGGTCTGGTGCGCCTATACTCCAAACGCAAAATCGATCGTGGTTGCTCAAGGCAAAGGACTTGCCGATGCCGATGCGAGAACATCCGCGGTCATGGAGGCCATAGAGCGGGCGGTCGCTTGCGACCCGTTCCTGTCGATCAGGAATGTCTCCGCGTCTGCTCTTTTGGATGCCGACGAGCGTGTCGACCTGCTTGTGCCGTTTCTTGGCCGAAACCAGTCCCCTCCCCGAGCAACCGAAATTATGGCATTTGCGGCGGGAGAAGACCTCTTCAGTTTTGATCGCGTCTACGTTCCGGCCGAAGCCGTGTCACTCGATCGGACCCTGTCGAACTGCCGATACTGGCAATCTTCGGATGGCCTTGCATCGGGCAACACATATGACGAGGCAATTTTCCACGGTCTTCTCGAGCGCGTCGAACGCGACGCTCATGTCTTGTGGCAGGTTCTTCCTCAATCCAGTCAGCACTCCAGGTGTCTGGAACCCGACGCATTCAGCGATGAGGACATTAGGTCCCTCATCGTGAAGATCGAGGATGCGGGCATCCTGCTGCGCATGTTCGACATGACAAGCGATATCGGCGTACCGTGTATCGGCGCCTTCCTAGCGGCGAAAGCCGCGCTCGCGTCCCGTGCGCCGCGATATGCCGACGTGACGTTCGGCTGCGGTGCTCATCCATCCCCCGAACGCGCTGCCATACGCGCGCTGACGGAAGCCGCGCAGTCCCGGGTCACTTATATTAGCGGCGCACGCGATGACGTATTCCATGAAACCTATCGGCGGCCGCTGCCCGCGCGGTTGCTAAAGTTGTTTTCTGCGGATCCTTCACGCAGCGCGCCTTTGCCCGGTCCAGGCGACCTCGCAGGAATCCTGGGGAACTTGGAGCGGTCGGGTATCACGCAAGCAATCGCCGTCCGATTGAGCGAGCCGACATCACCTTTTGCGGTCGTCAAGATATTGGTACCCGGACTGGAAAGCCCCGAGGGAGAGCGACGGCACAGATTTGGCGGCAGGGCGATGACAGCATCGTTTACCTTATGAAAGTACTTTTTGTCGGTCCAAGCCTGCCGGAGGCAGGACGTTTCGTCTCCGACGATATGAGTGTGAGGCCGCCGGCGATGCAGGGAGACGTGCGGCTGGCGGTCGATCAGGGCGCGCGGGCCATCGGATTGATCGACGGCGCCTTCGAATATGTCGCCCCCGTCTGGCACAAGGAAATTCTCTACGGTCTCTCGAAAGGCGTGGCGGTCTTTGGAGCGGCGAGCATGGGTGCCTTGCGAGCGGCAGAGTGTCACGCCTTCGGCATGATCGGCATTGGGGAAATCTTTGCGGCCTATGCGAGCGAAACCCGTGTCGACGATGCGGATGTCGCACTGCTGCATGGACCGAAAGAGCTTGGATATGTCGCTATCACCATTCCGATGGTCAACGTCGACGCAACGATCGCCGGCTGTTGCACGCGCGGTCTGATCTCCGCCCGGGAAGCGCGGCATCTCACGGAAAGCGCGCGATCTTTGTTCTTCAAGGCCCGTAGCTGGAACGCGGTCGTGGCAAACTGCTTGGAGATTGCGAGTGGGCGCGCCAACGAATTGCTGCGAATTCTTCGCCACAACTATGTGGACCAAAAAAAAGCGGACGCCATGGCCCTGATCGATGCCCTGCGTCACGCCGACGCCTATTCTCCCCCCACTCACTTTGAATTTAACCGAACATCTCTCTGGCGCGACGACTAGCGTCATCAGCCATGCGTTGTGTCACGCCGATGTCACGCCCGACGCCCTCAAAGAGTTTTAGATTGCCCGCACAGGTTGGGGGTTGGTGCATGGCATGCTCGGATTTGCAAATTGATATGGAAGCAGAACTCGTCGCTCTGGCGAGGCTGGTGATCTACGCGAGAGAGATCGCAAAGGGCCTCAAATCGATCGAGGTCGAGGCTGGACTTTCCGTGACGCTTGAAGCGATCACCAAGGAGCTTACCGGTGATCTGGATGTTACGGCGGCCAAGCACTCACGCAAAACACCAAGTCAAACCTATCAATAGGCGGGAACCGCGATCGGATAGTGGGCGACGGTTGATGTCGCTGAACGGTGCAGTGGGGGCGGCACGAAGGGCTCGACGGGCGGTATGGAAGCACGTCGAGCCCTCGCCGCAGTGGGGGTAACCGCTGGGGCGGCCCTGCGGCAGTGGAACCTCCATACAGCTGTCGCTGTCGTCCAGTTCAATCAGGAAATGTAGCGTATCTTCGGCAAATTTCCACCGCAACCGACGAGTTACTGGGACAACTTTTGCAGGTGCATCATCTTGTCGCCGCGCCGGATCAATGCGCCAGCAGAATGCCTTCAAAATTAAATGGATTTTGGACAAATCGGATAAGACTGGCATGAAAGCGAGACTGTCAAAAACTGCTTCTGCTGAAGAAAATATATCGATCTTCGGAGTTCCAACCGCCCGCAATAACACGTCGGCCATGAGCCTGCGCGGTCCACGGCCGTGGGTTCAACTTGACCGCAGAACGGTTGCTGTTTCTCTAGCCCTTCTGAGTGCGCTTTGGATATTGGGGGCGGCGATCCTTGTCTATCTACTGACATAGAGCGTTGGTTGGTCCGAACTTCCTGGATATCCAGCTTGATTCCGGATCACCACCCGTTGTTCCACCTTGTCTATCTGGCATAGAGGCGATCGAGACGCACGACCTTGCCCAATACGGTCAGCGCAATCACCGTGAACAGGATCAGCACCGCTGAGATTGCATGCGCGGTCGGCTCCAGGCTGAAGGTTGATTCCGCGTAGATCCTGACCGGCAGAGTCGTCAGCCGCGCGGTCGTGAGGAAGCTCGTCACCGTCACCTCGCCGAAGCTCAGCAGGAAGCCGACGATGCCGGCCGCGAACAGTCCCGGCGCCATTCCCGGCATGATGATCAGGAAGAAGCGTCGCACCGGGCTTGCCCCGAGGCTCGCCGCCGCCTCCTCCTGCGCCCGATCGAGCCCCATGACCGAGGTGGTCAGAAGCGTAATTGCAAACGGCAGGATGACGATCACGTGGATCGCCACGAGGCCGAGGAAAGGCGGGATGATCAGGTAGATCTGCAAGAGCCGCAGCATGCCGACGCCGATCGCCACATGCGGCAGCGACATCGGTAAAAGCCAGAAGGTCAGCAGCGCGGACCGGCCCTTGAAGGGATAGCGGGCGAGCGCGAATGCGGCAGGCAGCGAAAGCGCCAGCGCCACCAGCATTGAGGTAACGGCAAGCCGCACCGACACCCAGAAAGCATCCGCATAGGTTCCGGCAAAGAACACCGCCTCGTACCATTTCAGCGTGAAACCGCGGAAGCCGGAAGCGGTCGCCTGCGGCACGTCGTTGAAACTCTGGACGCAGACGAGCACCAGCGGCAGCAGCAGGAGCAGCAACGAGGTTGCAAGCAGCAGCTTCGACACGATCGGCCCGAGGATGTCGATGATCGGCACCAGCCAGCGCGGAATGCCCCACGGATTGCTGGGCTTGCCCTTCAACCACGGCATCAGGCGATTGAGCGCGTAGGCGCAGAGCGCCGCAAAGGCGAGACCGGTGACGGTCATGATGATCGCAAGTGCGGCGGCAAGCGGCGCATTGAGGTTCTTGATCGCTTCCTGCAGCACCAGCATGCCGGTGGTCCAGACCTTCTTGCCGCCGAGCAGCGAGGCGGACACATAGGCCGTGGTCGCCATCAGGAAAACGATCACGGTGCCGGAACGCAGGCCCGGCAGGGAGAGCGGCAGGTCGACGGTGAGGAACCGGACCGCCGGAGATGCGCCAAGACTCTGGGCCGCTTCATGCACCCGTGGCGAGGTATTCTGCAGGTTGTCGTAGAGCGCCAGCACCATGAATGGCAGGAAGACCTGCGCCAGTGCAACCGCGACCGCACCATGGGTGAACAGCATGAACCGGGCCGGCGGAATGCCGATGAGGCCGGTGACGGAATTGACCAGCCCTTCGGGTGCCAGCAGCAGGATGATGCCGAGCGAGCGCACCACGACATTGGTCAGCAGCGGAATGAGGATGACCGCAAACGCGGCCGCGCGGTATTTCACCGGCATCCGCGCCAGCCAGTGGGCGAGCGGATATCCGAGAAGCGCGGTGATCACGGTGACGCCGAGGCCGAGCAGGATGGTTTCGGAGACGACGCCGAAATAGAAGCCATCCGATACGATATCCCGGAATTGCGCGATCGACGGTGCCAAAAACAGCGGGCCGAAAGGATCGGGATACTCGTGCAGGGAAAGCACGAGTACCACGAACATTGGCGCCGCGAAGGATAAAAGCAGCCAAAGGGTGACCGGCGCTGCAAGCGCTGGCCCGATCCAACGGTTCATCCGGCGATCTCCCGATCGTATTTCGCCTGCCATTTGGCGCGGCTGGCGTTGATCACGTCCCAATCGAAATCGACGAGCTTGGCGACATTGGCATCGCCGAGCACGAGCTTCGACTTGATGTCGTCCGGCACGGTGATGTTGCTGACGGTCGGCGAGTAGTAGATCTGGCGTGCGTAGGCGAGCATGCAGGGTTCGGAGAGATGCAGGTTGATCCACTCTTCGGCGAGCTTCTGGTTCTTGGTGCCTTCGGTGATGCAGGCGACGTTCATCGAAAGCGCCTGTCCCTCGACCGGGGTGGCGATCGCAATATTGGGATTGCGCGTTTCGACATAGGACTGGGTGAAGCTGCCGAATTCGACCGAAAGATCGGCGAGCTTCTGGTCGAACATTTCGAAAAGCTGCGCCTGGCTGCCTTGGATCGCCGCGAAAGGCTTCAGTTCCTTGACCTTTTCGAACGCGATGTCGGCGTTCTTCTCGTCGCCGCCCCAGACCCGGGCGGCCATCATCAGCGCGGAAATGCCTTCGGCGCCCAGACCATCCGGCCAGGCGATGCGGCCCTTCCATTCCGGGTTCCACATGTCCTTCCAGGAGGTGATCGGCTTCGACGCCTTGGTCTTGTCGTAGACGATCGTGCAGGGGTTGAAGGCAACTCCGTAACCGCCCTTGCGAGCGCTCGGATAGAGCGCTTCGAAATTCTTGACGGCAGGCGTCGGCGCCTGGGTCACGCCGTCCTTCACCGCCTGACGGCTTTCGAAGATGTTGAGGTAGAGAACGTCGAAGCTCGGACGGCCGCGTTCCGCATAGGCGCGGGCGCGACGGTCACCGGTGCCGCCGAGAACGTAGCTGATCTTGCAGCCGTATTTCTCGACCAGCGGCTTCTCGACATATTCCTTGACGATCTTTTCCTGCGCGCCGCCCCAGATGCCGACGACCAGTTCGTCGCCTTTTTTCGGCTCCTGCGCGGAGGCGGGACGGATGATGTGGAACGGTGCGGCAAGGCCGGCACCGGCAATCAGCTTGTTGAATGTACGACGCGAGACGTTCATGTCTTGGTTCCCCTTTTTCTGTCAGATGAATGTGGCGCCACCCGGCTGGGTCTGGATGCTGCACGGCGTCCCGAGGGGCGGAGGCGGCATATCCGAAGGCACGATCAGGCGGATCGTGCCGCATGCGGATTGGATATCGGCTTCGTAGGTGTCGCCGAGGAAGGCTGCATTGACGAGGGTGCCGGAGACATTGAGCGGCCCCGGCCCGTACGAGAGCCTGAGCCGCGACGCACGCAGGACGAGGCGGGTGGCGCCGGAAGGCGCTCCCTCGCAGGTGAGCCCCGGCGCCGTGAACAGGCCGTTCTCGGTCCTCCCCTCGATCACCGTGCGGGCGCCGAGGAAGGAGGCGGTGAACGGCGAATGCGGCCGGTCGCAGAGCCCGACCGGCGTGCCGATCTCGGCGAGCAGCCCCCTGTTCATCACCGCGACGCGGTCCGACATCGCCAGCGCCTCCTGCTGGTCGTGGGTAACGAAAACGGTGGTGATCCCGAGCCGCTGCTGAAGCGTGCGGATTTCGGTGCGCATGTCGGCGCGCAGATGGGCATCGAGATTGGAAAGCGGCTCGTCAAGGAGCAACACGTCCGGCTCGATCACCAGCGCGCGGGCAAGCGCTACGCGCTGCTGCTGGCCGCCGGAAAGCTGGCCGGGATACCGATCGCAATAGGCGCCGAGCCCGACCGTATCGAGTGCTGCGGCAGCGCGGGCGCGGCAGTCGGCCTTGCCGACATGGCGCATGCGCAACCCAAAACCGACATTGTCGAGCGCCGTCAGGTGCGGGAACAGCGCGTAGGACTGGAAGACGACGCCAATATTACGGGTGTGCACCGGCCGCTTGCTGATGTCCTCGCCGTTGAGGACGACGCGCCCTTCCGACGGCTGCACGAAGCCGGCGATCATCCGGAGCGTCGTCGTCTTGCCGCAGCCGGAAGGTCCGAGCAGCGACAGAAGCTCGCCCTTGGCGACCTCGATCGTGAGGCCGCTGACGGCGACGGAATCGCCGTAGGTGGCCGTGATGTTGTCGAGCGTCAGGTAGTGCTTATGCGACATGGTCGGTAGCCTCGGGCATGATCAGGCGAGAACGCGTCGTCCCGCCATGGCAGATGGAAATGGTAATCGGTCGCCGCGCCATTTCGGGCACGGAGGCGAACGGCCCGTTGCCGGGATGGACTTCGAAGACCGGCGTGCCTGCGCCCTGCAGGGAAAGCCGCAAGGCGAAACCTTCGGAAACGGTGACGCAGATAGGGCGCAGACTGATGCGCGTCGAAACTCTGCCACCGCCTGCGAAGCGGGCATAACCGGTGCTCAGCACCCTCGCCTCTCCAGATGGCGCGACGAGCGACAGTGTCGCGCAGAGGTCGAAACCTTCGGATTGCGTTTCGACCTCGATCTCGGCCGAGGCCTCGCCAACGAAGAAACGCGCCGCGTCGAAGGGCGCAGTGGTATAGACGGCGACATCGGCGCGGTTGTCGTGGTTGCTTCGATCGGCAAAGCCGACAGGCGTGCCGAGATGGCCACCGACAAGCGGCGTCGGACGAGTCGGATCGTGCACGAACGTGTCGCGGGCTTGCGCGCCGCTCTCCATCGACAGGCTACCGTCGCTGACCATGGCCGCACCAAGGCCTGAGGATGAGAGGAAAAACTCGGCTTCGGAGCTGACGGGGCGGCCTGCGAGATCGAGCCAGCGCCGCCGCCCCATGTCGAACAGCCTCACCGGCTGCGGCTTTTCGCCAAAGCCCTTGAGATAGAAATCAAAGAAGGCCAGTTGGGCGCGGTCGATCGAGAGTTCCGCACCAGCACCCATATCACTTGCGCCGCCTGCACGGTTCCAGGGTGCATGTGCCCAGCAGCCGATCACCAGATGAGTGCTATCCGGATGCTTGGCCCTGAACGCGGCATCTGCAGCCCAGGTGCCTTGAAGCAGGAAGTCCGCCCATCCACCGGTATGGAGAACCGGTATGTCCAGTGGATCGTCGGCCAGCAGCGCACCCGGCGAAACCGCATCCCAATAGTCCTTCTCGTCCGCCACCCATTTGGCGAGGTGCGATATGTCGGGCCGGGAGACGAGCAGGTAGCGAAGGGCTGCCTCGTCCGTGACCGCGCCAATCGCCCCATAGGTCCTGGCATCCTCGCGCCGGGCCGCGGTCAGCCGAGCCATCTGCGCCGCCCAGCCGGCATTGAGGCCGAGCCGGAAGGCAGTGCCCTCATAGGCCCAGTCGTCGCGTGGCATCCAGGAGCCCATCGCAGGCGCAATCGCATCCGGCCGCACACTTCCCTTGCCGGCAATGGCAAAATACTGTGTCACCGCCTGGTAACTGAAGCCGTAGAGGCCGAGCTTGCCGTTGCTTCCAGGCAATGCGGCCGCCCATTCCAGAGTGCGTGCGCCATCCGCGATCTCGCTGACGAAGGCCTCGAAGACACCACCGGAATCGCCGCAACCGCGCACGTCCTGGATGACGACGATATAACCATGTGAGGCGTACCAGGAGGGATGCGCCAGAACGAGCGTGGAGGCGATGGCCCGCCCGTAGGGCTGCCGCATCAAGAGGACCGGAAATGTGCCCTCCCCGACCGGGCGATAGATGTCGGACACCAGCACGACGCCGTCATCGAGCAGAAGCTCGCCCCTTTCGGGGCCGGAAACGCCGTATGATGCGGGTGACATCGTCAAATCATCAGCCCTTGTACATGGTTTTGGAAGTGATCCGGTCGAGCGGGAAATCCAGCACTTCCCTGATCAGCTTCAGGAGGTTCGTGGCACTGCGCTCGACATAAAGCCGTCCCCGCTCGGCATCGCCGGCAGCGGCATTGCCGCAGGCGCCGGAGGGCTGCACGTCCTGAGTCTGCCAGCCGTAGCCGATCCGGCCTTCCGGCATCAGCAAACCGCCGGCGGCTTCCAGCTCTACGGAGACGGGAACGAAATCCTCGGCATATTGCATGTCGATCAGCTCGCGATGCAGATGCAGCATCACGCTGGTCTCCGCCTCGCCGCCATGGATGCCGTGCTTCATCTCATGCGCGCTGAACAGATCGGAGAAATCGGCGCCGGCGCTTGCCCAGGCGCTGACGGCGAACATGTCGAGCTTGATGCGCAGCTCGCGGCAGACGATGTCCATCACCTGCGGCTGGCCGCCATGCGAATTGACGAAGATGATCTTGCGGCAGCCGGCGCGATTGACGCTCTCTCCGAGCTCGAACCACATCTTGGCCAGCGTGTCGTAGTTGAAGGTCAGCGTGCCCGGATAGGCAGTGTGCTCGACCGACTTGCCGACAGGCATCATCGGCAGGACCAGAACCGGCAGGTCGTCGTCCATCAGCTCGACCGTGCGGGCGACGACGCCGGCATTGATCGCGGCGTCGACGCGGACCGGAAGGTGTGGCCCGTGCTGCTCGACGGCGGCGATCGGCAGGATTGCCACGAATTTTTCCATCTCGAACTCGGAGAAATCCTTTGCCGAGTGGTCCCACCACCAATGCGACTTCAGTTTCATCGACATATCCTCCGTTTCAGTGTCAGGCAGCAGCGGCGCGTGCCGCCAGCTCCGCCTTGGCGATCTTGCCGGTGGGGGTCATGGGCAGCTCTGCGAGCGAGATCACCGTCATGACGGAGAGATCGTAGGGAAGCGTCGCTGCAATCTGTGCCTTGGCGGCCTCGCCATCGACCGGCGCGGCGGCCTGCACAAAGGCGACCGGCCTTGTCTTCATCACCGCATCGGGCACGCCGACCACCGCCGCCTGCTCGATGCCAGCGACCGTCGATAGCGCCTCTTCCACATCGCGCGGATACCAGGTCTTGCCGCCGACCTCGAGAAGCTCGGAGCGACGTCCCATCATGGTGACAAAACCGTGCCGGTCCATCGTGCCGATATCGCCGGTCCACAGCCAATCGTCGCGCAGCGTCTCGGCGGTCTTTTCGGGCTTGCCCCAATAACCCCACATGAAGCCGCCACGGAGCGCGATTTCGCCGACCGAACCGCAGGGAAGTTCGCTGCCGTCGGAATTGAGAATGCGCACTTCCTTGTCCGGAAGCGGCATGCCGGCGCGGCGGGTCTCGATATCGGCGGCATCGAGCTTCGGAAAGCCCAGCGCCACGAAACCGCCGAGCTCGGACTGACCATAGCTTTCGACCAGCGGCAACTTCAGCTTCTCGTGCCAGCCAGCCTTGAGAACCGGCGGAACCGGACCGCCGCCGGACATGCTCATGCGCAGCTTCGCGGGCGCGTGGCCGCGGATAGAGGCTTCATTGAGCACATCGGTTAGAATAGGCGGATTGGCGATCAGCATGGTGGCGCCACGTGCTTCCAGCGCATCGAAGCCGGTCGCTTGAGTCCAGCGGCCCATCACATTGATCGCAGCGCCTCGGGAAAGCTGCGGCAGGAGATTGCCGACCAGCTGGTAGGAACTGGATAGAGCGCTCGGGCCGAATGAAACGTCGTCCGCGGTGATCTGTAGCCGCTCGGCAATGCAGCGGGTCGCCCGCACCGTCGGCTCGTGCTTCAGGCAGGCGCCCTTCGGTTTGCCGGTCGTCCCGGACGTATAGGAAAGATGGGCAATCGCATCTTCATTGCCCGGATCGGCAGGCGCCGGCAGGGCAGCGGCCATCAGGTCCGGCAGGGAATGAGCGCCCGGTTGCGGCCCATCCATGCAGATCAATGCCCGGATCGTCGGCACGCCGGCGGCTGCCGCCCTCACCTGTTCATGTTTGTCGTGAGTATAAACGACCGCAGTCGGCTGGTGATCGCCGAAATAATAGGCAAGTTCGTCCGCGAACTTGACGTTTACGAGAGCTGAAATCGCCCCGAGCCGCCAGCAGCCCAGCATCGCCGTCAGATAGTCCATGCCATTGTGGGCAAAGATCGTTACCCGGTCGCCCGGCCTGACGCCCAGATTATGCAACGCGCCCGCCGCGCGCTCCATCGCTTCGACGGCCCCGGCATAGGTCAGGCTCCTGTCGCGATCGACCCAGTGGAAACATGCGTGGTCGGGATCGCGATTGGCGCCATCCACGAGAAGAGTGTGCATCAACATTTCGAAATTCCCCGGCGCTAAATCTGCCTGCTCAATTCTTTGGCAGATGTAAATCCTGCCTTCAGCATGAGCAAATTTGCGCCAGAGGTGAATGCCATGGCCGTCGATAGCGGGTATATCCGTTTGCTTATACCTGGCGGCGTCAAGAGGCAGCCCGCAGCGGGATTGCGGATGGCGCGGGGTGGAGTGTCTGGTCGAAGCGGCGGGCGACGGTGCGGATGACATTGCGCAGCCACCGGTTGGCGCCGCTGTTGTGAGCCCGCTCGTGCCACAACAGATAGAGGTTCATCTGGTCGAATTCCCGCGGTGCCTCGACGAGCTGCAGATGGTTGGCCGGGGCATTGGCGACGATATATTCCGCATAGGGCCGCGCCGTGGTGAAGATCAGATCTGTTTCGGCAAGGATCGCCGGGATCAGCGCGTATTCCGGCACCGACATGGCGATGCGGCGGCGCATTCCAAGCTGCGCCAGCCGCCCGTCGATCGGGCTGTAGACGGCGTTGGAGCCGGGCGTCGGCGATACATGGTCGGCATCCATATAATCGTCGAGCAGGAGGCGTCCGCGCTTCGCTAGCGGGTTCGATTTCTGCACCACGCAGGCGATGTCGCAATGCAGGAGTGTGCTCGATTTCAAGCTCTGCTGTGGCGCCGGCCAATTGCCGATCACCATGTCCACCCGGCCCGATCCCAGATCCTCGATCAGGTCGCTCTGTTCCGAGGGCGCAAAAAAGTCGACCGATATGCCGGGCGCTTCGCTTCGGATGCTGGTGGCGATCGGCGGAATGAGGAACGTGCCGAAGCAATTGACCGCGGCGATCCGCATCCGGCTGTGAACCATGCCGGGATCGAACTGGCTGCTGCGGTTGAGCGTGTCCAGAAGACCTTCGAGCATGGCCGCGATCGAGGCCATCACCTCTTCGCCGCGCTCGGTCAGCACCAGTTTCTGGCCGCTGCGCACGAGAAGCGGATCCGCAAATATCTCCCGCGCCTTCTTCAGGCAGGCACTGACGGCCGGCTGGCTGTGTCCGAGCAGCACGGCGACCTTGGAGACATTGCGCTCCCTCAGCAGCAGATAGGTGGTGCGCAGCAACCTGACGTCGATCGAGGGATTTATGTTCGCGTACACGGCCGTTTCCTCTTGCAGGCGGATCGCGGGACGCGATGCAAGTGATGTGCCACCTAACGAACTTGTATGGCTCCGGCGGTGGAGGGCGCATGAGTGACGCGGCAGCATCTCTGTGATTTTTCAGCTGGACGCCTGCGAAGTTCCTTTCTTCCGGCGGCGACGGTGCTAGAGTTTGGCCGGCGCGATCGCGAGCTTCGGCCGGGGGATGGATGAAAAGTTTTATTGCAAAGGCCGCGGCGGCGGTAATCGTCCTGTTTGCCCGGGCGGTCACGGCGGTTCGCGCCATATGGCCGGAAGAAGGGTTGCCTTCCCGCCCCTGCGTCTATTTTGCCAATCACTCCAGCCATGGCGACTTCGTGCTGGTCTGGGCGGTGTTGCCGCCAAGGCTCCGCCATCAGGCTCGTCCGGTTGCCGGCGCTGAATACTGGCTGAAATCGCCGCTCAATCGCTTCATCGGCAGCGACGTCTTCAATGCCGTCCTCATCGAAAGGGAGCGAGACAAGAGGACAGAGGATCCCATTGCGCAAATGGCCTCGGCAATCGACGCCGGTTCATCGCTGATCCTCTTTCCGGAAGGCACGCGCAATCAGTCCGAGGCCCCTCTCCTTCCGTTCAAGAGCGGTATTTTTCATCTGGTCACGGCGCGGCCGGACATAGATCTCGTTCCGGTCTGGATCAACAATCTCAATCGCGTCATGCCGAAGGGCGAGATCGTCCCGATACCGCTGATCTGCACCGTCACCTTCGGTAGTGCCCTGCAGTTCGGCCCGGGTGAAACCAAGGACGCTTTCCTCGAACGAATGCGAAGCGCTCTTTTAGCTTTGTCTCCTAAACCTGCAGGGAGTGGTGAATGAGTGCCGCGAGTTCCGATCTCTTGACGCTGGTGGCGGGTATCTTCGGCGTGCTCATTCTCGCCTCGGCCATCGGTTACGTGCTGCAGCAGCGCCTCTCGCCGACCGGCTCGAACGCGTCGATCGAAAACCTCAATGCCCGGATCAAGGCCTGGTGGATCATGGTCGTCCTGATCGGCATTGCCTTCGTGGCGGGCCGCATCGGCGTTCTCATTCTATTCGGGTTCTGCTCCTTTGCCGCGCTTCGGGAATTTGTCACCCTCATCAACACCCGCAGGGCCGACCACTGGGCACTGGCCGCCGCCTTCTTCGTGGTGGTGCCGCTTCAGTATTATCTGCTCTGGGCGGAACAATATGGCATCTTCTCGATCTTCATTCCGGTCTATGCATTCCTGCTGATGCCGATCATATCCGTGCTCAGGGGCGATACGGAGCGCTTTCTGATCCGCATCGCCGAGGTGCAATGGGCACTGATGATCTGTGTCTTCTGCGCCTCGCATGTCCCGGCACTGCTGACCCTGAACATACCGGGCTACGAGGGGCGCAACGTGCTGCTGATCGCCTTCCTGGTGATCGTGGTCCAGTTGAGTGACGTGCTGCAATATGTATGGGGCAAGCTGTTCGGGCGCACCAAGATCGCTCCGAAACTGTCGCCATCGAAAACGGTCGAAGGTTTTGTCGGCGGCGTCATCAGCGCCACTCTGATCGGTGCAGCCCTTTGGTGGATTACGCCGTTCACTCCGGTTCAGGCGGGACTTCTCGCCTTCGTCATCACATTGATGGGTTTCTTCGGCGGCCTGGTGATGTCGGCGATCAAAAGGGATCGCGGCATCAAGGATTGGGGCAATCTCATCGAAGGTCATGGTGGCCTGATCGACAGGCTGGATTCCGTCGTCTTCTCTGCACCGATCTTCTTCCATATCGTACGCTACTGGTGGTCGCTGTGATGTCGGACGCGCTGAAGCGGCTGGCGCGCAGCGGTACGGTGCATGTGCTGTTTGCGTTTCTTGCCATGGGCGGCTGGGCCGTTTTTGCCAACCGCGCTTATGAAATGCCAAAGCCGCTTTATTCCGGTGCGGTACAGGGCGTGATGTCGGCTTGCCTCACGTTTTTCCTGAAATCGGCGATCGACGGGCTTTCGAAGCGCTTTGACGGCCTGACACGGTTTTGGGCGCCGCCGGTCATTGCCTGCCTCGGCTCGGCCGCTGTTCTCGTCGCGATCCACGCGGTGAGCGGCACGCCGGAAATCCTCAAGACCGTCGCGGTTCCGCTTCTGGTATCGACGAGCTACGCCACGATCTACAACTATTCGATCTCCCCACGAGGTGCCAAGACATGACCGAGACAGGCGACAGGCGGCCTCTGGCAAGCCGCAACACTCGCTGGGCCGGCGCGATCGCGCGGTGGATGGCGTCGAGAACCATCACGCCCAACCAGATATCCCAGGCCAGCATGGTCGCGGCAGCCTCTGCCGGCGGCGCCTTCTATCTGGCGGGACAAACGGTCGGGTGGACGCGTATTGGCTGCCTGCTACTGGCCGCCCTATGCTGCCAGGGCCGGTTGCTTTGCAATCTGTTCGACGGCATGGTCGCTGTCGAAGGTGGAAAAGGAGAGCCGGACGGCCCGTTTTGGAACGAGTTCCCGGATCGCGTCGCCGATCTTCTGATCTTTGCGGGCGTTGGATACGGGATCGGCATGCCTGGTCTCGGCTGGGCCGCCGGTGCCTTTGCCGTCTTGACAGCCTATGTCCGGGAACTCGGCCGCGCCACAAGCAATCCGAGTGATTTCTCAGGCCCGATGGCCAAGCAGCACCGGATGGCAACGATCACCGCGGCAGGATTGGCATCCATCCTTGAACCCTTGTGGGGCGGGTATAACCAGGTCCTGATGATTGGTCTCGGAATAGTCGCACTCGGCGCGGCCTTCACGGCAATCCGCCGCTCAAGGACGTTGATCGCGCGCCTCAAAGGTCAGCCCAGCGCCGCGCCGTTGGTCGCCAGGAAAACCGAATAAAGCGACTTGGTGGCGGTGATGAAAAGCCGATTTTTGCGCGGGCCGCCGAACGTGACGTTTGCGACGGTCTGAGGCACCAGGATTTTGCCGAGAAGCTCGCCTTTCGGGGAGAAGCAATGCACGCCATCGCCGGCGCTCGTCCAGACGTTGCCCTGGACATCGACGCGGAAACCGTCGGGCAGGCCGTTGTCGAGACTGCAGAAAATCTTACCGTTGGCAAGACGCTTGCCGTCGACCACGTCGAAGACGCGGATATGACGCGGCGCGCTGACATCATGGCTGGAGGCGGAGTCGGCGATGTAGAGTTTCGTTTCGTCCGGTGAGAACGCGAGGCCGTTCGGCTGGCCGAAATCGGTGACGGTCGCCTCGAGGTCGCCGCTCACCGGATCGAGGCGATAGACGTTACGTGTATCCTGCTCCGGCTCGGCCCGGTAACCTTCATAATCGGATTTGATGCCGTAGGTCGGATCGGTGAACCAGACGCTGCCGTCCGAGCGAACCACGACATCGTTCGGCGAGTTGAGCCGCTTGCCCTGATAACGGTCGGCAAGAACGGTGATCGAGCCGTCGATCTCTGTCCGGATGACACGTCTGCCGCCGTGCTCGCAGGAAACCAGTCGGCCCTGCCGATCACGCGTATTGCCGTTGACGAAATTCGACGGCGAACGGAAGATCGAGACGCCGCCGTCCGGCGCCCAGCGCAGCATGCGCTGGTTGGGTATGTCGCTCCAGATCAGGCAGTTCAGATCCGCAAACCAGACCGGACCTTCGGCCCAGCGGCAATCGGAATAAAGCTCCTCGAGGGCCGCGCTGCCGACGATCAGCTGCCGGAAGGCTTCGTCGTGGATCTCGTAGATGGAGGTTTTCTGCGGCATGGGAATGTGTCCGATTGGAGTTGTTCATCGGTTGGATTGACGGCCGCCGGCAACCAGGATGACGGCGATGATGATGAGGCCGGTCAGGATGAGGCGGAACCCGGCGCCGAAGCCATAGGTATTCAACATCGACACGACAAGAAACATGAAAAGCGACGCGCCCCAGATGCCGGGGATGTTGGAGTTGCCGCCCGCGACCGCCGTTCCGCCGATCACCACGACGGCGATCGACATCAGCAAGTATTCGGACCCCATGTTCAGTGCAGCCCCGCCGGAGAAGCTCGCGAGCAGATAACCGCAGATCGAAGCCAGCACGGCACAGAGGATGTAGGTGACGAGCCGCGTGCCGTCGACCGGAATGCCGGTCATCCGGGCAGCGAATGTGCTTTGGCCGATCGCCGAGATCCAGCGGCCATAAATGGTCTTTTTCAGCAGAACCCACGCGACGACCGAGAGGATCAGGGCGACGATCGCAATGTTGGGGATGCCGAACAGGCTTGAGGTCGTGAAGCTCGCCAGCACTTCCGGCGGTTTGATGCGTAGGCCGCGGTTCGCCCAGATGGCTGTCGATTGCACGATGAAACTTATGGAGAGGGTCGCGATGATCGGCGGGATGCGCAGCAGTTTTATCAGCGCATAGTTGCCGATGCCGATTGCGAAACCCAGCAGGATCGACGTCAGCAGGCCGACGAGGATCATGCCATCCTGCACGTCCATCAGCTTCAGCGCCAGGGTTCCGGAAAGCGTCATCGTGGCGGGCACGGAAAGATCGATATTGCCGGGACCGAGGGTGATGACGAACATCTGGCCGATGCCGACGATGACCGAGAAGGCCGCGAAGGTTAAGGCTGCCTGCGACAAGCCAAGCGAGCTTGCGCCGCCGGTAAAAAGAACGGTGACGACCCAGACGATAACCGTGGCCGCGAAAGACCAGATCCAGGGCTTGGTAAACAAGAGGCGTGCGGCGGTCATCGGCCCTTCTCCCGCTTTTCCAACCGGTTCAGGAAAAGGCGAAGCGCCAGCACGACGATCAGGATCGCGCCCTGCGCACCGATCTGCCAGTCGGGCGATATGCGCATGAAGGAGAGGAAGGAGCCGGCGAGCGTGAGGGTCAATGCGCCGATAACGGCGCCGATCGGCGAGACCTTGCCGCCGACGAATTCGCCGCCGCCGAGGATGACGCCCGCGATCGACAGCAGCGTGTAGCGCAGCGCGATATTCGCATCCGCCGAGGTCGTAAGGCCGACGAGCGTGATGCCGGATAGAACGGCGAAGAAGCCGGCCAACGCATAGGTTCCGGCGCGGATGCGGATAACCGACCAGCCGGCGCGCTCGACCGAGCGGACATTGCCGCCAATGCCGCGGATCAGCACACCGACGGAGGAGCGCATGATGACGAAATGGGTGACCGCCGCGATGACGATGCTGGCGACGATCGCCATCGGCACAAAAGGAGGCCGGGAGGTCATCAGCCAGCGGGCCCAGATCGGAGCCTCGCCACCGGGAGACGGCAGCATAAGGACCGCAAGCCCGCCCCAGACGAAGCTCATACCGAGCGTCACGACGATCGAGGGTAATTCTCGAACATGGATGACAACGCCGATCACGGCATAGGCCGCAATGGCGCCCAGGAAAATCAACACGCCGATTGCCGGGGACGCCTGCAGGAACGTCGCCGTCACGCAGGCGCAGAAGCTGACGAAGGCGCCCATCGACAGGTCGAGATCGTTAACCGCCATGATCAGCATTTGCGCCACCGTCGCGAGCGCGATCGGCACGGCGAGATTGAAGAGCAGGTTGAGGCCTGTATAGCTCATGGCGCGCGGCTGCATGTAGAAGACGGCGGCGAGCAGCAGCGCCAGCGACGCGGCAGGGATGATAAGGCGGATCGTGCCGGAGGATATCTTCATGCCGCCTCGCCTGCGCTGAAGGAAGCCTCGAGCACGTTTTTCTCGGTGATCTCGTCGCCCGCGAGTTCCGCGACGATGGCGCCTTCTCGAAAAACGTAGACCCGGTCGCAGAGGCGAATTTCGTCCATTTCCGTCGAATACCATATGAAGGTGCGGCCGGTGGCAGCCTCAGAGCGCAGAATGTCATAGACTTCCTGCTTGGTGCCGACATCGACGCCGCGCATCGGATCGTCCATCAGCACGATCCTCGCGGTCGTCGCCAATGCACGGGCGAACAGCACTTTTTGCTGATTGCCGCCGGAAAGCGACAGGATGCGGTTTTCCATATCCGGCGTACGGATCTCGATACGCTTCTTCCAGCCGTTGCCGAGCACGCCTTCGCGGTCATGGTCCACGATGCTCCGGGAAGAAATATCACCAAGCGAGGCGATGCTGAGATTGTTCAGGATGCTCCAGAGCGGGAATATTCCGTTCAGGCTGCGGTCGCCTGCAACGAAGGCGATGTCCTTCCGGCGTGCCGGCCACCAGTTGCTGTTGCGCGAGAGATAGAGATCAAGAAGCGTTTCCGTCTGGCCATGTCCTGCGAGACCGGCAAGACCGATCATCTCGCCGCGATGGGCTTGAAAGGCAAGACCGTGACCCCGTCGCGGCGGCATGGCAAGCACCGGCGCACCATCACGCTTGTCCACCGCGCGCTGCCATTCCTGCTCGCGTACCACGTTGCCCATGGCTTCGACGAGGCTACGGGTACTGAACTCCGAAGCGGAGCGGTCGGCGACGACGCGGCCGTCCTTCATCACCACGATGCGGTCCGAGGTGGAGAGGATTTCGCCGAGGATATGCGAGATCAGCAGCACAGATCCCCCTTCCCCGACGAACTTCCGAATATAGGCCATGAGCTGCGCCGCCAGCCCTGCGTCGAGCGAAGAGGTCGGCTCGTCGAGAATGACGAGCTTTGGCTTTTCGTTCAGGCCGGCGAAGCTGATGGCGATCTCGACCATCTGTCGCTCGGCGATCGAAAGGTCGTCGATCGTGCTGTCGCAATCGATGCCGTGGCCGGGGAAAATTTCCCCCAATTGCTGTTTGACGAGGGCGACTGCCCTGGTGCGCCAGTTCCAGCCGGCGAGTTCCGCGTGCATGACGCGGGCGTTCTCGTTGACGGTAAGGTTGGGGCAGAGCGACAATTCCTGGAAGACGCAGCGAACGCCTTTGGCTCGCGCAGTCGAGATGCCATGTTGGGCCGTAGCACCGCCATAGCTGACTTCGCCCGCATGCGGGTTCAGGCTGCCGTTGATAACGTTGACGATGGTGGACTTGCCGGCGCCGTTGTGGCCCACGAGGCCAACGCATTCCCCGCAGTGGATGACGAGATCCGCTCCGTCCAGCGCCTTGACGGCGCCGAAGGTCACCTTGACGCCGCGCGCCGCGACCATCTCTCGTCTTGCTGTTATTTCATTCATGCGGAACACGTCATCGATGATCTGGGCAGGGCAATGCGGAGGCACGGCACCTGCTGGCGCCGTGCCCTGTTGTGTGGGAGGATCAGCTCACTTGGCGCTGCTGATGACTTTCTGGGCGTCTTCCAGCGAATATTCGACATTGGCGACGCCGCCCTTTTGGGTACTGGCGAGGTTCGTTTCGAGATTGGCCTGGTCGATGCGCAGGAAAGGAACAACCAGGTCCTTCTTCACCTGCTTGCCGTCAAGGATCTGCTGCGCCACCCAGAAGGCGAGCGTCGAGACGCCGGGCGCGATCGAGACCGACATGGTCTCGTAGCCGTTCTTGTCTTTCTGCTGTTTCCACCAGACGAGTTCGTCCTCGCGGTTGCCCATAACGATGGTGGGGGTCGGTCGGTTCGCTGCGGCGAAGGCCTGTGCCGCACCATAACCGTCGCCACCCTGGGTCACGACTGCCGTGATTTCCGGCAGGCTCGGAAGGATGCCCGCGACTGCGCGTTGCGCGACATCCTGAGCCCAGTCGCCGTTGACGGCACCGACGATCTTGAACTGCGGGTTTTTCTGAGCGCCCGCCTGGATGCCAGCGTGGATTTCATCGTCGACCGAAACGCCGGCGAGGCCTCGGATCTCCAGAAGGTTCCCACCCTTCGGCATCTTCTTGGCGAGGTATTCGACCTGGCTTTCGCCCATCCCCTTGAAGTCGACCGCGATGCGCCAGGCGCAAGGTTCGGTTACGATGCCGTCGAACGAGACGACCGTGATACCGGCGTTGCAGGCCTCCTTGATGGCGCCGTTGAGGGCGGTCGGCGAGGCGGCATTGATGACGATCGCATCATAGCCCTGCAGGATCATGTTCTGGATCTGCGCGGCCTGCTCGGTCGCCTGATTTTCTGCGGTCGTGAACGGATCGGCAGCGGCGACGATCTTCTTTGCGACGGCGTCCTTGGTGATCTTGTCCCAGCTGGTCAGCATCGCCTGCCGCCAGGAATTGCCGGCATAGTTGTTGGAAAGGGCAATCTTCTTGCCCGAAGTTTCGGCCAGGGCAGAGAACGGCCCGGCAACGCAAGCGATAGCGACAGATGCGAAAAGCATCTTTCTGATGATCATGATTTCCTCCCTAGAGTTCCCAACGGGGTTCTCCTCGGGCCGCTCCTCAACGGTGGCCGAAGATAGTGTTTGCGCTGAGCCCCGTTTGCTCAGTAGGAGGAGAATGGAGGAGAAATCAGATGTTGTATAGGCGCATACAAGCAACCTTTCTGCGGGTGCTCGCGCAAAATATGCGGGTTCCCGCAAGACAAGAACCACAACGAAGCGTCTAATGGTTTCAAGGACTGGAGGAGGTCCGTCATGCTCAATCGGGCGCGAAACGCGTTGTTCGACCGCTATCTCGGCATCTCCCGGCTTCTTGCCGGCCAGCTCGATTTTAATGCTATCATCCAGGCGGTGGCCGCCGAGATCAGCCACATCATTCCGCACGACCATCTCGACGTCTGCATCAAGATGGTGGATGGCAAATACCACATCGCTTACGAAAGCGGACTTGCGACTGCCTGGAGCCAGCAGCCGCCGGCGCTCTTGACCGGCAGCCCGATCCGCACGCTTTTGGCCGGAGAGGTGGATTTCCTTTTGTCGCCCGATGCCTGTGCCGACCCGCGCTTCCATTTCGAAGGCGCCTTTTCGAGCCCGATTATCGCGCTTTCCTTGAGGAGCAGGCTGCATGTGCCGCTCAAGGTCCAAGGAGATATCATAGGTGCCTTGAGCTGTTCCAGCCATGAACGTGACAGCTATTCGATGGAGGATGTCGAGAACGCCCGTTCGATCGCCGACCTCTTGGCACCCTATTTCTTTGCATTGAGGGCGGCCGAACAGGCCAAGCGCTCGGCGATCGTCGAGACGGAGGCACGTGCCCGCGAGGAGGGGCTGCGGCTGGGGGCGCTGAAACTGACGGAGGCGCTGGAGGCCGAACGCCAGAGGATCGGCATGGACCTGCACGACCAGACGCTTGCCGACCTGACGCGGCTCTCACGGCGCATGGAGCGGCTGTCGAGGCTTGCGGACATGCATGGCGATGCGCTCGAACCGCTCTGCCGCACCCTGCAGCAATGCATGCACGATCTTCGTGAGATCATCGAGGAGGCCAAACCGACCGTGCTGCAGCTGTTCGGCGTGGCGGAGGCGATCGAGAACCATCTCGAACGCTCGGTGCGCGAAAGCGGGCAGCCAATCGAATGGCGGATGATTGACGAAAGCGACGGAGCACTTGTTGACCTCGACCAAACCGTGGCGACGGCCCTGTTCCGCATCGTCCAGGAAGCCGTCAACAACGCCATCAGGCACGGCCAGCCGAAAACCATCCTGGTGCGTCTTGCGAGCCGCAAGCGGATGCTTTCGATCGAGGTGGACGACGACGGCAATGGCATTTGCAGCCCGCAGGACAAGGCGGGCCATGGGATCGACAACATGAAGACACGGTCGCGGCTCATCTCCGCGCGGTTCGAGATGGCCGGTCATGCCGACCGTCGCGGCACATCCGTGAAGGTCACCCTGCCCGTCGGGCCGAAGCGCCTGGTGGAGCCATTGTCATGAGGGTCCTGATCATCGAGGACGACCCGCTGCACCGGTCCTATCTGCACGAGGCGGTGCGGGCCGCATTGCCGGAATGCGACACGGTCCTGGAGGCGGAAAACGGCCATGCCGGTGAGGTGCAGGCGCGCCAATCGCGGGCCGAGCATGTGGTCATGGACCTGCAGATGAGCGA
Organism: Neorhizobium sp. SHOUNA12A; assembly: GCF_023006505.1. Taxonomy (GTDB): domain Bacteria; phylum Pseudomonadota; class Alphaproteobacteria; order Rhizobiales; family Rhizobiaceae; genus Neorhizobium. The sequence continues at coordinate 43,843 of NZ_JALBGV010000014.1, forward strand.
GCGAAACGGCATCGAGGCGGCCCGCACCATCTGGCGCGAGCGGCCGGACACCAAGATCCTGTTCTGGTCGAACTATTCCGATGAAGCCTATGTCCGCGGGGTGGCACGCATCGTTCCGGAAGGTGCGACCTATGGGTATGTGCTGAAATCAACCTCCGACGAGCGGCTGAAGCTGGCGCTGCGCGGCGTCTTCATGGAGTCGCAATGCGTTATCGACCGCGAGGTGCGTGGCATCCAGCAGAAGAGCCTCGGCAATGCGCATGGTTTAAGCGATGCGGAATACGAAATCCTGGTGGATGTGGCGCTCGGCCTGACCGATAAAGCGATCTCCCAGCGCAAAAGGCTCTCGCTGCGGAGCGTCCAGAACCGTCTCCAGCAGCTTTATGAAAAGCTGGATGTGTACGAAGTGCCGGGCGACGGACCGGAGGGCTGGTACAATCTCCGCATGCGGGCCGTTGCCGTGGCGCTGCTTCGTAAGGTGCTGAACGCCAGCGCGCTCGAAAGGGCCGAACGCGAATTGCGCAATTCAGGCGGGAATTAAGTGGCGAGGCGGCGGCCCGCCTTTCACCGAGTGCCGGGCTTTGACGTGCCCTGCAGCAAATCCGCTTCATCGGCAACAATCGAGGCAGCTTCGTTCTGCAGGACGTCTTTGGCGTTCTTGCGGGCGTTTTCAATAGCAAGATCAGCACTCAGGCTACGCTCGTTTGCTTCCAGGCCATCGTCTCCACTGCGAGCCAAACCGTCGTTTGTTTGCTCGCGCGCCTTGAGACGGGCTGCCAAGGCAGTCAATTCGTTTTGACGTTCGGATTCATTGAGAGAAATGACGCGCTTTTCGCGCTGCGCCTTCAATTCGGCGGCGTCCTCGACAAAATGCTGGAAATTCCGGTCGTTTTGCACCCGAGCATCATGGCGGCTTTTGAGCTGCGGCAGCAGCGCCGCCATATTGCCCGCGGCCGTATACTTCGCAGGCTTGATCTGGGCCCATGGCAGCGCGTTGTCATAACTCGCCTCGCCAAGGGTCTTCGGGTCCGAAAGGCCGGGCAAGCTGATATCGGGTGTCACGCCCCGCAATTGTGTCGTCCCGCCGTCGACACGGAAAAACTGCGCAATCGTCAATTTCAGCTCGCCGAATTTCGGTTTGCTGTTGTGGGCGACATTGTCGAGATTGATGACGGTTTGTACGGTGCCCTTGCCGAAACTAGGCTCACCGACAATCACACCGCGACCGTAATCCTGTATCGCTGCGGCAAAAATCTCGGAGGCCGACGCTGAACCGCGATTGATCAGGACACCGACCGGGCCTGCCCAGGCGGGCGCGGATAAATCATCGCTTTCTACCTCGACCTTGCCTTCGGCATCGCGTTGCTGAACTACCGGGCCTTTGCCGACGAACAGGCCCGTCAAATCGATCGCTTCGGCCAATGACCCTCCCCCGTTATCGCGCAAATCGATCAAAACGCCGTCGACGTTTTCCCGCTTGAGTTCGCCAAGAAGCTTGGCAACATCGCGGCTTGCGCTTCTATAGTCCTTGTCTCCTTTGCGCCGCGCGTCGAAGTCCTCATAGAACACCGGCAGGGTAATCACCCCAATTCTGCGCGCCGCACCGCGGTCCTCCACGGATAGGATGGCCTTTTTCGCGGCCTGTTTCTCGAGGCTTATCTTGTCCCGAACCAGGCTGATGACGCGGTGGCTCTCGCCGGCGTCTGCCGGCAGGACGTCCAGGCGGACAACGGAATCTTTGGTCCCGCGTATCATTTGCACGACTTCATCGAGGCGGGTGCCCACGACTTCTTTTACGGTGCCATCCTCGCCCTGACCGACCCCGATAATACGATCCCCGACCGCCAGCTTTCCGGACAGTTGCGCGGGCCCTCCCGGTACGAGTTCACGGACCGTCGTATAGCCATCGCGTTCCTGCAATACCGCGCCGATACCAACCAGCGAAAGCTTCATCGAAATGTCGAAGTTGGCCGAAGCGGCAGCACCGAAATAATCCGTGTGCGGATCAACCGACGTGGTGTAGGCGCCCATGAATGACTGGAAAACGTCGTCGCTCTTGTACGTATAGGCGCGCTCGAGGATATTTTGATAGCGCTTGTCGAGCGTCTCGCGAATCGCCGCATCGGCTTTGCCGGCCAGCTTCAAACGCAGCCAATCGCCTTTGACGCGTTTACGCCACAGCTCGTTCCTTTCCTGCTCCGACTGCGGCCAGGGTTCTTCGTCGCGGAGAAAAGAGTAGCTTTCCCGCACGCTGAAATCGATGTTCTGCTTGAGCAAGCTGCGCGCGTACGTCATGCGATCGACAACGCGCTGCGCATAGACATTAAAAATCGAAAACGGAATATCCAGGTCTTCCTGGACGATGGCATCATCGATCCTGGAGCTGCTGGCCATGAACTTGTCGATGTCGGCTTGCAGGAAGAGCATCCGGTCCGGATCAAGGGACTTGATGAACCGATTTATGATCTTGACAGATAGCGCATCGTTGAGCGGAACCGGCTTATAGGCATATCGCGTCAGCAATTGTGCGCTCAAATGAGCGGCTTGCGCTTGGCCCTGCAGCGGCGACAAAGCCGGCGGCGGCCCAACTTCCAGCGCATATGCTGAAGGCGCAATTGCAAGGAATATGCCGAGGAAACCGTGGTGAATGCGCATTCGACTTTGATCCCATTTGCAACGTCGAGACTATAGTGTTGGGATCTTGGTGCAACAATTATGGCGTTTTGGCAACGATATCCGCGAATGGTGCATCCGCCACGAAAACACTGGCTCCCCGCGATCGCTTGATCGCCGACACGGGCTCCGGCGCCAGGTCCGCCTTTGAGGGAAAGAATTACGCGCCGCTTCTTGTTCGGCCGCCATCTACATGAATGATCTGCCCGGTAATAAAGCCCGCTTCATCGGAGACCAAAAAAGCCAGAGCGTCTGCCACGTCCTTGGGCACGCAGGCGCGCTTGATGGTCTGTTGGGATATGATCCGCTCCATCACCTCGTCGGCCGACGGCCCATCCAGGGGCAGGCGTCCGGCGAATCCCTCCGTGAGAACGACGGTCGGAGCGAGCGAATTCACCGTGATGCCCCTGTCTGCAAGTTCGTTGGCGAGTGCCTTCGTGACAGCGTGAACGGCGCCCTTGCTGGCAATGTAGGCGAGGTCGCGCGTCTGAGGGTGAAGCGTCACGGCAGATCCCGTCGTTACGATTCTTCCCCAACCGGCAGCAGCCATCGCCGGGACAAATTCTCGGGCGAAGTGAACAATGGATTCGACGTTGATGGCGTGAACGCGTCGCCAGACCTCGGAAGTGACGGTCTCGAGCGTCGTGATAGGCATATAGGCGGCGTTATTTACAAAGATATCGCAGCAACCGAACAGGTCGAGAACGGTCGATGCAGCGCCTTCAATGTTCCAAGGTTCGCTGACATCGCAGACGAGTGCATATTTCTGTCCGTTGCCGGAAAGCGACGGCAGGAGTGGGGTGGCGTCGTCCCTGTCGATGACCACGACGTTGGCTCCGTCCGCCGCAAGGCGTTCGCAATAAGCCCGGCCTATACCGCGGGCGCCGCCGGTCACGACAGCAGTCTTTCCTTCGAGTGACATCACAGATATCCTCCCGCTGAAGGCAGGCCGTCGAGCCCGCGCAGAAGAACGGTCTCGACCTTCTTCACGATGACGCGGTCCTGTCGGATCCGTGCAAGCCCTTCCTGCCACCGTGGATCCGCATGAAAGCTATCCCAGTTGCTCTGGACATCTTCGAGCCTCGAATGGCTCGATATCTGGAAAAGCCTGTCAGTGGTTTCCTCCGTCCAGAAGCCTACCGGCATGATGCCGAATTCCGGCATCATGGGAAGGGCGAGTTCGGCAAGGACCTGCAACAGGGTCTCCATCTCGCCCTCGAGGACGTCATAGATCCGCAGGTCATACGCGCCGACCGTAGCCAATTGTGTGATCGTGTCGTTCATCGTCTTTCCTTGATTGACTGGGACCGCGTTGGCTGACGTGAACGCTTACGGTGCAGAACCCGCGTTCGAGGCGCGGGTTCTGCATTTCAGTCAGCCTGCGTAATATTCCGGGCGACCGAGGTCATCGAGAAGGCTCACCTCCCGCGGCTGCCAGCCGAGGAGTGCGCGCGTCCTCGCGCTGGAAGCCGCCATGTCGCTTCTCGCGAAATGGGCGAACCAGCCGAAATGCTCGCGCGGCCGGGACTCGACCGGAAGACCGAGCGCGGCTCCGATCGCTTCGGCGATCTGCCTGAAGGGCACGCTCTCTTCTGCGACCGCGTGATAGACCGCTTCCGTGACGCCTGTTTCCAGTGCAAGGCGATAGACGCGGGCGGCGTCGCGACGATGAGTGCCCGACCAGCAATTGGTGCCGTCGTCGACATAGGCGGAGACGCCTGTCTGACGGGCGAAACGGATCAGGGTCGGGACGAAACCATGATCGCCAATTCCATGCACCGAAGGCGCGAGGCGCACCGTGGCCGCCCGCACGCCGCGCTCGGCGACAGATCGTGCCGCGATCTCCGATTTGCGCGGAAAGGCCGGGTTTGGAAGATCGGCTTCCGTCGCCCTGCGGGGCAGGCCCATCAGACCGGAGGTGACGATCAGCGGGCGGCTGCTTCCCACCAACGCCTCGCCGAGGGTTACGATCACGCGCCGGTCCTGCTCGACATTCTCGAGGAACTTGGACAAATCGTCGTGATTGAAGGCGGTATGGATGACGGCGTCGGCCTTTGAGGCCGTTGCGCGCAGGAGCCCAAGGTCGTCCAGCGAACCTTCGACGGGGGTCGCGCCGATGGCGGACAGCGTGGCTGCCTTTCCGCTTGAACGACAAAGACCGCTCACCGTATGGCCGGCACCGATCAGGTCCTCGACAACCGCAGAGCCGACCCAGCCGGTGGCGCCTGTAACGAATACATGCATTTTCATTCTCCTATGGGTGGTTTGTTGGCGTGTGTCTCGGCATCAGCCCAGGCGGATGGAAAGCTCGATGCCCTCGGCGACCTGGGTCGAGAGGTAAGAGGCGGTCTGCGAGCGGACGTGTTTCAGGTATTCCGGGCTGAAGTCGACGTCGTCGGCAAGGACAAGCGCGCCGGGCCTCAACCGATCCTCGACCAGCGCAAGTACGTCTTCATAGAGGGCCTTGGCGCCGTCGAGCACGAGCAGGTCGATGCCTTCGGGCAGATCGCTTGCAAGCGTGTGAAGCGCGTCGCCTTCGCGCACCTCGACAAGATCCGAAAGCCCCGCTTCGGCGATGTTCCGGCGGGCGCGCGCCACCTTGGACGGCTCGAACTCGGTGGTGATGATGCGACCTCCGTCGTTGTCGCGCAGCGCGGCCCCGAGGAACAGCGTCGAGACGCCGAAAGAGGTGCCGAACTCGACGATGGTTTTTGCTTTCATGCTCCTCGCAAGCATATAGAGAAGCTCGCCCGTCTCCCTGGACACGGGCAGCCAGAGGTCCTTCAACCGGCTATAGAAGTCGAGATATTCGGTCTTGCTTGTCAGCAGACGGTCGCGTTCTTCCTCCGACATTGCTGCCATGGCGGGGCTGGTAGCAGCGTCGGCCTGCCTGAAGAGGCGGTCCAGCAAGGGAGCGAGCGGAGCGCTCAAAAGGGTGGAATTCATGATCAGAACCGTTCGTGTTTGCGTATGATTGCGTTGAGCCGGAAAATACGATTAATTAGTCGCGTTCGCTAATCGCTTTACGGGGCTGAGACATGAACGACCGGGTAAGCTATTCAATTTCTTCAAGAAAGTTGCCGAAGCAGTCCCGCTCGGAAGCGCTGGTGACGGCAATTCTCGAGGCTGCCGTTCGCGTTTTGGCTGAGGAGGGCGCGCATCGCTTCACCACCGCACGGGTGGCTGAGAAGGCGGGCGTTAGCGTCGGCTCGCTTTACCAGTACTTCCCCAATAAGGCCGCTATTCTGTTTCGTCTGCAGAGCGACGAATGGCGGCAGACCACCAACCTGCTGGGCGATATCCTGGGCGACCGCTCGATGCCGCCGCTCGCAAGGCTCCGCAGGCTTGTCCACATGTTCATTCAGTCCGAATGCGACGAGGCTGCGGTTCGCGTTGCGCTGGATGACGCTGCACCGCTCTACAGAGATGCGCCGGAGGCTTTGGAAGCACGCGAGGCGGGTAGCCGTAACATTGACGCTTTCATGCTAGAGGCGCTGCCACGGTCTCCAGAGGCAGTCCGTAACATGGCTGGTGACCTGATTTTCACGGCAATGAGCACCGTCGGCAAAGAGTTTTCCGAGGCACAGCATGACGCGGCGGAGATCGAGGGGTTCGCCGATGCAATGGCCGACATGTTCGAAGCCTATATGCGCAAGCTTGGGGGTGATGAACTTTTGCCATAGGCGCTGCCGTGTGGACGTGGAAGTCTCCGTGATCCCGAATTCTATCAGCGGCTGACTCTTTTCCAGAGCCTCGATCGTCTTTGCAATATCGAAGCAAAGGAGCAGGACCGATGAGTCTCAAGGGTAAGAATGTCGTCGTCACCGGTGGAAGCCGCGGGCTCGGCCTGGGGCTGGTGGAGGCACTTGTTGATCAGGAGGCAAGGGTCACGGTTGTGGCGCGTCAATCCGATGCGCTCGAGGCTGTCCGAACCCGACTGGGCGTTTCGACGATTGCCGCCGATGCCAGGGACGAGGCCGCCGCACACCGTATCCTTGCGGACGTTCGGCCGGATATACTTGTGCTGAACGCCGGAGCGAAACCGCCGATGGAGCGATTGGACAAGATCAGTTGGGCCGATTTCACCGCGACCTGGGAGCACGACGTCAAAGCCGGGCTACACTGGCTGCAAGGCGCGCTGAACCTGCCGCTCGAACCCGGGACCCGGGTTGTCGTCGTGTCGAGTGGCGCGGCCGTCGATGGATCCCCGATGTCAGGCGGCTATGGCGGCGCCAAACGCATGCTTTGGTTCATGGCCAAATATGCCAATCGGGTTTCCGAGCAGAGGCAGCTTGGTATCCGTTTCCAGGCAATCCTGCCTCGGCAAGTGATTTTAGCCACCGGCATCGGTGACATCGCCGCCAGCGCCTATGCCCGGGCCATGGACATCGAACCCGAAGCATTCGTGGCCCGTTTCGGGGCGCCGATGCCACCGAGGCTCTTCGGCGAAAACGTGGTGGCCGTGCTTGACAATCCGGCTTATTCTGAGGGGTTCGCATTCGGATTGTCTGGCGACAAGGGTGTGGACGTAATGGAAAGGTTTGCGGATTGAGTGCTGGATTGTCGGAACCGGACCGCGGCACACGAGCTGAGTTCACAGTCCTGGCCGAGGCATTGCGGCCGGAGTTACATCGCTATTGCGCCCGCCTCATGGGATCGGTGATCGATGGCGAGGATGTCGTTCAAGACACCTTTGCCAAAGCTCTTGTTGCCCTTGAAGACCTGCACGAGGCGCCGCACCTGCGGGCTTGGTTGTTCAAGATCGCCCATAATCGCGCCTTGGATTTGTTGCGCGGCCGGGCGATCCGTGCCGCGGAGCCCGTCGAGGCCGCGGAAAACGTCGTCGACGAAATCAATCTCGATCCCTTGGAGAGTCTCATGCATGAAGAAGCGATGCACACTGCGGTGTCGCGGTTCCATGAACTCCCTGTCCTGCAGCGCAGCGCCGTTATATTGAAAGACGTGCTCGACGAACCTTTGGCAGAGATAGCCTGTTTGCTCGGTATCACAATTGACGCGGTGAAGGGGCATCTGGCGCGGGGACGTGCGCGGCTCCGGGAGATCAATGCGCAAAGCATCCCCCTTCCGAACCGGACGGCCCCCTCCCCTGCCGTGGTGCGCTACGTTACGTTGTTCAATCAGCGGGACTGGAATGGTCTGCGCGCGCTCCTCGCCGAGGACGTGAAACTCCGGCAGTCCTCGCACCCGCTGCGCTCCGGCGCTGCAGACGTCGGTCTGTTCTTCACGATCTACGCCAAGTGCGACGGAATATGGCTTGTCCCGGCCTGGCTGGAGGGCCGGCAGGTCATCGCCGTTTTCAGCGCCCAAGGCGACCCGAAACCGACCCACCTCATGTGGTTGGAATGGAGTGGCGAACGGATCAGTTTTATCCGCGATTATCGCTACGCTCCTTACATTGTCGATGATGCGGAGTTGGTGTTCTGATCCAGCCCAACCCGATTTTCGCCCGTCCGCCGACGTCCATCCCGAAAGCGGTGTGAAACCATCACAACATGCATCTTTCGGGATGGTCCATCGATGACATCGACAGCTACGAGGGAACCACTGCGTAAAGGCGGTGATCCCTCCGATCAGGCGGCCACGCGCCGCCTTTTCACGACATCGCGGCCGGGTCGACTAACCGTGAGGAGCGGATGACGATCAAACGCTGGTGAACAGATCGCCCGTATAGAACTGTTCCGGGGGCAACGGATCCTTCACCGTGCCGAACTCCTGAAACATCTTGTTGAAATCCGCCAGCCACTTGTTGACTGTGCCGTCCCTTGTGAAGGCGTCCAGTTCTTTGCTTGTCAGCATCTTGCGGCTGCGGGCGACCTTCTCGGTCGCATCTGCCGGGGCATTGAGGAAGGCCGTCGTAATCTGAATGGACCGGTCGATATTCGCGGCGCGGTAATCCATCGCCTTTTTCATGACACGCAGGAATTTCTTCACGAGATCCGGGTTCTGCTGGACGATTTCGTTGCGGGCGACGAAGGTGTTGATGAACGACGTCTGCGGATAGAAATCCTGGTTGGACGCCAGCTCCTTCATATCCGGAACGCGCGGTTTGATCGTGTCGATCAGTGGATACCAGATACCGGCACCATCAATCTGCTTTGACGTGAACGCGGAAACGATCGTTGCAGGATCCATCGGCACGACCTGAATGTCGCCGACCGTCATGCCGGCCTTGGTGAGCGTCATGCGGAGGATCATATCGCCGGAAGTACCCTGCGGCACTCCGACCTTCTTGCCTTTCAGATCCTTGATCGTGCTGATATTGCCCTGCACGATGACGCGGTCGGAAAATCCGATATCGTTTACGCCGACCACTTTGGCCCGGCCGCTCGCTGGCAGCCAGAGCGCTCCGGGGCCGATCGTGCCGAAATTCAAGCTGCCGGCGCCCATCGCCTGGATCTGGATCGGGCCGTTGGTGAAAACTTTGACCGACGGCGTGATACCTTCCGCTTCCCAGAGCTTCTGGTCCTGAGCGATTGCCAGGACACTGGCATTGGGAAAGTCGGCAATGTAGCCGATGGTCATGTCAGCGGATTGGGCGCTTGCCTTTCCGCCGATGGAAAATGCGCTCGCCACGGCGGCGACCGCCGTCGTCTTCATCAGATTACGTCTCGTCAGCATGTTCATTTCCTCCCTGTAACAGCCGATGTTTTTGAAAGCTTCAGGCCGCGGCCGGATGGTAGACCGACCGCCACACCTCGTTGCGCAATGTCGAGAATTCGGGCGAAAGGCGCATCTCCTCGGTGCGCGGATAGGGCAGATCAACCGGAATTATTTTGTGAAGCCGGCCCGGGCGGGCAGCCATGACGACGACGCGGCTCCCCAGATAAACGGCCTCGTCGACGTCGTGGGTAATGAACATCACCGTGCGCCGCTCCTTGCTCCAGGTGGCTAGCAACTGATCCTGAAGCTGCACGCGGGTCAAAGCATCCAATGCGCCGAAGGGCTCGTCCATCAGCAATATCTTCGGATTGACCGCATAGGCCCGCGCAATCGCGCAGCGTTGCTTCATGCCGCCGGAAAGCGTCTTCGGCAAGGAATTCGAGAAGTCGCTCAAGCCCACGAGGCCGATGAAATGGTCCGCAATCTTGCCGCGCTCCGCCTTCGGGTGACCTGCAATCTGCAGGCCGAACTCGACGTTCTGACGAACAGTCAGCCACGGAAAGAGCGCGTATTGCTGGAAGATCACGCCACGTTCAGGCCCCGGTCCCTTGACCGGCACGTTATCCACCAGCACCTGTCCGGACGACGGATTGGTAAGGCCCGCCGCGATATTCATGGCTGTCGACTTGCCGCAACCGGACGGGCCGACCACGGTGATGAACTCGCCATCCTCGATATCGAGGTTGAGCCCCTGCAACGCGTTGAAGGAGGTCTGCCCTGCGATGCTGAAAGTCTTGGTGACGCTTTGGAACGAGATTTTTGTGTTCATAGCTTTTCCTGCCAGGCGGTCAGCACGCTATCGGTCGTCTGAACGATGCGGTCCATGATGAGACCGAGCACGCCGATCGCGATGAGGCTGACGAAAATCGTCGGAAGATCGTAGTAAAGCTGCGCCTGCTGCATGCGGAAGCCAAGGCCCGATTGCGCGGCAATCAGTTCGGCGGCGACGACGGTCGCCCAGGACGACCCGAGACCGATACGGACGCCGACCATGATGTAGGGCAACGAGGCAGGCACTATAACCCGCCGGAAGATGGTGAAGTCGTTGGCACCAAGCACGCGTGCGGCGTTGATCAGCGTTCTATCGACGTTGACGACGCCCTGATACGTCGCCACGACGCTCGACAGGAAGGACGCCAGGAAAATGACGAAGATCTTCGGTGTTTCATCGATGCCCATGGTGACGATCGCCAGGGGGATGATGGCAAGCGGCGGGATGGTGCGGAAGAACTGCACGTAAGGCTCAATGATGCCGCGGGCAATGCGATACCAGCCCATCAGGAAGCCCACAGGGATTGCCACCGCGATGCCGAGCGCAAAGCCGGTAAAGACACGGCCAAGGCTCGAAATCGCATCCGACCACAAAAGCCCGTTCTGCGCCTGGATCACCGCCTGCTTCGCCACGGCAAGAGGCGTCGGCAGGCCGACCACCCCCTGTGACGTCACGACGGCCCAGAGAATGATGCCGACGGCCACGGCGGCGATGTTGACCGCCAACATTGCGATCGAACCGGACATGAGAGACGGCCGGCTGGCCGGCTCGGGCTTTTCTTCGCTCGTTGTGATGGACAAGGTCATGTCTCCCTCCGGGAAGCTGATCTGTCCCGGCAATATCGATGGCTCATCGCGCACCCGCCATGACGTCACGCGTCTTGAAGTTGGATTCGATCAGCCAGTCGCGCATAACATCCAGAAGCTCGTGCTTCCGTTCCGTATGGGCCGGATCGCTCCAGAGGTTCCTCACCTCCTTCGGATCGTTCTCGAGGTCGAACAGTTGTCCGTCCTCAGAGCCCTTGAAGTGGACGAGCTTCCACCGATCGCTCCTCACGCCGGTCATGAACTCGACGCCACCGGCCATCGCCACGTCGCCGATCTGTTCGCAGAACACGTGGTCGCGCGGCGCCCAGTCCTTGCCTTCGAGCGCCGGCTTAAGGCTTTTTGCTTCGAAGGTTTTCGGCGGCATAATGCCGGCATATTCGAGGATGGTCGGGCCGAGGTCGAAGAGCTGGCAGAGACCGTCGACCGTGCGGCCGCCTTCGAACCGGCCGGCCGTCGACCAGATCACGGTCGGCACGCGGGTGACGACGTCATACATCGACCATTTCTGGATCAGGCCATGCTCGCCCAGGCATTCGCCGTGATCCGAGGTGAAGATGACGATGGCATCTTCGAGATAGCCGCGCTCCTGAAGTGAACCGAGCAGTTCGCCGACCTTTTCATCGATCAGCGTGACATTGCCAAGATAATGCGCCCAGAGCCGCTGCATCTGATCTTCAGACGGGTCGAGGCTCCAGACGACGGAGTCGTGATCGACCTCCACGTCGTGCTGGCGCTTGTCCTTCAGCTCCTGATGGAGGGAGCGCAGCTCTTCTTTCGTCGGCCTTGGCAGCGGCAGATCGTTGCGCCTGAGATACGGCTCGGTATAGCGCGCCGGCGGATCGAACGGTGGATGCGGCCCGGGGAAACCGACCTGCAGGAACAGCGGCTCGGTCGTCGGATAGGTCTCGACCCACCACTTCGCCATATTGCCGACGAAGGCGTCGGAATGCAGCGCCTCGGGCAGTTTCCAGTCGAAGCAGCCCAGCCTGTCACGATAGTCGTCGAGCTTACGGTAGTGTTCGCGCTGCTGTTTGACGAGGCCATTGGCGGCCAGCGCCTTGTCCCACTCGTCGAAATACCAGCGGCCTTCCATATAGCGATCCTTGTTTTCCACGACGTAGCGCTCGTGGAAACCGGAATCCGAATTGTAGGGGATTGTATGCATCTTGCCGACGTTGACGCAGCGATAGCCGGCGTCACGTAGCTGCTCGACCCATGTCCGCTGCCATGCCTGGCCGTTGGCCAGAACGCCCGTCGTATGCGGGTAGTAGCCGGTAAACAGGCTTGCGCGCGAGGGAACGCAGCTTGGCGCATTGACGTGGCAATTGGTAAGCGCCACGCCTTTTTCGACAAGTCCATCAATATTGGGGGTCACGGCATAGGGGAACCCGAGCGCCGATATCGAGTCGTAGCGCTGCTGGTCCGTCATGATCAGAATGATGTTTGGCCTTTCAGCCATATACTGCTCCTCCGCGTCGCCGATAGCTGGCTTTCGCCTGCCGTGTCAGGCGAAAGAACGACTTCGGTCCCTCTTTCGCTTGCCTCCATTTCAAAAAGATGGCATAAAGTTACCGTTAACGCAACGATCACTCACGGGATTTTTTTGAGCTGAGATGACGATTGAACTTTCCGACAAGGTAGCCCGCAACGTCCCGACCCTTGCTTCGATCGCCGAACGGGTGGGCGTTTCAGTCAATACCGTCTCGCGCGCCTTGCGCGCCCCGCACACGGTCCGCATCGAACTTCGCCGCCAGATCAATGCTGCGATGGAGGAGCTGAATTACGTGCCGAACCGGCTCGCCGGCGGGCTTTCGGGCACGCGCTCGGACATTGTTGGCGTTGTCGTCACCTCACTCTACTATTCCGAATTCGCCAACATCATCGATACGCTGCAATCAGCTTTGCTGGAGCATGACCTGCAGGTCATGCTCGCCAATACAAGGTACAATGCCGACCAGGAGCTGCGTCTCGTCCGGTCCATCCTGAGCTGGCGGCCGGCGGCCGTTGCCATCATCGGCGTCGACCATCCCCCGAAAGTCGTCGAGCTTCTCAAGGCAGCCGACATCCCGATCATCGAGATGTGGGACACGGGCGGTGAAGTGATTGATACCGCCGTTGGGTTCGATCATGCACGTGTCGGCGCAGCGCAAGCCAACCATCTCATAGGTCAGGGTTATCGGCGCCTGGCCTTCGTTGGCAGCGTTCGCGAAAACGATAAACGCGCCCAGAAGCGTTTGAGCGGGCTGGAAGCTGCGGCAGCGACGGCCGGCCTCCCCGACATCGTCAAGCATACGGCGCAGCAAGGCGGCAGCCCCGAACTCGGGGAGCGGCTTGCAACCGAGCTTCTGGAACGCCATCCCGAGATCGACGCAATCGCCTGCAACAGCGATGTCGTTGCGTTTGGCGTGCTTCGGGCACTGCGGAAACTCGGCCGGCGCGTTCCCCAAGATATCGGCGTTGTTGGATTTGGAGACAACGAGGCGGCGAGCTGCGTTAGTCCCTCCCTAACGACGGTTCGCCCTGATCGCGAGCGTATTGGCAAGCTGACGGCCGAGGCGATCGTCGCACGGATCAACGATGCCAAATCATACACCGCACCCGTCGAATGGGAGCTTATCGTCCGGGAAAGTACAGTTCGATAGCTCCCGGCCATCCAAGGCGGTTGAAGCGTTCGTCTCCAGCGTTCGTTCGACATCCCACTCTCGGTCCATCTCCGCCAGTCTTGTTTCGATCTGCATCGCGATCCGGCAAATGTCGATCATCGCATTCTCGGGGATTGACAACGATCGCGTTTGTTATGTTATAACATAATAACTAATGATCGAAGCTACCGTCAATCTGGAGACAAGTCATGTCACGGCAGAAATCTCAACCAACTCCGGTGACCGTTTTGACCGGCTATCTCGGTGCTGGCAAAACCAAGCTTCTCAACCGCATCCTGACGGAGCCGCACGGAAAGAAGTTCGCCGTCGATGAGATCGGGATCGACAAGCGAGGGCCGTCACCCGCCTCGTCTTTTCTCACTCGAAACCGTCTGCTGACAGCTGTCGCGTCAGGCCTCATCTTTGCTGCTTCCGGAGCGTTTGCCGATGATGATCATGAGACGAAAGAGGCATGGCGCCTGTTTGTCGGCGATCATACGAATCCAGTCGTCCGCGCCATCGACTTCGAGAACGGCAAGGAACTCGGCCGCTACGACGTCAAGGGTCCTGCGGCGCTGACCGCCAGCGCGTCCGGCCGGAGCGTATTCGCCACGCAGTCGGATCATGACATCGTGCACGTCCTCAAGACTGGCATCGATTTCTCCGATCACGGGGAGCATCGGGACCTGGAGGTTTCCGAGGTGGGGCTGTTGCCCGTGACTTTCGAGGGCAAGCGTCCTTTCCACGTCGTTCCACATGACGACCATGCGATCCTCTTTTACGATCGAGGCGGCAAGGCGGATATCATCGACGAAACGGCTCTTCTCGAAGGCAGGGCTGACGTGAAGACAGTCGACACGACGAAGCCGCATCACGGCGTAGCGGTGACGATGGGTCGTTTCGTGCTGGTGTCGGTCCCAAACACTGAAGTCGAAACCAAGCCCGACGAACTGCCGCCGAGGGTCGGACTTCGCGTCGTTGACGAGACGGGCAGGCAGCTCGGCGACGTCGCGAAATGCACCGATCTTCACGGCGAAGCCACTTCGGCCCGGCTGGCTGCCTTCGGTTGCAAGGAAGGCGTTCTTGTCGCCCGTCCTGGCGGACTTGATGGACCGAAACTGGAAATGCTCGCTTACCCATCTGACATGCCGAAAGGTTCGACTGGTACCTTGCTTGGCGGTAAGGCAATGCAGTTCTTCCTCGGCAACTACGGCGAGGACAAAATCGTCCTGATCGATCCGGACAGCGAGAAGCACTTCCGGCTGATCGCCCTGCCCACCCGCCGCGTCGACTTCCTGCTGGACCCAGCAACGCCGCGCAGTGCCTACATCCTGACGGAGGACGGTGATCTTCATGTGCTGGACGTGATCAAGGGCGAGATCGTTCGCAAAGCCAAGGTCACCGAGCCCTACAGCAAGGACGGCCATTGGCGTGATCCGCGTCCGCGCCTTGCCGTTGCGGACGGTCATATCGTCATTACCGATCCGCGGCACTCGCTGGTTCGCGTCGTCGATGCGGAAAGCCTGAAGGAGGTCCGTACGATTCCCGTCGAAGGAAAACCCTTTACGATCGTTGCCGTCGGCGGCTCCGGGGCATCGCATTGATGCGATGATGCGGCATGAAGCGGCGCCGTTGACAGTCGGCAGAGGGAGTGTAGGTTGGCGGCGTCAAGGTTCTTCCATCCCGCGATGGAAGCTAAGAGGGAATCCGGTAAAAACCGGAGCTGTCCCGCAACTGTGAGCGGTGAGCCGTTCGTCCAACATGTCACTGGCAGTCAATGCCGGGAAGACGGACGATGAAGGCTTTGACCCGCGAGCCAGGAGACCTGCCTGACGATAGAAGTTCCGTGGTCGGGGTGTGCCACAGGAATGACGGTTCCGTCGGGCTATCCGTGCCTGCCGCAACCTTCATTTTTGCTGCCTCCTCCTTGAGTGAGACGAAGGCAGTGAAAACACAGGGATTATCTTCCCAGAACGTATCCGGGCGCGCCGTCCTGCTGATTGCGAAATCCGCCTTTGCGGCATCGCCGCATCTGGAAATGCAACGGCTCGCGAAACTTGCAGCCGGCGTGACCGGAGCCGGAACGGTTCGGGTCGCCTTTACCGAACAGGGTACCCCCTCCCTGCGCGACGCGCTGTCCGATCTGCTCGACGAGGATGTCGAAACCGTCGTTATCGTGCCGCTCGTCCTGCCCATGGAGCCGAGTTTCCTTATCTGGCTGACGAAATCGCTGAAGCGCTGGAAAGCGGTCGATAGCCGGCGCTGGCCGGCCCTTTCGATCACCCGGGATATCGCCTCGAGCACGTTGATGGCGCGGCTGATAGGCGAACTGCTCGAAACCGCCGAAGCACTGGACGTGCCGCAGACCGACACGCCGCCCGTTGCCGAGGGATCGCTCGTGCCGGCCCAGAAACGTCGCGTGCTCGTCTGCCAGGGCGGTCCCTGCAACGCGGCTGGAGCCGATGTGATCTGGGGACATCTGCGCAACCAGCAGGAGCGGCAGAAACTGCGCACTGCCGGCGACGGCACGATGACCGCAAAATCCACCTGTCTCGGCCCCTGCAATCTGGCGCCCGTGCTGCAGGTATTTCCGGAAGGAACCTATTACGGCGGCGTCAACGAAGATGCGATCGACCGGATCATCGGCGAGCACCTGCTCGGCGGTGGGATCGTCGAGGACTTCGCCTATCACCCAACGGGCCGCAAGCAGCGGCTTCGCACCCCATCCGAACAGAACAAGAGGAAAGAGAATTGACGTCGCACACTCTATCGCGCCTGGCCGCCGCCTGGCTCAGTGCCGCCATCTTTGTCACCGCAGGCACTGTCTTCGCTGCCGAGCCGGTTCGCGTCGGCGCCACCTACATCACCAATGGCACGGATCCGGCCAAGGGCTCGAACGGCTGGGCGCTGGTCAGCCACGGGGTCGGCGAGAACCTCTTCACCGTCGATCGGGACGGCAAGCTCGTGCCTGAACTGGCCGAAAAGGCGCAGCGCACCGGCGACCTGACCTGGACCGTGACCCTGAAACACGGCCGCCTGTTTTCCGACGGCACGCCGGTGACAGCCAAAGCGCTGGCGGCGGGCTTCGACAACACATTCGCCAGCAACAAGGCGGCGCTCGCCACCGGTGGCAAGCTGACATTCGAGGCGGCCGATGACCTGACGCTGAAGGTGACAACCGAAAAGCCGGTGCCTTTCATCCAGGCGCTCTTCGCCGAATGGCCGCTGATCGCCTACAAACCCACCTCGGCCGGCAACGCCGTCTTCAGCGGTCCTTACCGGATCTCCGCCTTCAAGACGGATGCCTCGATCACGCTGGAGCCCAACGTGCATTTCGCCGGCGCCGACAAGCGTTCGCCGGTTAATTTCCGCAAGTTCGGTGATGCCCAGACCCTGACGCTGGCGCTGGAGGCCGGCGAGCTCGATTTGGCTTTCGGCTTGCCGTCGGAAGTCGTGAGCCGGCTCCAGACAAACCCTGATCTGGCAATCAAGTCGTTCCCGGTCGGATACCAGTATCTCGCTTTTTTCAACACTGCCCGGCCGCCGATGGATGATGTGAAGGTGCGCCAGGCGATCGATCTGGCCTTCGACCGCAAGGAGCTTGCCACCGCGATCAACGGCGGCGAACCGGCCACAGGTGCCTACGCCTCCTATTTCCCCTTTGCGGGCAGAGAGGCACGCCCGACCGACCCTGCCAAGGCCGCAGCGCTTCTCGACGAAGCCGGCTGGGCAAAAGGCAGCGGCGGCATGCGCGAAAAAGGCGGCAAGCCGCTGCGTCTGCTGGTCATAACCTATCCGCAGCGTCCTGATCTTGTCACCATGCTGCCGGTGGTCAAGGCGGAACTCGCAAAGATCGGCATCGCCATCGATACGCAGGTGGTGGAAAACATCCAGCAGATGGCTGCGGCCGGGGACTTCGACATCGCGCTCTGGGCGCAGCACACTGCCCCGAGCGGCGATGCCGCCTTCTTCCTGAACTCGATGCTGAGAAGCGGCGCTTCGCTGAACTATGCGAAATATGCTTCACCCGACTTCGACGCGATCCTCGATCGATTTGCGACCGAAGGCGATCCGGCAAAGCGGGTGGCGATTGCGCTGGATGCCCAGCAGAAGCTGTTCGACGATGCGCCCGCCTCTTTCCTGGTGTCGCCCGTCTGGTATGTCGGCCTGTCGAAGCGGCTGAAGAACTATGAGCCGTGGGGATCCGACTACCACGTGCTGCGCGCCGATATCGGCGAGACGGAGTAGGGCCACGTGATGGGACTGGTCAGGTTCGGCATGCAATCGATAGCGGGGCTGCTGGTGATTTCGCTCGCCTCTTTCTCGGTCATAACATTGATGCCGGCCGATCCGGTTGCGATCGCCATTCGCGTCTGGAGCCTGCCGGCGACGGATGAGACCGTCGCGGCGTTGAGGGCGGAGTGGGGCCTCGATCAGCCCGTGCCGCTTCGCTATCTCCATTGGCTGGCAGATTTCCTCGGCGGAGATTGGGGCCGTTCGTTTCGGACTGGAGAGCCCGTACTTGCCGAATTCGTTGAACGGCTGCCGGTTTCGCTGTCGCTCGGTCTCGCCGGCCTGGCGCTGGCGATCGCGCTGGCAATTCCGCTCGGGTTCTTCTCAGCGGCCTATCCCGGGAGTGTTGCCGATCGGATGAGCCGGGCTCTGTCGGTCTTCGTCCAGGCAGTGCCGGCCTTCTGGCTGGGCCTTGTCCTTCTCTGGGTCCTCGGTGTGCAGTTGCGCTGGGTCAGACCCTTCGCCAATGATTGGACGGCAATCGTCCTGCCCGTCCTGCTGATCGCGCTGCATTCGGTTGCCGTTCTCTCCCGCGTCTATCGGCGCGACCTGAAGGAAACCGCCGGGCAGGCGCATTTTCGCACGGCGCTTGCCAAAGGCCTTTCGGAACGCCAGGCGCTCTGGCGGCACGGCCACCGCAGCGCTCTCTACGCCCTGCTGTCGGCGCTCCGTTCCGAAGCAGGCTGGGTGATCGGCAGCACCGCGACCATGGAAATTCTCTTTGGCCTTGCCGGCATCAGCCAGTTCCTTGTTCAAAGCATCGCGGCGCGCGACCAGATGGTGCTGCAGGCCTATGTTATGGTCATTGCCGTCTGGATGCTTGTATTGAATGCCAGCGCCAATCTCGCCATGCGCCTTCTCGATCCGCGTCTCGCCCGATGCCCCGGTTGACCGTGCTTGCGGCGCTCGCCGTCTTTTTGTGTGTCGGTGGTTTTTGGCAGCCATATGATCCCGATACGGTGGACATGCTTGCCCGTCATTCCGGCATGACCGCCAGCCATCTGCTCGGTACCGATCATCTCGGTCGCGATCTTCTGTCGCGGATCATGGCCGGCGGATGGCGGACTGCCTGCGTCATCCTCTCGGTCGGCGCCATCGGTTTTTTGTTTGGCACCCTGCTGGGCACCGCCGCCGCCGTCCTTGGTGGCTGGCGCGAGAAGGTGATCCTGCGCTTCTGCGAGTTCTTCATCATGATGCCGACGCTCATCGTCGCACTGACGGCGGCGGCGATTTTCGGCCTGTCGCCGCTCAGCGCCGGACTGGCGCTCGGCTTGGCTTGCGTCGGGCCGCATGCGCTGCTTGCGCATTCGCTCAGTCAGCGGGTGCTCGGCCAGCCGTTCATGCTGGCAGCGAGGAGCCTCGGCGTTGCGCCGGCACGGATGATTACCGGGCATCTTCTGCCGAATACTCTGCCGCTGATGTTCGCCTATGTCGGCAACCAAGCGGGACTTGCCGCAGTCGCCTACGCCTCGCTCGCCTTCATCGGTCTCGGGGCCGACCCGTCGAAGCCGGATTGGGGATCGATGCTGTTCGAGTATCGTGTGTTCATCTTCGATCACCCGATGCTGATGATCTGGCCGGGGACAGCGGTTGCATTGACTGTCTCCGTGATGAACCGGGTTTTTGACGACGGCCAGGAGTGACTGCGTTTTCGTCTGGTTTCCTGATGATCGATTACCAGCGCCGTGAACCACCAGCCGATCGAACGTTTATCGCGCAAGCACGCCGAACGGTGAAATCGACTTCAGGTCGGGATCCGCGATATCGGTCGCTCTCGCGACCTCAGCATGGCTCATGCTGTAGCCGTAGTCGAGGACGCGCACACCGTCCATGATGAAGAGTTGGGCCTTGTCCAAGCCGGGTCGCAGGTTCCCCGTCACGGTGACGACCTCGTAAACCCTCGAAAGATGGAATGGCTCGTCTGCTACGACATGGACCAATTGGTTCGGCGGTGGAGCCGCGCTGTGGCTGCAGGCTCCAGCCCAGGGCACCAGCATGAACTCGTAGACGAGATCGCCGTCCTGATCGACGGGCAGGATGAACCCGGTCAGCTCTACTGCACGGCTTTCGTCACGCCACGCGAGTGTTTCGCCCTGGGAGCGACTGGACGCCATGCCTGGTAACGCGACATCTAATCTCGATTGATCCGCAGGCCGCAAGGCGCTCCAAAGAACCGACTGGGGACCTGCATAGGCGCCGGACGCCGAATAGGTCATCCCGATCAGGATCGTCGTCAGTTTCAGGAGGAAAAGCGCGCGCCTCATCTGCATCTCCATGAGCGCAGCGCTCTCGCAAGAGAGAGGCCACTGCTGATGTGGATGTTAGCCCTATTTATCCACTTGGGTCAAAGCCAAGGTAGAAGGCGCGAAGTCAGAGTTTCGTGTGGTCAGTCCAGTCGAACCTCAAAGGAAGCCTTCACATATCGGAACCGGCCGTGGCGGCGGTGCAGGATGATCTTCGGTGTATTTGGTGATGATCGGCTCCAGCGTCTCCTTCGCCCAGAACTTCGGCGCGCCGATCTCCTGCAGGCACGTGGCGTTCCAGTAATGTCCTGATTTCTCCGGTGCCTTGCCCGTCGCCAGTGCCTTGGAGACAGTCGCGATGTCTTTTGACTCCGGATAGACGTAGAGGGTCGTCGGATTGTCCTTGACCATCGACAGCACCTGGGGCGTCTCCGATGGCGACCAGCTGGTGCAGCCATCACTGCGGCCGCCCGCATAGGTTACCAGCTTGCCACGGGGAACATATCCGTCGCGGTTGGCGTAGGGACTATCCGGCTTCTTCATCATGCAGATGCCGGAGACGAGTGCCGAGGCATGTCCGCCTATCGCGCGCTGCCTGGCGTTCGCAGTTTCTCCGACGCCGTCGAACTGCACGAACGACCTGGTCAGGACCGTCTCCTGCTTTGGGGAAACGCTGTAGTAGCCCTTGAAGGAGGTCTTGATCTCGCTGGTCAGATAGGCCCCGCCTGCGGTCAGATTGGAGTTGAGGGCATTGCCGAAGTTCTTCGCGCACTGCCGTCCATTGGTGAAGTTTGCGACGCCCGGCAGGTTGCGGCCCCCGCCGTGCCCCGACGAAATTACGCGAAAGGACTGCTCAGCCTCACAGATGATGTAGAACCGCCCCCCTGCAGGCCCTTCGGTCAGGTCGTTCGGCCGCGTAGCGTCCATGGCGAAGTAGCAGGCGTTCTTGATCTTACCTTGCGACAGCTTTTCCTGATAAAGCGCACGTGCCCTTTCCAGCACCATCGGCGCGATCTGGCCGTTTCCGGCGCCGACATGGGCGTTCAGCCAATTCGGGAGCCGGGACGCGCTTTCGGAGGCGAAGGATGCGGAAGGCGCGGATAGACAGGCGACAGCGGATAAAAATCCAAGATACTTGAGAAGTATGAGCTTCGGGTTCACGAACACTCTCCGGGAATGATATTTGTGAAGGTCGGCCATCATGGTTGAGGAAGATTTAACAGCGGACCTCCAGCCTCGTCGCAACGATCTGCGAATAGTCGCTTCCCATCGGGTCGCTGAAGAACATGGTCGTCAGCATCGCCTGGTTTTCTGCCAGGATCTCCTTCGAATCCGGCCTGACGACTTTGCGCGCGCAGTGGCCGAAACTGTTGCCTGACGTCTTCAGGGCCGCGTCGTCTGAAAAGTCCAGCGCGGTATAGAGGGTCGGATCGAAGACGCCGAACACGATCAATCCCTTCAATGGCGTCTTTTGCACTGGCTTTTGACTGAACGACAGGGTGAGGTAGCCGTTCTCGTAGGTGCCGTGCAAGGCATCTGGCTTGGCCAGCGCCAACGATTTGCCGTTGATCGTCACGTTTGTGTAGTAGTTGTACCGATCAAGGGATTCCTGAACCGTCTTGGCCACCGCAGCCACCTCCGCGGGATCGAGAGTGTTGTTGCGGTTCTTGTCGTAGTCGAGGAGCACCGACGAGGAGAAGACTTCATCGAAGCGCCAGGTGTCTCGCACCTCCGCGAGGCTGCCGTCCGCGCCCGCCACCGCCTCGAACTTCGCGTCGACGAAAATATGAGGATGGGCCTCGGCCCCTGTCGGAGCACCGGCGGCGGCTAACCCCGCGAGAACCGAAAGACTGACGGAGACCAACTGGCGGAACGATGTCATGTTCTGCGAATGCCGAGGGGATTGCGTCCGATTTAAGTCGAAGGCGCTACCGATGCGAAAAAACCTCGCGAAGACAAATCCGTCAATGTGTTGATTTGCACTGACGGGTTGGATGCCTCTTAGGATCGAACATCCTTCAATCGTTCTCGCCGGCGCGGCAAACCCAACATGGACTTTACCGCCACCCACCATCGGGGCGTCTTAGGTTCTCGCACCGCTTCGTTCTTTGCCCGCTCGGCGCCAGCGGGTTCAACTCTTGTCGCCATAGGCTGAACAAGAAACTCGATCCGTTTGATGAATGCGCTGCTGTCGAACCGTTTTGACGTTACCAGCGGACCATCGCCGGAAGGCTCCGTATGGAAGAAAACCTCGAGATTGACCACTGGTATGGAGCGGATATTGCGCAGGAGATCGATCTCCGGTCGTGTCGTTATGGCGAAGGAATAATGATCCGAACGGAGTGCAATAAAAGCCTCCGGAAACGTCGATACCGCCACGGAGTCATGCCCATGGCTCGCCAGTTTCGCGACGATCGCATTGGCCGCCGCCACGGGCAGAAACACAAGAATTCTCTTGGGGTGAGTTGTTTCGATAGACATAGCGAGTTCCTCATACGGAGATGAGAAAATCTAGCTTTTACCGGTGCAAGCGTGTGTTTGGTTTTGTTTGATTTTGTTGCGAGTGCTGCCACCTGCAGGCCAGCGGCATCGACCGGGACAACATTTCTTAACATCACAAAACCCAAGTTAACGGCGTCGTCTGGGACAGTGCGCTCCGCAAGAGGCCGGCGCGTCGGGCTTTCACGCCTGCACGCCGAAAACTCTCTACCGGATCCCAGGAGCCAATTTGAATGTCATTGACCAAGTCCTTCTTAAGCCGACCGCGACGTGTCGCCATCGCTGCGGGGCTCGCAGTTGTCGCTTGCCCCCTTGCCGAGGCACGCGCTGCCGACCCTTACGAGGGTGAAGAGGCTGCTATCCCCGCGACCGCGAGCTTCGACAAGGGACGGTTTGGCGGGATACGCCAGAAGCTTTCCGACTGGAACGTCATGGTCGGCGCCGGAGCCATGTATGCACCGAAATTCGAAGGATCGGATGAGTTCGAACTGGTCCCCATTCCCATGATTTCCGCAACCTTCGGTGATCGCGTCACGATCGATCCGGGCGGGCTGGAAGTCGATGTGCTGAAGTCCAACGGTTTTAAGCTCACGGTGAAGGGCGGTTACGACATCGGGGGTGGGCGGGATGAAGACGATTCCTCTCACCTGAGAGGGCTTGGCGACATCGACGCTGGGGCTGTCGTCGGAACGAAGCTCTCGTATGAATGGGGACCGATGGAATTTTATGCGTCTGTCGACAAGACGATCGGCGGGAGCGACGGACTTCTCGGTCAGGTCGGTGCGAATGTCTCGCATCACTACGATCGTTTCATTCTTTCCGCTGGCGCTTCCGCAACGTTTGCCGACGACAACTACATGAAAAGCTATTTTGGGGTAACCGCTGCCCAGTCTGCGAGATCGGGATTGCGGCAATATGAGGCAAGCGCTGGCTTGAAACGCTTCGATATCGAGGCGTCTGTCACATATATGGCGACCGAACACTGGGTTATCCGTGGCCAGGCAGCGGTCGGGTTCCTGACCGGCGATGCGAAGGATAGTCCGATCGTTCAGAACGACGTACAGCCGTCAGCGATGCTGATGGTCGGGTACAAGTTCTAAGCGTCCGGTAGGGTGCAGCAAAGCAGATTCAACCGATGCGACCGACAACTCTTCTTCTCGCCCTCTTCGTGAGCGCGAACCTTGCTTCCGCGGCGGAGCCTGTGCTTGCGCAACAGAACAAGGCGGCAGCGCTTACCGTCGCCGTCGCCAATCCTGCAGAACGCCGATGGCCTGAAACGGTACCGGCCAGCGGCTGGCTGAAACCCTGGCATGAAGCGGTCATCGCTGCGGAAATCGATGGCCTGCGCGTAACCGCCGTCCTTGTCGATGTCGGATCGGTCGTTTCGAAGGGTCAGCCCCTCGTCCGGCTTGCCGACGAAACCGTGCGTGCAGAACTGCGTAGCCAGGAGGCCGCCTTGGCAAGTGCCAGGGCGGACCTCGCCAAGGCGACGGCGAATGCCGACCGGGCACGCAAGGTGCAAGGGAGCGGCGTACTGTCGGATGAAAAGATCAACGAATACCTGATCGCCGAACAGACGGCGATGGCAGGGGTGGAATCCGCCGAAGCCTTGCTGGAAAGCCAGAAGATCAAACTGGCCAAGGCGACTATTCTGGCAGTGGACGATGGACTGATCACGTCCCGCTCGGCCCAGCTCGGCGCCGTCGTCTCCTCGGGCACGGAACTGTTCCGCATGATCCGCCAACAGCGTGTCGAATGGCAGGCGGAAGTGTCCGCACGCTATTTGCCTCGCATCAGGCAAGGCCTGACAGCCACGATCGTCGGTCCTGGCGATCGACGTGTAAAAGGCACCGTTCGGCTTGTCGCACCGACGGTCAGCACCGATACCGGACGGGCGATCGCCTATGTGGCGTTGCCGGCGGAGGCCCGCCCGCCGATCGGTCTTTACGTCACCGGCCAGATCGAGCTTGAGATCACGGCGGCGCTCACCGTGCCCGAGACGGCGCTCGTCCTGCGTGACGGCATCGCTTACGTCTTCACCGTGGATGCAGACAACCGCGCGTCACGCGTTCGTGTGGAAACCGGCCGCCGCAATGGCAGCGAAGTGGAAATCCTCTCTGGCCTTAACCGCTCGACCGGCGTCGTGATGACGGGTGGTGCTTTTCTTTCGGACAAGTCCTTCGTCCGGGTGACGGGTGATGCTCTCGTCCAGCTCGAAAAGGGAGAATCGCGATGAACTTCTCCGCCTGGTCGATCCGCAATCCGGTTCCCGCCATCCTGCTGTTTATCCTGCTGACCGTCGGCGGCCTGATTGCATTCGACCGGCTCGCGGTACAGAACTTTCCCGACATGGATCTGCCGACGATCAAGATCAGCGCCTCGCTTGAAGGAGCCGCGCCGGCGCAGCTCGAAACGGAAGTCGCGCGCAAGATCGAAGACAGGCTCGCATCGCTGAGCCTCCTCGATCACATCACGACGACGGTCACGGACGGATCGGTCACCATCAATGTCTCGTTCCAGTTGGGAAAGGATAGTGAGGAAGCGCTGAACGAGGTGCGCAATGCCGTCGATAGCGCGAGCGGAGACCTGCCTTCCGAGATGCAGGCGCCGGGCGTGACCAAGGTGACAGTGCAGGGCTCCACGCTCCTCACCTACGCGGTGCGTTCCGTCCGCCTCAACGAGACGGAACTCTCCTGGTTCGTCGACAACGACATGACGAAGGCCCTGCTTTCCGTACCCGGCGTCGGCGAGGTCAGCCGGATCGGTGGCATCAAGCGCGAAGTTCATATCGACCTCAACCCCCAGATCATGAGCGCGCTCAGCCTCAGCGCTGCGACCGTTTCCTTGCAGCTCAAGTCCGTGCAGTCGGACACATCGGGCGGCCGGGCTGAGATCGGCGGCGGCAAGCAGGGGATCCGCACGCTTGGGGCGGTATCCTCCGTCGAAGAACTGAAGGCGCTCGCAATCCCGCTTCCGAGCGGAGAGCTGGTGCAGCTGACCGAGATTGGCGCGGTGACGGACAGCTTTGCCGACCGCTCGTCGATCGCCTATCTCGATGGCGAACCCGTGATCGCTGTCGAGGTGAAACGATCCAATGGCTTTTCGGATACCGGCGTCGCGGCCGCCATCGAAGCGGCGATGCAGGACTTTGCCGCAGCCAACCCCGATGTCGAGATCGTCCAGGCCTACAGCACGGTCGGGCCGATCATCGAAAACTACGACGGCTCCCTGCGCATGCTCTATGAAGGTGCAATCCTGGCGGTCGTGGTGGTTTGGCTCTTCCTGCGCGACTGGCGGGCGACCCTGCTTTCGGCGGTGGCGCTGCCGCTCTCGGTCGTCCCGGCTTTTCTCGTGATGTATCTGGCGGATTTCAGCCTCAATACAGTGACGCTGCTCGCCCTCTCGCTCGTGGTCGGCATCCTCATCGACGATGCGATCGTCGAGATCGAGAATATCGCGCGCCACCTGCAAATGGGAAAAACTCCGAAGGGAGCGGCGCTCGAGGCCGCCGATGAAATCGGCCTTGCCGTTGTCGCCACGACCTTGACGCTCGTCGCGGTCTTTTTGCCGACCGCTTTCATGAGCGGTATTCCCGGCCTGATCTTCCGCCAGTTCGGCATAACAGCGGCGGTAGCGGTTCTCGCTTCACTGGTCGTCGCACGCCTGCTGACGCCGATGATGGCCGCTTATCTGATGAAGGCGCATCCCGTCGCGCAGAGGGATGGCCGGATCATGTGCGCCTACATGGCCGTCGTCAAAACCTGCCTGCGCCATCGCAAGCTGACGGTCCTCGGCGTCTGCATATTTCTCGGGCTCTCGCTTTCGACGATTAGCATGCTCAGCGCCGGCTTCCTGCCCGCATCGGACGATTCGCAGACGAGGATCACTCTGACGCTTCAGCCCGGCAGCCCGATTGAACAAACGGACGCCATGACGCGGCGGGCGGCAGATATCGTTTCCGGTTTGCCGGACGTCACGCGGGTGTTTTCCGCCGTCGGGAGCGCCTCGTCGGATGACATGATCGATTCCTCGACGACCGCCGATACAGCGACCGCCTCGCTTGTCGTCGATTTGAAGACGATCGGCGAACGCAGCCGCAAGCAGGCCGAGATCGAAAACGACATCCGACAGGCAATCGCGGTTCTCCCGGGCGTCAGGATCGAAGTGGGTACGGGCGGCAGCGGTACGACGCTGGAAATAACACTCGCCAGCGACGATTCCGGAGCGCTCGACCGCGTGGCGGGAGCACTCGAAGAACAGCTGCGAGGCCTTCAAGGCATCGGCGCAGTGACCTCCAGCGCCTCCCTACAGGCCCCGGAAGTCCAGATCGTCCCGGACCTCAATCGCGCCGCCGCCCTCGGCGTCACGGCAGAAGCGATTTCCGAAGCGGTTCGCGTGGCCACGAGCGGGGATTATTCCTCCTCGCTTGCCAAGCTCAACCTGCCCCAGCGCCAGCTCTCCATCCGCGTCCGGTTCGATCCCGGCAACCGAACGACGCTTGACGATATTGCAGATCTCCGCGTTGCCGGTGCCAGGGGCAGCGTCGATCTCGGTTCGGTCGCCGACATCCGCATCGGGGGCAGTCCGTCCGAGATCAGCCGCATCGACCGCTCGCGAAACGTTACGCTATCGGTCGAACTCAACGGCCGTATCCTCGGCGACGTCTATCGCGAAGCGCAGGCGCTGCCCGCCCTGCAAAACCTTCCGGACGACGTCAGGCTCGTCGAACAGGGCGAACTGGAGCGCAGCTCGGAACTCTTCAACAACTTCGCCATCGCCATGGGGATCGGCGTGTTCTGCATCTATGCCGTTCTGGTATTGCTCTTCCAGGACTTCTTCCAGCCGTTGACGATCCTGATGGCGCTTCCCCTTTCGCTCGGCGGCGCGCTGCTGCCGCTGGTGCTGACCGGAACCAGCTTCTCCATGCCCGTGTTGATCGGCCTACTCATGCTGATGGGCGTGGTGACGAAGAATTCGATTCTGCTGGTCGAGTACGCGATCATGTCGCGACGCGCCGGCCTCTCGCGCTTCGACGCCCTGGTCGACGCCTGCCATAAGCGCGCCCGCCCGATCGTCATGACGACGATCGCCATGGGCGGCGGCATGCTTCCCGTGGCCCTGAGCCTCAGCGGCGGCGATGCAAGCTTCCGTCAGCCGATGGCGATCGTCGTGATCGGCGGCCTGATGACTTCAACCGTCCTCAGCCTCGTCGTCATCCCCGTGATCTTCACCTTTGTCGACGATTTCCTGCTGCTTCTAAAGCGAAGCTTCGGGAGAGACGACAGCCGCGAGGCCGTGGTCCATGAACTGAGGATTGAGGCTGATCGCCAGTGCTGACGAACCCATTGATTCAGAGTCCGTGGCGGAACCGCAGAAACAAAATTAAACATAATTGTTGCTGACAACCATGCTGCGAAACGGGCTAACTGATAATCGGGATTCCGGCACAAATGGCCAAGCCTATGAATAACGTCGCATCCAATGTTCTTGTACAAGGGTCAGCCCGAATCCTGGTCGTCGAGGATGATCGGGATATCGCCAGTATGCTGATCGATCTGATCAAGGAGGCGGGTTATACCGCAGAGGCGGTCGGGTCTGCGGTTGAAATGGACGGTGTCCTGAAGAAGAAGGAATTCGACCTTATAGTGCTGGATGGAATGCTGCCGGGTGAGGACGGTTTCAGCATATGCAGAAGAATCAGGTCGTCTGATACAATACCCATCCTCATGCTGACGGCGCGAACGAAAGAAATAGACAGGGTTGTCGGACTGGAGCTGGGCGCCGATGACTACGTCACCAAACCGTTTAAATCCAGGGAACTTCTGGCGAGGATAAAGGCGCTTCTGCGGCGGTCGTCGTATTCAGCGCAGGTCAAGCCACAGCAGGCCCCTATGACGTTTGCGGGTTGGCGGATTGATCCGGTCACGCGAGAATTGACCGACCGCGACGGTTTCCATGTGTCGCTCACGACGGCGGAATTTGATGTGCTGCTGGTGTTTTGCCAGCACCCCCGGCAGGTCATGAACCGCCAGGAAATACTGGCCCGTACCCATGCAGGCTCTGCAGGACCTGTCGAACGCAGCATTGATGTCCATGTCAGTCGTGTCCGGCAGAAAATCGAACCGAATTACAAGGAGCCGACATTCATTAAAACGGTGCGCCTGGGCGGATATGTTTTCACTCCGGAGGTTGCGATAGCACTATGATTGGCCGCTTGCGCAGGGCATCCATACGAACCCAATTCATGGTGTTCGCATCTATTGTTCCGCTGCTCGTTATTTGTCTTATCGCTGTTCTCCCTGAGCCATTCATTTTCCAGAATGAAAAAATGCTTATGGGCAAAGGCGCTCAAATCGAGCTGCTTGTGCATCAAGTCAGAAGCGCCAGAAATGACGACGAAATCGAGCATCTGGTGAGGGCAAGCGCCTCAAGCAGTCTCGAATTGAAGGTTCTGCCATGGAGCGACGTCCGTGGCGAATTGGCCCGCCAAACGGATGATCACCTCAGCTCGGACGCGCTTCAGGACGTATTGCCTGCCGATTTTGAGGCGGTGGTTCTTGAGAACACGTCGGACGGCGAGGGACACAGCACGATTGCGGTGCGCCTTGACGCGCAACGTGCTCTCGTTATCGGGTTTACCGGTGCCGATGTTTCCCCCTCGTCTCTCAGCGCAGTCGCCGAGTTCATCGTCAAGGCCAGCATCCTGATGCTGCCGATGCTCCTCCTGGTGCTCTATATAAGCCGCATGATCACGTCGCCTCTCGTCCGCTTTGCCGACGCGGCAAAGAGACTGCGCCTCGACGGTAACGAAGGAGAGCAATTCACCGCCGAAGGCGCCAGGGAACTTCGCACGCTTGCGACCGCTCTCAACAACATGCGTCACCGTATCCGTAAAATGGTCGATGATCGCACGCGGATGCTGACGGCGGTGAGCCACGATCTAAGGACGCCTCTGACACGACTGCGAATGCGCGTGGAGCGTTCGAAGGACCCCGCGTCCAGGGAAGCGATGCTGGCGGATATTGACAACCTTACCACCATGATCGAGGAAAGCCTTCAGTATTTAAGCAGCACCGTTACAGCCGAACCGCTTAGAAAGGTTGATATTTCCAGCCTTCTGCGGACGATCGCATCGGAATTTTGTGATCTCGGGCATGACGTAATTTACTGCGGACCTGAGCGGTTTGGATACGTCTGTCAACAAAAGGCTCTCATACGCGCGATCACCAATATCGCTGAGAACGCGGTAAGGTTCCGCACGAAGGTAGCTGTCGAATTGCGAAATAGCCCGCAAGGCGGAGCGGTCATAATTGTGAGCGATAACGGCCCGGGCCTTGAAGAAGGGCTCCGTGAGAAAGTCCTGGAGCCCTTCTTCAAGGTTGACGAGGCCCGGTCGCTAAATTCCAACAGCGGCTTTGGACTGGGCCTTTCGATTGCGGACGAAATCGTAAAAGGCCACGGTGGCTCACTGCTACTTGAAAACATAGTGCCGCATGGTCTGCGAGTGACGATACAATTGCCGCCGATGCAGGCTGTTTCGCATCAGAGGAGCCAGGGGCCAGTTGCAAGAGAGCAGACGCTGGCTCACGAGGTCCCCGTCAAGCAAAGGTAATCGACCACCTGTTGGCAAAACCCTTCATGGTGGTCATGGCGAGGGTGCCCTCGCCTTCGCGATTGATCATCACAAAGACCGCTCGAAGATCCAATTCGGTGCGTTTCCGATCAGCCTGTGGCCGCTGACGATATTGACGGCAACATCGGCAAGGATTGCCGGCCAGATGGAGTCGCGCACGCCGATCCGGCGGCCTCTGGCGAGGGACGGATTTTCTTCAGAAGCCTCTGCCCGCCTTCCGCTTCCCGAAGCAGTTTTTTCATCTCTCTCAAAGACACCCGGTCTGCCCGCATCATTTGTCGGATCAGAGGATCCTTCAGAACCTCGGCAATCGTCATCTCATCATGGGTCATAGCGACCTCCCGTTTTGCTGTCGCGATCGATAACCGCGGCAAGCAACCTGGCGATGTCAAAACAGGGACGAAACCAAGGCGATCGATGAAGTTTTGTTGCGGGATTCCGGTCTCCGCCACGCCATGAACTTGCTGGCGACCCGATGGCGGATACCCGATCGCTGCGGCCAACAATTCTTAACATTACAAAACCAAAGGCAACGACAAATTCTGAATTAATACAGCCAGATACGATTGCGAAGGAAGATTACAGTGAAATTCAAAGGTTATCTGGTGAGGCCGCTGCATTGGACGATCGGAACATTACGGCGTCCGCAAGCCGCATCCGCGGATGATGTCTGCGGTATGGTCGATAGAGATTTCAACGTCTCCAAACAGTCGCCCGGTACAAGGCTATAACCGTGCATCGAGTGATAGCCATCTTCATGCTGGCTTTTCTTGCCGGCTGCATGGCGCCGGACCGCATTCCCTATGGGCCGAAGGCTGCCGCGACCGCCGGGATCCACGGGTTTGGCGATATCCGCATTTATGCGGATACAAGCCGGAACCTGCCTGAAACACGCGCCTGGTTCCCGGTTCCGAGACACAAGGAGGTCAACTACCTTGTGTTGTCGGGCGGAGGCGCCGGAGGCGCGTTCAGCGTCGGGGCGCTGAAGGCCTGGTCGGATAGGGGGCAGCGACCCGAATTCGACATTGTCAGCGGCGTCAGCACGGGCGCACTGATCGCGCCCTACGCCTTCCTCGGTTCCGCCTACGACAACATCCTCGTCGACTTATATACGAGCGGCGTCGCCAAGAAATTGGTCGATGCCGATTTCCTGCCACAGGGACTTCTCGGCGCAAGCCTCCTGAAGCAGAAGCCGCTTAGGACGATGGTCGAACGATACTTGACGCAGGATGTATTGGCGAAAATCGCCGCGGAGCATCGCAAGGGACGCCGCCTGCTTGTTTTGACCTCGAACCTCGATTCCCAAAGAGCGGTGGTCTGGAACATGGGCGCCATCGCCGACAGCGCTCGGCCCGACGCGCTACAACTTTTCCGCGATATCGTCATCGCATCGGCAAGCATCCCCGGCCTTTATCCAGCGGTGCTCATCAAAGCAAATTCAGGCGACCAATCGTTCGAGGAAATGCACTCCGACGGAGGCTCCGCCTCCCAAATCCTGACGATTCCGGAGGGATGGATGGCCAATTCGGACAAGGTCGCGTGGCCCAAGGGCGTGAAGCTAAACATGTACATTATCATCAACAACGCGCTGATGCCTGAATTTTCAACCACCACGAACAACACGTTTACAGTCATGGCTCGGGCGAATTCCTCCCTCATCAAGGCACAGACACGTAGCGCGCTGGTGGCCACTTACGTCTACGCCCAAAAGAACGGCATTCGGTTCCGTGTGGCCTCGATCGATACGCAGGTTGCCTACAACATGACCGATCCATTCAACACCAACTATATGCGCGCGGTCTACAACCTTGGATATGCAGAAATGGAGAACGGCAGCCTGTGGAAAGATAGGCCTTCGTTCGCCGACACGCTCACAGCCACACAGACAACACGGTGGCGGTAGCCGTATGTGCAGGCCGTTTCCTCACCCATCAGGAGAACAAATGTTACATCCCCGCCTTGGCTTGGCAGGCATCAAGCCGTGTCATCGACTGATTGCGCCCGCTTTCCTTGCTTTGTCGCTTGGGGGGTGCGCCGCCGTGCCGCTCGAGCGGGCAAATTCGCTCGCCTCCTACGACAGTTTGACATCGAACAACGGGCGAATGACCAAAGCGAATTATCGGGTCGCTTCAACTGATCTCGCGTCCAACAGAACGGTTTATATCGAACCAACGAAGGTTTCAGGCAGCGCTGAACTATCCGTCAGGAAGTCTTCCGATCAGGCCCTGGTCGCGAATGTGATCAGCCGCGCCCTCTGTGTCGGCGTCAGTGATCGTTTCGTCGTCGTGGAGCGAAAAGAGGATGCTGACCTCGTCGTTCACGCAACCATCACCCGCATCGTGCCGACCAATGCCACGGTGGCCGCCCTGTCGACTGCAACGTCGCTTGGAGCCAACTTCGTTGTTCCGGTGCCCGTCCCGAGGCTGCCCTTGGGGCTTGGAGGCCTTTCCGTAGAGGCCGAGGCAACCACACGGGACGGCAGGCAGGTGGGTGCGATGGTATGGGCAAAGGGAGCAAACTTCGTGACTACCAGTGCGCGCGTGTCGCAGATCGGGGACGCCTATTCGCTCGCGGCGAGCTTCGGCAGTGATTTTTCCAGGATGCTCGTCAGCGGCAAGACACCCTTCAGGGGCCTCCCAAAGATCCCGTCTGGGCAGAGAATCAAGTCCGGACTTGGTGGAAAGCCGAAATATCCTGCGTGTGAAAAATTTGGCCGATCGCCCGGTCTGGTGGACTTTGCGGCTTCTCAGGTCGGGATGCCGCCATCCTGGACCGACAAACAACCTCCGACACAGACCCGATAGCAGAGAACCGACGAAGAGTCGTCAGGGTCGTGCGGCAGCGCTGGCCCAGCGGAACGGCTGCGGCGATGTAGGCCGCCTATCCGACATGGTGTTGGCAGCGCACAGCGTGATGTCTGATATCAGAAGAAGTCTCACCCGAGCGAATGCGAGGCCAGGGCATAGACTTTCGGGCTGTCATTTTGTCCGGTACCATAGCCGGCTGTCCCTTCAGTCACCATCGTCGTGAGGGTAGCGTAGATACCGAGCCCGCACTGCTGGACGAGTGCTGCAAACGGGCCAGTGTCGATATGCGTATCGAGGCGCAGGAACCCGTCGGCATGGGCGGCGATATGCGGGTAGGTGACGGTGATGGCGTCCTCGTCGTTGCCGGCGACCACCGGCCCGACAACATGTCCTCGTCCGAAGCGCCGACGCATCGAAAAGGCACGCAGCCGCGCGCCTTGGTATAGACCGTAGCAGATCGAACTCTCGAACAATCGCTGGAGATGCAGGCGACGCTCAGTCCCGAAGGCCGGAGTATCGAAGGCGATGACCGCCTCCAGATCGCCGCGGTCCAGCCGTCTCAAAACAAGTCCTTCCTCCAGGGGTGCAAGTGACATCGACGCGATCGCCGTGCCCTGGCACTGATAAACCGTCTGCTTCGGCTCGAATCCCAGCGAAGCATAAAGGCGCCGAGCTTCCCGCGTCGAGTTAAGGCGAATACGGTTGCGGCCACAGTCTGCCATGATCCGTTTCATCAGCCACCTGGCCGTGCCGTTGGCCTGCAGCCTTGGCGACGTAATCAGCATCCCGAACGTGGCGAAACCGTCGCCATGGGGAAACCACATGCCCGAGGCTCCCACGCGGCCGATCTCGTCAAGTGCGACATACCCTTTCCCGATGTCGAGCAGATGCTGCCAGTCGGCTGCCCGGTGGGGCCAGCCCACCGAAATTGACAATGACTGCAGCTTGGAGATTTCGACATTCGAGACGTCGGCAAGGCACATCTCGAAATTATCGACAGTCAAGGTTTCTGGTAATTCG
Organism: Neorhizobium sp. SHOUNA12A; assembly: GCF_023006505.1. Taxonomy (GTDB): domain Bacteria; phylum Pseudomonadota; class Alphaproteobacteria; order Rhizobiales; family Rhizobiaceae; genus Neorhizobium. The sequence goes on from NZ_JALBGV010000014.1 coordinate 77,933, forward strand.
CTATCCATCATTCTTCCAGCCGAGTTGAAATATCCTCCTGCGGGTCGCACCGATCGGATATCCCGGAGGTCACGTTAGTCGAGATTCCGCGAAACATTTCACTGCTGAAGCGAAGCCGAACACAAGATTTGACCGTATCGCGTCCACTTTCGGCAGCCATCGGTTTCTTCTGCCTCTAACCTTGCCTGCCAGGATTGGTTCGCATGCTCTGCAAAAGCAAGGTGTGGCGGCCAAGAGGTCATGGCTTTGAGAGGCGGGAACAGTCGATGCGCGCTTTGGACATCCTGGAGAAGCTGGTCGGCTTTCCCTCGGTCGTCGGCACGCCCAACGGCAATATCGTCGAATGGATTGCGGACTATCTCAGATCCTTCGGGATCGCCACGCATATCCTGCCGGGGCCGGAAGGTGACCGGGCCAATCTTTTTGCCACGATCGGTCCTGCCGACCAGCCGGGCTACATCCTGTCCGGACATATGGACGTGGTTCCGGCCGCCGAGGCCGGTTGGGGCAGCGATCCCTTTTCGTTGACGAACGAGAAAGGCCGGCTCTACGGGCGCGGAACAAGCGATATGAAGGGGTTCTTGTCGGCCGCCCTGGCAGCCGTGCCCGTGCTTCTCGCAAGTCCGCTTTCCCGCCCGATCCACCTTGCCTTCTCCTACGACGAGGAAGCCGGTTGCCGGGGCGTGCCGCATCTTCTCGCACGGTTGCGGGACCTGTGTGCCCCGCCGCTGGGCGCGATCATCGGGGAGCCGAGTGGGATGCGCGCCATTCTGGCCCACAAGGGAAAGGCGGCAGCCCGGGTGACGCTCAAGGGCCGTTCGGGCCACTCATCCCGGCCGGATCTCGGCCTCAACGCGATCCATGCCATGACGGACGTGCAGCAGGCTGCGGTTGCCGCGGCCGTCGGTCTTTCCCGGGGACCGTTCGAGGTCGAATTCGAGCCGCCCTATTCCTCGCTGTCGATCGGCACGATCAGCGGCGGTCAGGCGGTCAACATCATTCCCGAAATCTGCAGCCTTGAACTGGAAGCACGCGCCATCTCTTCGGTAGATCCCGAAGCGCTGCTCGCCCCGGTGCGCGCGGTTGCCGAAGCCCTGGCGACCAAAGGCTTTGACGTCGATTGGCAGGTTCTCAGCGCCTATCCGGCGCTGCTCCTGGCGCCAACCTCGCCCCTCGCCGGTCTTTTGCAAGATCTGACGGGAATCGAGCCGCTGGCGGCGGTCAGCTACGGGACGGAGGCAGGTCTCTACCAGCGCGCCGGCGTAGACGCGATCATTTGCGGACCTGGCGACATTGCCCGCGCCCATAAACCCAATGAATTCATTCTGGCGAGCGAACTCGACGACTGCCAGACCATGATTGAAGCGCTTGGCCGGCATTGCCGCGCAGAACTCCAATGACCAGGAACGTATCCGGACCATGACATTCCTCTTCAATTCCGATGCGGCCCGCGGCCGGATTTTCCAGGATGCCTTTGCTCGGGAAATCCCGGACCTGCCATTCTCCATGGATCCGGCGACGGTGGACCCCGAACGGGTGCGCTATCTCATGACCTGGACAGTGCCGGAAAATCTGGCGCGCTACCGCAATCTCGAAGTGCTGTTTTCGACCGGCGCCGGTATCGACCAGTTCCGAACCGCCAGCGTGCCCGACCACGTGAAGATCGTGCGCATGGTCGAACAAGGCATCGTGCGGATGATGCAGGAATATGTGGTCCTCGGCGTCCTGTCGCTCCACCGCAACCTAGCGGCCTATCTGGCGCAACAGCAGGCGGAGGTCTGGAAGGTCCTGCCGCAGGCTCAGGCCGGAGAGCGCCGTATCGGCGTCCTGGGGCTTGGCAATCTCGGCCAGGCCGTGCTTGAGCGGCTGAAACCCTTCGGCTTTCCCTTGTCCGGCTGGAGTCGGTCCGCGCGAGAGATTGAAGGTGTCAGGTGTTTCTCCGGCGAGGATGGTCTGAAGACCATGGTTGCCGAGACCGATGTGCTGATCTGCCTCCTGCCGCTGACCGACGAGACCCGCGGTTTTCTCGACGCGGAGCTTTTCGCCAGGTTGCCGGCGGGCGCTGGACTGGTTCATGTCGGACGTGGTCCCCAGCTCGACCAGGACGCGCTTCTCGCGGCACTCGACAGCGGGCACCTGTCCGGCGCCGTGATCGACGTCACCGACCCGGAACCCCTGCCGCCCGGCCATCCCATCTGGCATCACCCACGCATCCTGCTGACCCCGCATATTGCCAGCATTACCCAGCCGCATACCGCCGCGCGCGCCGTCATCGACAATATCAAGCGGCTTCGCGCCGGGCTCGACCCGGTTGGCTTGATCGATCGGCAGCGCGGCTACTGAATCTTCAACTTCGAAAGGAATCCCATGTCGCTTCTCAAGACCATCGAGCCTCACCCGTCCTTTGCACCGCGCGAAAACGTTCCCGCACCGGACCGACTGATCTCCGGCGATCCGCAGTTCAAGACCTGGGCGCAGGACGCTGCCCATGGCGAACTGGTGCATACCGGCGTCTGGGAAGCGACGCCCGGCGTCACACATTCGATCAAGGGCCAGACTTTCGAATTCTGCCACATCCTGTCCGGCATCGTCGAACTCACCCCCGAAGGCGGCCAGCCCGTTGTCTACAAGGCGGGCGACAGTTTCGTCATGAAGCCGGGTTTTATCGGCGTCTGGAAAACCATCGAGACCGTCCGCAAGGTCTACGTCACCGTCACCCCTTGATCGGTGCGGCCGCGGCGCGGCAACCGCTTCCGGGCCGCTCCGCAGAATACGCCGTGATTGACCGCCAAAACGGATTTTTCCGCTGCGGCCCTTCGCTCTACCGGATCAAGCGGTTCCACCGATCCGGTAATATGCCGTCCAGTGACCGGAGATAAGCCGATGAGCCTGAGTTTCGATCCCGACAGCCTGGCCCTGCCGATGGGACATTTCATCGGCGATCGCCTCGTGGCGGCCGAAGGCGTCATTGCAATGCACCGGCCGTCCGACGGCAAGGCCTATGCCGAGTGCCCCGTCGCCGATGCGGATCTCGTCGACCAGGCGGTACAGACGGCGAAGATGGCGCTGAAGCAAAGCAATTGGGGCGGCATTCGCCCGCGCGAGCGTGTGAAGGTGCTGCATCGCTGGGCCGATCTCATCGAACAGGACGCCGTGGCGCTTGCAAGGCTGGAAGCCGTCTCTTCCACCCGCCCGGTCGGCCACCTGGTCGAGGGTGACATCGCCGTATCGGCCGAGCAGATCCGCTTCTTCGCCGAATTCGCCGACAAGGAAGGCAGCGACCTGGTGCCGACCGACGACGGCAATCTCGGCATGATCATGACGGAACCCTATGGCGTCGTCGGCGCCATCACGCCCTGGAACTTCCCGATCAACATGGCCGCATGGAAACTCGGTCCGGCGCTTGCCGCCGGCAATGCCGTCGTGCTGAAGCCGTCCGAGATGACGTCGATCTCGACAATCCGCCTGGCGGAGCTCGCCGTGCGTGCCGGCATACCGGCCGGGTTGATCAACATCGTGCTCGGCGACGGCATGACCACCGGCAACGCCATCACCGGCCATCCCGATATCGCCAAGGTAAGCTTTACAGGGTCCACCCGCGCCGGCTCGGCGATCATGGAAAACATCGCCCGCACCGGCATCAAGCCGATGACGCTGGAACTCGGCGGCAAGAGCCCTCAGCTTGTTTTCGCGGATGCCGATATCGACCGGGCCGCAGCCGCGGTGACCACCAGCATCATCGGCAATGCCGGCCAGGCATGTGTCGCCGGATCGCGCCTGATCGTCGAAAAAAGCGTCGCCGCGCCGCTGATCGAGGCAATCTTGAAGAAAATGAAAGAGGTCGTGCCCGGCCCCACCTGGGATGCGGCGAGCCAGTATTCGCCGATCATCTCCGACAGGCAGCGCCAGCGCATTGGCGACATTGTCGCAGCCTCCGTTGCAGCCGGGGCGGAATGCCTGACGGGTGGCCGCCCCATGGACGCTCCCGGATATTTCTATTCCCCGACCCTGCTCACCGGCGTCGACCAGACGTCGCCGGCAGTGATCGAGGAGATCTTCGGGCCTGTTCTGACGCTGCAGACGTTCGAGGATGAGGAAGAAGCCATGATGCTTGCCGATCATCCGAGCTACGGGCTTGCCGCCGGCCTGTTTACCAGTGACCTTTCGCGGGCGATCCGCCTTACCCGCCGGCTGCAGGCCGGTACCATCTGGGTCAACCGCTACGGCCGCTCGCGCGACCATATCCTGCCGACCGGCGGTTACAAGCAGTCCGGCATCGGCAAGGATCTCGGCCGGGAAGCTTTCCACGCCAACCGCAAGAGCAAGAGCGTCTTGATCGGTCTTTGAGGACGAAAAACATGAAATCATACAGGATTGCCTTGATCCCCGGCGACGGCATCGGCCGCGACATGACAGCGGCCGCATGGTCGATGCTGCAGAAGGCGGCCAAAGCGCACGGCTTTGCGCTTGAGGGCACCGAATTTCCCTGGTCCTGCGCCTTCTACAAGCAAACCGGCGCAATGATGCCGGCAGACGGGATCGAAACGTTGCGCAGCTTTAACGCGATCCTGCTTGGTGCCGTCGGCTGGCCGGCAGAAGTGCCGGATTCGGTGTCGCTGCATGGCCTGCTGCTGCCGATCCGCAAGAGTTTCGTGCAATACGCCAACATCCGCCCTCACCGCCTGCTGGCCGGCGTCGAAGGACCGCTGAAAACGACCGCCTTCGACATTCTCTGCATCCGCGAGAACACCGAGGGCGAATATTCCGGCGCAGGCGGCCGTATCCATCAGGGCACGGCGGATGAAGTTGCCGTCGAGACGTCGATCTTTACCCGCAAGGGCGTTGAGCGCATCCTGCGCTTTGCCTTCGAACAGGCCCGGTCGCGGCGCGGCAAGCTGGCCTCGGTGACCAAGTCGAACGCCCAGAAATATTCGATGGTGTTCTGGGACGACGTCACCCGGCAGCTTTCAGCGGAATATCCTGACGTCGAGGTCACCAGCTATCACATCGACGCCATGGCGGCGCGCATGGTGATGGCCCCGGAAACGCTCGACGTCGTGGTTGCTTCCAACCTGTTCGGCGATATCCTGACGGATCTCGGTGCTGCCATTCAGGGCGGCCTCGGTTTTGCCGCCTCGGCCAATATCAACCCAGAGCGCAATGCGCCTTCGATGTTCGAACCGGTGCATGGCTCGGCGCCCGATATCGCCCATCTCGGGATCGCCAACCCGATCGCCACGGTCTGGTCCGGCGCAATGATGCTCGATCATCTGGGCGAAAAGGATGCGGCGACCGCCGTCATGACGGCGATCGAAGCGGTCACGGAAAACGGCATCGGCACGGTTCCTGGCAAGGACCGGACGGACATCATCACTGCGGCGCTGCTCACCGCGCTCTAACATCGTATTTGAGGACGGACATATGCGGAATTTGAAGCTCCCCTCCCTGTTTCGGCAAGAAGGTCTGATCGGCGGCACCTGGGTTGGCGCCCGCTCCTGCAAGACCGTCGACGTCTTCGATCCGGCGAGCCAAGAGGTGATCGGCACCGTTCCCGACATGGGAGGCGACGAGACACGCGCGGCGATCGAGGCTGCCGAGAAGGCCTATCCGGCCTGGAAGAAGCGTACCCATGCAGAGCGCGCCGCCTTGCTTGAAACCTGGTACGGCCTGATGATCGAACATCTCGGAGATCTGGCGCTGATGCTGACCACCGAACAGGGCAAACCGCTCGACGAGGCGCGCGGTGAAATCCGTTACGGCGCCTCCTTCGTCAAGTGGTTTGCGGAAGAGGCGCGCCGCATCGGCGGCCAGACCATTCCCTCGCCGACGCCCGATCGCCGCATCATCGTCCTGAAGGAGCCGGTCGGCGTCTGCGGCATCATCACGCCCTGGAATTTTCCGAACGCTATGATCACCCGCAAGATCGCGCCGGCGCTCGCCGCCGGTTGTACCGTCGTGGTGAAACCTTCGGAATTCACCCCTTATTCGGCACTTGCGCTCGGCGTTCTCGCGGAAATGGCCGGCATTCCGGCAGGCGTCGTCAACATCGTCACCGGCATGCCGAAGGAAATCGGCAACGAGATCATGGCCAACACGACGGTGCGGAAGATCTCGTTTACCGGCTCGACGCCTGTCGGTTCGCTGCTGATGCGCGGCGCGGCCGACAGTATCAAGCGGCTGTCGCTGGAACTCGGCGGCAACGCCCCCTTCATCGTCTTCGACGATGCGGATATCGACCTTGCCATCGAAGGGGCGATCGTTTCGAAATTCCGCAATGGCGGCCAGACCTGCGTCTGCGCCAACCGCATTCTCGTGCAGGCAGGCATTTACGATCGCTTCGCCGAGAAGCTCACCGCCCGGGTGAATGCCATGAAGGTCGGCCCCGGAACCGAGCCGGGTGTTTCGATCGGCCCGATGATCAACGATGCCGCAATCGCCAAGATCAACCGCCATGTCGAGGATGCGCTCGCCAAAGGCGCGACGATCGTCACGGCCAAGGCCGATCTGCCGGCCGGTGGCCAATACACGGCCCCGATCGTGCTGACCGGAGCCACCACCGACATGCAGCTTGCCAGCGAAGAGACGTTTGGCCCGGTCGCGCCGCTCTTCCGTTTCGAGACCGAGGAAGAAGCGCTCGCCATTGCCAACGGCACGCCCTTCGGGCTCGCCGCCTATTTCTATACGGAAAGCCTCAAGCGGGCTTGGCGTGTCGGCGAGGCACTGGAATTCGGGATGGTCGGGCTGAATACAGGCCTGATCTCGACCGAGGTCGCTCCGTTCGGCGGCGTCAAGCAGTCGGGCCTGGGGCGCGAGGGTTCGCAGTTCGGGATCGAGGAATATCTGGAAGTGAAGACTTTCCATATCGGCGGGCTCAACTGAGCCCGTTTCCGCACCCGGAACGCTTATCCAAAAAAAGGTGGGGTTGCGATCGCAACCCCACCTTTTTTGTTCTCGACGATGGCAAGGGTTCCGTCACTGGACCTTGTCGAGCATCTTGTAATAAAGCCCGACCAGCGGCAGGAACCACGGTTTGCCGAAATGACCCGGGACTGCCGGCCAGTCTAGCCCCTTGACGGGGTTTCTGTCAGGCCGGCCGAGGATGGCGTCTGCGACCGTCATGCCGAGATGGGTTGCAAGCTGCGCACCATGGCCGGAATAACCCATGGCGTACCATAGCCCGTCATGGAAGCCCGCCCGCGGGTAACGATCCTTGGTGATGTCCACCAGACCGCCCCAGCAATAGTCGATCTCCACATGGGAAAGCTGCGGAAAGATGCGGGTCAGGCTATCGCGAAGGATTGCGCCGCTCCTGGCATCCGAACGCTGGTCGGAGGTCGCCGAAAATCGCGCGCGGCCGCCGAAGATCAGCCGGTTGTCCGGCGACAGGCGCCAGTAGTTGCCGATATTCATGCTGTTGACGCAGGTGCGGTTGCCTGGCATCGTCGAGGCGACTTCCTGCTCCGTCAGCGGCCGCGTCGCGATGATGAAACTGCCGACGGCCATGATCCGCCGGCGGAAATAACCGAAATTCGGCGTCGTGTAGGCGCCGCTTGCCATCAGGACATTGTCGGCCGTGACCGAGCCTTTGGCCGTCTTCAGCACATGGCGACCGCCCGATTTCGAAACATCGGTGACCGTCGCCTTCTCGGCGATGATGGCTCCGCGCCTTTTTGCCGCTTCGGCGAGGCCGACGACGTAGCGTCCCATGTGCATCATGGCGCTCTTCTTCGACAGCATGGCGCCGTGGAAAGGTGAACCGATCTCGTGAGCGAGGTCCTCGGGCGACAGCAGCGCCGTATCCGGATCGACCTCCGCGTGAACCGCCTCGAAATTCCTGGCGAGCCCTTCGAAATGCTGCGGCTTGGAAGCAAGCTTCAGTTTGCCGGCGCGGCGGAAGTTGCAGTCGATCCCCTCCTCGGCGATGATTGCTTCCAAGGTGTCGATCGAGCTGTCGAGCGCCTTGTAAAGTGCAATCGCCCGCTCCTTGCCGAGCTCCTGCTTGGCCGAGAGATAGCTGTGGGCAAGGCCGTTGTTCAGGTGGCCGCCGTTGCGGCCGGACGCTCCGAAACCGACCGTCTCCGCCTCCAGCACGATAACCTTCGCGCCGGCCATGGCGAGCTGCCGCGCCGCGCCGAGCCCGGTAAAGCCGCCGCCGACCACGGCAACGTCGTAGTGACCTTCGATCGGCCCTTCCACGGCGCCCGTAAAACGGGGTGCCGTATCATGCCAGTAGGAGACATATTTCATTGGCTTCGGCCTTCCTTAGAGACCGACCACGCCCGGCAGGCCGGAAATGTCGGAGATTTCCACATAGCCATAGAAGGGGTTGGCCGGCTCGTGACCACGGTTGACCCAGACCTTGTTCTTGATGCCGAGGTCATGTGCCGACATCAGGTCGTAACGGAAGGACGAGGAGCAGTGAAGAATGTCTTCCGGGCCGCAGCCGAGCATATCGAACATGTATTCGAAGGCTTGAAAGCGCGGCTTGTAGGCGTTTGCCTGTTCCGCCGTATAGACGGCGTGGAACGGCGCGCCGAGCTTTGCGACGTTTGAGTGGATCTGGTCGTTCATCGCGTTCGAGAGGATGACGAGCGGTATTTCCCTGGCGACCTTGGCAAGACCGGCAGGAACATCCGCATGGGGACCCCATGTCGGCACGCGCTCATAGACCATCCTGGCGTCTTCATCCTTGAAAGCGACGCCATTCGCCTTGCAGCTGCGTTCCAGCGAGTTGTGGACGACGTCCGCATAAGGTTTCCAGTCGCCCAGGATCTCGTCCAACCGGTAGGCTGCGAAATTCTTGATGAACTTCACCATGCGCGGCTCGTCGAGACGATCACCATAGAGGTCACGTGCAGCTTCGGCCATCTGGAAGTTAGTCAGCGTGCCGTAGCAGTCGAAGGTGATGTATTTCGGGCGGAAGGTAGTCATGCGCTTGGTCCTTGCGTGATGGCCCATCGAGCCTTTCGGTTGACGACATGATCATAAAGCCGCTTCGGGCAGCCGAGCCGACTGATTTCCCCCTATCCGAAGCAGAAAGTTTCGTATCGTGGCGCCGGTTTGGCATTTGGTTGCAGATCGTGGCCGGCGTGGCGGCCCACGACCAGGCTTTTTTCGACCCTGATTGCGGACGCGCGGCATAAGATGCGGTCCCATGCCGCCGGTTTGGCGAAAGATACCGCCGCCGGCCCCGCCTTCGGATAATCGTCCGGCCCCTTCCCCTCGAAACTCGAAGCGCAAAACGGAGAGTATCGTCCATGCCAGTCGGGGACTTCGAAACCATACCTTTCGGCATCGAGCACCTGGATCGCGCCATCCACCTTTCGCGCGAAGCCGGCTGGCCGCACCGCCTGCAGGACTGGCAGGTCGCCCTGCACCTGAGCCAGGGCGTGGTCGCGTTGGACGAGACCGACCAGGTAGTCGGCACGGCATTGATGACCCCCTACGGCGATGACTGCGCCACCATCAACATGGTAATCGTCGGCGCTAACCTGCGTGGCCGTGGCGTCGGACGCCGTCTGATGGACGCCGTCCTCAGACTTGGTGGCGAGCGGCCGCTTCGGCTGATCGCCACCTCCGACGGCCTGCCGCTTTATGAAAAGCTGGGTTTCCGGAAGACCGGCGCGGTTTTCCAGCATCAGGGCACCCTCGGCGAAGTGCCGGCGCCTCCCGATACCGAGGCCGCCATGGCTGCCGATCTCTCCGAGATTACCGCCATCGATCGCAACGCCTTCGGCGTCGGCCGTTCGGCGCTGATCGCAAAACTTGCCGAAATCGGCGAGTTCGCCGTGATCCGCCGCAATGGCAAGATCGCGGGGTTTGCCTGCATCAGGACGTTCGGTCGCGGCGAAGTCGTCGGACCCGTCGTCGCAACGGATCTCGAGGACGCCAAGGCACTCGTCAGCCATTTCATGAGCAGGAGGTCCGGTGCTTTCCTCAGGGTCGACACCGGCGATGCCGGCCTCGCCGCCTGGCTGGCGGAACATTCGCTCGCCCATGCGGGCGGCGGCATCGCAATGGCACGCCCGGTCGTGGCCCGTCCCGCCACCTCGACATTCACCACCTTTGCCCTGGCCAACCAAGCCCTCGGCTGATCCGGAGACGACCATGCTCAGCAATTCCCTCATCGAACTCGATCGCGCCCATCTCGTCCATCCTGTCGCGTCCTATCGCGGCCATGAAAAGCAGGGCGTGCGGGTGCTCGCCTCGGGCAAGGGCGCGACCGTCACCGATGCGCAAGGGCACCAGCTGATAGACGGCTTTGCCGGCCTCTGGTGCGTCAATGCCGGTTACGGGCATGAGTCGATCGTCGAGGCTGCGGCCCGTCAGATGCGGGAGCTTCCCTACGCGACCGCCTATTTCGGCCTCGGTTCCGAGCCGGCCATCCGGCTTGCCGCCGAGCTTGCCGACCGCGCGCCGGGCGATCTCGATCATGTCTACTTCACGCTCGGCGGCTCGGACGCCGTCGACAGCACGATCCGCTTCATCCGCTATTACTGGATTGCCAAGGGTCAGCCACAGCGCGATCAGTTCATTTCGATCGAGCAGGGTTACCACGGTTCCTCCACGGTCGGCGCCGGCCTGACGGCATTGCCGAACTTCCATGCGGGCTTCGGCATTCCCTTCGACTGGCAGCACAAGATTCCGTCGCCTTACCCCTATCGTAACCCGGTCGGCGAGGATCCGAAATCGATCATCGAAACCTCGCTTGCTGCGCTGAAGGCCAAGATCGAGGCGGTCGGCGCCGATCGCGTGGCGGCCTTCTATGCAGAGCCGATCCAGGGTTCCGGCGGCGTCATCGTTCCGCCCAGGGGCTGGATGAAGGCGATCCGCAACCTCTGCAAGGAATACGGCATCCTGTTCGTCGCCGACGAGGTGATTACCGGCTTCGGCCGCACCGGGCCGCTGTTCGCCTGCAGCGAGGACGACATCGTCCCCGATTTCATGACGACGGCCAAAGGCCTGACCTCGGGTTATGTTCCGATGGGCGCGGTGCTGATGGCGGATCATGTCTACCAGGTGATCGCCGATGGCGCCGGTGCCTCGGCGGTCGGGCACGGTTACACCTATTCGGCCCACCCGGTCAGCGCCGCCGTGGGTCTGGAGGTGCTGAGGCTCTACGAAGGCGGGCTGCTCGAAAACGGCATCAAGGCCGGTGCGCAGCTTATGGCAGGTCTCGAAAGCCTCAAGTCCCACCCGCTGGTCGGGGATGTCCGAGGTCGCGGCATGCTGGCGGCCATCGAGCTGGTGACGGATAAGGCAGCCAAAACGCCGCTTCCGGCCGAAGCCGCGCCCGCCCGCCGGGTATTCGACCGCGCCTGGGACAACGGCCTGGTGATCCGGGCCTTCGCCAACGGCGTCATTGGATATGCCCCGCCGCTCTGCTGCACGGAGGCGGATATCGACGCGATTATCGAACGCACCGCAAAGACACTGGATCAGACGCTGGAAGATCCCGACGTCCGCCGCGCGGTCAAGGGCTGACCCGGCCTCGGCGCTGCCGGCTGAAATATCGTCGGCAGCCCGTTTTCGAAATTTTGTGCCGGGCGGCCCTACCGATTCGGCGAAAACCATTCCCTCGAACTGTCACTATTGTCGCTAACGAGGGCCTTGAAGCCCCGAAAATCCGGGATTTTTGATAGAAAAAGGTCCAGGTTGGGAACAGCATATTCTTTCGCAGACAGCGTTCTGCCAGCAGCATCAACTGGGGATATGGAATTGACGAAAGCTCTTCCGGAATTCAAGTACATGACCTTCGACGTGGTCGGCACGCTCATCGATTTCGAGGGCGGTCTGACGTCCTGCCTGCAGGGCATCGCCGCCGAAGCCAATGTCGCAATCGACGGCGAAGAGGCGCTTTCCCTGTATCGCGCCGCCCGGTATTCCGGAGACGCCGATCTTTTTCCCGACGACTTGGTGCGCGTCTATCTTGCGATTGCGCCGAAGCTCGGGCTGCCGGCAGAGGAGGCCTATGGCGTTCGCCTGCGCGATTCCGCCAAGATCTGGAAGGCTTTCCCCGACAGTGCCGCGGCGATGGCTGAGCTTGGCAGGCGTTATCGCCTGATCGCCATGACCAATGCGCGCCGCTGGGCTTTCGACTATTTCGCAGCCGCGCTCGGCAATCCGTTCTATGCCGCCTTCACTGCCGACGACACCGGTACGGAAAAGCCCGATCCGGCCTTCTTCCACAAGGTGTTCGACTTCGTTGCCAAGGATGGGGGCGACAAGAGCGACATCCTGCATGTCGCCCAGAGCCAGTATCACGACATCGGCGTTTCCCGCGATCTCGGCATGACGAATTGCTGGATCCAGCGTCGCCATGCGCAGCCCGGCTACGGCGGCACGATCGAGCCGTCGCAGTTCACGGAACCCGACTATCATTTCACGTCCATGGCCGGATTGGCCGAAGCCGTGAGGACCGCGCACGGCAACTGACGGAATTCACGATTTTTCAAGCATCGGGCCAAACCACGGAAGATGGGTTGCCCGCCAACCAGCGAAAAGGGGAATGACATGAACGACAAGATCACGAACTGGACCACGTCCGACGACGCAATGATCGAGAACGCCATCCGCCGGGGCGCAAGCCGCCGCGAACTGCTGACGATGCTGTTGGCGGGTGGCGTCGCACTTTCCGCAGGTGGCTTGACCCTCGGCCGGGCTTCCAGCGCGGTGGCGGCCGCCCCGAAGTCAGGCGGGCATTTGAAGGCGGCAGGCTGGTCGTCGTCGACCGCCGATACACTTGACCCAGCCAAGGCATCGTTGTCGACCGACTATGTCCGCTGCTGCGCAATCTACAATCGCCTGACCTTCCTTGATAAGGCTGGCAGCGTTCAGATGGAACTCGCCGAAAGCATCAAGAGTGGAGACGCCAAGGTCTGGACCGTCAAGCTTCGCTCCGGCGTCACCTTCCACGACGGCAAGTCGCTGTCGTCGAAAGACGTCGTCTTCTCGCTGAAGCGGCATCTCGATCCTGCCGTCGGCTCCAAGGTCAACGCGATCGCCAAGCAGATCACCGACGTCAAGGACGTCGATCCGCTGACGGTCGAGATTACCCTGGCCAACCCGAATGCCGACTTGCCGACCATCCTGTCGCAGCACCATTTCATGATCGTGCAGGACGGCACGACCGACTTTTCGAAGGGCATCGGTACCGGCGCGTTCAAGATGGAAACCTTCCAGCCGGGGGTGAAATCGATCTTCACCAAGAACCCCAACTACTTCAAGGCAGGCGGCGCCCATGTCGATTCGTTCGAGTTCTTTGCCATCAGCGACGACAACGCACGCGTCAACGCTCTGCTTTCGGGAGACATCCATCTGGCTGCGTCGATCAAGCCGCGCTCGATGAAGCTGGTGGAAAGCCAGCCCGGCTTCGTGCTGTCGCAGACGACCTCAGGCAATTATACCGACCTCAACATCCGTCTCGATCTCGCCCCCGGCGACAAGGCCGATTTCGCGGCCGGCATGAAATATCTGATCAACCGGCAGCAGATTCAGAAATCCGTTTTGCGCGGCCTCGCCGAAATCGCAAACGACCAGCCGGTCTCCCCGGCCAGCGTCTATCATAATGCGGAACTGAAACCGAAAGCCTACGATCCGGACAAGGCGAAGTTCCATTTCCAGAAGGCCGGCCTGCTCGGCCAGTCCATCCCGATGATCACGTCGGAAGCGCCGACCGCGGCGGTGGAAATGGCGACGATCGTCCAGCAGTCGGCCTCGGAGATCGGCATGAAGTTCGATGTTCAGCGCGTTCCGTCCGACGGCTACTGGTCGAACTATTGGCTGAAGGCACCGGTTCACTTCGGCAACATCAATCCACGGCCAACCCCGGACATCCTGTTTTCGCTTCTCTACGCCTCCAACGCGCCGTGGAATGAAAGTCAGTACAAGTCGGAGAAATTCGATAATATGCTCGTCGAAGCGCGCGGTCTTCTCGACGAGGCCAAGCGCAAGGAAATCTACGGCCAGATGCAGGTGATGATTTCCGAGGAAGCCGGTACGGTCATCCCGGTCTACATTTCGAACGTGGATGCGATCTCGGGGAAATTGAAGGGGCTTGAAGCCAACCCGCTCGGCGGCATGATGGGTTACGCTTTTGCCGAATACGTCTGGCTCGACGCCTGAGGCTTGACCCTTGGCGGCAGGGGAAGCTTCTTCTGCCGCCGCGGTTGCGCCTGATAGTACTGTCCCTGGTTCGTCCACGGATGGTGCCGGCTATCTCGAACTTTTCAGGCAAGGAAACCCTATTGCGCACCTATGTCCTTGGACTCATCACGAACCGTCTCGGCAGTTCCGCCCTGACGCTGCTGATCGTGTCCTTCGCGGTCTTTTTCGCAACGGCAATGCTTCCGGGCGATACCGCCACGATCCTGCTCGGTCAGGCTGCGACGCCGGAAGCCGTTGCCGGCCTCAGGGCCGCAATGCATCTCGACGAACCGGCCTTCCTCCGTTTCGGGCGATGGCTCATCGGCCTGCTGCAGGGAGATCTGGGGACCTCCTATGTCAACAATTTACCGGTCGCACAACTGATTGGGGCGCGGTTCGTCAACACGATGCGCCTTGCCGGCATCGTCACTCTTTTTGCGGTTCCCCTGTCACTGACGCTTGGCATCACCGCCGCGATGTTTCGCGGCTCAGTCTACGACCGCATCGTCACAGTCCTGACCATCGGCATCATCTCGGTGCCCGAGTTCATGATTGCGACATCGGCCGTGCTCTTGTTCTCCGTCTATCTCAAATGGCTGCCGGCATTGTCTTTCACCAGCGATGTCACATCCTTCTGGCAGGTGCTGAAGATCTACGCCATGCCGGTCTTCACGCTCACCTTCGTCGTCTCGGCCCAGATGATCCGCATGACCCGCGCCGCCGTCATCGATACGATCAACACCCCCTATGTGGAGGCCGCGATCCTCAAGGGCGCGTCACGCTGGCGTGCAGTCCTGCTACACGCACTGCCGAACGCGGTCGGCCCGATCGCCAATGCGATTGCGCTTTCGCTCTCCTACCTGGTCGGCGGCGTCATCATCGTCGAGACGATCTTCAACTATCCCGGCGTCGCGAAGCTGATGGTCGATGGCGTCTCCACCCGGGATCTCCCGCTCATTCAATCCTGCGCCATCATTTTCTGCGTCGGCTACCTCGCACTCATCACATTCGCCGACATTGTTGCAATCCTTGCCAATCCGAGGGTGCGCTGACCATGACGACGTCCACGACACTGGGCCGCAGAGTAAGTTATCGTTTCAGCTGGGTTGGGATGATCGGCTTTACGATCATTCTCTTCTGGGCGGTTATCGCCCTTCTCGCGCCCCATATCATTCCGTATCCCGTCGGCGAGATCATCGACGACGACTATTTCGGCCCGATCAGCAGCAAACTGCTTCTCGGCTCCGACTATCTGGGCCGGGACATGTTCTCGCGCATCATCATGGGCGCCCGCTACACGGTCGGCATCTCGCTTGCCGCCGTCTGTCTCGCGTGTTTCAGTGGTGCCGCGCTCGGCATGGCGGCTGCCGTCATTGGTGGCTGGTTCGATACGCTGCTGAGCCGGTTGCTCGACGCGCTCAACTCAATTCCAAGCAAGCTTTCCGGTCTGGTCGTCGCTGCCGCCGTCGGGTCGTCGCTTCCCGTGCTGATCATCATGCTCGCGGTGATCTACACGCCCGGCGCCTACCGGTTTGCGCGGTCGCTTGCCGTAAACGTCAATACGATGGATTACATCACGGTTGCCCGGACCCGTGGCGAGGGCATTCCTTATGTCGTCTTTTCGGAAATCCTGCCGAACATCACGGGGCCGCTGCTTGCCGATTTCGGCATCCGCTTCGTGTTCATCGTCCTCCTTCTCTCCGGGCTTTCCTTCCTCGGCCTCGGCGTCCAGCCGCCTTATGCGGATTGGGGAGCGCTGGTTCACGAGAATATCGGTGGCCTGCCATTCGGGGCGCCCGCCGTCATCGTTCCCTCGCTGGCGATTGCGAGCCTCACCATCAGCGTCAACCTGCTGATCGACAATCTGCCCAAGAAGATTCGCGATCGGAGCGCGTGAATGGAAAATCTCGTTGAAATCCGCGATCTGAGGGTAGAGGCAACGACCGATGCGGGCCGCCGCATCGAGATTATCAAAGGCGTCGACCTCGATGTCGCGCCCGGCGAAATCGTCGCCCTGATCGGTGAAAGCGGATCGGGCAAGACGACGATCGCGCTGACGATCATGGGTTATGCCCGCCCCGGCTGTCGGATCTCGAGCGGCAGCATCACGGTGGCCGGCAAGGACATGATGACGCTGAGCGAGCGTCAGCGCGCACATGTGCGCGGCCTCGAGGTCTCCTATGTGCCGCAGTCCGCCGCGGCCGCATTCAACCCGTCGAAGCGCATCATCGACCAAGTCGTCGAAGTGACGCGCATCCATCGGCTGATGCCGCTAGCGCAGGCCAGAGAGAAGGCAATTTCCCTGTTTCGGGCGCTTTCGCTGCCCAATCCCGAGGAAATCGGCAACCGTTATCCGCATCAGGTTTCCGGTGGCCAGTTGCAGCGTCTTGCCGCCGCGATGGCGCTTATCGCCGATCCGAAGCTCGTCATATTCGACGAGCCGACCACCGCGCTCGACGTGACAACCCAGATCGAGGTGTTGCGGGCCTTCAAGGCCGTGATGAAGAAAAGCGGCATTGCCGGCGTCTATGTGTCCCACGATCTGGCGGTCGTCGCACAGATCGCCGATCGCATCGTCGTGCTGCGGGGCGGCGATGTGCAGGAAGTCGGCAGCACCGCCGATATCCTGTCCGATGCCAAGCATCCCTATACGCGCGAGCTGCTTTCGGCCTTTGAACCGAAATCTCGCGGCGAAAGCGTCGTTGTTGCAGCGCGGGAACACGCGCCACTCCTGAAGGTCAATGGCCTGATCGCCGGCTACGGCCCGATCCAGGCCGACGGTCTGCCGCTCGTCAAGGCCGTGCAGGAGGCAAGCCTCTCCCTGGAACGAGGCCGCAATCTCGGCATCATCGGTGAATCCGGCTGCGGCAAGTCCACGCTTGCTCGCTCGATTGCCGGTATCCTGCCCGCATCAGCCGGTCAACTGACCCTCGACGGGCGCGAACTTGCCCGCTCCGCCCGGCAGAGAAGCCGGGAGCAATTGCGCGAATTGCAGATCGTCTTCCAGCATGCGGACACCTCGCTCAATCCGGCCAAAACGATCGAGGAAATTCTCGGACGGCCGCTGAAATTCTACCACGGCATGAAAGGCAAGGTCCGGGACGCTCGGATCGACGCGCTTCTCGACATGGTCCGCCTGCCGAAGACGCTTCGCAGCCGAACCCCCGCCGAGCTCTCAGGCGGCCAGAAACAGCGCGTCAATTTTGCCCGAGCGCTCGCCGCCGAGCCGAAACTGATCGTCTGCGACGAGATCACCTCCGCCCTCGACACCGTCGTTGCTGCGGCTGTCATCGATCTCCTGAAGGAAATGCAGCGGGAGCTTTCCCTCTCTTACATCTTCATCAGCCACGATCTGTCGGTTGTCGAAGCGATCTGCGACGAGATCGTCGTGATGTATA
This sequence comes from Neorhizobium sp. SHOUNA12A, assembly GCF_023006505.1. Taxonomy (GTDB): domain Bacteria; phylum Pseudomonadota; class Alphaproteobacteria; order Rhizobiales; family Rhizobiaceae; genus Neorhizobium. The sequence goes on from NZ_JALBGV010000014.1 coordinate 95,476, forward strand.
ACGGCCGCAAGGTCGAGGCAATCACGCCTGCAATCTCAAAGATCCCGCAGCACCCCTATTCGAAACTGCTGTTCTCGTCCGTGCCGAAGCTCGATCCAGGCTGGCTCGATGGCCTGGAGCGTGATCCCGAGCTCGTTAAAACCTATGTGCACGGCTGAGGCGGCAATTGCCGTCTCATTTCCGCGGACAATAATTATTGGCTGGGAGCATGTACGGCTATACCAGAAACAGGCTGGTAAGCGGCATATGCGCTTTGACGATCGGCGACTTCAGGACAACGAAGCTGAAATATTTGTCGATGCCGATATCCATATCGGTCAGCCGTTCCATGATCGTCTGATATTCGCCGATACCGGCGGTGACGAACTTGAGCATATAGTCGTATCCCCCCGACACCAGGTGGCATTCGATCACCTGGTCGACTTTCTCCACGGCTGCGAGAAACCGCGCGAAGTCGATCTGGCGATGGTTTTTGAGCGTGACCTCGGTGAAGACCGTCAGGGTCTGGCCAAGCTTGCCGATATTGATCTGGGCCGAATAGCCCTGGATATAACCTTCCAGCTGAAGCTTCTTGACGCGCATCAGGCAAGGGCTGGGTGAAAGATTGACCAGTTCGGCAAGCTCGACATTGGTGATGCGGCCGTTCTTCTGCAGCTCATAGAGGATCTTGATGTCGATACGATCAAGCTTCACGTGTGGACATCTCCCAAGGCCAGCAGCATTTTATGCCGCGAAAGTTCGAGATCGACTTTAACACTATGGCTTCTCTTGTCTATTTCATTCTGCGCAGGGACGGCCAGCACAATAAATCGCATTATCGGTTAAGGGCGGAATCTTGTGCTGTTCGAAGGCTGTGTGCGGTAACCTCGGCGCGGACCGCGCCATTATGCTGAGGCATCGATCCGGTTGCGCCCAGGAGATTGAATATCATGCCAGCACCGCTCACGCTCGTCGAAACCGATGCCGGATTGCCGCGTTCCGCCGACGCTGTCGTGATCGGTGCCGGTATCGTCGGCGTCTTCACGGCTTATTATCTCGCCAGACGCGGCCTGAAGGTGGCGCTCATCGAAAAGGGGCGGATCGGCGCCGAGCAATCGAGCCGCAATTGGGGCTGGTGCCGGCAGCAGAACCGCGATGCGCGCGAACTTCCGATGGCGACCAAAAGCCTCGACCTGTGGGAACGCTTCGCCGCCGAGACCGGCGAGGATACCGGCTTCCGGCGCTGCGGCCTCCTCTATCTCAGCGATAACGAGGAAGAGCTGGCAGGCTGGGCGCGCTGGCGGGATTTCGCCGGCACGGTGGGCGTCACCACCCACATGCTCGACAGTGCCGAGGCGACCGAGCGCGGCAAGGCGACAGGCCGCACCTGGAAGGGCGGCGTGTTCTCCCCGACGGACGGGACGGCGGATCCCGCCAATGCCGCCCCGGCGGTTGCCCGCGCGATCGTGAAGCTGGGCGGGACAGTGCTCCAGAATTGCGCAGCGCGCGGCATCGAGACGGAAGGCGGCAAGCTTTCGGCTGTCGTAACCGAACACGGCACGATCCGAACCAAGGTCGCCATCCTGGCTGGCGGCGCCTGGGCGTCGTCCTTCTGCCGCCAGCTCGGCATTCGTTTCCCGCAAGCCTCGATCCGCTCCTCCATTCTCTCCGTCGGTCCCGGTGAGGGAAACCTGCCGGACGCGCTCCATACCGCCCGCGTCTCGGTAACCCGCCGCGGTGACGGCGGCCACACGCTCGCCATCAGCGGGCGTGGACGGATCGACCTGACGGCCCAGACCATGCGTTTCGCGGCACAGTTCCTGCCGATGTTCATGCGCCGCTGGCGCAGCCTGTCGCCCGGCGGCCTCGAAGGTCTGCGCAGCGGCCACGAAGGCATGGCCCGCTGGCAGCTCGACCGACCGACGCCGATGGAGCATATGCGCATCCTCGATCCGGCCGTCGACGCGAGCACGATCAAGCTGACATATGAGCGCGCCGTCGAATTGCTGCCGGCGATCGGCGGGCGCCGCATCACTGCGAGCTGGGCCGGTTATATCGATTCGACGCCGGACGGGGTTCCGGCGATCGGCGAAGTCGCGAGCGTTCCGGGTTTCATCCTGGCTGCGGGGTTCAGCGGCCACGGTTTTGGTATCGGACCCGGCGCCGGCCACCTGATCGCCGACATCGTCACCGCCGCCACTCCAATCGTCGATCCGCTTCCGTATCGTCCGAAGCGTTTCGAGACGTCCGCCTGGGGCAAGGTGGCGGATTTCTGATCTTGGGGCCTATGGACTAGAGTGAAACCCGCGAACCAAAGGACACGGTGACCCGGATGCAGGCACGCCAGCTCGAGGTATTCTGCATGCTCATGCGGACCGGGACGGTGACCGGTGCTGCGGCGATGCTCAACATATCGCAGCCGGCGCTCAGCCAGATCCTGCTGCATGCCGAGGACCAGCTGGGCTTCAAGCTTTTCAACCGGCTCCGCGGAAAGCTGGTTCCAACCCGGGAGGCCGAAGAGCTTTATCCGGAATGCGAGCGGATTTTTTCCGAACTCAGTGCCCTTCGCCGACGCACCACGGACATGCGTTTCGGCCGCACCGGGCTGATCCGGATCGCCGCGTCAGCACCGCCGGCGATGTCGATCGTACCCAAGGCGCTTCTGTCGTTCCGTGCGGCCCATCCTGATATCGTCGTGCGCTCGCTGATCGCCCCGCTGGTCAACGTCGTCGACATGATCCGCGACGGCGACGCGCCGCTCGGAATCGTGATGAACAACACGGCCCGTCCGGGTATCGACGTGGAGACACTCGGGCACACGCAACTTGTCTGCATCGTCCCTGAACACCATCGGCTGGCCGAACTGGATCGGATCGGTTTTGCCGACCTACAGAACGAGACTTTGATCTCCTACCGGGCCGGCACGCTGCCGGGCCGGCTTCTGATCAGCGCCGCGGCCGCGGAAAAGCAAATATTCAACCCGGCGATCGAGATCGATATCTCGATTACCGCCCTGCCCTTCGTTCGCGACGGCTTTGGTGTCGCAATCGTCGATCGGCTCCTGCCATGGCAGCAGTTTCCGGGGCTTGTCCTTCGGCCGCTGCAGCAGAAGATTTCCGTGCCGATCGCCTTGCTCACCAGCCGGGACCGCCCGTTGACGGGAAGCCATCTCGCCATGCGCGACGATCTTCGGGAGGCCTGTGCCAGCGTCCTGAAGGCCGGTGGTTTGGAATCTTAGGCATCTCGGCCGAGCCGGTCAGGCATCGCGAACCCATTCACCGATCGGCAGGGGTCTGGCGGGGGCCTGTTCGCGGAGCCGGCCCGCATCACAGACCTGGATACCGGCCTTTTCAGCGATCAGCTCGGCGCCGGCGAGCTGACAGTAACGCCCTTGGCAGCGGCCCATTCCGACGCGCGCCAGCGATTTGACCCGATTGGCTTCGCCACCGCCGTAAACGACGCTCTCGCGCAACTGACCTGCCGTCACCCCTTCGCAACGGCAGACGACCGTCTCGTCCGGAACGGCGCGGACCATTTCGCCCGGCCAGGGAAAGGCGCGGGCAATGGCGCGGCCAAAACGTTCGTAGCGGCGCAATCGGCGCAGATCCGACGTTGCGTCCGCCGAAGGAAGACCCATATCGGCAAGGCAGGCGGTCGCGGCAAGCCGACCGGCCACCTCCGCCGCGTCGGCGCCGAGAATTCTCACATCATCCCCGGCCAGATAAAGTCCCTCGGCCGCCCTGCCCATCCGGTCGGTCCGGGGCAGCCATTGCGACCAGCTTTCGTCGTAGTCGAACATGCAGCCTGCCAGGCCCGCGAGCTGCGTTTCGGCGCGCAGGTGCCAGCCAAGGCCGACCATGTCGCATGCCGTCACATGCGCCCGACCGCGAGCATCGCGCCAGCACAGGCCGACGGGGCCGCGTTCGTCGGTTTCGATCCGGTCCAAGGTCACACCGGCATGATAAAGCCGACCGAGCTTTGCTCGCATCCGCAGTCCACGCAGGACAAGGACCGGCCTTACCAGCATGCCCGGAAGACCTGCTGCCTGGTCGCTGATCGAGGAGGTGTCGAGGATCGCGGCGATTTTGGCGCCGGCTTTCAGCAACTGGGTCGCGACGAGTGTCAGCAGCGGCCCGGAACCGGCAAGAATGATCCGGCTGCCGAGGGCGACGCCCTGCGCCTTCAGGGCGATCTGTGCCGCCCCGAGGCTGTAGACACCCGGCGCCTGCCAGCCGGGGATCGGCGCCAGGCGATCCATGGCGCCGGTGGCAAGGATCAGGCGGTCGTAGGTGAAATCCTTGCGGCCGGCGGGCGTCAGCGCCTGCAGAAAATGGTCGGCGATCGTCATGACCGAACTTTGCGGATGATAGTCGATCTGCCCGGCGGCAATCATGCGGTCGAACACCGTATGGAGTGCCACGGCCTTGCGAGCTTCCGGTCCGTAGAGCTGTTCCGGCGATCGCACGAAGCCCCGTGGCGGGCGCCGATAGATCTGGCCACCCGCTTTGGTGCCCTCGTCAATGACTATCGGTTTGACCCCGGCCTGCACCAGACGCTCTGCGGCGCGGATACCGGCCGGGCCGGCGCCGACGATCACCACCTTTTCAGCGCCCGGTGCCGTCATGGCCATGTTTCCGGCGGCACGGTCCGCAATTGCATGCCCTCGGCGACCATTGTCGAACAGGCCCGCAGCCGGCAGCCGTCCTCCTGCCATATCCAGCAATCCTGGCAGGCTCCCATCAGACAGAAGCCCGCCCGTTTCTCTCGGCCGAATTCCGACTGCCGCACGGCAGGTCCGCAGACCAGGACGGCGGTGAGCACCGTGTCGCCGGCCAGTGCCTGGCAATCGGCGCCATCCAGCCGGAACCGAACCTGCGGCCTCCCCTTTTCGGCAAGGCGGACAATTCGGCCCCCGAGAACGGCAGGCGGCAATCCGGATGTCATTCGGCAGCCTCTTTCCGCGCCTCGGGGCTTGGCATGTTCGTGAAGCGAGCGCGCACATCCGCGAACGCGGCGGCCACGCCTTCGGCGCCAACCCGTCCCTTCATCCGGCGGAAGATCTCCGTCTTGGTGAAGAAGCGCCAATGGATGGGAAGGCCCTGCAGCAGGTCGGTCAGCAGGTCGTAGGCCTCCGGCGTCCATTGCGCCTCGTAACCTTCGCGCTCGGGGCCATAGTGAAAGTGTCCGGTCGGGGCGGTCCGAGCGGCTCTCACCTTTTCGGTTTCAGCCTCGTCCACCATGCCGTCGCGGATGACGACGCCGTAATCACGTTCGGCAGCCTCGGAGGAAACGTGGCCGCGTGCGACGTCCCGCGCCACGCGCCAGGTCTCGCGCTCGACGGGGTT